>NZ_JAUSLT010000093.1 GCF_030646015.1 Bradyrhizobium sp.
AGCGCGAGATAAGCCGTCAAGCCATTGCGCAGGGAATGTCGGATGTTCTCCGCTGCCCTGTATGCTCGTGTGCGCCTTTTTCGCACAATTTTGCACACGAGACCGCGGGTGCAGCGCGCATCCGGCATTCCCTGCTCCCTCGTTGGAGGGACAACGAAATGAAAACCTCGGGCAAATCGTGCCGCGAGAAGGTTTAGCCGTGTGCGTTGTTCTTTTTCCCTTCTCCCCTTGTGGGAGAAGGTGGCGCGCGGAGCGCGCCGGATGAGGGGTATCTATCCGCGGGCAGAACTGCGCGTTGAGGCAACCCCTCGCCCGTCTCGAATGCGCGACGCGCATTCGATCCACCCTCTCCCACAAGGGGAGAGGGGAAGACGGCACCTTGCTCGCTGCTAGTTGGCCTCACCCCAGCAGCACCGCGTCGGCGCCGTTCACCGCTTCGGCGCTGTCCATCACCGTGCGTTCCAGCGAGCCGGCCTGCACCGTGATGTTCTCGGCAAAGAACCGCGCCAGCGTCACGTAGCGCGCGGGATCGCCGGCGCCTTCGCCGAGATCGCGGGCGGCGAGCGCCTCGCCGGCCAGCATGCAGCCACCGAGCGTCGAGCCGAACAGCCGCAGATACGGCGTGGCGCCCGCCAGTGCCTCGTTCGGCGCCGAGGTGACGCGCTCCAGCAGCCACTTGCTGGTGCGCTCCAGCGAACCCAGCGCGTCGCGCAGTTTCGCGCCGGTGGTGCCGAACGCGGGATCGTTCGAGGCTTCGACCTTGGTGACGATGCCGGAGAGTTCCTGAAGCAGCGTCCAGACCGCAGCACCGCCATTGGCGGCGAGCTTGCGGGTCACCAGGTCGATCGACTGGATGCCGTTGGTGCCTTCATAGATCGCGGTGATGCGGGCATCGCGGTAATGCTGGGCGGCGCCGGTCTCCTCGATGAATCCCATGCCGCCATGGATCTGGACGCCGAGCGACGACACCTCGTTGCCGATGTCGGTGGAGAACGCCTTGGCGATCGGCGTCAGCAGCGCGCCGCGCGCCGCGGCGTCGCCGCGCACCTTGGCGTCGGTCGCGCGCGTGGCGACGTCGAGTGCGACCGCGGTGGCGTAGCAGATGGTGCGCGCGGCGGCGGTGAGCGCGCGCATCTGCATCAGCATCCGCTTGACGTCGGGATGCGCGATGATCGGGTCCATCCCTTCGCCCTGCTTGCCGACAGCGCGGCCCTGCCGTCGTTCCTGTGCGAACGCCAGCGCCTGCTGGTAGGCGCGGTCGGCAATGCCGACGCCTTCGAGGCCGACGCCGAGCCGGGCCTGGTTCATCATCGTGAACATGCAGTGCATGCCGCGGTTTTCCTCGCCGATCAGGTAGCCGACCGCGCCGCCCTTATCGCCCATCGTCATGGTGCAGGTCGGCGAGGCATGCATGCCGAGCTTGTGCTCGACGCCGGAGGGATAGATGTCGTTGCGCATCCCGAGCGAGCCATCGGCATTGACCATGAATTTCGGGATCAAAAACAGCGAAATGCCCTTGGTGCCCGCGGGCGCATCGGGCAACCGGGCCAGCACGAAATGCACGATGTTGTCGGTCATGTCGTGATCGCCATAGGTGATGAAGATTTTCGTACCCTTGATCCGGTACGTGCCGTCGGGCGACCGCTCGGCGCGGCTGCGCAGCGCGCCGACGTCGGAACCCGCCTGCGGCTCGGTGAGTTGCATGGTGCCGGTCCATTCGCCCGACACCATCTTTTCGAGATAGATTTTTTTCAGCTCGTCGCTGCCATGGGCGTCGAGCGCCTCGATCGCGCTCAGCGTCAGCAGCGGGCAGAGCCCGAAGGCGATGTTCGACGCGCTCCAGATCTCGGTGCAGGCGGCGTTGATCGCCAGCGGCAGGCCCTGGCCGCCGAACGCTTCCGGACCCGACACCGCGTTCCAGCCCGCCGCGATCCAGCGCTGATACGCATCGGGCCAGCCGGGGGCGGTGGTGACCTTGTCGTTCTCGAGCTTGATGCCGTGCTCGTCGCCGACCCGGTTGAGCGGCGCCAGCACATCGGAAGCGAACTTTCCGGCTTCCTCCAGCACGGCGGCGGCGATGTCGCCGTCGAAATCGCCGTAATGGCCGGCCTTCACCGCGGCCTGCAGGCCCGCGCCGTGATTGAGGGCCAGCAGCATGTCGTTAACAGGCGCGCGGTAGGTCATGGCGGCGTCTCGCTTTGGGACGGGAACGGAGGGCTGCCGTCTTCCCACGAAACCCCGGTTCTCTCAACTCATACGTGGCGAGACCGGATGGGTTGCAAATGGCGCGGCCGCGCCATTTGGGCCGAAGTTCACCCGGTTCACGTGACGGATTACTCTATATACCGGGCAAAGCAGGCCGGCTCGGGTCCAGGCCGAAATTCGGCGGATAGGCGGTTGAAATGGCTCAACTCCCTCTATAGACCGGCGTTGCCAGAGGAATGCACGGCGAGCCCCGTCCCGCCGCCTTCCAGACCGGTTTTTGGGGCGTCGCCAAGTGGTAAGGCAGGGGATTTTGATTCCCCCATGCGGAGGTTCGAATCCTCCCGCCCCAGCCAGCCAGCGCGGCGGCCCTTGAATCGGCCTGGCTGGGGAGCTGATGTACAGCTCTGCGACACACTCCTGCTGCACAGGAAGTCGCGTTCCGATGGCTGTCCACATCTTTCGCCGCGAGGCGACCTACTATTGGCGGCGCCGGACCCCCCGCTCGCTTGCCATTTGCCTGGGCCGCCCGCGTCTTTTTATGAGCCTTCGAACGACGAGCCCGGTGATGGCGCGTCGGCTGGCAGCCCAACTCGACGCCATTCTGGAAGACGCCGCGATGCTTGCCGAGGACACCGACCTGCACCTCTCACGGTCCCAAATCGAGACAATGCTTGGCGCTCGTTGAGCGGCAGCTGACGAAGCTGGAGCGGGTGGCGCTCGCTGCGAAAAACGCGTTCGGTTTTGACATCGAACAGGCGAGGTCGGACGACAAGCGGGCCTTGTGGACCTATACCCTGCTCGACGCCCAGGGCGCCGCCGCGGCCGTGCGCCCCGAGGATCGTCTTCGCATGGCCGCCGACGGACTCTCGGACGCCGACATCGAGGCGGTGGACCGTCATCTGACCATGCTCCAGATGAATGCCCTGGTGCCGACAAAGCATCACATCCTTAGGCAAATGATCGAGGGCGTGGCGGCCGCGCCGACAGCCATGAACATGGGTGTGGCCCAAGGGATCGTTTCGGACGCACGCTTGTTTGAGCTGGTCGAAATCCTTCTCGCTTCGAAGGCAGACGTCTCGTTGATTACCGAAATGGCGAGGCGAGGGGATCTGACCACGCTTGCGACGATCAATACGAAGTGCCCGAAACTCCTTCAGGCCGTCTTGACGTTGGCGCAGTTGGATGATGAAAGCGTAGTTGCCTTGAATGGCATTCTTCGCAACGCCTGTGAGGCATCTTCCGGCGCCGAGGAAGTGTTGAATGCTGCAGTCGCAGCGTCACAACATCCTGGTGACGTTATGCGGTACCTCGAGGTCAACCGACGCGGTGGAGTGCGTGCTCGGGTTCTCAGATGGATCCTAAGGGGTGCGACCTAGCCTCGTTGCGCCAGTATCACGGTGTTCCTCTGTTTATGTCACGCCAATAGGGGAACGGCCGCTTCTGGCGCAAAGCAGCCGGTCGTGGATACGTCCGTTCCTGGAGGCAGAACGGACGGTGCCTTGGTTTCCCCCCATGTCCGATTCTGACCCGACCGACATGCTGCCTTCAATCACCGCGCGAACCCAAACCCGGCCCCATTTACCATCGCGACGCGCGTGGTACGATCCGCTTGCGCGTCGCGAGTTAGGAGGACAACCGCCACGAACTGTTTGGACGGAAAGGTCCAGACGACATGGCATCCTCGCTCGCTTCGAATCCGCTTCACAGGAGGGACGCTTGAGCATGAAAACGATCCGATCGCCCAAGGTGGCGGAGGCGCCGCCGCAGACTTGGTCCAGCATGAAAGTGGCAAACGGACATTTCCACATCGCGGGGATGACCGGCTCGGGGCCCAAGGGGGAGCACCCAGGCGACGACATGTACATTCAGGCCAAGTCGATCTTTCAGAAGTTCAAGGATCTGCTGGAGGCCGCGGGCGGGAAGATGAATGACATCATGTCTATCACGGTGTACGTCACCAATCTCGACGAGAACACCGAGGTGTGGCGCGCGCGCCGGGAGTTCTTCACCGGCGACTTTCCCTGCTCAACCTTGATCGAGGTAAAGCGCGTTGGTTCGCCAAAGGCCAGCCCGCCGCTCAAGGTGGAGATCAACGCGACCGGCGTAATCGGCGCGGGCGGCTAGTTCGCCGCTCCCGGGCGTCCCGTGCGCTTGTCGCAGAGAACCAGGATCTAACGGTCTGGGTAGGACAGCGACAATTAACTGCGGGAGCGATCCCGCCTGATCGTCGGCTATTGGCGCAAAGCGGTCATGTCCGACCTAGGACAAATCGCTTAGATGAGTTTCCCTTGCGCCGTGTTAGAAGGACCACCGACGCTCGATTTCCTTCACGGCTATCTTCATGCTGGGTAGATATTTTCGGGCGGCGGCCTCGGGCGTCATCGACGACGAGAAGAAGATAAGGTTTAGGCTGCCGAGACCTAGGCCACGGCCCGGGATAGCCAAAGCGATGGCGCTGATGCCGGTTTCGGTTCCTCTGACCGACGATGCGTACCGATGCCTTCTTCGTTTGCAGCAAGATGTCATCGATGAAGCGGCGATCCTTCGCCACCCCTGCATCTTTCTCGACAAGCGAAGCGGTCAAGTCGAGCATCTCGGGACGCAATGCCGGCGGTGAGGCAGAGAGGATGGCCCTTCCGAGCGCGCTGCGCACCAGAGACGTCTTGTGACCCATCATGAACCGATGAACGGAGAATGGACTGAAGGGGTGGGTGCTTTCTCGGATCAGAACCGAGCCGAGTTCGAAGACTCCGAAGTCGCTCGGCCAAGACACTTGGTCCAGCAGGCTGAACATCGCCGGAACCGCAGCCTGGCTCGATAGGTCTCGTGAAGAAACCCCTTCGTTCAGTTTGCGCACGTGTGGCGTGAGACCGAACAAGGCGTTCGTCTCATCGAACGTTACGTACCCGTCATCCCGCAACATATCGAGCAAAATTTTATGGCGCGATGCATGCGCCTGGATCGAAACTGTAGCTCTGCCTCAGTCGCACGGGTAAGCAACATGAACAAAATGGTCGCCGATAGCGCCTACGGCGCTCGGTGGCTGACTTACGCGCAGGATCAGACTCGTTCGGCCCTCCATCAATCCAAAGATTCACCGATTTCGATCATTCGCAGTGAAGACTTTGCGACGACGGTCCGTAGTAGTTCGGCAAATCTTAGTTGGAGAGGATATTTCATCGCGCCTTCGAGCTGAAGGATGCCCATCACTCTTGAGCCGGCACGCCCGTGAAGCGGTCGCGCAACCGTGTCGATGTGAAGCATGTTCGGGCAGGCAACCCAGGTATCGCGGACCGGACGAGCACGACCGTGTGGCTGAGGTCGTGGCGTTCACCGAAGCGGTAAAGCAAAAGCTCGGAAACTAATGTGGCAGCGCATGATGCCTCTTTGTCGGCCGCAGTTTTGCCGCTCCCGGCCGTCGCGGATCAGATCGCCGACAACGCGTCGCGTCTGTTGGCGGGCGACCAACTGCTTCGGGTGGGTCAGCAGAGCTTTTGGCTATTGAAATTCACAGAACCAGTGCAAGGAAAGAATCCAATGAACGAAACGCAGGCGACCAAAGGCAATGGACGAAACCTACACCTGGGCAAAGAATGAGGGACTTGCGAAATGATCGTTGCCAACCTGCGGCTACTCGGTGCCAGCGCGCAAGCGCCTTGGGCGAGTGTTGCGCTGACCAATTGAACCCGCCGCGCAAAGCGGTCGCTGAGGCTGGCAGTTAGACCAAACTTTCTTACGCTGGCTCGACCTACTCAAACTTCCCCATGATGGACTGGAGCGAGAGTTCAAGTTTTTCAATTGGTTAGAAGGCGGCGTGTGCACGATGTGTGCACCGGGAGGTCAAAGAAAATCTAGCGACACCCAATGTAAGCAGGCTGAACTGAACGCGCTGCGGTGTCAGCGGCGGGCCGATGTTTCGGGTCGATTGCCGAAGATCCAACTCGCGGAATGAACGATTATGGAATGGCCGCTTTCGGCGCAAAGCGGACCTTCGTCAGTTCGAGCAACACTGCTTTCTGACGGGGCCGTTCTTGGCAACGCCGCGGGCGGGGAAGGGCCTCGCAGCCGGAGGGCTAGGTTGAATGTCTGCGCGGACGTTTGCCAAACGCCATGTGGCCTTGCGGTCTGCTCCGCACGGTCCGCGATTGCTCCCTCGCTCATGACCGCCCGCAAAAATGAGACGCTTGGATATGGGCGGCGTGGGCTTTGGACGGCAGCTTTCCTGAAGGCGCGCCGGGGGGCGCGTCATGAGGCGTAACGGGGGAGATCCGGCGTGTGCCGGATTCTATCTCCAGCGTCACAGGGAGGAACAACAATGCGCAAGTCTTTGCTTGGCGCCGTGGCGATGGCCGCCCTTATGCTGCCCGGCGCAGCTCTCGCCCAGAGCGGCACCATCAAGATCGGCATTCTGGTGGCGCTGGAAGGCGCCTTCGCGACCGGTGGCCAGGATGGTGTCCGAAATGTCGAACTGGCTCTCAAACAGGTGAACAACACCATTGCCGGCAAAAAGATTGAAACTGTCGTCGCTCCGACGGATACCAAACCTGACACGACGGTTCGTATGGCTCGCAAGCTTATAGAGCAGGACAAGGTCGACCTTATAATCGGCCCGCTTTCCGGCTCGGAAGGCATTGCCATGCGCGATTTTGCCAAAACCATCCCGGACAAGGTAGTGATCAACGGCATTTCCGGCGCGCTCGAGACGACCTGGGTCGATCCCGCGCCGAACTTCTACCGCTTCAATCTCGACGGCTCGCAATGGGGCTTCGGCCTCGGCAACTACGTCGTGAAGAAGAAAGGCTGGAAGAAGGTGGCAACGATCGCAGCCGATTACTCGTTCGGCTACACGAACTTCATGGGCTTTGCGGTGGACTTCTGCAAGTCGGGCGGCGACATCGTCCAGCGGTTCTGGCAGCCGCTCGGCCAATCGGATTTCGGCGGGATCATCGCGCAGCTGCCGGACAATGTGGATGCGATCTACCTCGGCCTCGGCGGCACGGATGCGATCAACTTCCTCAATCAATATCAGCAGGCCGGTGAAAAGACCCGCTTGATCGGCGGCACCATCATGGCCGACCAGACGGTTCTGACGGCGAAAGGTAAAGCGAAAGACGTGCTGAAGGGCACGCCGACCTCCGGCCCCTTCGCCGCCGACAATACCGACCCGGCCTGGACCTCGTATGTGAAGCTCTATCAGGAAGGCTTCCCCGCCAAAGACCGCCTGCCATCGCCTTCGCTGTTCGGTCTGGGCTACTACACGGCCACGCTCGCGGCCATCAAAGGGCTTCAGGAGGCCGGGGGCGATCTATCGAACGGGCAGGCAAAGTTCAAGGAGGCTCTGAACAAGCTTCAACTCGACAGCCCCGTCGGCAAGATCACGCTGAACGAAAACCGGCAGGCGACCGGAACGGTCTTCGTCAACGAAGTGGTCGATGGGCCGGATGGCAACATGACCAGCAAGATGGTGGCCAAGACCGAAAACGTCAATCAGACGCTCGGCATGACGACGGCTCAGTTCAAGGCCATCGGGCTACCGTCGCGCGATGCGGTTGACTGCGCCAAGCTGCGCGCGGGCGGCTGAGCCCGCCTGTCCCTGATGTCATCTTCGGTGGCCGGCGTTCTCGGCCGGCCACCGCTTCCTTCGAGAATTCCGCCATTGGACTCATGCGGCGGAAACGCCGGGAGCATCTCCGATGACTCTCATCGACTATCTCACGCGCACCCATTTCGCAGAAGCTGCGATCGAGGATGCGCTTCCCGAGGAGGTGGGGTCGCTTGCTCGGGCGCTGGTGCTCGTTGACAACGAGCCGGGAAGTGCGGCCGTTTGTTCTCGCGTGCAGGAGTCGCTCGACCAGACGTCGATCAGCCTGGCGCGGACCGATCGTGCCGGCCCTCATGAGGAAGCGACCCTCCGGATTCTGAGGGCTATGCGCGACATCCGGACAGACACGCTCATCGCCGTGGGCGGATCTGCAGCCGTCGGGCAGGCGCGGCTCGTTGCGGAGCATGCATTGCGGCGCGGCGAACACCTCACGCTGATCGCGGTCCCTGCCGGACTTTGCGATTTCGGGTTAGCGCGGCGGGTGCGCCTGGGGCAGGGGCAGCCGGTCGCCTGTCCGCGCCCCGACCGGGTCATCGCCGATCCGACGGTACTTGAGGGCGCGTCCTCGCGCCGCCTCGCCGCCGCGGCCATGGAGGTGCTGGTCCATGCCATCGAGGCCTATGCCAGCCCCGTCTACCATCCGCCGGCAGACGCGCTTGCGCTAGAGGCCACAAAGCGGCTGACGCGGTGGCTACCGGTGGCGCTCGCTTCGCCCGGTCACCGGGAAGCGCAGCGCGAATTGATGGCCGCGGCATTGACGGCGGGGCTCGCGCTGGAAAAAGCGGTCGGAGGGGTCGATGCGCTTGCGCATCCGATCAAGGCTGAACTTGGACCCGGCGTCCTGCATGGCGATCTCCATGTGCCTTTGATGGCGGCCATGGCCGACTTCAATACCGAGGCCGTGGGCGAACGATACGCCACCATGGCCGAAACCTTTGCCAGAACAACGCGGGAGCCGCACTTCAGCACCGCAATCGGAGCTTTCGCCCGCGCCATCGGCCTGCCAACCTCCTTGCGGGAGATGGGGATCAATCCGGCTCGGTTCGATCGTTTTGCGGAAATGGCAGCGAACGACCCCGGAGCCCTTGCCAATCCCCGACGGCTGACCCCAGGCGACTGCCGCCGTATTCTCGAGGCCGCCTGGTGAGCACGAACGAGCATCCGGTACGAGGAAAGGCCCCTGGGCCGGTGGCGGGGGGGGCAATTTGCCTGTTGTCACAACGCGATCTCCTTATACATTCTTCCACTACCGCGCACAAAGATGAGCGGGGAGGAAACCGATGAGTATAGCTCACGCGGTCGCACATGGTGCGTTCGGGCGCGCGTGTCTCTATGAGCTGGATCGGCCGATGGTGCCGCATGCCCATCGCGAGGGGCATCTGATCTTTCACGTCAGCGGACCGGTCGCCAGCGTGGTTGTCGATGGCAAGACCTTGCCGCTCACGACCCGGAGCGCAACGGCAATCAGCCCATGGCAACCGCATTATTTTGCGCCGGTTGACCGCCGGGAACCAACGCTGACGCTCGTTCTCTACATCCGCCCGGGCTGGTTTGTTGATGCGAGCCACACGGCCTTCGAAATCCTGCGCTTCGGCCGCTCGACGGTCGAGATGAGCGACCACATCACCCGGCTTGTCTCGGAAACCGCACGGCTTCTCGCCAACCATGGCGGCTGCGATGGCTCTTTCGAGGACCGGCTCAGTGCGCTGACGCAGGCGGCCTTCGATCAGACCTGGCAGTGGACGAGCGCGGCTGACAGGCCGGCGGCCCAATGCTCGGGACTGCGGGATTTTCGTTTAAGGCGCGCGATCAGCCTCCTGAGCGAGCGGCTCGGCGAACCCGTCGACCTCGCACAGATCTCGCGGAACGCCGGCCTGTCGCGCCCCCATTTCTTCAAGCTGTTTCGCGAGCAGATGGGTCTGCCCCCCACGATCTTCCTCAACGCCCTTCGCATGGAGCGCGCCATCGAGCGATTGGCCAGAGGCCGGGAAACGGTTTCTGAAATCGGGCTTGATCTCGGCTTTGCGACCCCGGCGAGCTTCTCGCGGTTCTTTATCGCCAATGGCGTCGTGCCGCCGAGCGCCTACCGGCGCAGCGTCGCGGGCCTCACCCACTGAAAGAGGTGCTGCCCCCAAAGAAGAGACGTTCGGGCTAGAGAAAAGACGTTCGGGAAAGGACAGGCCGGCAACTTCAATCTAGCCTTCATTCCAACGGTGGCGAAGCTGTGCCACGGGAAGCTGCTAGGCCGTTCTGAGATGGACAATTTCATCAAGCGCTATCCGCTCTGGAGCCTGATTTTCATCCTCTTGGCCATAGCGTTCCTGTATCTTGTGTTAGCCCCCTGGCCACCCGAACTGGTGGCGAGCTGGGGCCGCAAGCAAATCTTCCTGAATGCACTCTTGGGCGGTATCACGCTTGGCGCGCTCTATTTCCTCGTAGCGGCCGGCTTCACGCTGATTTTCGGCCTGATGCGTGTCGTCAACCTCGCGCACGGCTCGCTGTTCCTGATCGGCGGATATGTCGGCTACGAGGTCGCGACCGCCTCGGGTTCGTGGCTGCTGGCATTTCCGGTTGTGTTCATCGTCGTGGGGCTGATCGGGCTCCTGATGCAGTTCTTCATCTTCTCGAAGATGGAAGGCGAAGAGCTCCGGCAGACGCTGGTCAGCATCGGGCTTTCGATCGTGTTTGCCGACCTCATGCTCTGGTGGTGGGGCGGGCAATCGTATTCGATCCTCGCTCCGCAATTCCTGCAGGGGCCGATGGAATTGCCCCTCGTGAGCAACGTCAACGAAGCGACCGGCGTGGTCACCTGGCTACGCTACCCGTCCGTGCGCGTCTGGATCCTGGTGGCGGCAATCGTGATCGGCATCGCGATGTGGCTGGTCTTGAACCGCACCGCGCTTGGCATGCTGATCCGTGCGGGCGTCGACGACCGTGAAATGCTGGCCGCTTCCGGCGTGCGCATCCACCTGGTGTTTCTGGCGGTGTTCGGCTTCGGCGCCGGGCTTGCCGGTATCGCGGGGATCGTCGGCGCCACGTTCCAGTCGCTGTCGCCGGGCGAGGATACGCGTTTCCTGCTGGCGAGCCTCGTGGTGGTGATCGTCGGAGGCATGGGCTCGATCGTCGGCGCGGCCCTGGGCGCGCTGATCATCGGGGTGGCCGAACAGATGGGGTTTGTCTACGCACCGACCTATTCGATCGTTCTCACCTTCCTCATCATGGCGGCGGTGCTGGCGTTTCGCCCGCAAGGCCTCCTCGGAACGAGGCGGTAGGACATGTCCGTTGCCGATCAAGCCCCTGGCTTCGCCAGCGCCGCCGACCAGCGAATGTGGTCCGAGCGCATTCCCGCCCCCTGGTGGATCTTCGGGTTTATCCTGCTGTTGCTGCCGATCGTGGCCAACAATTTCTGGCTGTTCCAGATCATGGGCTGGACTTTCATTCTGGGCATGATCGGGCTCAGCCTGATGTTCCTCGCCGGCTATGGCGGAATGGTGAGCCTGCTGCAAATGTCGATTGCCGGAATGGCCGGCTACATGGTCGCGATTCTTGGGCCGTCCGGTGCCGCCAACGTCAGTCTCGGCCTTACCTGGTGGATCGTGCTTCCGGCCGCCTTCCTGATCGCGGCTATTTTCGCGACGATATGTGGCGCGCTCGCCGTTCGCACGGATGGCATCTACACGATCATGATCACGCTCGCGGTTGCGGCGGCCTTCTTCTATTTCACCCGACAGAACTACTCGATTTTCAACGGTTATTCCGGGTTCAACCTCGTGTTGCCGCCGAAGCTTTTCGGCGTGAACTGGCGCGATCCCGTGCCTTTCTACTATCTCACGCTCGCCTGCGCCGCGCTTTGCTACGGCGCAGTCGTCTATCTCGCGCGCTCTCCCTTCGGGCTCGCCCTGCAGGGCGTGCGCGACAACCCGCGCCGCATGGCGGCACTGGGTTTCAACGTGACCGCCCATCGCGTGGCGGCCTACGCGCTGGCCAGCGTTTTCGCGTCTACGGGCGGCATTCTTCTGGTCTGGCAGAACGCGCAGATCGCGCCGGGCACGATCGGGATCTCCTCCGCGATCGACGTCCTCGTGGTCGCGGTCGTCGGCGGGATACGCCGTCCGCTCGGACCGTTTATCGGAGCCTTCATCTACGTGTTGCTGCAGGTGTTCTCGACCGACATTCTCGGCTTTTTCGGTTTCTCAGCGGATCGCTTCAAGCTGATCATCGGGATCGGTTTCCTCGCGGTCGTGCTGTTCTCGCCGGATGGCGTGCTAGGCCTGTGGGATCGCTGGCGCGCAGGGGTGGCGGCGCGCAAGGCCGCGACGACGGGAGGCGCGACATGAACGCGCCCGTCGTGACGTCCCGGATGAACTTGCCCGGGGCTGGCAATGCCAGCTCCGGCAATGCGCTGGAACTGCGCGGCATCACCAAGATGTTCGGCGCGCTGGCAGCCATCTCGGACGTGACGCTTTCGGTGAAACCGGGCGAAAGGCGGGCCGTTCTCGGCTCGAATGGCGCGGGCAAGACCACGCTGTTCAACTGCATCACCGGGGATTTTCTGCCCACAGCGGGCCTGGTCCGGTTCTTTGGCGAGGACGTGACGGTGTTCCCGCCCCATGAGCGCATCCGGCGCGGCTTGCGTCGTACCTACCAGATATCCTCGCTGTTCACCGGGCTGAGCGTGATGGATAATATCTATCTGGCCTGCTGCGGCGTTTCCCGAAACCGTTTCTCGCTGATCCGGCCGCGCCCCGATGATGCCCTCGTGCACGCGGCAGGGGTATTGGTCGAGGCCGTGCACCTGACCGACGACAAGGACCGATTGGTCGGCGAACTCGCCTATGGCCAGCAGCGCCAGCTTGAAGTGGCGCTGGCGCTGTCCGGCGCGCCGCGCTTCGTGCTGTTCGACGAGCCTGCGGCGGGGCTGTCGCCGACCGAGCGAGCGGATCTGGTGACGATTTTGACCTCGCTGCCGGCGCACATCGGCTTCATCATCATCGAGCACGACATGGATGTCGCGCTGCGTGTCGCCGAAAGCGTGACGATGATGCACAACGGCCGGATATTCAAGGAAGGCCGGGCCGACGAGATCGAATCCGATCCGGAAGTTCAGGAGCTTTATCTCGGAGGCGGTCATGCCCAGCACTGACCGCCGTCCGCCCCAACGCGGCACGCTGCCGGCGCTGCAGATTCGCGGGCTGAACCTGTATTACGG
The DNA here is from genome assembly GCF_030646015.1 of Bradyrhizobium sp. GTDB lineage: Bacteria > Pseudomonadota > Alphaproteobacteria > Rhizobiales > Xanthobacteraceae > Bradyrhizobium. Next base: position 13,017 of record NZ_JAUSLT010000093.1, read on the forward strand.
CCGCTCGCACGCGCTGCAGGGCGTCGATCTCACGCTGCAGGAGGGCGTGCTCAGCCTGGTCGGCCGCAACGGCATGGGCAAGACCTCGCTGTGCAAGGCGATCATGGGCCTGGTGCCGGTGTCGAGCGGTTCGATCAGCGCGTTCGGCGAGGAACTGATCGGCCGCTCCACCACCGACATCGCCCGGCTCGGCATCGGCTATGTGCCGCAGGGCCGGCGACTGTGGCGATCGCTGAGTGTCGACGAGCATCTACGGCTGGCGCAGCGCGGGCCGCGCGGCGCCTGGACGCCGGAGCGGATCTACGACAACTTTCCGCGGCTTGCCGAGCGAAAGAACAATGCCGGCTCTCAGCTCTCCGGCGGCGAGCAACAGATGCTGGCTATTTCGCGGGCGCTGCTGCTCAATCCGCGGCTCCTGATCATGGACGAGCCGACCGAAGGCCTCGCGCCTGTCATCGTCGCGCAGGTCGAGGACATGCTGGTGCGGCTGAGCGAGGAGGGCGAGGTCGCCATCCTCGTTATCGAGCAGAACATCGGCGTGGCGACCGAGATTTCCGATACGGTCGCGATCATGGTCAACGGCCGCGTCAATCGCGTCATTGAGGCGGCGCGGCTGGCAGCCGATCGTGACCTGCAACAGCGCCTGCTTGGCGTCGGCCGTCATGGGCACGAAGAGATCGAGCCACCGCTGGCGGCCGCGAGCCAACCGGGCGGACCTCGGACCACGCCGGCGCCGGCGCGCAGCGATGCGCCGATCCGGGTCTATCTGTCGAACCCCGTGTTGCCGACCCGCTGGAGCCCTGACGTTGCCGCAGCGCGGATCGAGAGCGCCGCGCGTACCCTGACGCGAGCGCCTGTCGCTGCGGCGATCGCCGCATCGGATCGCAAGGCCGGACGCAGCATAGGTGGGCTCAACGAGCCCTTTGTCGCCGTGGCCGGCACCTTCGACACCAAGGGCGAGGAACTGCGATTCATTGCCGACCTCATCAAGGCGACGGGCCTGCCGGTGAAGCTGGTCGATCTGTCGACCACGGGCCGGATCTCCGGCGCGGACGTGCCGCCGCTGGAGATTGCGTTGCATCACCCGCGCGGTTCCGCCGGCATATTCAATGCCGAGCGCGGCGCCGCCGTGGCGGCGATGGCGGAGGCGTTTGAAGCCTGGGTGAAGGGCAAGTCCGGCAACGACGGCGTCAGGCTGCTGGGCCTGATTTCCGCCGGCGGCTCCGGCGCCACGGCGTTGGCGACGCCGGCGATGCGGGCGCTGCCGGTCGGCGTGCCGAAGCTGATGATCTCCACCGTCGCTTCCGGCAACACGCGGGCCTATGTCGGCCCTTCCGATATCATGATGATGTATTCGGTCACTGACGTTCAGGGCCTGAACGCGATTTCGCGACAGGTGCTTTCGAACGGCGCGCAGGCGATGGCCGGGATGGCGCGGGCACGGCTGGAGGCGAGCAAGGCGCCGCCGCCGCGCCGGCGCGCCGGCGAAGACCGGCCGCTGGTCGGCCTTACGATGTTCGGCGTCACCACGCCCTGCGTGCAGCAGGTCACGAAGCTGATTGGTGACGACTACGAATGCCTGGTGTTCCACGCTACCGGCATCGGTGGTCAGTCGATGGAGAAGCTGGTCGACGGCGGCCTGGTGTCGGCGGTGATCGACGTCTCGACCACCGAAATCGCCGATCTGCTGTTCGGCGGCGTGTTTCCGGCGACCGAGGACCGGCTCGGCGCCATCATCCGCAACCGGATTCCCTATGTCGGTTCGGTCGGTGCGCTCGATATGGTCAATTTCGGCGCGCCCGACAGCGTCCCCGAGCGCTACCGCGGCCGGTTGCTTCATCAGCACAATCCGCAGGTGACCCTGATGCGCACGCTGCCCGCGGAGAATGCCGAGATGGGCCGCTGGATCGGCGACCGGCTCAATCGTATGGAAGGCCCGGTACGCTTTCTGCTGCCGGAGGGCGGGGTCTCCGCACTCGATGAGGCGGGCAAGCCGTTCTTCGACCCGGCTGCGCGCGATGCGCTGTTCGGCACGCTGGAGGCGAGCGTGCGGCAGACGGCGTCACGCCAGCTCGTCCGCGTCCCGCATCACATCAATAGTCCGGCATTTGCGGCCGCGCTGGTGCAGCATTTTCGCTCCCTGCAGGGCGCACGGCCGCGCGTGCGCGCGGCGGTCCGGTAGGGGATGAGCATGGCAGCAATCGATCGGCAGGTCCTTCTCGGCAGGTTTCACGCGATGATCGCCCGCGGCGAGCCGATCGTCGGTGGCGGCGCCGGCACCGGCCTGTCCGCGAAATGCGAGGAGGCCGGCGGCATCGACCTGATCGTGATCTACAATTCCGGCCGCTTCCGGATGGCCGGACGCGGTTCGCTGTCCGGCCTGATGCCTTACGGCGACGCCAACGCGATCGTGATGGAGATGGCCGCCGAGGTGCTGCCGGTGGTGAAGAAGACTCCGGTGCTGGCCGGCGTCTGCGCCACCGATCCGTTTCGCAGCATGGATCATTTTCTCGACGAGGTTAAAGCGATTGGCTTCTCCGGCGTGCAGAATTTTCCGACGGTCGGGCTGATCGACGGCAGCTTCCGCACCGGGCTGGAGGAAACCGGCATGTCCTACGCGCTCGAAGTCGAGATGATCGCGCTGGCCGGCGCCAAGGGGCTGTTGACGACCCCCTATGTGTTCTCTGCCGACGACGCCGCGGCGATGGCGCGCGCAGGGGCCGACATCATCGTCTGCCATTTCGGACTGACCGCCGGCGGCGCGATCGGGGCACGGACCGCGCTGAAGCTCGACGATGTTCCGGCCATGCTTGACGCTTGGGCGGCGGCGGCGCTCGCGGTGAAACCCGACGCCATCATCCTCGTGCATGGCGGCCCGGTGGCAGAGCCCGCCGACGCCGAATTCGTCATCAAGACCTCGCGGCATTGCCACGGCTTCTACGGCGCCTCCTCGATGGAGCGGCTGCCGGTCGAAGTCGCGATCCGTGAACAGACGCGGAAATTCAAGGCCATCAGTCGCAGCTGAGATGAACTATCGACCGTACTTCGTGGAGGGAGAACAGACATGTCAGGCCAGTTGATCGGAGCGCTCATTCTCTGGCTGATCGTGGCGGTCATCGCGATCGCGATCGCCGTCTATTTGGTGAACTGGCTCTACCGACGCTCGTCGAAGGAGGCGGCTTTCGTGCGAACCGGCCTCGCCGGTGAGAAAGTGGTGATCGATTCGGGCGCCTTCGTGCTGCCGTTCATCCATGACATCACGCCGGTGAACATGAACGTGCTGCAGATGCGGGTGCATCGCGGCCAGGACGACGCCATCATCACCCGCGACCGAATGCGGGTCGACATCGACGCCGACTTCTATGTCCGCGTCCGCGCCACCATCGAGGCGGTGTCGCTGGCGGCCTCGACGCTCGGCAGGCGCACCATGCAGCCGGAGACGTTGCACGCGCTGCTGTCCGGGAAATTCGTATCCGCGATCCGCTCGGTCGCTTCCGAGATGACGATGGAGGACATGCACGAGCAGCGCGGGGTCTATCTCGCCAGGGTCAAGGAGGCCGCCGCCGAGGCGCTGGCCAAGAACGGGCTCGAGCTGGAATCGGTGGCGCTGATCAATCTCGATCAGACCGACCTGCAATATTTCAATGCCTCGAACCGCTTTGACGCCGAAGGCCTGACCCACCTGATCGAGCAGATCGAGGGGCGGCGCAAGACGCGCAATGACATCGAGCAGGATTCGATGATCCGGATCCGGACGCGCAATCTCGAGGCGGAGAAGCAGTCGCTCGAGATCGAGCGCGAGAGCGAATTGGCGCGCCTTGAGCAGCAGCGCGATGTCGAGGTGCGCCGCGCCGTGCAGCGCGCCGAGATCGCCCGCGAGCGCGCGATGCGCGACACCGAGGCCGAGCAGGCCCAGATCAATGCGCGCGAGGAGATCGAGAAATCGCGGATCGGCAACGAGCGCGCCATCAGCGAGGCGAGGATCGCCTCCGAGCGCGACGTTCGCCAGCGCGAGATCGAGCGCAGCCAGATCGTCGACCAGGCAGAGATCGCCGCGCGCGAGACGGTTGAGAAAGCGCGGATCGCCAATGACCAGCTGATCAAGGAGGCCCGCATCACTGCCGATCGCGAGATCCGCGAGCGCGAGATAGAACAGGTGCGCGCGCTGCAGGCCGCCGAAATTGCAGCGCGCGAATCTACCGAGCGCGCCCGGATCGCGCAGGAAGCGTCCGTCAGCACCGACCGGATCGCCAACGAGCAGCGGATTTCCGGCCTTGACATCGCCAAGCGGCGTTCGGTCGAGGAGGCTGATATCGCAGCACGGCTCGCCACCGAAACCGCGGAAATCGCCCGCAACAGCGCCATCATCGCCAATCGCCTCGCCGCGGAAGAGAAGCGGCTGGCGCGCGAGATCGTCCGCGACCGCACCGTCCAGCAGGAGAGCATCGCGGCGAAGGAACTGGTGGAGTCCGCCCGCATCCTGCAAGAGGAGAAGGTTCGCGCGCTGACTATCACCCGCAACCAGGCGATCGACGAAGCCGAGATCGCAGCATTGCACACGGTGGAAGCCGCGCGGATCGCCAATGAGAAGGAAATCGCGGCGCATCGCATCCTGGCTGAACAGGAAACCCGCTCGCAGGAGATCGCGCGGACGCAGACACTGGAAGGCGCCGAGATCGCCGCGCGGGAGGCGACCGAGACCGCCCGCATCGCATCCGATCTCGAAATCCGCAGCTTGGACATCAACCGCGCCAAGGCGATCGAGACCGCCGAGATCAAGAAGCGCGATGCGGTCGAGGTCAGCCGCATCGAGGCTGAGCTGGCGATCGACAAGGGACGGATCGCGGCGTCGAAGAGCCGCGAGGTGCTGCAGATCGATCAGAAGAAGACCATCGAGATCGCCGAAGAGGAGCGCGTGATCGCAACTTCCGCGCGGAAGATCGAGCGGGTCGATTCCGACCGTGCCGTGCGCGCAGCCGAGATCAATGCGCGCCAGGAAATTGAGAAAGTCGACATCACGCGCGAGCGCGAACTGGAGGTCGCCCGGCTGGAGCGGCGCAAGGCGCTCGAGCAGCTTGATATCGCGCGCAACCAGGCGCTGCAGGAATCCGAGATCGCCGCGCGCGAGGAGATCGAGCGCGCACGCATCGCTTCCGAACGTGGCCTCGACGAGGCCCGAGTCGGCCGCGACCGCGACCTGCGCAAGCTCGAGGTCGATCGCGAGCGCGAAGTCGAGAGCGCTGTCATGGACAAGGCGATCGCGATTTTCGAGAAATCTCTGCTGGAATCCGCGGCCCAGGTGAAGGCGGAAATGGCGAAGGCCAAGGCGGTGGAAGCCGAGGAGATCGTCAAGACGGTGCGCGAGAGCGAGAACGCCAAGCGGCGCACCACGGTGGAAGTCATGCTGGCGAGGAAGAACGCCGACGAGAAGCGTATCGAGGCGGAAGCCCATGCGATCCGCGCCGCGGTCGACGCGGAAGCGCAGAAGCTGCTCTACGAAGCCGAGAATGCGCTCACCGATGAGGCGCGCTACGGCCTGTTCCGGCGACGGCTTCTGGACCGGATCGAAGGGATCGTTCGCGAGAGCGTCAAGCCGATGGAGAAGATCGAGGGCATCCGCATCCTGCACGTCGACGGGCTCGGCGGCATGGCCGGCAATGGCGGCGGCAGTTCGCGCACACCCACCGACGAGGTGATCGAATCGGCGCTGCGATACCGGGTGCAGGCACCGCTGATCGATCAGGTGCTCAAGGAAATCGGGATCGAGGGCGGCAGCCTCGCCAGGATGGGTGGGCTGATGCGAGAGGCCAGCGACCTGCAGCGCGTCGGTAAGGAAGCCCAGCCGCCCAAGCCGAAGGGCGACGGACCGGTCCCTGCAGACGCGGGTTCCGGCGAGCCCAAGCCACCGTCCGGCCGCGGCGGCAAAGGCAAGGCCAAGGAGTAATCGGATGGCCCGCGTCTACGTATCCAGCGTCATCAATGCACCGGCGGCCAAGGTCTGGGCGCGCGTGCGCGACTTCAACGGCCTGCCGAACTGGCATCCCGGTATCGCGGAGAGCCGGATCGAGAACGGCGAGCCGGCCGACAAGGTCGGCTGTGTCAGGGCGTTCGCGCTGCGCAATGGCGATCGACTACGCGAAAAGCTGCTCGGGCTGTCCGATTTCGACATGCTCTGCACCTATTCGATCCTGGATTCGCCGATGCCGCTGACCAACTACGTCGCCTCGCTGCGGCTGACCCCGGTAACCGACCAGGACCGCACGTTCATCGAATGGAGCGCCGATTTCGACTGCGCGCCGGAATTGGAAGCGGAACTGGTCAGCGGAGTCGGCGGCAACGTGTTCCAGACCGGGTTCGACGCTCTCAACCGCGCCTTCGGAGCCTGAGCGATGCCGAAGGTCGTTCGCAGCACCATCATCGACGCGCCGGTCGAGCGGTTGTGGGCGGTGTTGCGCGACTTCAACGGCCACGAATCCTGGCATCCCATCGTCGCCAAAAGTTCGATCGAACGCGGCTATCCCTCGGACAAGATCGGCTGCGTCCGTCGCTTCACGCTGCAGGACGGCGCCGAACTGCGCGAGCAGTTGCTGGCGCTGTCGGATCTGGAAATGACCTTCAGCTATTGCCTGCTGGAGACGCCGATTCCGCTGTTCAACTACGTCGCCCATGTCCGGCTGCTGCCGGTCACCGACGGCAATCGCAGCTTCTGGCATTGGGAGGGGCGGTTCACCACCCCGGCCGGACGCGAAAGCGAACTCGCCGACCTCGTTGGCAACGACGTCTACTCGAACGGCATCGCGGCGGTCCGCCAGTTGCCGGAACTCGCAGGTTAGGAAACGCCATGCCCGTCAACCTACGCATCGTGCAGGGATTGCAGGAAGCCGCCGAAATCCTGGCCGGCGACCGTGCCGCGCAAATGCTCGGCGGCGGCACGCTGCTGGTGCGCGCCATCAACGAGGGCGCGATGACGGAGGGTACCTTGCTGCGCACCGTCGATCCGGTGTTGTTGGCGATCAACGCCGGCGGCGCGCGGGTCGAACTCGGTGCCGGCGTCACCATGGCGATGGTGCTTGCCAGCCGCGATCTGTCCTACCTGCACGCGCCGGCGCGCGGTATCGGCGGTCCCGCGGTGCGGACCACTGCGACGATCGGCGGCAATCTGTTCGCCGCGACACCCTATGGCGATTTCACCACCGCGCTGCTGGCGCTGGACGCCGTCGTTACCTTGCATGCCGGCTTCGGCGGCGCGCGGGCAATGCCGCTCGAGGAGATGCTGGCGAACCGGGCGCGGGGCGGGGTCGGGCTGGTGGCTTCGGTCGGTTTCAACCGTCCGGCCGGCGCCGATGCGTTTCGCTTCTTGAAAGTCGCGCGGGTGCGGCCCAAGGGCATCTCGGTGCTCTCGATCGCGGTGCATCTGCCGCAGAACGCCGGACGGATCAGCGGCGTGCGGATCGCCTACGGCGCCATGGGGCCGACGCCACTGCGCGCCAAGGCGGTCGAGCGCGTGCTGGAGGGCCGCAGCCTGGATGCAGCCACGATCGCCGCGGCAAAGACGGCGGCACTGGAAGGCACGCAGCCTGCGACCGATGCGATTGCGTCGGAATGGTACCGCCGCGAAGTATTGCCCGTGCATCTCGGCCGGCTGCTTGCCGGCGAGACGTCCTGAAGGAGCGCGAAAATGGCCCGGATGCCCGTACAGTTTCGCCTCAACGGCACCGATCGCGCGGTGTTCGTCGAGCCCGTGGAAACGCTGCTCGGCACCATCCGACGCGGTCTCGGCGATTTCGCGCCGAAGTTCGGTTGCGGCCAGGGCACCTGTGGCGCTTGCACCGTGCTGGTCGACGGCGAACCGCGACTGGGTTGCCTCACGCTCAGCGTGACCTGCGAGGGGCGATCGATCGAAACCGCGAGCGGGCTCGCCGATGGGCCGACGCTGCATCCGCTGCAGGCCGCCTTCATGGAGCATTTCGCCGCGCAATGCGGCTTCTGCACGCCGGGCATGCTGATGGCGGCGAAGGCACTGCTCGATCGCAACCCGGATCCGACACGGGTCGAGGTCGTGGAGGCGATCGCCGGCAATATCTGCCGCTGCACCGGCTACGAACCGATCATCAACGCCATTCTGGCCGCCGCGCAACAGCGCGGCGCCCGCCGCGCCTGAGGGGTCCCGATGCTGGAATTTCGCAAGGATCTGTTCGCCGACGAGCGCGACGACAATCTCAACGTGATCGGCAAGGGCGAGCAGCGCCAGGACATGCTGGGACATGTCACCGGCCGCACCCGCTTCTTCGACGATCACGGCTTTGACGGCCTGCTGCACCTGAAGGTGGTGCGCTCGCCGCATCATCACGCCCGGATCCGCAGCATCGACGTCTCGGCCGCGGAGCGCGCGCCCGGGGTGAAGCGCGTGATCCGGGCTCAGGACGTCCCGGTCAACAAGAATACGCTGCTCAGCCTGATCGGATTCGGCAAGGACGACGAGCCGACGCTCGCCGTCGACAAGGTGCGCTACAAGGGTGAGCCGATCGTCGCCATCATCGCCGCCAGCGATGCGGAGGCCATGGCCGCCGTCAAACTTGTTCGAGTGAGCTACGATCCGTTGCCCACGGTGTTTGACGTGCAGGAGGCGCTGAAGCCGGGGGCCGTCGTCGTCAACGAGACCTATCCCGGGAACTACTTCGAGTATCACGACAAGTACGACCACCAGAAGCTGCGCTTCGGCGACGTCGAGGCGGCCTTCCGCACCGCCGATCACGTGCTGGAGGAGCGGTACCAGATGTCGCCGATCGAGCACGCCTCGACCGAGACCAACGGCACCATCGCCGCGCCGGAAACCAACAACCGCTATGTCGTGCATTCCTGCGCGCAGGGCCTGTTCTTCTCGCTCGGCACCACCGCGAAAATTCTCGCGCTGGAATCCAACCGGCTGCATTTCATCGGCGGCACCGTCGGTGGCGGATTTGGCGGCAAGGTCGATTCTCTGACCGAGCCGCTGGCGGTGCTTGGCGCGATTCTCACCGGTCAACCGGTCCGCTATGTCCTGGGGCGCGAGGAGGAGATGCAGTTCGGCTCGCCGCGCGGGGCCGAGCGGCACGTCATCAAGGACGGCGTGATGCGCGACGGCCGTATCGTGGCGCGGCAAATCACCTCCTATTTCGATGCGGGCGCCTATACAAGGCTGTCGAGCTATGGCGTGGTCAAATGTGTCGCCCACATGCCGGGTCCCTATACGATCCCGAATGTGCGCGGCGACGCCTATTGCGTCTTCACCAACCGGGTGCCGGCTACCGCCATGCGCGGCTTCGGCGTTACCGGACTGGACTTCTCGATCGAGGTGCAGATGGACAAGCTGGCGCATCTGGTCGGTATCGACCCGATGGAATTCCGTATCCTCAATGCCTATCGCGACGGCGACATGAAGGCGCATCGCCGCGTCGCCCATAACACCGCGCTGATCGAATGTGTGCAGGTCGCGGCCCAGAAGGTGAACTGGCCGTTGAGCGAGACGGCGCGGCGCGCTTCGTCGCTAAGCGGCGGCGGAGGTCCGCGCGCGGCGATTCCACCCACGGTAACTGACGAGAGCGGCCGGATCGGCCGACCGGAGACGCGGCAGGCGCCGCCGCAGCTGACGCCGGGCGCGGCACCGCTGCCGGCGTACCAGCCGGCGCCCGCCGTGCCCGTCCAGCAGCCGGCGGCGCCGCTGCCGAATTATCCGTCGCAGCCGGCAGCCGCCGCACCGTTGCCGGCTCCCACGCCACCGGTTCAGACTCCGCCGCCGACGCCCCAGCACGGCGCGGCGCGGTTCTCGTCGGTGTTCACACGGAGGCGCTGAGATGGCACGGCATCAGGGGCGCGGCATGGCGTCCATCAACTACCCGATCGGCATGAACCTCGGCGGCGATCCCAGCCAGGCGCTGGTGCATGCCAATCCGGATGGCAAATTCACCGTGGCGCTGTCGGCGATCGATCTCGGGCAGGGGATGAAGCAGGTCAGCCGGCAGATCGCGGCGGAAACGCTGGGCGTGCCGATCGAGGACGTCTATGTCGACACCGCCGACAGCGACACCGGTCCGCACGATATGGGCTCGTTCGCCTCGCGCGGCACGCATCGCGTCGGCAACGCGGTGATCGTCGCGGCGAAGGAGGCGCGGGGCGTTTTGCTGGAGGCGGCCGCCGAGGAACTCGAGGTCAATGCCGATGATCTCGTTACCGACGGCAAGGGCAACATCCATGTCCGCGGCGCGGCGTCGAAATCGATCACGGTAAAGGCCGCGTCGCAGGCGGCGCAGTTCAAGCAGGGCAAGACCATCTCCGGCCGCGGCATCTTTCTGATCCCGCTGTCCAACGTCAATCCGGAAACCGGCGAGATGTCACCGGTCACCGCCTATGCCCATGCCTGCCTCGTGGTCGATCTCGAGGTCTGCGACGAAACCGGAGACGTCAAGGTCAACAAGTTGACCAGCGCCTATGAACTCGGCCGCGCCCTCAATCCGAAAATGGTCGAGCAGCAGCTGGTCGGCGGCGCCTGGATGGGCATGAGCCACGCGCTCTACGAGACGCCGGAGCCGTATTATCCCAATCCCGAAAATGGCGGGCGCGACTACAACGAATATCTGATGCCCGGTCCCGGCGACATCGCGCCGCACGACATAGCGGTGCTGGAGCGACCGGCGCCGGACGGCCCGTTCGGCGGCAAGGGTCCCGGCGAGATGTGCGCCAATCCGGTGCTGCCGGCGGTCGCCAACGCGATCTTCAACGCCGTCGGCGTCCGGATCGACACGCTGCCGATCACGCCGGAAAAGATCCTGCGCGCGCTGAGGGCGCAGGGCGGCGCGCGGCCGCAAGCCCGGCGCGCATAGGGGCATTGGAATGGCGGTGCGCGGAAGTGTCGGGGGGATCGATCGGCCGGAGAAACTGGCCGAGGCCTTGCGCGCGGCCTATTACCTCGCCGATGACGGTTTTGCGACCGCCGGCTATCTCGCGCTCGCGCTCGGCAAGCCGCTGCTGCTGGAAGGCGCACCCGGTGTCGGCAAGACCGAAGCCGCCAAGGCGATCGCCGGGATCATGGGGCGGCAGCTGATCCGGCTGCAATGCTACGAGGGCATCGACGCCGCGGCCGCGCTGTACGAGTGGAACTACCCGCGCCAGATGCTGGCGATCCGCCAGGCCGGCGACGAGCCGATCGACATCTATCGCGACGATTTCCTGATCGAGCGGCCGATGCTGGCGGCGCTGCGCCGGCCGGAATCGACCGTGCTGCTGATCGACGAAATCGACCGCTCCGATCCGGAGTTCGAGGCGTTCCTGCTCGAATTCCTGTCGGATTTCTCGATCTCGATCCCGGAGCGGGGCACCCTGCGCGCGCATGAACGCCCGGTGGTGATCCTGACCTCGAACCGCACCCGCGATTTGCACGAGGCGCTGCGGCGGCGCTGCGTCTATCATTACATCGCCTATCCGGATCCGGAGCGCGAGGCGCGGATCATCATGATGCGGGCGTCCTCCGTCGCCGAAGCCACCGCGCGCGCGATCGTGACGGCGGTGGGGCGGCTGCGGCAGGAGCCGCTGACCAAGCCGCCCGGCGTCGCCGAAGCGATCGACTGGGCGGAAGCCGCGACGTTGCTGGCGAAAACCGGCGCGCCGTGGCCGGACGCATTCCGCCGCGCGATCGGCGTGGCGCTGAAGGACGAGGAAGATCTCGCCTTTATTGCGCCGCGGCTCGACGCCATCATCGCGGAGATCGCGGCATGACGGTAACAGCGCTGCCGCAGGCGGCCCGGCCGCTGCTGGATTTCATCGCGCTGTTGCGCCGCAATAGCTTTTCGGTCGCGCCGGAACAGGGCCTGGCCTTTCTGGGGGCGATCGAACTGCTCGGCCCGCGCGACATCGGTGACATCCGCCGCGCCGGCATCGCCACGCTGGCGCCGCCGTTCGAGCGGCAACCCGATTTCGACATGCTGTTCGATATGCATTTTCTCGGCCTTGCCGGCGCGTTGTCGGATCAGGTCACTGAGAGCGACGAGGAATTGCAGGTACAGGACGACGGCGCCGGATATGACGCGCCGCTGTCGGACGATATCAACGAAACCGGGCAGGCGGCGACCGCCAGCGAGGCGCTGTCGCGGCGCGCGCTGCGGCCGGACGACGACAACCAGCAACTGGCGCAGTTCAGCCGGCAGCTGCCGGCCCGGCTGCCGCGTCGCCGCGGCTATCGGATGCGCTCCGCGAAACGCGGCGCCGGCTTCGACCTGCAGCGTTCGCTACGTGATGCCATCCGCACCGATGGCGAGATCATCCGTCTGCGCCGCCGCGAACGTCAGCCGCGGCCGCGCGCCATCCTGCTGCTGATCGACGTGTCGGGCTCGATGAAGGTGCGTTCCGACGCGCATCTGCGCTTTGCCCATGCGCTGGTCAACGCGGCGCCGCGCGTCGAGGTGTTCACGTTCGGCACCCGGCTGACGCGGCTGACCCGCGCGCTGCGGCTGAAGAACCGCGAGCAGGCGCTTGCCGTCACAGCGGACCTCGTGGCTGACTGGGACGGCGGCACGCGAATCGGCGATGCGCTGGCCGCCTTCCTCGCGGTGCCGCGTTTCGCCGGATACGCCCGCGGCGCGCTGGTGCTGGTGCTGTCCGACGGATTGGAGCGCGGCGATCCGGCGCAGATGATCCGCGCGGTCGGGCATCTCGCCGCGCGCGCCTGGCGGATCGACTGGCTGACCCCGCTCGCCGCGGCGGCCGATTATCGTCCGGAGACCGCCGCGCTGCGCGCGGTGCTGCCGATGCTTGACAGCCTTGCCAATGGCGCGACGACGGAGCGGCTGTGCCGGCACGTTCTCGACCTGTCACGACGGAGGGCCGCCCGATGAATCCTCCTGTGTCCGGCTGCGTCGATGCGCATCATCACATCTGGCGGCAGCAGGATCTGCCCTGGCTGCTCGGGCCTATGCAGCCGCGGATCTTCGGGCCCTACGAGCCGATCCGTCGCGACTACACCATCGCGGAGTATCTGGCGGATGTCGCCGCCGCCGGCATCACGCGGTCGGTGTATGTGCAGGCGAATTGGGCGGTGGAGCGTTTCCTCGACGAGGTCCGCTATGTCAGCGACGCCGCGCGGGAAACCGGCTGGCCGCACGCCATTGTCGCCTATGCGGATTTCACCGCGCCTGACGTCCGGCCGCAACTGGAGCAGCTGGCGGCGTTCCCGCTGGTGCGCGGCGTCAGGATGCAGCTGCACTGGCACGATAACCCGCAATACCGCTTCGCGTCTGCTCCGGATCTCGCGCGCGATCCGATACTCCGGCGCAATATCGCGAGATTGAGCGAGTATGGCTGGGCCTTCGACCTGCAGGTGTTCGCGCCGCAGATGGCGGATGCGGCCGAGCTTGCCGATGCCTGTCCCGGAGTCAGCTTCGTGCTGCAGCACGCCGGCATGCTGGAGGATCTGTCGCCGGCCGGCATCGAGGCCTGGCGCGGCGGCATGGCGTTATTGGCGCAGCGGCCCAACGTCGTGGCAAAACTGTCCGGCCTCGGCACCTTCCTGCATCGCAACGATCCGGCGCATATCGGCTTCGTGGTCGGCGAAACCGTCAGGCTGTTCGGCGCCGGCCGCTGCCTGTTCGGCTCGAATTTTCCGATCGAGAAACTCTGGACCCGCTACGACGCGCTGGTCGATGCCTATCGCGCGGCGACCCAGACGTTGTCCGCCGTGGACCGGCAGGCGATCTTTCACGACACCGCCGCCGGCATCTACCGGCTGGCCTGATCAACACGATCCAACGAGAGGAAACAAACACATGGCGCTCGAGATCAAGATCCTGGACTACGGCGACATCGAACTGGAATCCAGCTTCCTCGTGCTGGGTCGCGATTGCGGGCGTGTCAGGCGGGTATACACTTACGGCTTCCTGATCCTCGGCGGTCCGTGGCCGATGGTGGTCGATACCGGCTATCGTCACAATCAGATCATGGAGAGCCTCGGAATGCGCGGGCTGCAGCATCACGAGAACATGATCGAGAACCAGCTCGCCAGGCATGGGGTGAGGATGGGCGATGTCCGTTACGTCATGCACACCCATCTCCACATCGATCACGCCGGCAAGGACGAGCTGTTCCCGATGAACACGACGGTTCTGCTGAACCGGCGCGAACTGGAATATTCGGTTTCGGGCCTGATGCATCCGCAATATCCGTTGCCCGACATCAAGCACCTGATCGACCGGCTGCATACCCGCCACGCGCTGCGGCTGGAGGATCTCGAACTGTCGGGACCGATCGAGGTCTGCCCCGGCGTCACCATCGATGCGGCGGGCGCCCATACCGAAGGCTCGATGAACGTCCATGTCGAGACAGCCGAGGGTCGTGCCACCATATGCGGCGACGTGATCTATGATTTCAACGACCAGATCGTGAATCCCTTCCACGAATTGCATCACAACGAGCCCCGCACCACCGGCAACCACGGCAACACCAAGCGCGAGGAGAAGGCTGCGATCAAGCGGCTGCTGTCGGGTTCGCGCTTCCTGCTGCCGGTGCATGACAAGCCCGCCAAGATCGAGCACGGCCAGGTGGTGGCGCGGCTGGACATGGCGGTGCCGGGACCAACCGTGCAGTCGTTGCCGTCACGCAACTGGTTCGCAGCGTGAACGGCGTATTCGGAGACCAGCGATGACCACGCATATCGCACTGCGGCCATCCTTCGCCGAATTGGTCGATCTGTGGGCGCCGGTTCGGCAGGTCGGCACCGGCTTCCAGTTCACGGAAGGCCCCGTCTGGCACCCGAAGGCGCATGATCTCCTGTTCTCCGACATGCCGGGCGACGTGCGCCGCCGTTTCGACGGGCAGGGCATTCGCGAGGCGATGCGTCCCGCCAACAAGTGCAATGGGATGACCTATGATGCCGAATTGAACCTGATCGTGTGCGAGCACGCCACCTCCACGCTGGTGCGCGAACGCCCCGACGGGCGGCGCGAGGTGGTGGCGTCGCATTTCGATGGGCTGGAGCTGAATTCGCCGAACGACGTCTGCGTCAAATCCGACGGCGCGATCTATTTCTCCGACCCGTGGTACGGCCGGATGCCGGTCTACGGCGTCGAGCGTCCGCGCCAGCTCGGCTTCCAGGGCGTCTATCGCGTGCCCCCCGGCGGCGGTCCGCCGCAATTGCTGGTCGATCGTTTTCTGTTCGATCAGCCGAACGGTCTGTGCTTTTCGCCGGACGAGAAGCGGCTCTACGTCAACGACACCGTCAAGCATCTTATCCGGGTGTTCGACGTCGGAGCCGGCGGCGGCCTTGGCAACGGCCGGGTGTTCGCCTCCAACATTGTTTCGGCCACCGAGCCCGGGGTGCCGGACGGCATGAAATGCGACGCGCTCGGCAATGTCTGGCTTTCGGCGCCGGGCGGCATCTGGGTGTATGCGCCTGATGGCCGGCTGATCGGCAAGCTGCGCATTCCCGAACTGGTCAGCAATCTGACCTGGGGCGGACCGGATTGGCGCACGCTCTACATCACCGCCACGCATTCGGTCTATGCGGTGCCGGTGAAGGTCGGACCGCGCAACGAGCCCTATATGCGCGCCGGCCAGCTCGCGCCAGCGGCGGCGCAGCCCGCGCCGTTCGCTGCTGCGGCGACCATCAGCCGGTCCGGCGCCAAGCTCGCCGAGCCGGGTTACGCGATCGATCCCATGCGCTGCGCCCTGATCATTCAGGACATGCAGAACGACGTGGTGATGGACGGCGGCGCCTTCGCCTCGTCAGGCTCGCCGGCGCATTGCCGCGAACAGAACGCCATCGCCAACGCAAAGCGGCTCGCGGAGGCCGCGCGTGCGCGCGGCGTCATGGTGATTCACGTCTGGTTCGTGGTCGAGCCCGGCGCGCCGGGCGTGACAGCGAATGCCCCGCTGTTCGAGGGGCTGATCGATGCCAAAGCAATGGTGCGCGGCACATGGGGGGCTGCGCCGGTGCCGGGGCTGGAGCCGCACGCCGGCGACCAGGTGGTGGAAAAAACGCGAATGAGCGCCTGGGAGGGCACGAGGCTGGAGACCATGCTGAAGGCGGCCGGCCGCGATTTCGTCATTGTCACCGGGGCCTGGACCAACATGTCGATCGAACATACCGCCCGTACCGGCGCAGATAAGGGATTTTACATGGTCGTGCCGGAGGATTGTTGCTCGACCATGAACGACGAATGGCACATCGCGGCGGTGAACTACGCGATCCAGAATGTGGCCATGGTGACCCGCGCTGACGACCTGATCGCAGCCTTGTCCTGATCCGGGCCGCAGCTGCCGGACCGCAATCGCCAATGGTATCCGAGCAGCGATCGCCTGCACGGGAAAAATCCCGCGTGGAAGTTTGTTTTGGGCGGCAGCGAGTGCGCTCTGGCAGGCATGGCGCAGCACCGCATCGTCCGCGTTTGAACGTCGAATGTCCGCTTCTGGCGCAAAGCGGCCGATCAGGGAGCTCTGTAGTAAACCTTCATGAAATTATGTCTGATTGTCGGCTATACTCCAACCGCGGCCGAGACTCCGTTTCTGCTCATCCACCACGGAACTGCGGACGACGCTTAGCTACGAACGCGGCAATGCCTTCTTGCGCGTCGTCGGAGCGGCTGGCGACCACAATCGATTCTTTCTCGGCCTCGAGTTGATTGGAAAGACCTGTCTCAAACGATTGACGGAGCATGCGGCGCACGGCGCCGTACGCCCGCGTCGGACCCGCTGCGAGTTTGGCTGTGAGGGCGGCTGCCTCGTTTTCGACGGCGTCGCTCGCCGCCAGGCGCGACACCAATCCGAATTCGAGTGCTTCCTGCGCGGTCAGGCGTCGGTTGAGCAGAAAGAGCTCTTGTGCACGCCGCATTCCGACCATGGGCGGCAGAAACCAAGTATTGCCGCCATCGGCGGTCAAACCGAGGGCCCCGTAGCCCAGCGCAAACCGCGCATCGTCGGCTGCAACGACTATGTCGGCGGCGTAGAGCAGGCCCAGCCCGCCGCCGCCTGCGCCGCCGCGCACCGCGGCGACGACAGGTGCATCGATGCTAGTCAGGCGTTCGATCGCCAGATGATAGCTGTCGATCATGCGGCGCAGCCGATTCGGCAATTGCTCGCGCTCGGTTCCCGCGAACAGGCCGAGGTCGCCACCGACTGTAAAGCTCGGCCCATTGGCTGCGATCAGCTCCGTTTCGCAGCATGGATCATTTTCTCGACGAGGTTAAAGCGATTGGCTTCTCCGGCGTGCAGAATTTTCCGACGGTCGGGCTGATCGACGGCAGCTTCCGCACCGGGCTGGAGGAAACCGGCATGTCTACGCGCTCGAAGTCGAGATGATCGCGCTGGCCGGCGCCAAGGGGCTGTTGACGACCCCCCTATGTGTTCTCAGCCGACGACGCCGCGGCGATGGCGCGCGCAGGGGCCGACATCATCGTCTGCCATTTCGGACTGACCGCCGGCGGCGCGATCGGGGCACGGACTGCGCTGAAGCTCGACGATGTTCCGGCCATGCTTGACGCCTGGGCGGCGGCGGCGCGCGGCTCGCAGTCGGGCCCGGACAGGGTCGAATCCAGCGCCGGCGTGCCGCCGTCATTCACGGCCGAAGCCGCTCCGCCGCCGGTGCAAGCGCCCGGGCCGCATCGACCATGAACTGGACGGCACTGCGATCGGATCGTGCCTTCAGTGCTCCGGCCCGGTAAAGCCCGATCAGTCCATGCGTCAGTCCCCAGACGCGCAAGACGCCGATTCGGGTCGCATCGCTGCCGATCGGCGGGGCGTGTCCCGCCTGGATGGTTACGGCAGCGGCTTTGACGACGCGGCGCAACTGCGGTCCGATACCCTCCGCGTCATGAAAACATTTTCGCAAGGGCAGCGCGAACATCAGGTCGTAGAGCTGGGGCTCCGCCAGTGCAAAGCTGGCGTAGCACTGCGCCAGGGCGGTGCGTCCGCAGTCCAGCTCTGCCACCGGAATGGCCTCCAGCAAATCCGCCAGCCGGGCAAAGCCGCGCTCCGCGACGGCAAAGAGCAGATCCTCTCGCGACGTGTATTGCCGGTAGAGCGCCCGGTGATTGACGCCGAGGATTTCGGCTACCGCCCTGAGCGTAACGGCGTGCTGCCCATGTTCGGCAATCAGCGCCAGGGCCGCATCGACCGCGGCCCGTTTGGTGTCGCCATGGTGAAACGAGTCGCGTCGTATCGCGTGACGCGTGGGTTTCATCTTAGACCTGTTTTCTCTTCATCGAGACGTGCCAGTCGACGGTCATCTCGGCGATTTTGGCCTGGTCTTCACCAATGAAATGGACCGTCACACGAAACACCGATTTGCCGTCGGTCCTAACGGTATGGACCAACGCGTCGGCGTCGTCCGATATCGAGGCTTCGGCGCGTACGCCTCCCTTCGCGACGGCCAAAAACCGGATCGCGGCTTCGGCGGCGACGGGGCGGATTTCAAGCAGCATAGGCGCGAAGGTTCCTGCCATCGCCGCGCCGGACGCCGCTTCCCCCAATGCAAACAGCGCGCCGGCATGCTGCGTCCCGATGTGGTTGAGACCCTCGGGGCGGAACGGCAGGCGGGCAACGGCCCGGCCTTTTTCGATCGTCTCCAGCTCGATCCCGACGTGGTTCGCGAACGGAACCGCCGTGCTCAATTGCCGCCTGATGAGTTCATAGGTCATGCCGGGCCTCTTGCGTAAATGTCTCCAATGGAGACATATACATCAATTTCCGGGTTCGTCGAGTCCGGTCGAGGTTTGGAAGCCGACGAGGCATCGAAGGC
This sequence comes from Bradyrhizobium sp., assembly GCF_030646015.1. Lineage (GTDB taxonomy): Bacteria > Pseudomonadota > Alphaproteobacteria > Rhizobiales > Xanthobacteraceae > Bradyrhizobium. Next base: position 31,774 of record NZ_JAUSLT010000093.1, read on the forward strand.
CCGTTGTTGTCCGGCGCGCCGGCCAGCCACGAGCGGCAATTTCGCAGGGCCTGCCGGCAAAAATGAGCGGCGACGCATCTCGCTCGGAGGCGGGCGCGTGGTAATGATGATCGGGACGATCAGGAAGAGGCGCGCACAAGACGAGCCGCCGCGATTGTCGGGGGCTGGCCGGGTGAACCGGACGGCCGCTGCGGGAGAGAAGGTCAGAGGACCCAGGCATGCTGGAAAAAATCAGGACATCGGCCGAAGCCGAGGCAAAATCGTGGATCGCTGACTTCAGCCGTTCGCTGGCGGGCGGAGACGCGGCGGCGCTGCGTGCGCTGTTTGTGCCTGACAGCCACTGGCGAAACCTGTGCGGCATTTCCTTCGATATCGCGACCTTCAGCGGCGCCGGCAAACTGGCCGATCAATTATGCCGGCGTGCGCGCGCGGTGGCCGCCGCCGGGTTTGAGATCGACACCGGATTGTTCATGCCGCGCCGCGCTGTGGTCGCGGGGCAGGAAGTGATCGAGGCGATTTTCCGGTTCGATACCGCTAATGGTCCTGCCGTCGGGGTGGTCCGGCTGTTGCCTTCGCCCGGCGCGCCGCCAAAAGCCTGGACGCTGTCGACGGTGCTCGACATCGACAGGATCGGCGCGGCGAAGTCGGGCAATATCGAGCCCACCTCGCACAGCCGCGATTTCGCCAAACGGAACTGGCTCGAAGAACGCCAGGCCGAAATCGCCTTCGAAGGGCGCGAGCCCGACGTTCTGGTGGTCGGCGGCGGACATGCAGGTATTTCCGCGGCGGTCGAGCTGAAGCGGCTGGGCCTCGATACGCTTGTCATCGACAGGCAGCAACGCGTCGGCGACAACTGGCGGCTGCGCTATCACGGCCTCAAGCTGCATAACAAGACGCCGGTCAATCACCTGCGCTACATGCCGTTCCCGCCGAACTGGCCGGACTACATCCCCAAAGACAAGATCGCGAACTGGCTCGAAGCCTATGTCGAGAGCATGGAGGTCAACTTCTGGACCGGCACCGTGTTCGAGGGCGCCGAATACGATCAATCCTCGCAGAGCTGGATGGCGCGGATCCGTCGCGGCGACGGCAGCGTTCGGATGCTGCGCCCAAAACATATCGTGATGGCGACCAGCGTCAGCGGCACGCCCAACATTCCCACCATCGCCACGATCGAGAATTTCGCCGGCAAGGTGCTGCATTCCAGCCGGTTTGCCGCCGGCGCGCAGTGGCGCGGCAAATCCGTGATCGTGATGGGGACCGGCACCAGCGCGCATGACATTAGTCAGGAGCTGCAGGCCAACGGCGCCGACGTCACCATGGTTCAGCGCAGCCCGACCCTGGTCGTCAATGTTGACCCGAGCGCGCAGCTCTACGACAAGACCTATCTCGGCGACGGGCCGCCGGTCGAAATCAGGGACCTGTTGAATGCCTCGGTGCCGCTCGAAGTGGTCAAGGCATCGCACAAGATCATCACCAAAGAGGTCCGCGAGCTCGACGCGCCGCTGTTGTCGCGGCTGGAGCAGGCGGGCTTCCGGCTCGAATTCGGCGAAGACGGCACCGGCTGGCCGCTGAAGTTCCGCACCCGCGGCGGCGGCTATTACTTCAATGTCGGCTGCTCCGAGCTGATCGCCGACGGCAAGATCCGGCTGATCCAGGCTGATGACATCAGGCAGTTCGTCAGCGATGGATTGCTGCTTGGCGACGGTTCGAAATTAGCGGCGGACCTCGTGGTGCTGGCGACCGGGTACAAGGGCCAGGATCACATCGTGGGCTCGCTGTTCGGCGCTGAAGTCGCCGCGCGCGTCGGGCCGATCTGGGGGTTCGATGCCGACAGCCAGGAACTGCGCAACATGTGGACCCGCACCGGGCAGCCCGGGCTGTGGTTCACCGGCGGCTCGTTCTCGCAATGCCGGATCTATTCGCGCTTCATCGCGCTGCAGATCGACGCGATCGAGGAAGGGCGTCTGGAGAAGGCATTGTAACGTTGGCGCCAGGCGAGACCGGTTTCACGGGATCTCACCTGGCCCGCTTGCGGTGGGTTCAGTGCGCTGCGAGTTTGCGACGAACCCTCGCGACCACAGGCCGCCAATCCAGCAGCAGCCGGCCGGCCCAGCCGCAGAGGACCGTCAGCATGAAGACGGTCCCCACCTGCCAAACCAGCACCATCAGGCTTGCGTCCTGACCGTGGAAGAGACGAAGACCGAAGTTGCCCAATCCGGCCGCCGCCAGACCTCCCAGCGCCGCCGAAGCATGCGGCCAAAGGGGGGCTCCCTTTCGCAGCATGAGCGCCATCGCCACGGCCGGCAGCGTTCCGACCAGTGCAATGGCGGGAATGCAGAGGAAGTCCGAGGTGAAGTCCTGAAAGGCGCCTCCGCGCAACCACGCCTCGACGCACCCTTCGCCGACACTCGCCAGCCAAACCGATAGCGGCACCAGTGGAAGCAACAGAAATCGGCGGTCGTATCCGGGAACGATCGATTGAAAGGCGGCAACGGCGGCGCCGATCGCTGTGCAAAGCGCGGCAATTTGTTCGACGAGATAGCGAAAATCCGTGAACTTGACGGCCAGGTCATCGCGCGGAACCATCATCATGACGATGACGGCGACATACGGGACGGCCATCGCAAACCATAAGGCAGTCCGGACCCAGGGCGATGGAAGCCTCTGAACCGGATCCGCATCCTCGGTCAAACTCGCAATCAGTCTGTCGGTGTCCATGGCCATCACTCTTTGCTGAGAGCCTTCCGCAGGTTCAGGACCGCCCGATGGATCGAAATCTTCAGCGCTCCTATGGTGGTTCCGCTCGCCGCTGCCGCCTCCTTGAGTGACATTTCGCGCAGCTTCAGCATTTCGATCGCCTTCCTCTGACCTTCGGGCAGGCCCTTGATGGCGATCGTCAACTCTTCCGGGTCGCGATATTCCTCGTTCTCTATGTTCGCCCAATCATCGGCAAAGGTTACGGGCAGTTCGTCCATCTGGACCTCATTCGATTTTCCCCGGTAGAACCGTCGCGCGCTGTCGATCAGCCTGTTATGGGCGATGGTCGACAGCCATGGCATGAATGGACGGTTTGGATCGTACGTCGCGCGTACCGCGTGGATCGACAAGAGTATCTCCTGAACCAGGTCCTCGACTTCCTCAGCCGTGAAAAATTGTCGCCGCTTTCGCACGATCTGGCGCAATCTGGGTGTGATTTCCCTCAAAAGACGTTCGTAAGCGCGCATATCGCCGGCCTGTGCGGCCTGCATGAGCGACTCCAGGGCTGGCGAATTCGAATCCCGCTTCATCTCGGCGTAACAGCTCCGGGTATCGCGAAAGATCAAGTTGTTCCACGTCAGCGGGTACTCGGGTATCGCCGTCTTATTTTTGCAGGCGCGCGTAACTTCCGCCGGCTCCGCAGCGAAACTCTCTGGCCGACCGTCCAGGCATCCCTCGGAGATACATCGAACATGTCATTGAATTCCCTAAAGACACTGATCGCAATAGCCTTCCTCGCCGGGTCATCGCTGACGGCCCAGGCCGGACAACCGTTCGATACGAAGGCTTTCCAGCAAGCGCAAGCGGCCGGAAAACCCATCCTCGTCGATGTGACCGCGCCCTGGTGTCCGACGTGCAAGGTGCAACGACCGATCGTCCAGGAAATCGAAAAGTCGACGCCGAACCTGATTGTCTATGAGGTGGATTTCGATAGCGCGAAGGATGTCCTGAAGCGCTTTCGAGTCCAAAGTCAGAGCACCCTCATCGTATTCAAGGGCGCCAACGAAGTTGGCAGGTCAACGGGAGACACCAATCCCGCCAGCATCAAAGCCCTCGTCTCGAAAGGCTTGTGAGGGTGTCCGAACTCGGCAATCTGGCGCTCAGCTATGCCGCGGGCGGGTTATCGACCCTCTCGCCATGCGTGCTTCCATTGCTGCCGATCGTCCTCTTCGGCGTACTTGAAAAGCATGCCTGGGGACCGGTTGCCCTGGCTGCCGGCCTTGCGACATCGTTCGCCTTGCTTGGCACCCTGATCGCCTCGGTCGGTTTCAATGTCGGTCTCGACCCCGCGACGCTCAGATCCGCCATCGCGGTGCTGATGCTGGCCATGGGCGTGGTGCTGCTCGTTCCCGCTCTGCAGGGAAGACTGGCGGCTTTCGCAGCTCCCGTCGCAACCGGCGGCCAGACATTGCTCGATCGCCTTCAGCCGTCCGGACTTGGAGGACAATTCGTACTCGGTGGCTTGCTGGGCGCGATCTGGTCGCCCTGTTCCGGTCCGACATTGGGAGCCGCGATCGGACTTGCGGCCCAGGGCGACACGGTGGTCAAGGCGGCCGTCGTGATGGCGGTGTTCGGGCTCGGAGCGGCGACGCCCATCCTGGCGCTCGCCTATGGTTCAAGGCAGGCAATCTTCGCCCGGCGAGACTTGCTGGCCAGGACGTCGCGCATCGCCAAACCGGTCATGGGCGCGGCATTCGCGTTCGTCGGCGCATTCGTACTCACCGGCCTCGACAAGATCGTCGAAACGTCGCTGACGAATGCCATGCCGGACTGGCTGACGAATTTGACCACTCGTCTGTGAATCGATCCTGAACGTGCCGCCACAAGGGGGAAGCCATGAACTCGATCGCCATTCTGCTCATCGCTCTGCCGGCGCGAATAGCCTCGCATTTTCAATGGATCGGTCCGCTGGTCATGCGGCTTGTCGTCGGTTACGTCTTCATGCTTGCCGGCTGGGCCAAGCTCAACAATCTTCCCCAGATGATCCAGAACTTCACCGAATGGGGCATCCCGTTTCCGGGGCTGCTCACCCCGTTCGTCTCCGGCGTCGAATGCGTCGGCGGCGCCATGCTGATCCTCGGATTGTTGACCCGGATTCCTGCAGCCATGCTGACCGTTGTCATGATCGTCGCGATCAAGGCGGCGAAGTGGGAAAATGTGGATTCTCTCGAAACGCTGCTGGGATTCGAGGAGACAGCCTATCTGGCTGCGTTCCTCTGGCTCGCGATCGCGGGGCCAGGCGCGGCTTCCCTCGACCGGCTGCTGCTGCGAATGACCGGCCAGGAAAGCGAACGACGGCCGTAGGATTCGGGCGATCTGTCTGCCGCGCGGGCAAGAAAAAATATGCGGAGCAGGCGTAACTATCCGGATTGAGCAATCGAAACCTATACCAGGCAACCGATAAAGGATCGAGCCGACAGCGAACGACCGGCCGCGACGACTTGACGGCGTGGGAGGAGGTTCGCTGCGACCCGGAGATCGTCGTTGGCCGAAGCTGTTGCACGGGAGTCTTGAAGGTCGGACTGGTTTGCCCGGCTCGATGGCGACCCGTTTCAATGCCAACCCAAGTCTGGAGGAAAATATCATGAAGCTCAGCTCGAAGTCCGGTGCCGCTATCGCGGCGGTCGCTGCTACCATGTTCCTGGCCGGCGCCACCATGTCGACCGCGACTTACGCGGCCGGCGAAGGCAAATGCATTGGCGCCAACGCCTGTAAGGGCCAGAGCGCCTGCAAGGGCGGCCAATCGCCTGCCAAGGGAGCAAATGCCTGCAAGGGCCAGGGATTTGCGGAGATGACCAAGGACAAGTGCGCCGCTGCCAAGGGCAAATTCGTCGCCGGCTGACGGCTCGGCTGCATGGTCGAAGGGCCCGGCTTCGGCCGGGTCCCGAGATCAGAGTCGATTATGGAGTCGCGGACTCATGACAGCGATACGGCCGGGCACCCATTACCGGCGGGTCACCAGCGGAGGCCCAATGAACATTGCAACCAAATCCTCGCAGCCGTCTTCGCCGTCGACGACGGATCACCGGATGGATGCGGGCAAGCCGGCATTCCTCGGTTTTGGCCTTGGGCTGCGCGCCCAACACTATGACGAGATCCTCAGCGGAAACCCGCCGATCGACTGGTTCGAGGTCATCAGCGAGAATTACATGCTGCCGGGTGGCCAGCCGCTCCGGATGCTGGATAGAATTCGTCAACGCTATCCGGTCGTGATGCACGGTGTGTCGTTGTCGATCGCATCGACTGCGCCGCCTGATTTCGAGTATCTGCGGGGGCTGCGCGATCTCGCGCGCCGGGTCGAACCGAAATGGATATCCGACCACCTGTGCTGGACCGGCGTGCATGGCAAGTACCTGCACGATCTGTTGCCGATACCCTACACCAGCGAAGCACTCGATCACGTCGTCAGCCGTGTCCAGCTGGTTCAGGATTATCTGGGCCGCGCCATCGTGCTGGAGAATGTCTCGACCTACGTCCAATTCAGCAATTCCGAAATGACGGAATGGGAGTTCCTGAGCGAGCTTTCCCGCCGCTCCGGGTGCTGGCTGCTGTTCGACGTCAACAACGTCTATGTCAGCGCTTTCAATCATGGTTACGATCCGCACTGCTTCCTCGACGGTATTCCGGCGGACCGGGTGGTTCAGTTTCACATGGCCGGCCACAGTCACATGGGCACCCACATCATCGATACCCACGATCATCCGGTGTGCGAGGATGTCTGGGATCTCTACGCCGCGGCGTTGCAGCGCTTCGGCCGGGTCTCGACCATGATCGAGCGCGACGACAACATCCCGCCGCTCGACGAACTCATGGCCGAAGTCAACCGGACCCGGGAGATAGCCGGGAAGGTTCTGGCGCCGGGCAGGAAGACGGGATGAGCGACTTCGCGCGGCAACAGAGCGAGTTTCAGCGCGGCATACTGACCGGCGACGATTCGGTTCTTGCTGAAATTCTCGACAGCCCGCTGGAAGCGCGCGATGTCCTCTTTGGGGTCTACAGGCATGCCTACGGTTCGCGGCTGGTCGAGGCCGTCAGAAACGACCACGAACTGCTGCACATTTATCTCGGCGACGAGATGTTCGATGAGATGGGATACGCCTATGTTGCGGCAAATCCCTCGCGGCATCCAAACCTGCGCTGGTTTTCGCGAGCCCTCCCGGCGTTTCTGAAGGACGCGGCGCCCTACGGCAAATATCCCATCCTGTCCGATCTTGCCGCGCTCGAGAGAGCTCTCAACGATGCCTTCGACGCGCAGGACGCGCCGGCGCTTGCCGTCGCCGATATGGCCGGCTTTGCTCCGGAGGTCTGGCACCATCTCAAATTCATGGCTCATCCCAGCGCCGTCAGGCTCGACCTGACGACCAGTGGGTCCGCGGTCTGGCGGGCGCTCAAGAACGACGAAACCCCGCCGGATGCGGTCACTCTGGAAGAGCCATGCTGCCTCCTGATCTGGCGCCAGGACGTGATACCGTTGTTTCGCGAGCTTTCTGCCGAGGAAGCGATGATGTGGGACGAGGCGGCGGGCGGAATTCCGTTCGGGGTACTTTGCTCGATGCTGGCCACTTATGGCGATCCTGACGGCGCGGCGTCCAGAGGTGCCGGCTATCTGCACGGCTGGATGACGGCGGGACTTCTGACGGGAGTTTCCGGCGGGAGGTGAGAGTTAGGGCGTGGGCGACCGGCAGCCTGATCCTCAGAACGGATTGGTGACGATGCCGCCGTCGGCACGCAAGGCGGCGCCATTGGTCGCGCTGGAAGCCTTGGAGCAAACGTAACAGATCAGGTTGGCCACTTCTTCCGGTGTGGCATAGCGCTGCAGCAGCGATGCCGGCCGGCGCTCGGTGAAGGTCTTGGCGGCGAGTTCGTCGGCCGTCGTGCCGAGACCTTTGGCGCGAGCGGCAAGCCGGACCGGCGCCATCTCGACCCAGGTCGGGCCGGGCAGTACCGAATTGACGGTGATATTGGTGGCCTTGGTCTGTTCGGCGGCGCCGCGCGCGATGGTGAGCTGGGCGGCTTTCGAGAAGCCGTAATGCACCATCTCCTTCGGAATGAAGATCGCGGATTCGCTGGAGACGAACACGACGCGGCCCCAGTCCTTGGCATCGAGCATGCGCTTCAGATAGTGCCGGGTCAGCCGCACCCCGCTCATGACGTTGACTTCGAACATTCTGGTCCAGTCGTCGTCCTCGATGTCGAAAAAGGCCTTGGGCTCGTAGATGCCGAGATTGTTGACGAGAATGTCGACTTGCGGGAATTGCGCCACCAGCCCGGCGCAGCCCTCGGCTCGGCCGAGATCGAACACCGCCGCATGCGCCTTGGCGGCCGGTACGGCCTGCTTGACCTTCGCGATCGCCTCGGCGACCGAGGCGGCTTCGCGGCCGTTGACGATGACTTCCGCACCCATTTGCGCCAGCCCGATCGCGGTGGCGAGCCCGATGCCGCGGGTCGAGCCGGTGACCAGCGCGAGCTTTCCGGTGAGGTCGATGTTCATTTTGCAATACCTTTCGGGCGACGAAACTGGACGGCAACATGCAAGCCCCGCTCGTTGAAGGCAACAGCCGGAACGGAGTCGTCCGTTATGTCATGCCATGCGTCGGCATGGCGATACTATTCCAGCTGCTTCCAGTTCTCCGCGATGAAGCCGCGGGCGTCGACCTCGGTGGATTGCCGGACAATACGCGCCTTCCGGCCAACGCATTTCCATTCATAGACTGTAGCGTGGCCGGTCGCGCTCATCGGAACGTCCGGCGAATCCGGGTTCTGCCTGCAAAACCTTTCCGCCCCGTCCGAACTTCGGCTGACGTCGGCCTTTTCACACACCAGGTTCGCGCCGTAGCTGCAGAGCCAGACCGCGCCGTTGGCGCAGCGAACCGAGGTACTTGCCTGAACGTAGGAGTCCGGCGTCTCTGCCGCGAGTTCGAACATCCGCCGCGCGTTTGGTATCAAATTGCCAGGCATGGGTTGGACGCGGTCATCGTTGCCGACCCTGGCGCAATAGGCGCGCAGGTCCTGTGCGGAAGCCGGCGTGCACAACGTTGTCGCTCCGGCCACGGCTGCCAGCAAGACTCCGACAAAAATCGAACGAACTTCCGCTGCTTCGATCATCATGGCAGGCTCTCTCACGTCCAACCCTCAAATTATCCCCCGATCGGGCAGGCATGGCGTTGATCTCGGACAAAAGCGGCCTTGATCAGGATCAAGGGCGATCATTCTGCCGGAGCTAGAAACTACGCATGCAAGGCGACGGGCCTCTGAAACGCAAACCGACCACCCGTTCGCGGAGACTGCCGATCGGAATTACGATGGCTGCCGCGCTGCTGGCGCTGGCTTGGCCCGCGTTAGCGCGGACCGGTACCGATCAGGTGCGGCATCCCTCCGTCCAAGCCAATGCGATGCGATTGGCGCAAGCCGGTTCGGCACACGAGATCGTGGTGCTGCCCAACAAGCCGCCGCAGCGGTCGGGCGAGCGGGATCCGTCGTCGCAGGCGCTGATCGAGACCTGGCTCGGCGGCTACGGCTGGAACAAGGACAAGCGCTTTGATCTGGAGCGCTACGAGATCGTGAACCGGCGCGTGGTGTGGGGTGAGTTGGGCCGGGCGCTGCTGCAATTCCGCGTCGTGCCGGTCGACGGCGACGCGATGGCGTTGGCGGCGAAACGCTGCCCCGGCCGCAACCGGCCGATCGAGATGCAGATCTATTTCCAGTGGGGTCCGGACAACAAATTGTGGACCGCGCTCGCGAACCGCGGCGATCCCGGTTTCGAACCCTGCTCGAACGACGAATTGTGGACCAGCGAGCAGCTCGAGCTGATCGTCAATCCGCCGCCGCTGCCGGCGCCGCCGAAGATCGCGCAAAAGGACGTCGTAACCCCGCCATCCGGCTCGCCGGAGCGCAAGGCGATCCTTGACGGCCTGCGTCCGACCTTCGAGAAGGCATTCGGCAAACCGGTCGAGTTCAAGGTCGAGAGCCTGCGTGCCGCCGCCGGCTTTGCCTGGGTGGTGGTCCATCCGCAGCGCCCGAACGGGGTGCCGATCGGCAAGGCAGAATGGGATAAAGCGGTCGGCCCCTGCGAACAGAATCGGACCACCGCTGTCGCGCAATTCTGGATGCGCAAACGTGATGACGGCTGGCGGGTGGGCTGGGGTAACGGTTTCTGCGCCAGCGATTCCATTTCCGAACTGGGCTATTTGATCGGCGCGCCGCCGCAACTCGTCGATATCGAGAAATGGCCGGGCACCGACTTCATGCCGGTCGAAGACCCGCAATATTTCGAGCTGTGGAAGCCGTGAACGACTGTGCCGGCCCTGTCGGGGCCAACGGCTTCGGCCGTGTTGGCGAGGGTGCGCGGGCTCAACACCTTGACCTAGGACAAGGCGGCGAATTGGCCACGATCTAGTTTTGCTCCTGTCATTTCAGGGCCGGAGGATCACGGCGTGTCACTATCGATTTCTTCACGTTGGCTGCGCTGGCTGCTCATCGCCGTCGCGGTACTGGCCGCAGCGTTCGTACTTCTGGTCATCGATCCCTCGGGCGCATTGCTGTTCCGCGTCGTCGGGTTGATCGGCATGGCGCTGTTCGCGCTGTCGATTGTCACGATGCTGCTGACCTTCCGCAAGGCGCGAAAACTGTCGCCGTGGTCGCTGGCGATCGGTGCGATCGTCAGCGTGCTCTGCACCTGGGTCTTCTTCGCGCTGGCCGGCGCGCCGCTGTCGGCCACGGCGATCGGGCTCGCTGTCGCTGCCGGTGCGATGGTCGGGGTCGGCTGGTCGCTGACCAACCTGCTGTTCATCGACGGCGAAGCGATACGGGCGCGCGGCAACATCTGGTTTCTGGCGGTGTGGGCGTTGTCCCTGCTGATGACGCAGGCCGCGACGCTGGCGGGCGGGCAAACACCCTATGCGGTGGCGCCGGTTTCGTTTCTCGGCATGGGCCTCGCCGTCGGCAACAGTCTGGGGCTGCTGGCGCGATATGTCCGAGCCCGCGCCTCGATTTCCGTTACCGGAGAGAGACCATGAGTGCCTTCTGCACGGGGTGCGGCGCGTCACTGCCTGCCAACCAGAAATTCTGCACCAGGTGCGGTGCCGCCGTCCCCGATTCGAACCCGCTGGGAGCCGCTGTGGAGACGAAGCAAGCTGCTCCGGCAACCTCAAGCACGTCGCCGGTTTCGGGTTTCGGCAAGTCGCGCGCCATCCTTGTCGCGGGTCTCGTCGTCGGCGGTGTGGTTCTCGCAGCCGCGCTGATCATGACCGGACCGCAGGCCCCGCCATCGCCACCGAAGACTTCGACCGCCGTGGCGCCACCCAAAGCCGTGCCGCCCGCGACCCCGCCTGCCACCGTGGCCGCTCCCCCGGCGGGCTCCGCCACGGGGGCGATCAAGGCGAGCCGCTGGGAAAGCTATACCAACACCCGCTATGGCGTGTTGATCGACTATCCCGCCGACCTCTTTGCGATCCAGCCGCCGCCGCCCGACAATGCCGGGCGCCACTTCACGGCTGAAAAGGCCGGCGCCCGCTTTCATATCTACAGCCACGCCAATGCCCTCAGTTTCTCGGTCGAGGAATTGCAGGCCGAGGACGTGCTCGACATCGGCGATGCCGCGGCCGTGAAACGGAATGGCGCGGACTGGTACCAGGTCGTGGCCACCAAAGAGGCCGAGACCATCGTGCGCCGGGTGCTGCTGAGCGAGGACGGGACGATGATCCATCGGCTCGAAATCGCCTATCCGAAAGCCGTTGCTGCGGCGTTCGAGCCGGTGGTCGCGCGAATGATCAAGAGTTTCCGCGTCGATCCCGCGATTCCCGAAAAGGCCGCGAATGCGGCCGGTTCGCCGGTTTCGCCTGTGGCAACGAAGCCTGAGACGAAGCAGGCCGTATCGAATCAACCCGAAGCGAAAGCGCCGGAAGCGAAGAAACCCGATGCGGGCAAGCCCGTGTGGCGGCGCTTCGATTCCATCGGGATGGGCATGCGCCTTCCCGGCTATGGCGGCAAGGCCGGCGTATCGGCGGAAGTGCCGGCGAAATGGGCGTACTCCTCCTCGGCCAACTCGGCCATGCCCGAGCCGAACGTGATCGACTTCCAGGGACTGGAGGCCGACGGCGAAGACGTCCTCCATGTCACCTTCCGCGCCGAGCGCCGCGCCGCCAAAGCGACGTTGGCGAGCGAGGCGAAGATCATCAAGACCCGGCTCTCCGAAGGCGCCGACAACTATCGCCTGCTCAGCGAGCGCACGACGCAGATCGCCTTGCGGCCGGCCATCGTGTTCTCGGTGCAGTTTGCCGGCTCGGATTCGCCGGATCTGCTGCGCGAGGACGTCGCCATCATCGATGCCGGCCAGGTCTTCTACTTCGTCACCTTCGGCGCGCCGCAAGCGCGCTACGCCGCCAGCAGCAACGTCTTTACCCATGTGCTTGAGACCATCGGCTTCGCGGAATGAGCGCGATGGGTTGCAGAAATATCCTGCCTCGACTCCTGATAACTCTGGCGGCGCTGACGCTGGTTAAGCCGGCTCTTGCCGACAGAGAGAAGCTGTCGGATGCGTGGCCCGCGGGGAAATGGATTTTTTCGTTTTACCTACCCGACTCATACCTGCCCAATGGATTCTATTACGACCCGGACGGACGCCACTTCATCTTCAAGACCGTCGATCCTGGTTGCAACGAGGCGCATTGCCGGCGCTATTTCATTGGGCCGCATGCCCACTGTGCGAACTACAGCCTCTCCGCCAAGCCCGGTGAGCCAACCTCGCCGGTAGGTTACGGAGTCAATGTTACTTTCGCTCCGCGCAGCATAGGCGATGGCATCCAGGGTTATTGGAACCTGGGCTACCAGTCCGACAGCTCCTTGCAGAGCACTCTTGTCTTCAAGATCGGGTCCTGCGTGATGGGCCTATCGGTCCACGCCGACGAGGCGGGGCCCAAGCGGGGCAATCGCCGATTTCCCCGTCCCAGCGAAGAGGAAGTTCTGCAGACCTATCGGCAGTTTCACGCCGCGTTTGCTCGTTATATCGCCGATCGGGGCTGGACCAATCTCGAAACATCGCGAAAGAAACCGGATTTCGATCGCAAGACACCGTCGCCCGGCGTCGTGAACAACGATACAGAGCAGCCACCGTCTGAGGCAGAGGCCGAATCCCCCGTCTCTGACCTTACGCCCGCGGAGATCGCGACCGCGGCGGGACTTGCCGGCGGTACGGCGTTGCTTGGCTCGCTGCTGATGCTGGGTGCCACCGGTGTGCGGCGCGAGGAGGCGATCGCAGCCATCCGCGATCTGCTGCGCGGGCGCGTGCCGGAGGACCCGTTCGAGGCTTGGAAGCGCAAGTATGAGGCGCTGGGCTGGAAATACCGCGAGAAGAACGGGGTCGCGACCTTCGATCCGGTCGACGGCGCGCGCAACGAGGGCGGCGAAATCTATTCGGCCGAGCGCGGCGGTTTTGTACGGCCGGTCAGCGAGACGCCGCCCGCCCCACCACCGCTGCCACGCGACGGAGACGTCAACGATCGCGGCGAGGTGTGGAGTTCATTCTCCGGCGGCTATGTCGAGCGCAAGACCTATGACCAGGATATGGCGAACCGGGCCACACTCGCCGAGAAGGATCGTAGCGACCTCGCCGACATGCAGCGGCCCGACGCCGACGTCGCCGAGCTGAACCGCAAGATCGCCGAAACCCGCCGCAAGGGCGCGGAAATGCGCACCTACTTCAAGGCGCGCGACGAGCTGTTGGGCGCGCTCGGCGAGCAGCGCGGCCGCGAGGGCGTCGACGCGCTGCTCGACGAGTCCCGCTCCGGCCTGTTCGACGAACTCAGCGACCGCCTGCTGACGACGCCGGCCGACAACGACTACCGCAAGGGTCTGAAGGACCTGCTGCCGCTGGCCGATGTGATCGGCAACCAGATGCGGCCGGGCTACACGCCCACCTACACCTACAGGGACGCCGCGCAGGACACGCTGCTGCAGAGCGGGGCGGCGGCGCTCGATGCTATCCTGACAAAGGGCTGGGCCAGTTCGACGGTCGGCAGCAGCCTCGCAATGCGCGATGCGGCCCGCGCCGGCGGCGGCGTGGTCGAGATCGCGACCGCAGGTGTCAAGGCGGCGGTCACCGACGTCCTGTTCGGCAAGGCAATCCATTACGGCGCGGGTTATGCGGGCGAGGCCTGGCGTGCCGGCAAGAAGGCGGTCGCCGGCATTGCCGAAAGCGGCGCCGATCTTTTGGCGCAGGCGAGCCGGCGCTCCAAGGTCGCCACCGACCTCGTCGAAAAGATGCGCAAGAATCTGGGCACACTGGACCAAGGCGTGCATGTCGACGGCTCCGGGCGGCTGCGCGCTTCGCTGACTGACGTGCTGGAGGTGCAGAAGAACCCGCATCAGGTGCAGGCGCTGAAGCAAAGCGGATCGGCATCGACCCAGGAAGCCTTCAACAACACGCTGCGCAACGAGGTCTACAAGCCGCACGACCAGATGCTGCTGGAGAAGCTGCGCCAGTCGAGCCCCGAACTGGCCGACAAGAAGCTCGTGGTGCACGACTTCCGCACCCCGGGCAAGACCGCCAATCCCATCAACACCGACCGCGACTTCCGGGTATTGACCCAGAACGCCGACGGCAAATGGGTCGAGGTGCCCAAGACAAAATGGGAGCAGCACTCCAACGACGCCTTCGCCGAACTGACCTTCTTCGACAAGACAAAATGCCCTGATGGCATGAGCCCGGCGCAGCAGAAGGCGTGGTGGGCGGAACAGCACGGCCACACCCCGACCGACCGCGCCTTCCGCGAGGCCGGCCGCGACTACTCCGACCAGATCGCCGATCTCAGGACTGGCCAACGCGGCAACCTTCCCGGTGGCGAGGTGGGAGGCACCGGCACCACCCGGATCGCCGAACTCAAGGACATCGCGTCAGGCAAGGTACCCGTCCCGTCGCAGCCCGTAAAACTCGCCGATCCGCAGGGGCTGGCGCAGCAATTCCACGAGAAGGTGACCGGCAATCTGCGCCGCGGTGATCCGTTCGAGGCGATCGCGCAGGCGCAGAAGGGCGTCGACACGCTGGACAGCGTGCGCAAGGCCTATGGCGCGCAGAACATCCCGGCCGGCGAGGTGCCCGGCAATTTGCGGCAGGCGATGGACATCGTGAAGTCCTCCAACCTGCCGGTTCATCCCGACGCCGCGGTGCTGCACACGCTGGAAGGCAAACTGGAACGGCTCGGCTTCAGCGACCTCGGCGACTTCAGCCAAAAACTCTCCAGCCAGTTCGAGGGGCTGAAATGGACACCGTGATGAGCCGATTGATCCGCGCAGGGGCGACCGCGTTGATTGTGCCGATGGCGATCGGGCTCGCGTTCCTGGCCGAAGCACCCGTCCTGGCCCAGAGCAATTCGGCGCCTGACGGCATTCGCGCCGATATGTTTCCCGTCCCCGCGAGCGATCTTCCGGCCGGGTGGTGGTGGGCGAAGGACGCCGGCGCTGTCGACGCGCCGCCACAAAAGGTTCGGGAGTCCTGGACCCCAAGCTGGCGCCAGTCATTCTACATCAGCAGGACGAAAGGTTACGTCTTCAAACCATATGGTTCGGGGCTAGGCGGCTCCTGGTGCCGGCCGGAGAAGAACGGGCCGTGCGATTTGCCCCGCCTCGATATCGATATCAACATTACCGATTTCTCGATGCACGGGGGGGCCAAACCTTGCTTGGCGTCGGTCAAGGGCATGTTCGAGTCAGCCCCTTTGGAAAAGAGATGGCTTTCGCAAACATCATGGGTATCGCACAAAGGCGACCCGGATCAATTCGTGCTCCAGGCATGCTTCGGCCAGTTCTATGTCACCGTGCTTGTTGTCGGACGGGGCGATGCACGATTTGGTCAACCGGAAGAAAAGGCAAATCTCGAAGTCGCGAGGTTTTATGCAGGGGTGGTCGGACGCCGGATCGGCGAAACCCAAACCATCGAACAGGGCGTTCCGGGAAGCGACTCGTCATCGCTGGACACGCCGATCGCGACAGCCCCGCCGACCGACACGGCCGCAACGGACGGCAGCGAAACCGGCACCGGTGCAAATGAGCTTACCCCTGCCGAGATCGCGGCAGTATTGGTGATTGCCGGCGGCGCGGCGTTGCTGGGATCGCTAACGATGCTGGGAGCCACCGGTGTGCGGCGCGAGGAAGCGCTGCAGGCGATCCGCGATCTGCTGCGCGGGCGTATGCCGGAGGACCCGTTCGAGGCATGGAAGCGGAAGTACGAGGCGCTGGGCTGGAAGTACAGCGAGAAGGGTGGGGTTGCGACCTTCGATCCCGTCGACGGCGCGCGCAACGAGGGCGGCGAGATCTATTCGGCGGAGCGCGGCGGCTTTGTGCGGCCCACGGACGAGACGCCTGCCCCGCCTCCGCTGCCGCGCGACGGCGACGTCAACGCGCGCGGCGAGGTGTGGAGCGACTATTCCCACGGCTTCGTCGGCCGCAACACCTATGAGCAGGACAAGGCCAATCAGGCCTGGCTCGCCGACAAGGCGAAGTCGGACCTTACCGACATGCAGCAGCCGGACGAGGAC
>NZ_JAUSLT010000097.1 GCF_030646015.1 Bradyrhizobium sp.
TCCGGCGCAATGAAGTGCGTCTCGCCAAGTGCTGTATCACGATCTGCTAACAGCGCGTTGCCCTCGCCAGCTTGATCTTCCGTTGTTTGATTTCCCAGAAATCCAATTCGATCAAATGCCCGGCGAAGCTCAGCACGTTTAAGCGCACAAGAGCGGACTTGACTGGCTGCGACGAATAACTTCGATTCACGGCCATGCGGCAGATTTACCAATGGTCGTAACAGAGCTCCCGTCCGAGGAAGGGCTCAATGTCGAGTGGCAACAAAGTTACCCTCCGTAGAGCTACCTATATGCAGCCTAGCGTGGAGGCTCGGACATGCGACTAGCTTAAGTCATTGGTATAAAAAGATGTTTTGCAGCCGCTGTCTTCACATCCTCTCCCCATGAGGGAGCGGAGCGGGGCAGGGAAGGGCGGAGCAGGGCAGGTCAGCACAAGCCGTCATTCCGTCAAATCAAAATCCTCTTCCGTCGAACCCAGCATTCCCGCCAGCGTGCGCAGCGCGCCTTCGAGCTGGTCGATCGGTGGGGCCGCCAGCGCCAGCCGCACCGCATTCGGCGCATGGCCGGGGCTGGCGGCGAACGTGGTCGACGGCGTCAGCGCGATATCGCGCCGGGCCGCTGCGGCGACGAAGGTCTGCGAGCGCCAGTGCGGCGGCAAGGTCAGCCACAGATGGTAGGATTTGGGGTTGGTCTGGATCTCGAGGCCGGCAAGGCAGGCCACCGCGATCTTCTGGCGCGCTTGCGCATCGCTCCGTTTCAGCCGCGCCAGCTCGGCCGCGGTGCCGTCGGCCATCAGCTGTTGTGCCGCGGCGAAGGCAAATCCCGCCGCGGTCCAGCCGCCCGAGCGCACCGCCGCCATGACGTTTTCGCGCAATCGCAGCGGCGCAACGACAAAACCGAGCGACAGTCCGGGCGCGACTTTCTTGGACAGGCTGTCCAGCACCACGCAACGGTCCGGCGCCAGCGCCGCCAGCGGCGGCTCGTCGTCGAGAAAGGAATAGACGGCGTCCTCGATGACAACGAGATCGAGTTTCTCGACCACGCGCAACAGATCGGCGCGGCGCGCGGCGGGCATGGTGATGCCAAGCGGATTGTGAATGACGGGCTGAACGTAGATCGCCGACAGATGCGCTTCGCGGTGGGCCTTTTGCACGGCATCGGGACGCACGCCGTGTTCATCCATCGCCAGCGGCACCAGCGTGACGCCGAGCCGGGCGGCGATGCCCTTGATGAACGGATAGGTCAGGGCCTCGACCCCGCAGCGGCCGCCGGCCGGCACCACGGCGGCAAGCGCGGCCGCGATGCATTGCCGGCCGTTGGCGGTGAACACCATCTGCTCCGGCTTCGGCGACCAATCGCGGTTTTGCCGGGTGAGATACTCGACGGCGACTTTTCTCAGTGTCTGCGTTCCGGTGCTGGTCGCCTGCCGCAACGCGAGTTCGAGCGCCTCCGGCCGGTGCAGTCCCTCCAGGCTCTTGCTGATCAGCGCCGATTGCGCCGGCAGCATCGGATAGTTGAATTCCAGATCGATCTTTGCGCCGCGCGGCTCGGTGGTCGCGGCGGCGCCGCGGCGCGCCTCGCCCGAGATGAACGTGCCGCGTCCGACCTCGCCGACCACGAGGCCGCGGCGCAACAGCTCGGTGTAGACCCGGCTCGCCGTCGAGGTCGCGATCTTGCGCTCATAGGCAAAAGTTCGCTGTGGCGGCAGGCGGTCGCCGGGCTTGAGGACGCCGCTGGCGATCTCGGCGGCGACGGCATCGGCCAGCTTGGCGTATTCGAATTTCGACATTATTGCACCGAGAGCAATGTTTTACTTGCACCGATACAATTACAGGATCATTTAAGCGTCATCAAGTCCTCACATTGTACCGAGGAGAGCGAGAGCAATCCGAGGTCGCTGAAGGCGCAGCCGCTGTCTCGCAGCGGTGCGTCAACGGTATCGCTATGCCGAGCCGAAGCATTGGAGAAGAAAGATGACCACGCTATCGCAAAGCCCCGCGCAAGCTTCGATCCCCAGCCTGTCGGGCGGCCTGGTGCGCTGGATCGGTGCCGGCGCGCTCGCCGTGGCCGCCTATTGGGAGCGGCGGGCGGCGATCCGCGCGCTGCTGGAGCGGGATGACCGCGAATTGCGCGATATCGGCCTCGTGCGCAGCCAGATCGAGGCGGCGGTCGGCGGCACCTTCAATCCGGATATGGGACGGATGCGCAAGCCCTTGTAGTTGCAGCTATTCGTATCTGTGCAGGGGGTTGTTTTCGCGCTTCGTGTCGAGGCCGGGTACTCAGTGCCGCACCACCAGCACCGAACACTTGGCGTAGCGCACCACATGGCCGGCATTGGAGCCGAGAAAATAGGTGCGCATCGCCGGCCGGTGCGACGTCATCACGATCAGGTCGGCCTTCATCGCCGCGGCTTCCTCGAGGATCTCGTGATAGATGCCGCCCTGCCGCACCACGCTCGAGACGCGGGACGGCTCGACGCCTGATTCCTGCGCCACGATCTGGAGCGCCTCCGCGGAAGTCTCGCGCTGCTGGGCATCGAAATCGGCCGGCACATATTCCGCCAGCATCACCGGCGTCATCGGCAGGACGTTGAGCAACCGCACCATGCCGTTCCAGGTCTGCGCCAGCGTCGCCGCCGTCGCAATCGCTCCCTTCGCCAGATCGGTATCGGCAAGATCGATCGGCACGAGAATGGATTTGAACATCTGCGCCTCCGTGTTCGCGATCAGCCTAACACAAAAACCGCTATCCGCCTCAGTCGCCTGACGTCTGCTTCAGCAACCTCGGGCTGACGAATTTGACCAGCCGTCCGCGGCGGAATGCCACGTCGCTCCAGTCGTCGATCGCGAAGTCGAATATCGCCAGACCCGAGGTCGGCAGATTGTCGCCGAGCTCCTTGCGCCCGGCGGCGTCGCCGCTGCCGGCCAGCATCAGCGCCAGTTCATGCATGCCGGGATTGTGCCCGACCAGCATCAGGGTCTTGGGATCGGCCACCGCCGCGGCGTGGACGGCTTCCAGCAGCTCCGCCGGATCGGCGCCATAGAGTTCGGGCAGAAATTCGATCCGGGGCGGCGGCACCAGATCCTGCATCGCCTCCCAGGCGATTTCCCAGGTCTGGTTGGCCCGGACCGCGGATGAAACCAGCACGGACTCGGGAAAAGGCGGATGCCGCCCGATCCAGCCGCCGATCTCGGCGGCGTCAGCCCGGCCGCGGTTGTCCAGCCGGCGGTCCTGATCGCGGCCCGACGGTGCGTCGTTCTCGGTCTTGGCGTGACGCAACAGCAACAAACGGCGCATGGCGCAATCTCGATTCGTTTCGGGCCTTTCGGACTAATCTACAAGCTCATGCCCAGAACAAGGTGACAAGACAAGGTGACAAGGGCCCGATCGGTCCCTAAGAAAACGATATGGACGGGACTTTCACAAGCGCGACCAACGGAGCGGATGCCGCCGAGACGCCGGCGCGCTCGCGGCTGTCGTTCGATCTGGATGTCGATATCTGCGTGGTCGGGGCGGGACTTGCCGGCCTCACGGTGGCGCTGGAGGCGGCACGGCTCGGCGCCAGTGTCGCGGTGCTCGAGGGCCGCCATGTCGGCTGGAACGCGTCGGGCCATCAACTCGGCACTGTCATGCCGGGCTACGGACTTGCCCTCGGCGAGCTGATCGCGCGCATCGGACTCGAGGACGCCCGCGAACTCTGGTCGCTGTCGAAGGAAGGCGCGGAATATGTCCGGGCCAACGCGACCGAAGCGCAGATGCCGGGGATTGCGCTGAGCGAGGGGGCGCTGGAAGTCTCCAACGTCGAGGCCGGCGATGCCCTGATCAGCCGGCTGCAGATGCTCGGCGAGGATTTCGATACCGAAGTCGAGGGCTGGCAGGTCGACCGCGTGCGCGCCGAGCTCAACACCAATCACTATTTCCACGGCGTGTATTATCCGAAAGCTTTTCAAGTCGACGGCCGCAAATATCTTCATGGCCTCGCCGCGCTGGCGCGGCGGGCGGGGGCGCGGATTTTCGAGGACACGCCGGTCGTCAGCATCGATCCCTCCGGCATCCGCAAGCGCATCGTCACGCCGTCGGCGCGGCTGCGCGCATCGCACATCGTGCTCGCCGGCAACGTCCATCTCGGCGCGCCGCTGCGACGGCTGTCGGAAACGCTGCTGCCGGTCTGGCGTTACGCCGCGGTGACCGAGCCGCTCGGCGAACGGCTGGCCGAGGCCATGACGTTTCAGGGATCGGTGAGCGACAGCGACGGCATCGACCACTTTCGCATCGTCGAGGGCGACCGGTTGATGTGGGCCAGTCCCGAAACCACCTGGTCGGCACGGCCCGAGCGTTTTGCGCCGGTCATTGCCCGCCGGATCCGCACCATCTTCCCGCAACTCGGCAAGGTCGGGATATCAGAGACATGGGGCGGCGTGGTCGGCGAGACCGTGCACGGCATGCCGCAGATCGGCCAACTGCGCAAAGGCCTGTGGGTCACCAGCGGCTTCGGCCGTCACGGCCTGAACACGACCGCGATGGCGGGAATGCTGATCGCGCGCAGCATTTTGTGGGGCGATGAACGCTGGCGGCTGTTTTCGCCGTTCGAACTGGTCTGGGCGGGCGGCACGACCGGCCGGGTCGCCGGACATGTCATCGGATTGTGGGGGCGGGGAAGTTCCGCCGCCGCCGGCGCGCTGGCGCGCTACCGGCAAAAAGCCCGGGTTCAGGAGCGCATCCGCGAGGCGCGGCTGGCCGAGGCCAACCGGCAGGCCGGAACGCGGGGACCTCAGCCGCGCCGGCCGCAGCCTGGCCGCCCGCGTTCGGAGCGCCCCGCGGCACCGGCCGCAAATGCTGCCGACGCCGAAGGGCCGCCATCCCAGCCGTAGGGAAGGGAGCCCTTCTCGCAACAAAGTGAGAAATTTCGCTCCGGTTCCGTGTAACTTTGGTTGCAGCCTCCCGTATCTCACAGCGAACACGTCCTGTTTCGCTCCACGGAGACCAATCATGTTTGACCGCCGTATCCTGCTCGCGTCCGTCGCCGGTCTGTTCGGCCTCGCCGCCTTCCGCTGGCTGCGATCCATCCCGGCCCATGCCGCGGAGAAATTCGAGGTCGAGAAGACCGATGCGGAATGGCGCGCGCAGCTGACGCCGCAGCAATACGAGATCCTGCGCAAGCACGGCACCGAGCGCCCGGGATCCAGCCCGCTCCTGAAGGAAAAGCGCAAGGGCATCTTTGCCTGCGCCGGCTGCGACCTGCCGCTGTTCTCGTCGGAAACCAAATACGAGAGCGGCACCGGCTGGCCGAGTTTTTATCAGCCGCTGGAAAACGCCCTCGGCAAGACCGAAGACCGCACGCTCGGGATGCTGCGGATCGAAGTGCATTGCCGTCGCTGCGGCGGGCATCTCGGCCATGTTTTCGACGACGGACCGAAGCCGACCGGCCTGCGCTACTGCATCGACGGCTTTGGCATGGTGTTTCATCCGGCGGCGGCCTCGGCGAGCTGATCCGGCCCCTTGTTTGGCCCCGTGGGCCCGGCAATTGTTGCCCGCCCCGGCAATTGTGCCCCGGTCCATAGACCGGGGCTTTTTATTTAAGCATCTGATTTCGCTCATATTTATTGTTTGGCACGGTGCTTGCGACACTCTCCTTCGATAGCGGCCATGGTTTTCCAGGCACCGGCGGGCCGCCCGGATCGAATTTGGAGAAAATGTCATGGGTATCTTCGGCGCTCTTACGACGGCCGTGGGCGGCTTGCGCGCGGAGTCGTACGCACTGGAAAACATCTCGGGCAATATCGCCAACTCGCAGACCACGGCGTTCAAGCGCATCGACACCAGTTTTCTCGATCTCATTCCGTCGACCGGGCTGACCAACCAGCTCTCCGGAAGCGTCACCACCAGTTCGCGCAGCACCAACACGGTGCAGGGCGACGTGCAGTCCGCCTCGGTCGCCACCTACATGGCCATCAACGGCTCGGGCTTCTTCTCGGTGCAAAAGCCCGGAACCTTCACCGACGGCGCGCCGGTGTTCGATGGCGTCGACCGCTACACCCGCCGCGGCGATTTTCAGATCGACAAGAGCGGCTATCTGGTCAACGGCGCCGGCTACTTCCTGCAAGGCGTTCCGGTCGATCCGACCACCGGCAACCTGACCGGCAGTTCGCCGCAGGTCCTGAAATTCCAGAACGACTTCCTGCCGGCGCAGGAAACCACCAAGATCGAGTATCGCGCCAACCTCGCCAGCTATCCGCTGACGACCGCTCACGACAAGTCGGTCCAGGGATCGGAATTGCTGGCTCCGGCCTCGTTCAGCGCCGGATATAATCCCCTGGTGGTGGGAACGCCCGCCGCCCCCTATGTCGATGCGACCACGGGCGGCACCGTCCAGGTCAACAAGGACGCGCCGGCAGTGGCCAACACCGGCGCGACCTTGCTGTCCGGCGCGGCACCCAGCGATTCGCTCGCCGCCAATTTCGCCGTCGGCGACACCGTCACGATCAACGGCACCGTCGTCACCTTCGTGGCGGCGGGCGCCGTCGGTAACCAGCTCAACATCACCGACAGTATCTCGACGCTGTTGACGAAAATCGACTCGATCACCGGCACCGCCATCCCATCCTCGATCTCCGGCGGCGCCATCACGCTGCATTCAGGCACGCTCTCCGATCTCTCGGTCACCAGTTCGAACTCCAGCGCATTTGCAGCACTCGGCTTCACCGGCACCGCGACGGCGCTGCGTACTGGCGGCGGCACCGTCGGAACCGGCCAGGTGATAGGCCAGGACAACTCGACGTTCCTCAATCAGACGATCGCCGGCGGCGCGGTGACCACGTACGACGTGTCCGGCGCGCCGGTGAATCTGCAGTTTCGCTGGGGCAAGGTCGACTCCGTCTCTCTCGGAGTTGGTCACACCGACACCTGGAACATGTTCTATCAGGTCAACCCTAACGCAACCGGCACCAACGTCGCCTGGCAGAACATCAATACCAACTTCACGTTTTCGCCAAGCGGCCAGATGACCCCGCAGATCGCGTCCATCACCCTGACCAACGCCACGGTCAACGGCCTGTCGATCGGAAGCCCGGTGGTGGTGTTCGGCAGCGGTGGCATAACGCAGTTCGCCGACGCGAATGGCAACGTGCAGGTCAACCAGATCCAGCAGGACGGCTTTCCGGCCGGCCAACTGCAGTCGGTCGGCGTCTCCACCAACGGCCGCATCGTCGGCAATTACTCGAACGGCCGAAATCTCGATCTTGCCGAAATCACGCTGGCCAGTTTCAACGGCACCAACTTCCTCAAGCGCGCCGACGGCGGCGCCTTCGAGGCGACCGACGGATCCGGACAGGCGCTGTACGGCAAGGGTGGCAGCATCGTCGGTTCGTCGCTCGAGGGATCCAACACCGACATCGCTGACGAATTCACCAAGCTGATCGTCACGCAGCAGGCCTATTCGGCGAACACCAAGGTCATCACCACCTCCAACACGATGGTGCAGGATCTCCTGAACGTGCTGCGATAGTCGCGGTCCGCGATCGATCCAAGATGGGTAGTATGTCATGAGTCTGGGTCAAGCCCTTGCCACTGCGATGTCGGGCCTGCGCGTAACGCAGGCATCGCTTGCGCTGGTTTCGTCGAACGTCGCCAACGCGGAATCGCCGGGCTATGTCCGCAAGACCCTCAATCAGATCACCGGCGTCACCGGCGACTTCGGCTCGAGCGTTCGCATCAACGGCGTCAACCGCGAGCTCGATCAGTATCTGCAGACCCAGATCCGCACCGAAACCTCCGGCGCGTCGTATGCCGACGTCCGTTCCACTTATCTCGCCAATCTGCAGTCGGTATACGGCAACCCGGATTCGGCCGGCACCATCGAGGACGCATTCAACAAGCTGACGACGGCGGTGCAGGGACTGTCGACCAGCCCGGACTCGGCGTCGGCGCGAATTGGCGTCGTCAATGCCGCGCAGGCGCTGGCGCAGCAGCTCAACGCCACGACGCAAGGCATCCAGAACCTGCGCGCCAATGCTGAAACCGGAATCAACGATTCCATCAATATCGCGAACAACGCGATGAAGCAGATCGCGCTCATCAACAACCAGTTGCAGAACAACGGCCGGACCGATGCAGCGACAGCGTCGCTGCTCGATCAGCGCGACCAGTACATCGATCAGATGTCGCAGCTGATGGACATACGCGTCGTCACCAACAACCTCAATCAGGTGACGTTGTTTACCAATTCCGGCGTGCAGCTGGTGGGAACCGAGCCGGCGTTATTGTCCTTCAATCCGCAGGGCACGATGACGCCGAACACGCTGTACGATCCGAATCCGTTGAAAAGCAATGTCGGCACCATCACCATCGATTTTCCGCATGGCGGCAGCTACGATCTGGTTTCGACCAATGCGATCCGCTCGGGCAAGCTCGCCGCCTATCTCGAGCTGCGCGACAACTCGCTGGTAAAGGCGCAAGCGCAGATCGATCAGTTCGCGGCGTCGATGTCGAGCGCACTGTCAGACCAGACCACGGCCGGCGTCGCCGCCCCTGCCAGTGCATTGCCGCAGGCCGGCTTCGATCTCGATCTGGCGGGTTTGCAGACCGGCAATGTCGCGCATGTCACCTACAAGGACAACATTACCGGCATCACGCACAATCTTTCGATCGTGCGGGTCGACGATCCCAGCGTACTGCCGCTGAGCAACAACGCGACGCTCGATCCGAAGGACGAAGTGCTCGGCATCGATTTCTCCGGCGGCATGGCTTCCGTCGTCACCCAGCTCAACGCGGCGCTCGGCGCCAGCGCCAGCCTGCAATTCTCCAATCCGTCGGGATCGACGCTGCGCGTGCTCGATGACGGCGCCACGAACCGGGCGGATGTCACCGCGGCCTCCGTCACCAAGACGGTGACGTCGCTCACCAGCGGCAGTGTCCAGCTTCCGCTGTTCACCGATGGTGGCGTGGCTTATACCGGCGCACTAAGCGCCACCGGCGCGCAGCAGACGGGTCTCGCCGGCCGCATCAGTGTCAACGGCGCGCTGGTCGGAGATCCCTCCCGTACCATCGTCTACTCGACCAATCCGCTCACCGCGGCGGGCGATACCAAGCGTTCCGATTTCATCCTCGGCCAGCTGATGACCGGCACCTACCGGTATTCGCCGGAGAGCGGCATCGGCACCACCGGCACGCCGTTCACCGGCACGCTGCTGAATTTCGCCCGACAGGTGATCAGCATGCAAGGCGAAGCCGCGAGCTCCGCGGCGCTGCTGGCGGACGGCCAGGAAGTCGTGCTCAACACCCTGCAGAACAAGATGAACGCAACCTCGGGCGTCAACATCGACGACGAAATGGCGCATTTGTTGGCGCTGCAGAACTCCTATTCGGCAAACGCACGCGTCATGGCCACGGTCAAGGACATGTACGATGTGCTGATCGCGGCAATGTGAGGCTTTCATGTCAATCGTCGGCGTAAGCGGCAAGACATCCTATATCGGCGCGCAGATCCTCAATCTCAGAGGTCAGCTTGACGATTTGCAGACGCAGCTCTCCACCGGCAAGGTTTCCACGACCTATGCGGGGCAGGGCCCCGACCGGGCGTTTGCGCTCGGCCTGCGCGCGCAGATCGCCAACATCAACGCCTATGCGGACAGCGCCAACAACGTCCAGACCCGGATCAACGTTGCGAACCTGTCGCTGGATGGGCTGGCGAATGTCGGCAGTTCGGTCAAGGCTGCATCGGCTTCCTCGACCATCGTGCTCAACAACAACGGTCAGACCTCCGCCCAGATCACGGCGCAGGCCGCGTTCGCCAATGCCATCTCCATGCTCAACACCCAGTCCGGCGACCGCTATCTGTTTTCGGGACGTGCCACCGACAGGCCCGCCACGGTGCCTGCCAGCGATATGCTCTACGGCATCGGGACCCAGGCCGGTCTGACGCAGATGATCAACGAACGCAGGCAGGCCGATCAGGGACCTGGTGCTGCCCCCATGGGGCGTCTCGCCGTCACGGCGCCGCCGCTGACGACAACCGTCACCAGCGTCGCCGAAGACGGTTCGGCGTTCGGCTTCAAGCTCTCCTCGGTGACTTCGTCGCTGACCGGCGCGACCATCGCACAGCCGGCCGGCGCACCGCCGGCGACGACGGTCGATCTCGGCGCCGTCAATCCGAACAATGGCGAGAAGATCAAATTCAATTTCGAGCTTCCCGACGGCACCATGGAGTCGATCGAGCTGACGGCCCTGACGACCACGACCACGCCGCCCGCGGCCGGTACCTTCCAGATCGGCGTCGATACCGCTGCCACCACGGTGAATTTGCAGGCCACGCTGACCGCGTCGATACAGAAGCTGGCGGACACCGCGCTGGTCGCGGCGTCCGCGATCCAGGCGGCGGATAACTTCTTCAATGCGTCCGCAACGATTTCAGGCGGCGCGGTCAATAACAAGGATGCGGTCCCGGCGCCGATCACCGGCGCAACGCTGCTGTCCGGCGCCGCGGCAACGGATTCGCTGGCGACCGACTTCGCCGCCGGCGACACCATCACCGTCAATGGCACGCCGATCACGTTCGTTGCCTCCGGCGCCACCGGAAGCCAGCTCAACGTCACCGACAGCGTTCAGACGTTGATGCAGAAGATCGATTCGATCACGGGCACCACCAGTCCCTCGACGATCAACGGCGGAGTGATCACGCTGCATGGCGGCAACGCCAGCGATCTGACGGTCACGAGTTCGAACACCGCTGCGTTCGCGGCGCTCGGCTTCGGCGCCACGGTGACCGCAAGCCCGGCACCGCTGCGGGTCGGCGGCCCGCCGTACAATACGGCGACGACTCTGGTGGCCGGAACGCCCGCCAACACCGTGATCTGGTACACCGGCGAAGCCGGCTCTGATTCAGCGCGAGGCACCGCGGTCGCGCGTGTCGACCAGTCGATCACCGTTCAGTATGGCGCACGCGCCGACGAGCAGGCTTTCCGGCATCTGCTGAAGAACGTCGCTGCGTACGCGGCGGTCACGACCGATGCCGCCAATCCGAACGCCAGCGGCCAGAGCACCGCGCTCAGCCAGCGCATCGGAGCCAATCTCGCGCCGCAGACCGGCTACCAGTCGCTTCAGGATATCCAGGCGGAATTCGCCGGCGCGCAGCACGCGGTGAAGTCGACGACGGACCGGCAGACCCAGCTCAAGGGAATGGCGCAGGCCATGCTCGATTCGATCGAGGGCATATCGACCGAAGAAGTGGCCACCAAGATTCTGGCGCTGCAGACCTCCTTGCAGGCTTCGTATCAGACCACCGCGACGCTCTACCAGACCAGCCTGCTGAAGTATCTCTGATCGACATCATTGCTGCGGAAACGCGGAAGGCCTCCTTGTCGGAGGCCTTTTTTGCGTTGCATGCCGGAATTTCGCTGCGTTACGCCGATTTTCGCTCGGTCTCGGCCGCGGTATCGGCGGCCTGCAGGTCTCTCGCATTCTGAATCAGCTGTTCTTCATGGCCGATCAGCTTTTTCGATTCCTTCAGCGCGTGATAGAGATCGCCGTTCAGGATGTGGTTGTTGATCCCTTCTATGAAGGGCCAGGCGCTCGGCATGGCGCTCAGAATGTCGCGCACCAGGCTGAAATAAGTCGGATGGTGCGCCATCGGATCCGGCGACAGATACATCAGTTGTATGGCGAGGTAGACCAGCTTGGCCGGCGTGTCCGCCGTGTCGGGTGTCAGGATGTCTTTCTCGCGCAGGATCGGAATCCTGTCGCCGTCGATCAGCAGCCGGGCGCGCTGATCGGTATTGGTGACCACGCAGGCGCCGATGATGATCCGCTCGTTCGGCTTGAGCTCAACTTTTAAAGCCATTCACGTTCTCCGTTGCCGCCTCTCGCGCAGGCTTTCGTTACCGCGAATTTCAAATGAGTGTCGGCCTTGATTAGCGCCAGAGGCGCGTCGGTGGTGTTTTGGCCGCTCCGGCTGCAATCCTTTCCGATTATGGTTAACCATTGGTAAACGGAAATTTCCGCGTTTTTGGCCGACATGCAGGATGTGCCGTCGTATCAGTACTATTGCGGAGTAAGTCGTCGCCGACCTAGCCGTTTCGTACTGCTGTTACCTCGTTTTTTGCCGGTAACGATTCATTTTTTCTTAGAAGCTTGGTTCCAAGGTGAGCCGTCGCCCGATCAAAAAAGATTGGAGCGCGTTCGCAGTCCAGTTTCACACCAGAAAGGTATGAACATGTCCGGCATTGTTCTTTCGTCCTCGGTTCGCCAGAACCTCCTCTCCCTGCAGTCGACCGCCGATTTGCTCGCCACCACGCAAAATCGCCTTGCCACCGGCAAGAAGGTCAATACCGCCCTCGACAACCCGACCAACTTCTTCACCGCGTCGTCGCTCGACGCGCGGGCCGGCGACATCAGCAATCTGCTGGATGGTATCGGCAACGGCGTGCAGGTCCTGCAGGCAGCCAACACTGGCATCTCCTCGCTGCAGAAGCTGGTTGACAGCGCCAAGTCGGTTGCCAACCAGGCGCTGCAGAGCACGGTCGGCTACTCCAGCAAGTCCACCGTCTCCGTCACCATCAACGGCGCGACCTCCGACAACCTGCTCGGCACCGGCGCCCCGATCGACGCGACGGTCGCTGGTTCGGCAGCTTTGACCAATCAGCTCTATACCTACACCGCCAATACGGGGGCGGGCGCCGCGGTCACCGCGAACCACCAGACCGCCTACGTCAACACCACCGCGACGGCCGGTTCTCAGCTGTATTCCGCTGCCGCCACCAACGCGACCGGCGCGACCCTGCTGTCGGCCCTCACCGACGTCGGTGGCGCCGCGCAGGCGATTGCCGCCGGCAACACGGTCACCATCAACGGCAGGACCATCACCTTTGCCGCCGGTAACGGTGCACTGGCCGGTGGCGGTACTGCCTACACGCTGGGCGTCGATACCAGCTTGACCGACTTCGCTGCCGCGCTCGACACGCTGCAGGGCAACACCACCAACCCCTCGGGGGTTGCGGGCGGTATCATCCAGCTCAACACCGGCCTCACCGCTGATCTGAACGTGACCGCCAGCGGCGCAGGCGTTCTGACCGCTCTCGGACTCAGTGCCGCTGGCACCAGGGCCGCGACCCGCACCGGCGGCGTCACCAGCACGCCCGGCATCACTGGCGCCACCCTGCTGTCCGGCAGTGCTATTCCCGGCGGCGCCGATGCGCTGGTGTCCGGCATTACCGCTGGCGACTATCTCGTCGTCAACAACAAGACCATCACCTTCCACTCGGGTGGCGGCAACACCGGTTCGATCGCGACCAACGACCTGTCGATCGATATCACGACAGGTACGGTTGCGACCATTACCGCCGCGATCGATCTGGCGACCGGCGGCTCGAGCACCTCGGCCGGCAGTATCAACCTGACCACCAGCACGGCTGCCGACATCAGCTTCACCGGTTCGTCGGCCGGCACGCTGGCCAAGCTCGGCCTCACCGGTCCGATCAACCGTAACACCGCGGGTGGTCCGGTCGCGCTCACCGGCACGACCCTGCTTTCGGGTGCTGCATCCACCAGCTCCAACTCGCTGACCACCGCGTTCGCGGCCGGCGATACCATCACGGTCAACGGCCAGAACATCACGTTCCTGGCTTCGGGCGCTTCCGGCAACAACCAGGTCAACATCACCGACAACGTCAACCAGCTGCTGGGCAAGATCGACGCGCTGTCGGGGTCTGCGCCCTTGTCGGCGGTGGTCGGCGGTGTTGTCACCCTGCATACCGGCACCACCAGCGATCTGAGCATCTCGAGCTCCAACGCGGCGGCACTGGCTGGGCTCGGCTTCGCCGGCCCGGTAGCGCAAGCCCGCGGCACCGGAGCCTCGCCGCTCAACGGTTTGTCGCTCGCCATCGCCTCGACCGGCGGCGGCACCGCGACCAACTTCACCTTCGGCAGCGGCGTCGGCCAGGTCAAATCGCTCAATGACCTGAACAGCCAGCTGGCGTCGAACAACCTGCAGGCGACGCTGGCGGCGAACGGCACGCTGACCATCACGACCTCGAACGACGCGGCCTCCTCGACGATCGGTGCCATCACCGGAACCGCCGCGGCGGGTGGCCAGCTGTTCAACGGCCTGACCGTGAGTGCGCCGGTCGCCGACGCAAGCGCGACCGCGACCCGCAACAATCTGGTGAACCAGTACAACAACATCCTCAACCAGATCGACACCACGTCGCAGGATGCCTCCTTCAACGGCGTCAACCTGCTTTCGGGTGACACGCTGAAGCTGACCTTCAACGAAACCGGCAAGTCGACGCTCAGCATCTCCGGCGTCAACTTCAACGCCGCAGGCCTCGGCCTTGCGAGCCTTGCTGCCGGCGACTTCAAGGACAACGAATCGGTCGCCACGGTCGTTGGCGGTCTGAATGCCGCGAGCGGCACGCTCCGCTCGCAGGCTTCGGCCTTCGGTTCGAACCTGTCGATCGTGCAGATCCGTCAGGACTTCTCCAAGAACCTGATCAACGTGCTGCAGACCGGCTCGTCCAACCTGACGCTGGCCGACACCAACGAGGAAGCGGCGAACAGCCAGGCGCTGTCGACCCGCCAGTCGATCGCGGTGTCCGCGCTGGCACTGGCCAACCAGTCGCAGCAGAGCGTGCTGCAGCTGCTGCGCTAAGTCCGGCGCCGAGCACGAAAATCAAGGCGGCGGGGGTAACCCCGCCGCTTTTTTCTTTGGCCGAATACTGGCGGTCTTTTGCCAGGTTCCCAACGCATTTGGTAACGCGCGATAACCATATTTAAAGGCGTGGTCTGTATCAAAGTTAGGCAGTCACAAAGCCCCCGCGGTTCCGAACCGCTTCCTTCGAGGTCATGAATGTCCAATGCAGCCCAGGCGTATGCGCGTACCTCCCAGACCACGTCATCTCCCCGCGAAATCGAGGCGCAGGCGCTGCTGAAGGCCGCACGGCAACTTCGGGACGTACAGGACAACTGGACCGGTCCCGACAAGAGTTTGCACGAAGCGCTGCTGTTCAATCGCCGGCTGTGGTCGATTTTCATGAGCGCGGCGACCAACCAGGAGAACCCGCAGCCCGCGGATGTCAGGCAGAAGATCGCCAATATCGGCGTGTTCGTGATGAACCAGACCGTGGAAATGCAGCTGAACCCGGATCCGGCCAAGCTGAAATCCCTGATCGACATCAATTGCAATCTCGCGGCAGGCCTGTCAGGCCGCGGCTGATGGGAACGGAGCGGTAAATGGCTGACGTTTTCGCCATCCTGTCGGCCAACTACAAGACCGTAGGAGCGACCGTTCCGTCGAAGACGCCGTATGTCCCGGTCGATGCCTCGCTCTTCAAGGGCGACTGGACCGGGAAATATGCCGACAACAAGGCGTTCAAGATCTCGGTCTCGAACGTCACCGGCTTTCGCGCCAAGGTGCAGTACCAGAGCGCCGGCACCAACAAATATGCGGACGTCCTGATCAAGGACAATGCGTTCCGGATCGGCGATACGAAGTTCAAGCTGACCAAGATCGGGACGGCGGAAATCAAGAACGTCATCACCGATCCCTCGACAGGCGCAACCCTGCTCGATACGGCTTACGCCAAACAGTCGTCGACCCGCTAGGGCAGGCCGCCTTGGTTCAGGTCCTTCTCGGGCCTTTCCAGCTCAAATCTTGCGGTCAGTGGCGAGCATCCGGGTCGGCGTGCCCTTGCTCTGGTCCAGGCTGTGGAAATAGGCGCGGCGGCGCAGTATCGCCTCTTCGGGAAATTGCCGTACCACGAGGCTCGTTTTCTCGTCGACCACCTGGTAGACGATCGACGCCGCAGCCCGATCAATCACCACCTGATGCGATACCGAAGGGGTCCCGACGCCGGAATCGACGCGCGCGCGTACGCTGGCGTCCACGACCGTGACGCTCTGCGGCGACGGCAGTTCGGTCGCGACCGCATGGTTGGCCGCTTCGCTCACGGGCGGAGCGACCGGTGTGGCAACCGGTGCCCCCACCGGTTTGATGTTGAAATCCATACTCATGGCAGCCTCCTGGCTTGCTTCGAGTCAAATCCCAACCCCTCGTCGGACGCAACTATGCCGGAGACCTCTCAACACTGAGTTAGAAAACGCGATGAATCCCGCGCTGAAACCGGCGCGGCAGTTTGATGAAAATTGTCTGCAGTTCGGCTCGCTCAGAGCGAGCGGCTGACCGCCAGCGGGGTGATGTTGGCGCGCCCCGGCTGCACGCGCTGCCCGGCCGCGCTGTAGGTGTTGGGAATATTGCGGCGCTGGATCTCGGTGTTGACGCCGCGCACGATGCCTTCCGACACCGCATGTGCGGTAGCCAGTACCGTGAGGTTGACCTGCAGCATGGCGCGAAAGGTGTCGTGATGGCGATGCAGCGAGGTCAGCAGTTCGGGCGCGTTCTGCGTCAGATATTTCTGGCTGGCTTTCAGATGCGCGACCGCGCCGACGTAGCGGCGTGACAGCTCCGATTTATGCGTCTCCAGCATCATCGCCTCGCGCACCTTGCCGGCGCGCACCAGTTCGGTTTCACGCTCGATGACGCCAAGCAGCGTGTTCATCGATTCCAGCAGGTACTCGGCGAGCTTGCGGGCCTCGAGCGGCGTCGATGCGGCCGGGATCGGGGCGGGCGCCTGCGGCCGTGAAGGTTGCTGGTTCATGTCAAAATCCCCTGATTAGCCGGCGCGGTTGGCTTGCTGCAGAATCAGCGTGCGATAGACGTCGGTTGAAATGCCGATGCCGCCGGCCTTGGCGAAGTTTTTCGAATACTGGTCCGTCAGCATCGAGCGCCACACTCCGGTGCTCTTTGTGTCGCCGAACGGGCCTTCGCCCTTGATGCCACTGGTCATCTGCGAGAACATCGAATTCAGGAACATCGCCTCGAAGTCCTGCGACGAGGCTTTGGCCTTGGCTTGCTTCTCCGGCGACACCTTGGTCAGGGCGTCGGCGAGCTGAAAGTCGGGGCGGCCGTAGCGCATCGGCATCGCGGCCTTGGCCGGGTTGCTGCTGGCGGTCGGGTTGATCAGGCTGTTCGCCATCACATCACCTCGATGTCGGCCTGGATCGCGCCGGCGGCCTTGATCGCCTGCAGGATGCTGATCAGGTCGCGCGGGCCGATGCCGAGGCCGTTGAGGCCGTCGACCAGCTGTTGCAGCGAGACGCCATCCTTGACCAGCGCGAATTTCTTGCCGTCCTCGGTGACCTTGACGCTGGAGTTCGGCGTCACCACGGTTCGTCCGCGCGACAGCGGATTGGGCTGGCTGACCTGCGGGCTTTCGGAAATCGAAACGGTGAGGTTGCCCTGCGCCACCGCGACGGTGGCCACGCGGACGTCGCGGCCCATCACGATGATGCCAGAGCGTTCGTCGATCACGATCTTGGCGGCGAGATCCGGTTCGACCTGCAGCTGCTCGATCTCGGTCAGGAAGGCGACGACGTTGCCCTTGAATTCGGCCGGGATGCTCATCTGCACGGTGGAGGGATCGATCGGCTCGGCGGTCTTGGCGCCGAGGAAGTCGTTGACCGCGGCGGCAATGCGCTTGGCGGTGGTGAAGTCGGCGTTGCGCAGCGCGAGGCGCACATTGGGCAGGCGGTTGAGCGCGAATTCGATCTCGCGCTCGATGATGGCGCCGTTGGCGATGCGGCCGACGGTCGGCACGCCGCGGACCACACTGGCGGCAGCACCTTCGGCGGCAAAACCGGCGACCGCGACCGAGCCCTGCGCCACCGCATAGACGTTGCCGTCGGCGCCGAGCAGGGGGGTGACGAGCAGGGTGCCGCCTTGCAAATTCTTGGAATCGCCAAGCGCCGAGACGGTGACGTCCATCCTTGTGCCCTGGGTGCCGAACGCCGGCAGGTTGCCGGTCACCATCACGGCGGCGACGTTGCCGGTGCGGATGGTGGCGCCGCGGATGTTGACGCCCATGCGCTCGAGCATCGCCTGCAGCGACTGCTTGGTGAAGGGGATGTTGTTCAGGGTGTCGCCGGTGCCGTTGAGGCCGACGACGAGGCCGTAGCCGATCAGCTGGTTCTGCCGCACGCCCTCGATATTGGCGAGATCCTTGATCCGGGAGGTCGCGCCGGCGGACATGGACGACAGCACCAGCGCCAATAGCGCGGCGCATGCCATCTGAAAAACGCTTGCCGAATGAACGCCTGGCATCCTCTGCTCCCCGCGAGGTCTCTGATCCGGATCCGCGCATCACTCCCATGACGGCGATCCGGCAATACCTATGCGAGCCCTGTGCCACGCCCATTTTTTGAATATCGCATTGATTCAACGGGATAATTTATGGAACTCGCCGCGCCGCCGGGGGACGCGGCGGCGGCGAAACTGCCGCTTCCCGGCAAATTCTGCCGGGCGATTCACGTTTCGTTAACCACAGGGGGGCGATGCTGCCGCTTACACCGCGAGACCAAATCATGCGCATCTATGGACCGAACGGCACCACTCTCGGGAGTTCTGCCGGCAACGCCAAGCGAAGCTCGTCGACCGGTTTTTCGCTGCCGGAGGCGGCCACGGCGGCCGAGACCCGCTCCGCCGCCCCGCCGAAAGCGGCCGGCAACATCGATGCGCTGCTGGCGCTGCAGGGTGTCGAGGATCCCACCGAGCGCCGCAAACGTTCGGTGCAGCGCGGTAGAGGCGCGCTCGACGTGCTGGATGACCTCAAACTCGGGCTGTTGTCGGGCAATTTCGACGCTTCCACCGTCAACCGGCTGCGCGCCGCCGCCGCCAACCTGAAATCCTCCTCCGGCGACCCCGGGCTCGACGCGGTTCTGTCCGAGATCGAACTGCGGGTCGAAGTCGAACTGGCCAAAGCCGGGCAGTTCTGACCGGGCGAGCGGTTTTTCACAGGTTCCTGCGCGAAACCCTGGTGAATTCCCTGAGAAACCCTTGTGAAACCCTTGCGCCGGCAGGCTTTCCCGTTTCGAGCGATATTGTCTGTCACAACACGCCGCTATATAAGGCGCGCGCGGACGGACCGTTTCCGCCCGCCTTGCACGTGAAATGGGCTGGCCTTGGAAAAGTTGAAGAACTATCGACCGACCGAAAAAGAGCCTTTCATGAACGACCGCCAGCGCGAATATTTTCGCGGCAAGCTGCTGGCATGGAAGGACGAAATCCTGCGCGAATCCCGCATTACGCTGCAGACGCTGCAGGAAGAGAACGTCAACCACCCCGACCTCGCCGATCGGGCCTCGTCGGAAACCGACCGCGCCATCGAGCTGCGCGCCCGCGACCGCCAGCGCAAGCTGATCTCCAAGATCGACGCCGCGCTGCAGCGCATCGAAGACAACACCTACGGCTATTGCGAGGAGACCGGCGAGCCGATCTCGCTGAAGCGGCTCGAAGCCCGCCCGATCGCGACGCTGTCGGTGGAAGCCCAGGAGCGTCACGAGAAACGCGAGAAAGTCTATCGCGACGAGTAGAATGTGGCCGCCGCGTGCGGTCATTTTGTTGAGTCGAACTGAAAGCCGCCGCCGATGGACAACATTCTCGCGGCCGCCCAGATCATCGCTGCCGCCCGCCGCGGCCGCGTGCCGCTGAATTCGCTTGACGCCGCCGTCGCGCCGCATGACGAGGCCGAAGGCTACCAAATTCAGCGCGCGGTGCACGATCTGCTGCTGCCGCAATTCGGCGCCATGGTCGGCTACAAGATCGGCTGCACCAGCGCGGTGATGCAGCAATATCTCGGCATTCCCCATCCCTGCGGCGGCGGCGTCTTTGCCAAAGGCGTTCATGACAGCGGCGCGCAACTAGCTGCGGCCGATTTCGTCCGGGTCGGCGTCGAATGCGAGATCGCCGTCAAACTCGCGCGCGACATGCCGCCGTCGGAGGCGCCGTTCACGGCCGAGTGGGTGGCCGAGGCGATCGAGGCCTATTTTCCCGCGATCGAGATCGTCGACGACCGCTACGTCAACTGGGAGACGATGGGCGCGCCGACTTTGGTGGCGGATGATTTCTTCGCCGCCGGCTGCGTGCTCGGCGAGCCGGTGTCGCGCACCAAGGCGCCCGATCTGCGAGCCGTGACCGGCCGCGCCATCATCAACGGCAAGGAAGCCGGGCAGGGCACCGGCGCCGATGTGCTCGGCCATCCCCACAATGCGCTGGCCTGGCTCGCCAACCATCTCGCGTCAGAAGGAAAAGGTCTGCACGCCGGGCAGATCGTGCTGACGGGGAGCCTGGTCAAGACGGTGTGGCTCAACGCGGGCGATAAAGTGACGATGGAGTTGTCGGGGCTGGGGAACGTGAGCGTGACCTTCGCATGAAGCGATCCGGTCCCCTGGCAGGTTCGTAGCCCGGATCGAGCCAACGGCTCGGCGCGAAGCGTCGAGCGTTGGCGCAATCCGGGGCCGGCGTCGCGTGTTGCTCCCCGGATTTCGCAAGGGCTCCATCCGGGCTACGGGACTGATCCGCCGCGTACCGCCGCCGCCTGGTTACGCCGCCAGGCACCGTTCTGCCGAATGCAGCCGATAGGGTTTGCCGCCGGGCGGGCGAGGCCCGCCATCGAGCTCGCAAAGGGCCTCCAGAATTTCATCGATCGTCACCGGCGTCTTCAGACCCGCCGGCGCGCGCAGCGCGGGGCATGAGGCGATCGCGCTGGCATCGGATGCCCAGGATGCGAGGATGGCTCGCTTCTCGGTCAGGCTCAGCGAGGGATGGGACACGACGTCCCTGGGATGATCGAACAGCGTGCCGGGGTGAAGCAGCGCGTGGATGTCGAACACATTGTCATCGAAAGCGGTCGTCGGCCGCATGGTCTCCTCCATTTCATAGACGAGGGTGGAATGCCGCGCGCTGTATTGCGCGCGGCATCGTCAAGGGATTTGTCCGGCCGTTTCAGGCCGCTCTGGCTTCGAGCTGCTGGACGTTGCCGGCGGGGGCACCGCTGATGGCGATGCGCCGCGGCTTCATGGCTTCGGGAATCTCCCGAACCAGTTCGATTCTCAGCAGGCCATTGTCGAATGTCGCGCCCTTGACCACGACGTGGTCGGCAAGACTGTACTGGCGCTTGAAGCTCCGGGTCGAAATACCCCGGTACAGAAACTCGCGTTCGACCTTCTCGGGCTTGTGCCCTTCGATGGTGACCACGTTCTGCTCCGCCGTGACCGAGATCTCGTCGGGCGAGAAGCCCGCAACCGCGAGCGAAATCTGGTAGCGGTCGTCGGCAAGCCGCTCGATGTTGTAGGGCGGATAATTGTCTTCGCCGGCCCGCTGGGCGGCCTCGGCGAGGTCGAACAGGCGGTCGAAGCCGATGGTCGAACGCCAGAGGGGCGAAAAGTCGTAGGTGCGCATAGCCAAATCCTCCAATGAGCAAGTTGGTTACGAGCGGCACCGGACACGTTTCCGGTGCCCGTCTCAATCCGGGCCCGAAGGGCGCCCGGACGCCACCTCACGGTGGCGACAAAAAAATTAGCAAAGCGCGATTTGGTTTCAAGGGGATCGCGAAAAATTTTTTGAAGGCGCGTCGCGCGGTATCATTGGTAACAGTTCCGTAGCCCGGATGGAGCCAGCAGATCGCGCGGATGCGCGGGCCGGAGGCGTAATCCGGGAAACCGCCGGCCGCCGACGCACTGCCCCGGATTGTGCCAACGGGCGGCGCGTTGCGCCGACCGTTGCCTCCATCCGGGCTACGCCCGCTTGAAGATGCGTTCCCCGGATGCTGCGCAGCACGCGCCTCTTGCGCGTGGTGCGCTGCTGATCCGGGGTCCATCGGTGTCGCAATAGATCGTGGGTCCCGGCTCTGCGGAGCAGCGTTTCACGCTGCACTGCGTCCGGGACACGATTCCATCCATCCTGCAACTCGCCTCTTTCCTGCCGGTGAACGGCGGACTACGCTTGGCCTGTCGCAACAATGGGGGTTGCCGGCCAATCAAGCAAAAACGCTGATCATGGAGGGAAGGTGATGCCGTCGCCCACGCCTGTGAACCGCCGCCAATTGCTGGCCTTGCTCGGCGGATCGATCGCCGCGCCGCTATTGCCCGACATCGCGTTCGCGCAGGAGGCCTGGCCGACAAGGACGGTGCGCTACGTCAACGGCTTTCCGGCCGGCGGCGCCACCGATACGCTGTCGCGCATTCTCTGCCAGAAGATGAGCGAGCTTTCCGGACAGTCCTTCGTGGTCGAGAACCGGGGAGGGGCCGGCGGCGTGCTGGGCGGCGATGCGGTGGCGAAATCGCCGCCGGACGGCTACACGCTCGGCCTTGGCGGCATCGCCACCAACGTGCTGGCGATCGGGACCTACGCCAAATTGCCCTATGACCCGCGCGACGGTTTTACGTTTATCGGCGGCATGTGGCAGCTGCCGAATATCCTCTGCGCCAGGAAGGATCTGGCATTCACGGACCTGAAGGATTTGCTGGCGACCTTCAGGAAGGAGCCTGGCAAATACACCTACGCCTCGGCGGGCTTCGGCACCACGCTGCATCTGTCCGGCGAGATGATGAACAGCATGGCCGGGGTGCAGGTGAACCACATTCCCTACAAGGGGGCAGGACCGGCGCTGACCGATCTCCTGGGTGGCCGAGTCGATCTGTTGTTCGACAATCTGCCGGGCTCGCTGCCGAGCGTGCGCGGCGGACAGATCAGGCCGGTCGCCGTCACCTCGCGGGCGCGCATCGCCGATCTGCCGGATGTGCCGGCGATGGCCGAAGTGCTGCCGGGATATGAGATGACCTCATGGACCGCCATGGTCGGACCGCCCGACATGAAGCCCGAGCTGGTGGCGCAGATCAATGCGCTGACCAACAAGGCGCTGGCCGACCCCGGGTTGAAAGCGCGCTACGCCGACCTCGGGGCGTCGCCGATGCCGACCTCGCCGGCCGAGATGAAGGCCTTTCGTGCCAGCGAAGAGGCGCGGCTGCTGCCGATCATGAAGGCGGCCGGGATCAAGCCGGGCTGAAAGTGTTCAGCCGGGCTGAAAGCGTTGCGGCGCAAGCCGGCGCGCGGAACCAATTTCCGTCTGATCGATTGCCTGCGGGTAAGACGGAGATATCAAGCCATGAATGACCAGACCTCACAGCCGCCCTACGTCTATGATGGCCTGGACCCCGTGCCGGAGCCGAAATCCACCATCGCGGAAGTTTCCGACGCGGTGAAGGGCGCGGCCCACCGGGTCTCCGACGCCATCGAGTCCGGCCGCAAACCCGGAATGCCGCTCAGCATCCTCGCCAACATCGCCCGCGAAGCGCCGCTCGGCTCGCTGCTGGTGGCGTTCCTGCTCGGTGTGGCCGTGGCCCGGCGGCGGTAGAACGGCAGCGTGCGCCCGCAACGGTTTCTTAACCGGGAACCCATCGCGACGGCATCCGGCGCGCATTGTTTCGATAAATTTCAGGACTATCGGCCTTAACTGCGACGCGGCGTTTGCGCGCGTCGCGATATCGATTTTCCCGGATGATCCCCATCAATGGACGATTCAGTTCAGGTCTGCTGCACCCGATGCAGGAATGTGTTCAGGGACCGGGCGCGCCGGGTCCAGGCCGGCTATTCCAGGCAGTGTCCCTGTTGCGAGGTGGTGTTGTTCTTCGAGGAAACCTCCCTCGACAAAAATATCAAGCGCGCTTTGACCTCGGCGCGCGGCCTGCGCAAGGTGTTGCGGGAGATCGAAGCCGCCGGTCCGCGCAAGGCGAAGGCTGTGCCGGCGGGCCGCAGGTCGTATTGAGACGAATGCGTGTGAGCACGCATTGCGCTCCGACGTTCATCCAGGCGTCCAATTCACCACGATCAGTCCCGTCACACGCTCGAATTCGCCGACATTGGCGGTGACAAGCGTCAGTCCTCTGCGCAGCGCCTGTGCGGCGATCAGAAGATCATAATTGCCGATCGGAATGCCGAGCGATTTCAGATGCGCGCGGATGAACCCGGCCTCGCGCGCATCTTCCGCGTCGAAAGGCAGGACGACGATCTCCGCGTTCAGAAAGCGCTCGATGCGGTCAACGTTTTCGGCAATGCGGGTGCTTTTCGCCGCGCCGTACCACAATTCATGCAGCGCCGGCGCGGGCAGGGCAACGGCGCCGCGTGTCAGCGCCTCGGCGAGGCGGTCGATCACTTGCGCGGGCCGGCCATTGAGTGCTGCGATCGCGACATTGGTGTCGATACAGATCATTCCAGGGCTGCGGCGTCATCATCGTCGAGGATGGTGCCTTGATCGCGACCGTCCTCCATGAACGGAATATCCCGGTATTCTTCGAGTTTCGCGCGCCAGGCCGCGGCATCGAAGGGCTTCTTCTCTGCCGGCTCTAGGATCACCTTGTCGCCGACCTTGCTGACCCGCACCTCGGTGCCCTCGAAGCGGAATTCCTTGGGCAGGCGCACGGCCTGGCTGCGGCCGTGCATGAAAAGCTTGGCGGTTGCGCTCATGATCCGCATCCTTAATGATAGATACCAATGATATATATCATGCAATCAGCCCGCCGGTCAATCCGGCAGCGCCGGCTCCGAACAGCGCCCTTGCCTTGACGATGCGGCCACGCCCGGCAAATTGCCGCGCGCAACACAGTGGACGCGCGCACCATCGGGGGTATCGAAATGATTCTGGTCACCGGCAGCATTCTGGCACGGGAGGACACTTTCGCCGATGTCCGCCGCCTCTGTCTCGAGCATGTCGAGCGCTCCCGCAAGGAGCCGGGCTGCATCTCGCATGCGGTGCATGTCGACTGCCAGAATCCGCTTCGGCTTTTTTTCTTCGAGCAATGGGCAGATGAAGCCGCCTTGCGCACCCACTTCGCGGTCGAGGGATCGCGCGAGTTCGTGAGGGCGCTGAAGGGGCGGATCGTGGAGACCACGGGGACGCAGATCTACAGCGCGGTGGCGATTGCGAGGTAGCTCGGTCCCCCAAACAACCACGGCCCCTGCCAGGGGAGCTGGCAGGGGCCGCGTTGGAACACATCATCGCGCCTAGGTTCGCAACGAGGTGTGGGAGCTCTTGAAGACTAGAACGGCAGCAGGATGTCCGTGACCTGCTGGCCGTAGCGCGGCTGCTGGACGTCGGTGATCTGGCCGCGGCCGCCATAGGCGATGCGGGCCTGCGCGATCTTGCTTGAATCGATGGTGTTGTCGCTCTGGATGTCCTCCGGACGGACGATGCCGGCGACGATCAGTTCGCGGATTTCGAAATTGACGCGGATCTCCTGCTTGCCCTCGACCACCAGGTTGCCGTTCGGCAGCAATTGCGTGACCACGGCGGCGACGCTGGTCTGCAAATTCTCCTGCCGCACCACCGAGCCCTTGCCGTCATAGGAGCCGGCGGATTCGGTGACCAGGATCTTGCCGGGCATCACCTTGGCGGCGTCGCCGGTCAGCAGCTTGGAGCCGGCGAAATCGGTGATGCCGGAATCCTCCTTGGAGGTGCGGCTGCGCTGGCTTTCATTGGCCATGTTGGCCTTGTCGGTGAAATTCACGGTGATGGTGAGAATGTCGCCGATCCGGGCCGCGCGCTGATCCTTGAAAAAGGCGCGGCTGCCGTTGCGCCACAACGAGTTGGCGTTGTAGGAGGCGGTCTCCGGCTTCGGCATCGGCATCTGCACCGGCTTGTAGCCAGGCTGTGCCGTCGGGTTCTCGATCGCCGACAGTTTCGGCTTTTCGCCGATCTGCGACAGCCGGTCGAACGAGGAACAGCCGCTGGCAAGCGCTGCGGTCATCAGCAACGCGCCGGTCAGGATCAGGCGGGGGATACGGGAAGCGTACATTACCATTACTCGGCTTTTGGAGACACGGTTGAAGCGGCGTTGGCGATCGCAACCAGCGTTGCGGCCTGGCTCGACTGAATCGATGAAGTGGCGTCGGAAACTTCCGGCGCGCGTGGCGGCTGTTGTGCCGGTCCCGTGATCGAAACCTGGCCGCGGCCGATGACGACGCCGGTCACGGTGCGCTTGGACTGCAGGTTCATCACGCTGACGACGTCGCCTTCGGTGCCGCCCTCCAGCGCCTTGCCGCGAATGGTGAGATGGAGTCCGGCCGCCTGGTAGATCAGGACGACGGCCTGGTCCTTCTGCACCAGATCGGGCCTGGCGAGATCGGCGGTCTTCAACGCCTGGCCGACGCGCAGCTGCCTGCGGGCCTGCATGCCGACCGCGCGGTCGCGGGCGGCGAGGTCGTTGCCGACTTCGGCCTTGGGGCGGCGCTCGACCACCACGTCGGAGGATTTGATCACCTCGTTGCGCTCGACACCGCGCGCCAGGATGGCGGCTTCGACGGTCTCGATCGCGGTGCCGGTGAAGCGCAGTTTTGTCGGCGCAGCCGTGCTTTCATTGGCGATTTCGAAGGTCACGTCATAGCGGTTGCTGCGGGGGTCGAACCGGGTCGCGACCGCCTGCATGGCGCCGGTGTTGGAGGCTTCGAGCCGCAGGTCCTGCACGTCGCGGTCGAAGGTGAGGCTGAGGTTGGCGGCATCGCCGAGGCCGTTCTTGTGCT
Source organism: Bradyrhizobium sp. (assembly GCF_030646015.1). GTDB lineage: Bacteria > Pseudomonadota > Alphaproteobacteria > Rhizobiales > Xanthobacteraceae > Bradyrhizobium. The sequence continues at coordinate 26,396 of NZ_JAUSLT010000097.1, forward strand.
GCAGCGCGCGGGCGATCGAAGCCTCGATGTCCTTGCTCTCAAGCGTGCGGGCCAGCCGCGTGATCGAAATTTCCTGGAGATTGCGGGTCACGACGCCGATCACCTGATGCGCGCGCAACGCGGTCAGCACCCGGTCCACCGGCATCGTGCCGGTGGTGCCGAGATCCGGCGCGCGATAGATCGCGATCTGTGCCGCCGAGCCGGCATTGTCGATGACGTCGCCGATCCGCACCAGATCGCCCGACACCGTGACGTGGGCGCGCAGCGCCGGCGCCGCGATCATGTCGTCGCGGGTCTGCGCCGATACGGTCGCGGCGGTGGCCGCGAGCAGGGCGAAGGCGAGTGAGAGCGAGCGAAAGGTCATCATCATCTCCCTCAGCGGAACATGTTGGCGGTGGACTGCATCATCTGGTCGGCGGCGCTGACCACCTTGGCGTTCATCTCGTAGGCGCGCTGTGCCGAGATCAGGTCGGAAATTTCGGTGACCACTTCGACGTTGGCCTGTTCGAGGTTGGACTGCTGAATGTCGCCAAAGCCGTCGGCATTGGCGATGCCGTCCTGCGGCGTGCCGGAGGCGGGGGTGTCGGTGAACAGGTTGTCGCCGATCGGCTTCAGGCCGGCCTTGTTGATGAAGCGGGTCAGGCCGATCTGGCCGACCGTGACCGGCGTGGTCGATCCCGGCAGCACCACCGAGACCTGGCCCTGCGGGTTGATGGTGAGGCCGGACGAGTTCTGCGGCACGGTGATGGTCGGCTGCACCGGATTGCCCTGCGAGGTGACGATGCGGCCCTGCGCATCCATCTGGAACGAGCCGTCGCGGGTGTAGGCGTAGGTGCCGTCGGGAACCTGGATCTTGAAGAAGCCCTCGCCGCGGACCGCGACGTCGAGTTCGTTGCCGGTCGGCGCCAGCGTGCCCTGGCCCATCAGCCGCGGCGTGCCGACGGTCTTGACGCCGCCGCCGATGTCGACGCCGACGGGCAAAATGGTGCCCTGGTCGGAAGCCTGCGCGCCGACCCGGCGGACGTGGTCATAGATCAGGTCCTGGAACGCGGCGCGCTGCTTCTTGTAGCCGGTGGTGCGCATGTTGGCGATGTTGTTGGAGATCACCTGAACGTTGAGTTCCTGTGCCATCATTCCGGTCGCTGCGGTGTACATAGCGCGCATGGAATCAATCCTCTCTTATGCCGGAACGTCGGCGAGTTTCTCGATGGCTGTCTTGCGCAGGTCGCCCTGCTGCTGCAGCATCGCCGAGATCGACGTGTAGGCGCGCGTCACCTCGATCATGCGGCTCATCTCCGCCACGGAGTTGACGTTCGATTTTTCGATGAAACCCTGATTCACCCGCGAGACGGTGTCGGGCTGCGGCCCGATGCCGGCGCCGGCGGAGTAAAGGTTGGAGCCTTCCTTCACCAGCTTCTGCGCGTCGGCGAAACGGACGACCCGCAGCTTGCCGCGCACCGAGTCGACCCGGTTGGTGCCTTCGAGCACGGTGACGTTACCGTCGGCGGCGATGGTGAGTTCCTTGTCGGTGGGCTGCAGCACGATCGGGCCGGAGCCGCCGAGCACCGGATAGCCGGAGGAATTGACGAGCTGGCCCTGGTTGTTGATTTTCAGGCCGCCGTCGCGGGTGTAGCGCTCGCCGGCCGGCGTCTGCACCACCAGGAAGCCTGCGCCGTCGATCGCGACGTCGAGCGGATTCTTGGTCAGCTCGGACGCGCCTTGCGTGAAATCCTTGAAGGTGCCGCGGTCCTGCACGAAGCTGATGCGGCGGTCGCGGCCGACGAAATTGTCTTCATGCGCGCCGGAGGTGAGGAATTCCTCGAACAGCGAGCGGTCGGCCTTGAAGCCGTTGGTATTGATGTTGGCGACATTGTTGGCGACGACATCCATCTGCCGTTCCAGCGTCACCTGCCGTGAAAGTCCGACGAGAAGGTGGTTCCCCATCGTATGTCTCCCCTCAATGGATCCGCATCAAAGCTCTCCCAAGCCCGGTTGCGGATCGTGCGAACCACCAGCTCTCCCAAGCCTCGGTTCGCCATCCACTTAGCGAAAGCTGTGCCAGTTGGGGAAATCCAGATATCGCAATGGGTTAGATGTTTGGCGGGGGTGCGCCGGGGCGGCAATAAGGGTCCGTTGACCATGTTGGCCCGGCAGTTTTTTCCTAGTCGGGGCCCTGCGGAAAGGTTCCGTTAACCATTATTACCTTAGCGTCACCATCAAGAGAGCGCGTGTGCGCCGGGGGCATTTGGTTCGCTTCAAAGCCTGCCTCGCGGCACCGGGTTGGTCTCTCCTCAACGTGGCGGGCGGGCGATGGCAGACAGCGAACAGGCAGATGCGGCGGATGGCGCCGAAGCAGTTGCGGCGCCGAAGGGCAAGCTGAAGCTGATGATCGCGGTCGCGGGCGTGTTCGTCATCCTCGGCGGCGGCGCGGCGACCTGGTTCCTGTTCTTCCGGGGCGGCCACAGCAGCGAAGTCAAGCAAGCCGAAGTGGCGGCGGCGAAACCGCCGGTCTTCATGGATGTGCCGGAGATGCTGGTCAACATGACCGGGGCGCCCGGCGAGCGCGTGCAGTATCTCAAGGTCAAGGTCGTGCTCGAGCTCAAGGAAGACAAGCAGGTCGAGGCGATCAAGCCGACGCTGCCGCGTGTCACCGATCTGTTCCAGACCTATCTGCGCGAACTGCGGCCGATCGATCTCAACGGTTCCGCCGGCCTGTTTCGCCTCAAGGAAGAATTGACCCGGCGGGTCAATTTGGCGGTCGCGCCGAACGCGGTCACAGCCGTGCTGTTCAAGGAAATCGTCGTTCAGTGACGAGACGGATCTAGGATCATGGCCGGCAATCCCTTAGACGACCAGGACGCCATCGCCGCCCAATGGGAAGCGTCGCTGGATTCCGAGGATCCGGCGGAAGCAGCGGCGGCCGCCGCCGCCAACGAAATTTCCGGCACCATGGCGCTGCAATGGGCCGCCATGGTCGAGGACGGCAGCCGCGACTTCGGCGGCGGCAAGAACGGCGGCGAGCGGGTCCTGTCGCAGGAGGAAATCGACAACCTGCTCGGTTTCACCGTCGGCGAAGTCAATCTCGACGACAATTCCGGCATTCGCGCCATCATCGATTCCGCGATGGTGTCCTACGAGCGTCTGCCGATGCTCGAAATCGTGTTCGACCGCCTGGTGCGGCTGATGACGACGAGCTTGCGCAATTTCACCTCCGACAACGTCGAAGTCTCGCTCGACCGCATCACCTCGGTGCGGTTCGGCGACTACATGAATTCGATTCCGCTGCCCGCCGTGCTCAGCGTGTTCAAGGCCGAGGAATGGGAAAACTTCGGCCTCGCCACGGTGGATTCCAGCCTGATCTATTCGATGGTCGACGTGCTCTTGGGCGGCCGCCGCGGTCAGACCTCGCTGCGCATCGAAGGCCGTCCCTACACCTCGATCGAGACAAACCTCGTCAAGCGGCTGGTTGAAGTCGTGCTGTCCGATGCCGAGCAGGCGTTCCGGCCGCTGTCGCCGGTGACCTTCTCGATCGACCGGCTGGAAACCAATCCGCGCTTCGCCGCCATCTCCAGGCCCGCCAACGCCGCCATCCTGGTGCGCCTGCGCATCGACATGGAAGACCGCGGCGGCAATATCGAACTGCTGCTGCCCTACGCCACCATCGAGCCGATCCGTCCCGTGCTGCTGCAGATGTTCATGGGCGAAAAGTTCGGCCGTGATCCGATCTGGGAAGGCCATTTCGCCACCGAAGTGGGGCAGGCGGAAATCTCCGTCGATGCCGTGCTGTACGAGGCCGAGATCCCGCTGAAGCAGCTCATGATGCTGAAGGTCGGCGACACCCTGCCGCTCGACATGCGCGCCGACGCGCTGGTCGCGGTGCGCTGCGGCAACGTGCTGTTGACCGAGGGACGGATGGGGCGGGTCGGCGACCGCGTCGCCATCCGCGTCACCAAGCAGTTGCGCAAGCCCAATACCACCTTCGCGATGTTCGAGAAGGCCGATGAGCAAACCAAGTTGATGGAGGCCCAATGAGTCATTCATTCGGAATTGTGATCGAGAGCCTGGTGGCGGTCCTGCTGCTGCTCACCATCGGCTATTGCATGCTGCTCAACACGCGGCTGAAGCGGCTGAAGGCGGACGAGCATTCGCTGAAGGCGACGATCGGGGAACTGATCACGGCGACCGAAATCGCCGAGCGCGCGATCGGCGGCCTCAAGCACACCGTGCGCGACGTCAACGAGAATCTCGGCAACCAGCTGACCTCGGCGGCGCAGATGTCGCAGCAGTTGAAGAAGCAGCTCGCCGAAGGCGACAATGTGATCCGGCGGCTGTCCCGGATCGCGATCGCCGCGCGGCCGCTGTCCGAACCGGAGGCCGCGCCGGTGGCGGCTCCCAGGGCATCGTCGGCCAAGGCGGTTGCCGCGGCGGCACAAGCGTTCTCCGAGCGCAGAAGGTCTGATGGCCTGGCGGCATGAAATCCTTCCGTGACATTCGCGTCATTCCGGTCGTCCTGATCGCGATCCTCGGCCTTGCCGTGCTCAAGGTCGCGGGCCTGGTGATCGATGGCGGCTATGTGTTCGACTATCAGTCGAAACCCGCGAAGAAGTCATGGGCGCAGGACACCTTCAACTTCCCGTCGGCCGGCAAGGGCGATCCCGCCGACATCACGGGCACGGTGGCGGCCAAGAAGGAAGAAGCGCCGAAGCCGGCGGCACCGGCCACGGAACCGCCAAAGCCCGACGGCGTCGTGGTCTATCCCGAGCAGACGGCGCCGGTGTCGGCGTCGGAGCGCGCGATCCTGGAACGGCTGCAATCGCGGCGGCAGGAGCTGGAGGCGCGGGCCCGCGAAATCGACATCCGCGAAAGCCTGCTGAAGTCAGCCGAAAAGCGCATCGAATCCAAGGTCGAGGAGATGAAGGCCGTCGAAAGCAGGATCTCGACGGCGACCGGGGCAAAGAGCGAGATCGACGCCGCCCGCTTCAAGGGCATCATCACCATGTATGAGGGCATGAAGCCGAAGGACGCCGCCAAGGTGTTCGACCGGCTCGAGATGTCCGTGCTGTTCGAGATCGCCTCGCAGATCGCCCCGCGCAAGATGTCCGACATCCTCGGTCTGATGGCGCCGGAATCGGCCGAGCGGCTGACGGTCGAAATGGCCCGCCGCGCCGGCACAGACAAATCCGCCGCAGTCGCCGATCTCCCCAAAATCGAGGGCAAGGTGCTGCCGCAAAAGTCCAATTAACACGGATAATTAACAGCCCCTTAATGCGCCGATTCTAGGATTCGAGCCGCGGGGCGAGGACGTCCCGCCACCGAACAGATCGAACGAGCTGAAAGACCCGGTTGGAATGGCGTTGATAGCTGCCACTGGATTCTGGTCGCGAGGCCGCGCTTGCGCGCGGACGGCGCGGCTTTGCCGTGCGGGAATCGTTGGCGGCTGGTCATCGCTTGCGGCCGGGCTGGTCCTGATCGGCCTGACATCCAGTGCCTTCAGCCAGACCGAGCCGCCGGTCAGGGGCGAGGCGACGTTTTCGGCTTCGGGCGGTTACGCCCGGCTGGTTATCAAGCTCGCCGAGGATGTCGAATCCCAAGTGTCGACTGCCGGCAACATCCTTGTAATCCAATTCAAGCGTCCGGTTGACGTTCCGGTTCTAAAACTCTCCGACGCGGTGCCCGATTATGTCGGATCGGTGCGGCGCGACCCCGACGGTACGGCGGTCCGGCTGTCGCTGTCGCGCAAGGTGACGGTCAACACCATGACGGCGGGCGAGCGGATATTCGTCGACCTGCTGCCCGAGGGCTGGAGCGGTCAGCCGCCAGCACTTCCCGCCGAAGTGGTTCGCGAATTGTCCGAACGTGCCCGCGTCGCCGAGCGCGCCTTGCGTCAGCAGCGCGCCGCCGCGGCGGCCCAGAAGCGTCCGCCGATCAGGGTCCGCGCCTCGGTGCAGCCGACCTTCGTGCGCTTCGTATTCGAAATGCCCGATGGCATCAGCGTCTCCAGCGTGCTGAACGACCAGCGACTGTCGCTGTTGTTCAACGCCGCGCTCTCCTTCGACCTCGCGGACGCCAAGCTGGCGCTGCCGTCGAACATCGCTTCCATCGGCCAGAGGATCGAGCGCGAAGCCTCCCTGGTGGAGGTCGTGCTGATCGGCGATGTCGATGTCCGCTCCTTCCGCGAGGAGAAGAATTACATTATCGACGTCGCTTTCCAGCAGTCGGAAAAGCCGCCGGCGCTGCGCTCGCCAATGGCCGATGTCTCGCAGGCCCCGGCATCGGCCGCGTCGGCCGCAGCCGCCAAGTCTGCGGAGCCTCCAGCATTCCAGCGTTTCGGGGGGATTGTGCCGCTGACCTCGGAAACCTTCGCCCAGCAGGCCAACATCGAGATCAAGCCCGATCAGGCGGCGAAGGTCGCGCCCGCGTCCGAACCGCCGCCGGCAAAGGAGGCGCCCAAGGAAACGCCCAAGGAAACGTCCAAGCAGGCACCGGCCGCCGTGGTCGCAGCCCCGCCGAAATCAACGCCGGTCACGGCCACGCCGCCGCCGGAAGCCAGCGCCCCGAAGGTGGCCCAGGCGCCGCCAGCCAATATCTCGCCGCCAGTCAATGTCGCGCCGCCGGCCGTTGCCGCGCCGCCCGTCAATGTCAATCCGCCTGCCGTTGATGCGCCGCCGGCGATTCAGGCGCCGCCGGCGCCTCAGGGGTTGCCGCCAGCCATGCAGGCGCCGCCCGCCGTCCAGGCGATGCCGGTCGGCGCAGGCCCCGCAACGGTCACCGCCAGGCGGGACAGCGATGCCCTGCGCGTGACGTTCGCGTTTGCGGCGGCTACGCCCGCGGCGTTGTTTCGCCGCGCCGATACCGTGTGGCTGGTGTTCGATTCCCTGCAGCCGATCGATGTCGACCTGATCCGCAGGGGGGGCGGGGCGCTGATCGCGGATGTCAGCCGGTTGCCGCTGGACAACGGTCAGGCGGTCCGCATCCGTCTCAACCGCCCGCAAATGCCTTCGCTGACCGGCGACGACAAGGGCGGCGCGCACTGGATGCTCACCTTCGCCGATACGATGCAGTCGCCGCAGCTGCCGCTGGTGGTGATCCGCAATATCACCGATCCCGCGCTCGCCAATGTCACCGTACCGCTGTCGAGGCCCGGCCTGCTGCACCGGTTCATCGATCCGGACGCCGGCGATACGCTGCTGGTGGTCACGGCGCCGCTGCCGGTTCGCGGCCTCATCAAGCAGCATGATTTTGTCGAGATGTCGCTGCTGGAATCGATCCACGGCGTCGCGGTGCATCCCACTTCCGAGGACGTCATCGCCGAGGTCGCGTCCGACAGGGTCATCATCGGCCGTCCCGGCGGCCTGACGCTGTCATCGGCCGACGTCGCCTCCGAGCGCGCGACAATGGCGGTGCGACCTATTTTCGACGTCACCGAGTGGCGGAAGAACCAGGCGGAAAACTTCATCGCGCGCCAGGATGAGCTGATCGCCGCGGCGGGGGCATTGGAGCCGGCTCAGCGCACCCAGGCCCGGATCAACCTCGCCCGCTTCCTGATGTCGCGCGGGATGTATTGGGAAGCCAAGGGCGCCGCCGATCTCGCGCTGGCCGACGCCAAGCCGGGGTCGGAGGACTCGATCGCCCTGATGGTGCGTGTGGTCGCCAACATCCTGATCGGCCGTCCCGAGCAGGCGCTGAAGGACCTCGCCAATCCCGTGATCGGAACCAATTACGATTCGCAGCTGTGGAAAGCGCTGGCCTATGCGCGCCAGGGCAAGTGGGCGGAAGCGCGGGAGAAATTCAAGAACGTCGAATTCGCCATCACCTCGCTGCCGATCGAGCTGCAGCGCATCGTGATTTCGGAAGCGATGCGCGCCTCGCTCGAGGTCAGGGATTTTTCCGGCGCCGCCAAGCGCGGCAGCGACATGCAGGTGGTCGGTGTTCCCAGGGAGATGAAAGCGGCGACGGCGGTGCTGTTCGGCCGGCTGGCCGAGGCGCTCGGCCACGACAAGGACGCGCAGAGCGAATACAAGGTCGCGATCGAATCTTCGGACCGCGCCGCGGCCGCCGAGGCCAAGCTGCTCGATATCATCCTGCGCCAGCGGCGCGACGAGACCAACCAGACCGACGCCCTGCGCGAACTGGAGACGCTTGCGGTGTTGTGGCGCGGCGACGCGATCGAGGTGCGGGCGCTGCAGATGATGGCGAAGATCTATACCGATATCGGACGCTACGGCGAGTCGCTGGCGGCGGCGAAGGCCGCCACCAGGCTGCAGCCGAATTCGGAGATTTCGCGGGCCGGCCAGGATGCGTCGGCGGCGCTGTTCGCCCAGATCTATCTCAGTCCGAAGGGCGACGATCTTCGCCCGGTCGACGCGCTCGGGATGTTTTACGAATACAGCGAATTGACGCCGATCGGACGGCGCGGCGACGAGATGATCCGCCGGCTGGCGGACCGGCTGGTCGCGGTCGATCTGCTCGATCAGGCCAGCGAACTCCTGCAGTATCAGGTCGACAAACGGCTGGAGGGTGCGGCGCGCGCCCAGGTCGCGGCGCGTCTGGCCATGGTCTACCTCACCAGCCGCAAGCCGGACCGCGCGATATCGGCGCTCCGCACCACCCGGATCGCGGATCTTTCCGGCGAACTGCGCACGCAGCGGCTGCTGCTGGAATCGCGCGCCCAGAGCGACGTCGGACGCCATGACCTCGCGCTCGATATCATCTCGAACATCAACGGCCGCGAGGCGATCCGGCTGCGTTCCGACATCTACTGGGCGTCGCGGCGCTGGCGCGAGTCCGCCGAGCAGATCGAACTGTATTACGCCGACCGCTGGCGCGACTTCAAACCGCTCGACCCGGTGGAGAAGGGCGACGTGATCCGCGCGGTGGTCGGATACGCGCTGGCCGAGGACGCCATCGGCCTGGCGCGCTTCCGCGAGAAATATGCGCCGCTGATGAGCGGCGAAGCCGACCGGGCCGCGTTCGAGACCGCCGGCAAGTCGACCGGCGCCAGCAGCGCCGAATTCGCCATGATCGCGAAAATGGCGGCCAGCGTCGACACGCTCGACGGCTTCCTGCGCGAAATGAAGATGCGCTTCCCCGACGCCAGCGCCAGGGCGCCGCTGCCGCCGGAAACCATGAAGGGGGAGCCGGTCCACACCGGCTCGCTGCCGGAGATCGTCGGCCTCAAGCGCATGGAAGCAAAGCGGTAGAGCGTCGCGGCCCCCGTGGTCCCCTCGACAGCGGCGCGCCGAACCGGCAAGCTGCGGCAAACCAGGGCCCCGGAGCAAGCCGTCGCCATGAACAAGCCCGTCAAGACCGAAGCCGAGCTGATTGCGATGGCGCGAGCCGAGTTGAAGGTCCATGCCGACGGTCCGGATGGCATCGAAATCTCCGTGCTGCGCGACGGCGACAGCTGGGAATTCCGCGCCTCAGCCGACGATGCGACGATTGCAAAACCCGGCTATCCCGAAAGCGTCATGATGCTGGTCCAGATCGGCGACCACCTCAGCAAGCAGTATGATGTGAAGGGATAGAAGCGGGCAGGGTACGCGGCCGGCGTCCGTAGCCTGCTGCCCGCTATCCCCCGTTGGTCCGGCCTGTCCGCCAGGTTTTCTGCAGGATCGAAAAAATGACGGCGGTCGACCAGCCGAACAACAGCACGCCGTTCATCGCGGTCATCGGCCCGATCAAGTGCCAGCGCTGCAGTGGAGTGACGTCGCCGTAGCCGAGCGTCGTGTAGTTTACAAAGGCGAAATAGACCAGATCGGTGCCGGAAGGCGCGGCGTCGACCATTGCGTAACCCAGCGACCAGACGATCACCTCGGCAATATGCGCGGCCATCAAGACCGATACGGTCGCGGTCATGACGGCGATCAGTTGAAGCGATTGATGCGACGTTGCGCGCCCGCTCGCGGCGCGCGCCGCCCGCAATACCGCTTCCATCACGACTGCATGGATCGCGATATTGCAAACACTGATGGCAATACTCACAAGAAGCTGGCGCAGCATATGAATCGCTCCGGCTATGCGGAATATCCTGGCCTTCCGAACCCCGGCGCGGCGGCGTCAAGCGTCGCGAACTTGCTCATTTGCGATGCGCGGTGAGCAGGGGGTTCAGTTGTAGTTCGAGGCCCGGGTCCGTCACCCTGTTGCCTGGGCGGCAACAGGTAAAGCGTCATGGCGAAAATCAGGTACACCGTCAGAACGACCACGCCGACAAACCATGCCGAGCGCCCACTGTTGGTCACAAGCGAGGCGGTCATGGCAGCGATCAGCATCATCACCACCGCGCCTGGCCAGAACTGCAGGTTCATCGGCGCCGGGCCGATGACATAACTCAGCAGTACCAGCACGGGAGCGACGAAAAGTGCGATCTGGGATGCGCTTCCCAGCGCGATGCCCACGCTCAGGTCCAGTCGATTCTTCCGCGCGGCGGAAAACGCCGAAACCATCTCCGCGGCTCCGCCGACCAGCGCCACCACGATGAAACCGACGAACGCGGCTGTCATCCCGAATGTCACCGCCGCCTCCTGCACCGATTCGACGAACACCTCGCTCACCAGCGCGACCAGCACGGTAACCCCGGCCAGCGTGGCCAGGGCCAGACCTAGCGGCCATGGCGCTTCGCCCGCTTCCGAATGTTCCGCGCTACCGAAGAATTCGCGATGGGTCTTGAGCGAGAACAGCAGGCCGAGGCCATAGACGACGATGAGCAGGACGGACAGGCAGATGCTCAAGGTTCCCATGAATTCCGACCCCGCCACGGAATCGGCTTGTGAGACCGCCGACGGGATCAGGATCGCGATAACGGCCAGAAACAGCAGGCCCGCCTGCAGGCGGGCGCTGGCCCGGTTGTATTCCTGCGCGTGGTGCCGGAGGCCGCCGAGGAAGAACGAAGCGCCCAACATGAACAGGGTGTTGGTGACGATCGCCCCGGCGATGGATGCCTTCACCAGGGTATGTTGCCCGGCGTGCAGCGCGGTGAGCGCGATGACTAGTTCGGTCAGGTTTCCAAGTGTGGCGTTGAGTAGGCCTCCGACCGTGTCGCCGGTCCTGGCCGCCACGGATTCGGTGGCGTGACTGAGCAACGCGGCCAGCGGGACGACAGCCAGGACGGACAGCACGAAGTGCAGCGTGTGCGCCTCCGGCCGGAGCTTGTGAGCCACGAACAGCACCGGCACAAACGCCAGTAACCAGAGCAGGGGGGTGCGACGGATCTCTCGCAGTAAAGGACTCATGACGCCCCCCTTAGCAGCGGATCATTCGCATTCCGTCGGCTTGACCGACGCCACGGCCATCGAGCGACAGGTGCGAAGACTGCGTTACCGAAGCTAAAAATTATCGCGAAGGTTGCCGCGGCGGCAACGGCTTTGTGCTTGTCCGAGGCGGGATTCGACGGTTCGTCCTGTCGTGAGGAGGCTGTCCACGGCCCCCGGGGCGTCGCTGTCATTTCTTGCCGATCTCTGCTGGTTGGCCCGCGCGCCGCCGCTCGGCGTGCTGTATCCTGACGCAACGCCGAAGCTGCGCGCGGGTGCTCATGACGGTTTGGCCGGCACGAATAAGCTCGGCGGCGTGGTCGGAAAGGGCCTTGCAGGCGGCAAGCTCCTCCGCGCTGACACGGCTCGCCGCCGGGGCCGGCATGGCGGCCAGCGTGAGCAAGGCGCAAGCCGCCGCCAAACTTGCGATGCCATTGCGGGTCCGTCCCCGGTTCTCGCGCGCGAGGGCGGCGAGCGCGGTACCCCCTCTGATGACGGCTAATGTCATGCGGTCCTTCCGGCTCGGTTGAGCCTCCATGCTGACGTCCTCCACGATGACCAAGAATGATCTATGTCAACGTCGCAATGACGAAGCGTGGGTCCGATTCTGCCGCGCCCAACCCGCGCATATCGCCGCTTCCGCATCTCGGATATATGCTTGGTCACCCGCGCATCAGAAGAGGCCGTCCGCCGTGATCAAATTTTCGATTCGAAACAAGATCATGGGGATCGCGGTGACGCTGATCGCGTTGATGGTGATAACCGCGATCTGGACCGTGGTGCTGGTGATGCAGGTCGGGACCCGGATCGAGGAATTCACTTACAGCTACGTGCCCGCTTATGGCGATCTGGCGCGGGCCAATATCCGCTCGCTCGAGCAGGGCATCACGATACGCCGGATCATCATCGACAGATTGCAGTCGCCGAACGACGGCAGTCAGCAGACCGCGCTGCGCAACAGCTATGACTCGCTTGGCGGGCAGGTCGAACTGGAAATCCTGGCCGCGCGCGCCTTGATCCAGGGGCTGATCGCGAAGGGTCCTGCGCCCGGCGAGGTATCGACGCTCAGCCAGTTCGAGAGCCGTATCGATGCCATCAACGACGACACAAGGCGCCGTCTCGACGCCGAGATCAAGCGCCTGCTGGTGGCGCTTGACGGCGGCGACAGGAAGGCTCTCGCCGGGGAAATGGAGCGCGTCGATGAACTCCGCGACGAGCTCAACAGGAAGCTCGACGGCATTCGGTCGGACATGCTGGCGCTGCTGCGCCGGGACGCCAATTCGACGATTGGCAAGCAGCAGCAGGTGATGCTGATCTCCATCCTGTTGACGGTGCTGGCCGCCATCCTCGGTCTGGTGTTCGCCGCGCTCGTGAGCACCGGCGTCACCCGTCCGGTGCGGCGGCTGCTGGAGGGCGCAAGAGCCGTCGAGGCCGGCAATCTGCAGGGAACGATCGTCGCCACCTCGCGCGACGAAATCGGCCACCTGACCACCGCGTTCAACCAGATGGTCGAGCAGTTGCGGCTCAAGGAGCGGCTGCGCGAGACCTTTGGCAAATATGTCGATCCGCGCGTCGTCGAAGGGTTGATCGCGGGGCCGGCGCTGGCGGCCGAGGGCGAGCGGCGCGTCATGACCGTGCTGTTCTGCGACGTCAGGGGATTTTCCGGCACCAGCGAAGCCATGACCCCGCAAGGGCTGGTGAAGGTCATGAACCGCTATTTCTCGACGATGTCGGCGCCGATCCGCGCCCATCAGGGCGTGATCGACAAATATATCGGCGACGCCATCATGGCCTATTGGGGACCGCCCTTCGCCGCCGCCGACGATCAGGCGCGGCTGGCGAGCCTGGCGGCGCTGGAAATGCTGCAGCTCGTGCCGCAGCTGCGGGCCGAATTGCCTGAACTGCTCGGGGTCCGCGCGCTGCCCAACGCGTTCGACATCCGCATAGGCATTGCGACCGGCGAGGTGCTGGTCGGCAGCATCGGTTCCGAGCTGATGATGAGCTACACCGTGATGGGCGATACCGTGAACCTGGCGTCGCGGCTGGAGAGCGCCAACAAGGAATATGGCGGCCGCATCCTGGTATCCGAGGCGACGATCGCTGCTACCTCCGACGCGATCGAAGCGCGCGAGATCGACCGGATCGTGACGCTCGGCCAGACCCGGCCGCAGGCGGTGTTCGAGATCATGGGCGCGAAGGGAGAGTTGACGGCAGCGCAGCTGGAATTGCGCGCCAGCTATTCCGAAGGGCTTGCCGCCTACCGGGCGCAGCGCTGGGACGAGGCGCGGCGGTCGTTTGAAGCGGCGCTAGTGGCGATGCCCGGCGACGGGCCGTCGATGACGTTCATCAAACGTATCGAGAAGATGGCCGCGGCGCCGCCCGGCGAGGGCTGGGACGGCGCGTGGCATCTGGAACGGAAGTAGCGTTGGCGGTGGCTAATCCCGCAGCCTTCGGCCCAGCGCCGCAACAAATCGGTCGGCATCGGCCTCGTCGTTGAAGACGTGGGGCGAGACGCGCATGCGGCCGAGCCGCGGCGCCACGTAGATGCCCTCGGTGGCAAGCCCCTCGACCAGCGCTTTTGCCGTTCCATCCTTGAAGCCGAGGCTCAAAATATGCGGCGCCCGCAAGTGACGCTGCGGGACGCCGACGCCGAGATCGCGCACGCCTTCCGCGATCCGCTCCGTCAGCATGGCGAGACGTTGCGCGATGCGCGCGGCGCCCCATTCGGCGATCATCTCCATGCCGATCGATGCCATTTCGAGCGAGATGAAATGATCGCGCTCGCCCATGTCAAATCGGCTGGCATCGCCGACATAGCTGGTGTCGGAGAAATAAACCGCGTTCTCGGCGCGCACATCGCGGCGGCCCGCCGGGGTCTGCTCCAGCGGCGTGCCGTCCTGATGACGCTTTGCGACGTAGAGAAAGGCGCGGCCATAGGGGCCGAGCAGCCATTTGTAGGTGGGAAAGATCACGAAATCAGGATCGAGTTGCCTGACGTCGAGCGGCAGCACGCCGGCGCTCTGCGTCGCGTCGATCAGGAAGAGGGCGCCTTGCCGGCGCAGCGCGGTCGCCACCTTGTCGAGGTCGATCAGGCCGCCGTCGGACCAGTGCACCGATGAGATCGAGGCGAGCGCAACCGGCGCCGCGCCCGGCCGTTCGATGCAAGCAAGCACCGCCGAAGTCCAGTCGCCATCGTCGGGCTGGCGGATGGTCTCGACGGCAAAACCCTGCGCGTCCGCGCGCGTCTGCCATTCCAGCACCGGCGAGGAGTGATCGTTTTCCAGCACGAGCACGCGCCCGCCGCGCGGAATCGTCAACAGCTTTGCCGCCGTCGCCACGCCGTAACTGATCGAGGGGATCAGCGCGACGTCGGCGGGATCGGCGTTGATGAGCCGGGCGGCGGCGATGCGCGCGCGGTCGTGCTGGCGGCCGGCGAAACCGGCGTCGAGCGTCCAGGGTTTGCCCTTGCGGCCGACCGCTTCGCGGCCGGCTTCCAGGGTTTTCAGCGGCAAAGGACTGTAGGAAGCCGAATTCAGGTAGCAGATATCGCGCGGTATCTCAAAAAGTTCGCGTTGCGACGGGAGCATTGTTGTTTCATCGCCCGTCGTACTGGTCCGGTCCCATCGCAAACTCCCACTGGTCGTGGCCGTGCGCATAGGTCTGGTTGGTCGAGGCCGGATTGCGGTTGACCAGCGGCCGCAGGTACATCGGGTGGGTGGCGCTGCGCACCTCGTGCTCCACCGTGAACAGGGGCCGGCCGTCGGCGAGATCGACGATGTCGCGAAAGCGGTACTGGTACGGGTTGTCTTCCTGCGAGACCAGGCCGCGATCCAGCAGCCGGCGGTAGGGGCCGGAAAAATTCGTGATGTACATCTGCACATGGTGGCCGTCGTAGTCCGGCAGCGCGCGGTCGGTCTCGCGGAACTGGAGGTATTGGTCCTTGCCCATCTTGGCGCGCGCCACCGAGCCGTCGCCGTTCTTCAGTTCGGCGGGTATTCCCATGATCTCAGGATAGAAGGCGGCAATGCCTTTCGCGGTCCCGACCGGCACATCGAACTCGACATAGGGGATACCGAGCGTGATGCGCCCGAACCGCGCGGCGTCCGGCTCATGGCAGCGCACGCGATTGCCCCACGGGCATGTCGCCTCGACATAGTCGTTGTGCTCGCTGAAGGCGAAGGCGGTGCCGGCCAGCTTGGGGGCGACGGCGGCGAGCCGGGCGAGCAGGGCCTCGCGACCGGAAATCACGAGGCCGGTATGGCCACGTAGCACCTGCGGCGCGCCGCTCGGCAGGTGAAACTGGCTGCGGCCGACATTGATCCACATGTTGGTGTCGGACACCATCAGATAGGGATCGCGGGTCAGCCCGAGCCCGGCGACATAGAACAAGGTGGCCAGCCGCTGGTCGGGCACCTGCACATTGACGTGTTCGAGATGGATCGAGTTGCCGAGATCCTCGGCGGCGCGGTCGAATTTTTGTTGCATGGACCCGGGTTCCCAAGGCGTTTCGACACATCATAGGCAAGTCGCCGCCCTAATCCAGTCATTCGGGCGATCCAGGCTTGAGCGGTGTTCCCGGTAAGCGCCCGCATGATCAGCCCCCGATAATGCCTTTGAGGCCGGTATAGGCCGAACCCGCCGCGGTCGCGACGACACCTGCCAGCGGGCCGACCGTTCGCATCAGATCCTGGATGCGACGCGCGCGGCGGCGCAGTCCCTCTTCGCCGACATGTTGGCCGAGCGTCCGCGCGATACGGAAAGCGCCCGCGCTCGGCTTTCCGCCCGATTCAATCGTGGTGGGCAGCACGACAAACACTAGCAAGGCGAGGATGTTGCCGGTGAGAAATGCGAGCGCAATGCTGAGCCCGTACTCGAACGATTCCCGCCACTCCAGAAACGTCGGGGGAATGATCGGCACGTTGTCGATGATCCCGATCACCGTGAGCATCCCGCTGACGCTCAAAAAGGCAACCAGGGCGCCGAGGCCGAACGCGCTCCGAACCCCGACCCTGCTCACGATGTAGGCGGCCATGCCAAACGGCAACGGGATGGCGAACGATGCGAGCCGCAGATAGAGCGGAGAGAGATTGAACTGAACCGTGATCAAATAGTGCGCGACAAGCAACAACAGCGCCGCCGGTATCACATAATACGCGGCATAGCGCGCAATGAAGCGGGCCGGCGCATCGCGCAGCGCGAGCTGCGTGTTGACGCTGTCGAGCCGGTGCTGCATGCCGTCGAGTTCGCTGACGAGGTCATGAATTTCGAGAATGACGGGTCTGACGAGGCGCAGATCGCGCCCGCAGTCCTTGCAGACGACAGCCTCGTCCTTGATGGTTTCAGCGCAGAACGGGCACTCCATCAGAGGTCGCGTCCAGGGCGCGGCGCGTTGCAGCCGATCGGCGACAGAGGGGTCTCTCGCCGCACTCGCCCGGCCATCTCAGGCGCCGGCTGCATCGGGGCCTCCCGTTGGCCGCCCGCGGCCCATGGATAGCCGCGCTTCCTTCTCGGCCAGTTCGTCACGCAACTGGTCGCGTATCCGGATGAGATCCTCGAGCTCCTTCCGCAGCGATGCCGGAATTTCGGTTTCGCGATTGCAGGTCGGACAGACCGGCGCGGCCGCCTCCTTCTCCGAGAAACAGAACGGACAGCGCACCGTTGAAGTGGTCATGCTTTCACTGTTCGACCTTCAGAACGAAGTTCGCCGTGGCCGTGCGGCCTTCCGAATCCTTGATGTCGACGCGGACCATGTGATCGCCGGGCGGTAGTTCGGCAGCGGGTACGTCAATTCCCGTCGTATTGACGAACGGCTTGATCCGCGGGGTCAGGTCGACATTGGGGGTGCGCAGATAGGTGGCCTGTACCGTATCGAGATCGACTTTGGATCCGCCATAGGTCTGGAACTTGAGCTGGAGTCGGACCGGCGAGCGGATCGCGCCGGCCTGCGGCACCAGTTCAACCTTCGGACCGCGGGTGACGCCGCGCGCCGACATGGCAATCGCCCCCTTCGGTGGCGGCAGTTTCGCCTCGTCCGAGGTTATCAACACCAGATTGGCGGCGTGCACCGGCTCGGCGACGGTCAAACCAGCGGACATGCAGATCGCCAGCCCGGCGAGTGAGAGTAAGCGCATCACAATCCTCCATTCCAAAAGTAACTTTACTTCAGCACGCAGGCCAAAGGAAAAAATGTGTCCGGACCATCTATCGGCCTCCCGCCGCGGCTGTCACCGCGGCCGAGCGCCATACGCATGCCCGCACCGCCCAGGAGATCGACAACCGGCACTGCTCGACGAAGCGGTCCGGTGGGCCGCCGTCGCTTTGAACGCGGTTTCGAACGCACGCCTGAACCATGGGGCGGCCTACCGTGCTGCGGCAATTCTCCACAAGGTGCGGAACCGTCCGCTGGACGCAGGCCCGAACGGCAGGAATCGCATCGGTTCGGCAGGATCGAACATAGTTTCGCGGCTTGCCGCCCTGATGCTGCACGCGCGATCGCACGCAGGCCTGCACGATCGGTTTGCCGACCGTCATCCGGCATTCCTTCACGGCGCTCGCGCCGGAATGCGCGGCCGCCTGCGGCGGGATCATGGTCGCGCCGGAAATCAGCAACCCACACGCAAGACCTAAAATGCGGCCCGTGCGTCTGCGCAAGGTGCTTGCCATCTCAACGTTTCCCGCCGTCGCCGATGATGGTGTAGGGCGCCCAGAACAGCGGATGCGCATAGGCGAACTCGGTCTTGCCCGCGGCGTCGGTGTAACCGGCGCCGTCGACCATCGCCATCATCGCCTGCCGCAGCGCCTCGCCGCGGGTCAAGCTCTTGTCGTCGGCCTGGCGCTTGAACAGGTCGGTCACCAGTTCGCGCGCCGACTGCGAATGCACCGACCAGTTCGTCACCAGCAGGGCGCGCGTGCCGGCGTAGAAGAAGGCGCGGCCGAGACCCGACGCCGCTTCCGCACCGGCGCCGGCACCGGCGCCGGTGTTGCAGGCCGACAGCACCACCCAGTCGGCATCGAGCCTCATCGACAGGATCTCCGACATCGTCAGCAACCCGTCGCCGTCGCTGCCGGAAAGTGCGGGCGCCGACAATGCGAGGGCCGGTTGCGTCAGTCCGTTTAACTCGCCCGGCACCAGACCATGGGTCGCGAAAGCCAACACCTTGAATCCCGACAGATCCATCGCCTTCACCGCCTTCTCGTTGGCGTCCTTGCCGAGATGGAGCACCTTCGCGGGATCCGCCTGCAGCGCCAGCGCGATCGATTTCAGTTCCTCCGCCGTATCCGGCAGCCGCGGCAGCAGCGCTAGTTCGGCGCTATCGACGCCGTCCAGTTTCGGACTGTTCCGACGCTTCAGCGGAACGCCGCGGGTCATGATGCCGGAGGCATCCGCTACCTGCACCGGGGCAGCCAAATCGGCCTCGGCGGCCTGCTCCTTGCTGAAATAGGGATCGCCGAATGCTATCAACTCACTGCGCTCGGGCTTGCCCGGCGGCAGTTGCCGCAGGGTTCGCAACGCCGCCGACGACGGCACCATCGTCACCGCATGGGTGCGCGCGAGCCAGGGCACATTGCGATAGCTCGCGAACAGCGGTTCATCACCGGCCTTGATCTCGGCCGGCATCGTCGGCAACAGCGGCAACGGCAGTAGCCCGAGCGCGCCGTTGGTCACGACGATCAGGCTCTTCGCCGATTTCCAGCCGGCTTCCACCGGCTTCAGCAACAGCGAATAGAGCTCGTAGCCGAGCGCGACGTCGAACGCCGGAATGTCGGAGATCATCGCCGCATTCGGCTCCAGCGCCTCGCGCAGCTTGCGCACCTTGCTCTCGATCTCGCCAGCGGGGACCTTCACCGCCGCGAACGTCACTGGTCCGTCCTTCGGCACCGCCCAGACGAAGCTGCCCCGCCGCCCGAAATAGAACGACAGCATCGCCTCGCCCGGCGTCAGCGTCGCCTTGATCTGCTCGACGGTGGGAGGTTTGGGGTCGATCAATTCGGCGTAACTCGGGAACTTCCGGTTGATCTCCAGGCGCACCTTGTCGCGATCGGAACGCAGCTTGTCGATCGAGGCGTTGGTGGCCTTCACGACCTTTTCGTCGCGCGCATTCGACGACAGCGCGTTGTTGAGCGCGCCGAGCTGCGCATTGATCTGCTTGCCGAAATCCTGCTCCTTGCGGACCAATTCGGCAAGCGCGGGATCCTTCGCCACGCTGCGCGCGCTCGACGCCGACAGCGCCCTTTGCACCGACTGGCCGCGAATCGAATCCGCCAGCGCAAAGGTTTCCAGCGAGACCTCGCCGGTGGCGTTGTCGTTATTCTTCGCCAGCATCGCAATGTAGGCTTCGACGATGTTCTGCAGCCGCTGGCTGCGCGCGGCGCTGACCGTGTCGTCATCGTCGTCGGCGTTCTCGCGCGAGGCCGCCATCAGGATCGGGATCGCCGCCTTGAACTCGCGGATGGCGTCCGCATCTCTCCCCGCGATGGCATAGCCGACCGCCAGCGTGCCGCGCGCCGCGGCGGTGTCGAAATGCTTCTCGCCGACCCGGCCGACGTCGCGTTTCAGCAATTCCTGCGCCGCCGCGATGCCGGTTTCGACCTGGCCCGAAGCATACAATGCGGAAATGCGGGAGCCGTTCAGTTCGAGCACCTGCTTGCGCCCCGGTTCCCACTTGGCGATCGCTTTGTCCAGTTCGGCATAGACCGTGGCGGCTTCGGTGGACTTGCGCTGGAAGTTCAGAACTGCCCCCAGCTGCGACAGAATCTGCGCGCTGAACTGGGTGCCGTCTCCAATGCCGACGGTGCGCTGAATGTCGAGCGCCGAGCGGATCAGCATTTCCGCATCTGCATAGCGGCCCTGTTCGACCAGAACTCCGGCAAGACCCATCACATAACGCGTTGTCAGCGGATTGTATTTGCCCTGGGCTTTCAGCCGCGCCAGCAGTGCGCTACGCGCGTCGACCTCCGCTTCGGCGAGCCGCCCCTGCTTCGCTTTCATGCGCGCGGCATTCAGAAGATCGCTATCCGCAATCTGGCTAACCTGGGTTTCCTTCGGGCCATAATCGATTTTCTTGAGATCGGGGATCCAGGCTTTCCTGTAATCCGCAGCCTTCCTGTATGAAGCTTCCGCCTCGCGATATAGTCCGCGGGCTTCGAAGATCGTCGCCCGCCCATTCTCGAAATCAGCTTCCCAACCTCGGCCCCTGACATTGTAGGCCTCCCGCTTCTGCGGAATGCCGCTGGTTCGCACATCCGTCAGGTATGCCTGCATCCGCCGCAGATAACCCTCGGCCTGCACGATGTCGCCGCTCAGGATCAGCGCCTGCATGATGTTCCGGCTGGCGCTGAAGATATGCCCCCCCATGCCCCGTACGTTCTGCGTCTCGCGGATCATTTGCTGAAACATCTCGACAGCTGTCTTCAAATCGCCCACGGACTGCTTCTGCAACGCAACAAACCCGCGAAGACGCTGCTTCAGCAGCGGATCACCGCCATTTCCGGCGATGCTGAGACCCTTCTCCCCGTCGGCGATGGCGTCCGCATAGCGGCCAAGGACCGACTTTGCATTGCCGCGGTCAAAGTAGAATTCCGCCAGA
This sequence comes from Bradyrhizobium sp., assembly GCF_030646015.1. GTDB lineage: Bacteria > Pseudomonadota > Alphaproteobacteria > Rhizobiales > Xanthobacteraceae > Bradyrhizobium. The sequence continues at coordinate 47,229 of NZ_JAUSLT010000097.1, forward strand.
TCGGACACCGAGAGTCCTTTTTCCGGCTCGTCCTCTGCCTCTTCTCTGAGTTTGGCGAGTGTCGCCGGATCGGGCTTCTCGTTGTCGAGAACGGTGGTAATGTCGGCAATCGTTCGCGGCGGTGCGACGAACCCGGCGGGCAGCGCGTTGCCGAGATCGACCGCCTCCTTCTTCGTCTTGCCGTCGTCGACGGCGATCGCAACATTGGCGCGGCCATTGGCCTTGTTCAGCGCCGCCATCACGCAGGCCCGCACGCTCGGGGTCGCCTTGGCGCGGCAGGCTGCCCGTTTTTGCTCGGCGTCAGGGCCCTTGCCCTGCCCCGCCATGCATGACTGAACCATTGATCTTCCGATGGTCTCGACGCAACCAGCCTTCGCCTGCTCCATCGACAGCGCGATCGCACGGTCCGGGATCATTGCGATGCAGCAGGTGGCCGCCAGGGCGCTGAAGCAGGTCCTCAACCGCCGGCCGAGGCGGGATCGTCCAACATTTGCGGCGATGATGAAATCCGACATGAAAAGGTCCTCGATAAAATTCCTCGCCAGAAGCCGATCCGCATCGAAAAAAAACGGGATGCAAGCGTTTTTCAAAACAACGTGGAAATGATCGGTTACTTCTGGACGGCCCCCCCGGGGGTTGCCGTACAAGTGTGAATACAATGACCTTTTATGCCTCCCCGCAAGAAAAAAAGGGCATTCGGTTGTCCGTCACTTCAGGAAACGGACGACAATTAACGTCGCCGATGCAATCGTCAGTCTATCCGCCGTAACTTTGCACCAAATCCGCCACCCCGACCAGCACATTGGGTGTATTGCCGCCGAGCCGGTTGTGGGCCGAGGCGACAGCCGGAACGACGCGGCCGAAAGCGCTGGTGACGCCACTTTGCATGGGGTTGTTCTGGCGTTTTGAGTCCAGGCCCTGGCGTTTCGGTCTACCCGCCGTAGCTTTGCACCAGGCTGCCCGCCACCAGCGACCAGCCGTCGACCAGCACGAAGAAGATCAGCTTGAACGGCAGCGACACCACCACCGGCGGCAGCATCATCATGCCCATCGACATCAGCACCGAGGCGACCACGAGGTCGATGATCAGGAACGGCAGGAACAACAGGAAGCCGATCTCGAAGGCGCGCTTCAGCTCGGAGATCATGAAGGCCGGCACCAGGATCCGCAGCGACAGGTCCTCGGGCGTCGCCGGCGGCGGCTCCTTCGACAGGTCGATGAACAGTTTCAGGTCTTTTTCGCGGACGTTCTTCTGCATGAAACCGCGCAGCGGCACCGACGCCCTCTGCAGCGCGTCCTCGATGCCGATCTGGTTGGCGATCAGGGGCTTGATGCCGTCGTCATAGGATTTCTGCAGCACCGGGCCCATCACGAACGCGGTCAGGAACATCGCCAGCGCAATGATAACCGAATTCGGCGGCGCGGTCGCGGTGCCCAAAGCCGTACGCAGCAATGACAACACCACCACGATCCGGGTGAACGACGTCATCATGATCAGGATCGACGGCGCGACGGACAGGATCGTCAATAGCGCGATCATCTGGATCGCGCGCTCGGTGACGCCGCCGCCACCGCCACCGAGATTGATGCTGATGTCCTGCGCGAACGCCGGAGCTGTGAGCGCTCCGGCGGCGATCAGTGTGGCAAGAAGTAAAACAACTCTACGCGGGGAGGCCGCCGGCCTCACGAAGGGTTCTTTGGACGGCCCAGCAAGGACGCCATCTCGTCTTCGAGATTCTCGAAGCCGCTCTTTACCGGCGCCGGCGGCGGCATCGGCTCGCTGCGCGGTGCGGTGCGGCCTTGCGGCGGCTCGGGCGCCACCGGGGGCGCCACGGTCTCTGCGGCCGGCCGGCGCAGGGCGGCTTCCAGCCGCTGCGCCATCTCGGCGAGATTCTGGTCGGCGCTGGACTGCGCCGGAGGAGCCGGCGGCGGGGCTGGCGGCGGCGGCGGTGCGGCGGCACGTTCCGG
>NZ_JAUSLT010000099.1 GCF_030646015.1 Bradyrhizobium sp.
ACTGACGGGGCGCGGTGCGCTGTCCGAAAAGGATGTCGATGCCGCGATGCGCGAGGTGCGCCGCGCGCTGCTCGAGGCCGACGTCTCGCTCGACGTTGTCAGAAGCTTCGTCGATCGCGTCCGCGAGCAGGCGATCGGCGCCACTGTGGTCAAGTCGGTGACGCCCGGCCAGATGGTGGTGAAGATCGTCCATGACGAGCTGGTCGCCACGCTCGGCTCCGACGGCCAGACCATCGACCTCAACGCCGTACCGCCGGTCGCCATCATGATGGTCGGCCTGCAGGGCTCGGGCAAAACCACCACCACCGCCAAGCTGGCGCGACGCCTGACCCAGCGCGACAAGCGCAAGGTGCTGATGGCTTCGCTCGACATCTACCGCCCGGCGGCGATGGAGCAGCTCGCGGTGCTCGGGCGCGATCTCGATATCCAGACCCTGCCGATTGTGGCCGGCCAGAAGCCGGCGCAAATTGCAAAACGTGCGCTGGAAGCCGCCAAGCTCGGCGGCTACGACGTGGTGCTGCTCGACACCGCCGGCCGCACCACGCTCGACGAAGAGATGATGTCGGAGGCCGCGGAAATCAAAACCGCCGCCAACCCGCATGAAGTGCTGCTGGTCGCGGATTCGCTGACCGGCCAGGACGCGGTCAACCTGGCGCGCTCGTTCGACGAGCGGGTCGGCCTCACCGGCATCGTGCTGACGCGGGTCGACGGCGACGGCCGCGGCGGCGCGGCGCTGTCGATGCGCGCGGTCACCGGCAAGCCGATCAAGCTGATCGGCACCGGCGAAAAAACCGACGCGCTGGAAGATTTTCATCCCAGCCGCATCGCCGGCCGCATTCTCGGCATGGGCGACGTGGTGTCGCTGGTCGAAAAGGCCGCCGCCAATATCGACGCGGAAAAGGCCGCGCGCACCGCCGAGCGGATGCGCAAGGGCCAGTTCGACCTCACCGACATGCGCGAGCAGTTGATGCAGATGGCCAATATGGGCGGCATCTCGGGCCTGATGGGCATGATGCCCGGCATCGCCAAGATGAAGAACCAGATCGCCAATGCCGGGATCGACGACAAAATTATAAAGCGCCAGGTCGCGGTTATCGATTCGATGACCCGGCAGGAGCGCAAGAACCCGGACATCCTGAAAGCCAGTCGCAAGAAGCGCATCGCCGCAGGCGCCGGGCTCAAGGTCGAGGAAGTCAACAAGCTTCTGAAGATGCACCGGAACATGGCCGACATGATGAAGGCCATGGGCCAGGGCAAGCGCGGCCCGATGGCCGGCATCGCGCAGGCCATGGGTTTTGGCGGCGGCGGCATGCCGTCGCCCGAGCAGATGAAGGCGCTGGCGGAAAAAATGCCCGGCGGTGCCGGCGGCATGCCCGCGCTGCCGAAGGATCTGCCCGCGGGCCTGCGCTCTGGGCTGCCGAATTTGCCGGGGCTCACGGGTCTCAGCGGCAAGCCGACCTTGCCGGGCCTCGGCGGCTTTCCCGGCCTCGGCAAGAAGAAATAATCGCGATCAATTCACTCAAACATCCAAACAGACACCCCGAAGGAGAAATCAATGTCAGTCGTTATCCGCCTCGCCCGTGCCGGCACCAAGAAGCGTCCGGTCTATCACGTCGTCGTCGCCGACTCGCGCTTCCCGCGCGATGGCCGCTTCATCGAGCGTCTCGGCCATTTCAATCCGCTGCTGCCGAAGGACAACGAAGCCCGGCTGAAGCTGGACATGGACAAGGTCAAGAGCTGGCTCGCCAAGGGCGCGCAGCCGTCGGACCGCGTGTCGCGCTTCCTCGATGCCGCCGGCGTGGTCAAGCGCGCCGCGCGCAACAACCCGGAAAAGGCCCTGCCGCGCAAGGAGCGCAAGGCCAACGCCGAAGCCGCCGCGACCGCCTCGGCTGCCGCCGCCTCCGCCGCCAAGGCGGCCGCCGCTGCAGCCGCCGCCGCAGCCAAGAAGTAAGCGCGACAGCGCGTGGCGATGCCGGCACAGATCTGCATTGCCCGCATCGGCGCCCCGCATGGCGTGCGGGGCGCGGTGAAGCTGTGGACCTTCACCGAAGATCCGTTCGCGGTGCAGAGCTACGGACCGCTGCTGACAAAAGACGGCGCGCGATCGTTCGAGATCGCGACCGCCCGCGAAGCAAAAGGCCATCTGGTGGCGACGCTGAAAGGCATCGTCACCCGCGAGGATGCCGAACGGCTCAACGGCATCGAGCTCTACATCGCGCGCGAAAAACTGCCTGATACCGACGAGAATGAATATTACCACGCCGACCTGATCGGGCTTGCCGCGGTGACATCCGCGGGCGAGCCGCTCGGCCGCGTCGCCGCGATCCACAATTTCGGTGCCGGCGACATCATCGAAATCGCCCCGCCCAGCGGCTCAACCATGATGCTGCCGTTCACCAATGCGATTGTGCCGACGGTAGACCTCGCGGGCGGACGCGTGGTGATCGAACTGCCGAACGAGATTGCGGGCGACACGCCCGAAGGTGATACATCTGCGACATGACCTCTGAAGCGAAGACTTCCGAGACAAAGGTCTGGCGCGCCACCGTCCTCACCCTGTTTCCGGACATGTTCCCGGGTCCGCTTGGCGTCAGCCTGGCGGGCAAGGCGCTGGCGTCGGGGCTGTGGGCGCTGGAGGCGCGGGACATCCGGGCCTCGGCCACCGACCGCCACCGCAGCGTCGACGACACCCCGGCTGGCGGCGGACCCGGAATGGTGCTGCGCGCGGACGTGCTGGCGGATGCCATCGACGCCGCCGATATCGCCCCGGATCGGCCAAAACTGCTGATGAGCCCGCGGGGTCGGCCATTGACCCAGTCGCGGGTCGTGGAACTCGCCGCCGGGCCGGGACCGCTGATCGTCTGCGGCCGGTTCGAGGGCATCGACCAGCGGGTAATCGAGGCCCGCCGGCTCGAGGAAGTTTCAATCGGAGATTACGTGCTTTCGGGCGGCGAAATCGCCGCCTTGGCGCTGATCGATGCCTGCGTCCGGCTGCTGCCCGGCGTGATGGGCAAGCTCGCCTCCGGCGAGGACGAGAGTTTTTCGGATTCCTTACTTGAATACCCGCAATATACCCGCCCGCAGGAGTTCGAGGGCCGGCCGATCCCGGAAATCCTCACTTCCGGGGACCACGCCAAGGTGGCGGCGTGGCGGCGGGCCGAGGCCGAGGCCCTGACCCGGTCGCGGCGGCCGGATTTATGGGCTGCCAGACAAGCCCCGACAGGGATTGGCCAAAAGCGCCCAAAAAGCACGACGGACGGGTGACAAGCCCCGGCCTTTGCCGTATAGGAGCGCCAAATCCGCGCAATGGCAGGATAGATGGACGTTCGCGCAGCCCGCGCCTTGCAGGCTGGGGCGCGCCGCCGATGGAGATTTTCAAGATGAACCTCATTCAAGAGCTCGAAAAAGAGCAGTTCGACCGGCTGTCCGCCAGCAAGGTCATTCCGGAATTCGGTCCCGGCGACACCGTGATCGTCAACGTCAAGGTGGTCGAAGGCGACCGCTCGCGCGTGCAGGCCTATGAAGGCGTCTGCATCGGCCGCTCCGGCGGCGGCCTCAACGAGAGCTTCACCGTTCGCAAGATTTCCTACGGCGAAGGCGTCGAACGCGTGTTCCCCGTGATGTCGCCGATGATCGACTCGATCACCGTGGTGCGCCGCGGCAAGGTGCGTCGCGCCAAGCTGTATTACCTGCGCAACCTGCGCGGCAAGTCGGCCCGCATCGTCGAGAAGAAGACCGAGCGCCCCGAGAAGGCCCCGAAGGTCGCCGCGGCCGCCAAATAATTCTCCTGCATGGAGATGTGACGAAAAGCGCGGGGCTCATCCCCGCGCTTTTTTGTTGCGGCATGCCTATCTGAGCCGTCCGCCGCCCATCGATTCATTGTCGCAATGGCCGGCGCTGTGCTAGAAATTTAAAATGGTTCCAGATCAGACCAGCTTCCTATGCCGCCTCGCCGCACGGATCGTGATCGACGATCGCTCGCGTCTGCCTGGCCGCTTTTTCGGACGGTTCACGACCTCCGCGACGTCGGAACTTTGAACGCGCGCTCTGATGTCGCGCTGATGTTCGTTTAGTTGCGCGTAGCCGCGCTCACCCGCTCACCTGAATTTTCCTTTGGAGCTTACGCTCATGTCCAAACCGACCACGCTGTACGACAAGATCTGGGACGACCATCTGGTTCACGAGGCCGATGACGGCACCTGCCTGCTCTATATCGACCGCCATCTGGTTCACGAGGTGACCTCGCCGCAGGCCTTTGAGGGTCTGCGCGCCACCGGCCGCAAGGTACACGCGCCGGGGAAAACGCTGGCCGTGGTGGATCACAACATTCCGACCACCGATCGCTCCAAGCCCAATCCGGACCCCGAGAGCATCGAGCAGATGAAGGTGATGGCGGATAACGCCAAAGAGTTCGGCATCACCTATTACAACGAGCACGACAAGCGTCAGGGCATCGTGCACGTCATCGGCCCCGAGCAGGGCTTTACGCTGCCCGGCACCACCATCGTCTGCGGCGACAGCCACACCTCCACGCACGGCGCGTTCGGTGCGCTGGCGCACGGCATCGGCACCTCCGAGGTCGAGCACGTGCTGGCGACGCAGACCCTGATCCAGAAGAAGGCGAAGAACATGCGCGCCGTCGTCGACGGCGTCCTGCCCGACGGCGTCACCGGCAAGGACATCATCCTGGCCATCATCGGCGAGATCGGCACCGCCGGCGGCACCGGCGATGTGCTGGAATATACCGGCGACGCGATCCGCGCGCTCTCGATGGAAGGCCGCATGACGGTCTGCAACATGTCGATCGAGGGCGGCGCCCGCGCCGGCCTGATCGCGCCGGATGAGAAGGCGTTCGAATATCTCAAGGGCCGCCCGATGTCGCCGAAGGGCGAAGCCTGGGACGCCGCGATGCGTTACTGGGAAACGCTGCGCAGCGACGAGGGCGCGCATTTCGACCACGAGATCCGGCTGGATGCCGCAAAACTGCCGCCGATCGTGACCTGGGGCACCTCGCCCGAGGACGTCGTATCGATCACCGGCTTCGTGCCGGATCCCGACAAGATTCCCGATGAAGCCAAGCGGCTCTCAAAGCACCGCGCGCTGAATTACATGGGCCTGAAGGCCGGCACCAAGATCACCGACATCAAGCTCGACCGCGTGTTCATCGGTTCCTGCACCAACGGCCGGATCGAGGATCTTCGCGCGGCGGCGAAAGTCGTGGACGGCAAGACGGTGAACGCCAATCTCAGCGCCATGATCGTGCCGGGCTCCGGCATCGTCAAGGAGCAGGCGGAAGCCGAAGGCCTCGACAAGATCTTCATCAAGGCCGGCTTCGAATGGCGCGAGCCGGGCTGCTCGATGTGTCTGGCCATGAACCCCGACAAGCTCTCCCCCGAAGAGCGCTGCGCCTCGACCTCGAACCGCAATTTCGAGGGCCGCCAGGGCTTCAAGGGCCGCACCCACCTCGTGTCGCCGGCGATGGCGGCGGCGGCGGCGATCGCCGGGCATTTCGTCGACATCAGGGAGTGGCGCTAAAACGCGGTTGCTTCAACCCCGAGGCTTTCCGGAAGCAAGTCGTTAAGCAGTTGGGGGCACACTTGTCGGCTCATAGGGCGAGGCGTTTCGCAAGGAGCGGGCCGTGGCCGACAAGCCTGTTTTCGTCGATCTGATCAGCGAGGCGACCCGGCAGGTGCGCCGCCGCATCGTGCGGCGCGTCGTCGAGCCCGAGGCCAAGCAGGAATCACGGCTCGGTCACCGGCCGAACGGAATGCAGCAGTGGCGGATACAGACGTTCACGCCATGGAAGCTCAAGCCGTGGAACTGGAAGGACTGGGATTGAGCGCGCGGGCAATGATTGCCTGCAGCAGACAGACATCAGGCGCCCGAGCGGGCGCCTGATTTATTTCCAGCCTGCGGTTCTGTACTCACCGTCAGGTCGGCAAATGCGCCAATGGTGGCGATGCCCCGGGCGATCTGTTGCACCAGTGGCTCAGCGAGACGCGGCGTCTACCATCCCCACCGCGGCCCAAATCCAAACCCGATTCCGAATCCGATCGGGAACGCCGGGGCGTAATAATAGGGGTATGGTCGATAGTAATAGGGGTAAGGCCGGTAGTAGGCCGGCCGCGCGTAGTAGTAGGGCCGATAGTACGGACGATACGGGCGGTAGTACGCGCCGTAATAGGGCCGATAATGCCGGTAGCGGTGGCGGTAATAGCGCCGATGCGCGCTGAAGTCGGTCGCGTTCGAGGCTTGCGATTCCTTTGCAAGTGGCGCTGCCGCGGCCGGATCGATCGCGGCCGAGCCGCCGAAATTCAGGGCGAACGCCATGATCGCCGCGCCAATCCATTTCTTCATGATAAGCCTCCGCCGTTCCGTGACCGATCCGAGCCAGCCACCGTGCCCGGCGGCCAAATCAAGCTGCAAAAAACGGAAAAATGTAGGCACAGCTTTCGCCTGCAGCCATGATTCAGATCAAGCGCCGCATGGCGGCGCGGGCCGTCGGGGACAGGCGATGGGGCGCGAAGCGCTGGACGCGATTCACCCAGAAACGGCTGCCAACAAGGAAGCCGAAAATTCCCTAGCCGGGCCGCCAATAGCAGTTCATGCGCGGCGTGA
>NZ_JAUSLT010000111.1 GCF_030646015.1 Bradyrhizobium sp.
GCGCCAGGCACCACTTCGCCATGATCGAGCCGCCGCGCGACACGATGCCGGTGACGCGGTTGGCGGGGAGGTGGATATAGGGCCGCCGCACGCCGGCGTGGATCGTAAAGTAGTCGACGCCCTGTTCGCACTGCTCGATCAGCGTGTCCTTGTAGAGCTCCCAGGTCAGCTTGACGGGATCGCCGTCGCACTTTTCCAGCGCCTGGTAGATCGGCACAGTGCCGATCGGGATCGGCGCGTTGCGCAGAATCCATTCGCGCGTGGTGTGGATGTTGCGGCCGGTGGAGAGGTCCATCACGGTGTCGGCGCCCCAGCGGATCGCCCACACCATCTTGTCGACTTCTTCCTCGACCGACGAGGTGACGGCGGAGTTGCCGATATTGGCGTTGATTTTTGTCAGAAAATTGCGGCCGATGATCATCGGCTCGAGTTCGCCGTGGTTGATGTTGCAGGGGATGATGGCGCGGCCGCGCGCGATCTCGCTGCGGACGAATTCCGGCGTGACGAAGGCCGGCACCGCGGCGCCAAAGCTTTCGCCGTCGGCGATGGCGGCCTCGGCGCGTTCGAGCTGCACCTTGCGCCCCAGGTTTTCGCGGGTGGCGACGTAGATCATCTCCTTGGTGATGATGCCGGCGCGGGCGAATTCCAGCTGCGTGATCATGTGGTCGCCTAGCCCACGCAGCGGCTTGTGATGCGCGGTGAAGGATTTTGCCGCATGCGAGGCGCCGACATTGCCGTTGTCTTCCGGCTTGATGTCGCGGCCCTGATACTCCTCGACGCCGCCGCGCTCCTTCACCCAGGCGATGCGCCCGCGCGCGAGACCGGCGTTGACGTCGATGGTCACGGAAGGATCGGTGTAGGGGCCGGAGGTGTCATAGACCGGCAGGTCCGGCTCGCCGGCGCCCTTGCTGAGGATGATTTCGCGCAGGGGAACGCGCAGGTCCGGCGCCTCGTCGGGCGTCACGAAGATCTTTCGCGAGGACGGCAGCGGGCCTGTGGTGACGGCGGGCAGCGTGGTGTCGGGGTTGGAGCGGATGTTCATGGGTTATCCTCCTGTGGAGCTTTGTTGTTCGTATTGGTCATGGTGCGCGCCGCGGCCCCCACCCGTCGCGCGCTGACGCGCGCGCCACCCTCCCCCGCAAGCGGGAGAGGGAAGGGGGAGTTCGCTGCGAGTGATTTCGTTTGGGCGCGAGATCGTAGACACGCGCACGCTGCGCCCCCTCTCCCGCTTGCGGGGGAGGGTTGGGGTGGGGGGGCTGCAACAGGCGCCGGTCATGCCGCCTCCGGATGCAGTTGCAGCCACGCGCGCACCCGCGCGTCGGGGTCGGGATTTTGCGTGACGTCGCTGACGACGGCGATGCTGTCGGCGCCGGCGGCATAAATTTTGGCGGCCTGCTCCAGCTTGATGCCGCCGATCGCCACCAGCGGGATATTGCCGATGCGCTTCTTCCACTCCGTGATCTTCGGAATGCCCTGCGGCGCGAAGCGCATCGATTTCAGCGTGGTCGGGAAGATCGGACCGAGCGCGATGTAATCGGGTTTGGCGCGCAAGGCGGTTTCCAGCTCCTCGTCATCATGGGTCGAAATCCCCAGCGTCAGCCCGGCCTCGCGGATCGCGGCGAGATCGGCGTCGACCAGGTCCTCCTGGCCGAGATGCAGATGTTTGGCGCCGGCCACGATCGCCGCGCGCCAGTAGTCGTTGACCACGAGTTTTGCATCCGTGCCCCTGATCACCTCCAGCGCGTCGGAGACGATCTGCAGCGCCTCGGAATCGTTGAGATCCTTGGCGCGCAGCTGAATGGTGCCGGCGCCGAGCAGCGCCAGCCGCGCCACCCAGGCCACGGTGTCGACGACGGGATAGAATTTATCAGGATACGGCATGCCAGAACGGTGTCCCAACGACAGGGGTTGAAGGGGAAGCGAAATCGCGGGCTTCCATCAGGCCCGCTTCGTAAGCCATGCGGCCGGCCTCGACGCCGAGCCGGAAGGCATTGGCCATCGCGACGGGGTCGGCGGCCTTGGCAATCGCGGTGTTGAGCAGCACGGCGTCATAGCCGAGTTCCAGCGCCTGCGCGGCGTGGCTCGGCGCGCCCAGCCCGGCATCGACCACCAGGGTGATGTCGGGCAGCCGGTCGCGCAGCAGTTTCAAGGCATCGCGGTTGGTGATCCCCTTGGCGCTGCCGATCGGGGCCGCCCACGGCATCACCACCTTGCAGCCGGCATCGACCAGCCGCATCGCCACGGAAAGATCCTCGGTGCAATAGGGGAACACCTCAAAGCCGTCCTTGATCAGGATGGCGGCGGCTTCGACGAGGCCAACGACGTCGGGCTGCAGCGTGTCGTTGTCGGCGATCACTTCCAGCTTGATCCAGGAGGTGCCGAACAATTCGCGCGCCAGTTTTGCCGTGGTCACCGCCTCGCGCACGCTGCGGCAGCCGGCGGTGTTCGGCAGCACCGTGACATCGAGCTCGCGGATCAGCGACCAGAACGCATCGCCGGTCTTGCCGCCGGCAGCCTCGCGCCGCAGCGACACCGTGACGATGCCGGCGCCGGAGGCGCGGATCGCGTTCTGCATGATCGCCGGCGACGGATACAGCGCGCTGCCGATCAGCAGGCGGGAGGTGAAGGTTTTTCCGTAGAAGTTCAGCATGATTGTCGTCCAAACCCACAGCCGTCGTCCCTGCGAACGCAGGGACCCATACGCCGTGTATTCTCGTTGTGGCACCGTGTGAGAGGCCTCTTGTAGCCCCGCCATCCGGTGGTTATGGGTCCCTGCGTTCGCAGGGACGACGTGGTGAGAGATATCGCCATCATTACCCTCACCCTCCCTGCCGCGGCGTGATGATCTCGATCTCGTCGCCGCTCTTGAGCGGCGTCTCCGCCCACTTGCTCTTCGGCAGCACGTCGTAATTCAGCGCGATGGCGAAATGGGTGCCCTCGTAGTCGAGCTCGCCGAGCAGCGCGTCGACGCGATCCGACGAAATCTCCCGGGGCTCGCCGTTGACGGTCACACGCATCGCATCACCTCGTTGTCGATCTGGCCGCGCTCGACATAGTTGAGCGTCAGTTCCGCCAGCGCCGGTGCGATCAGGAAGCCGTGGCGATAGAGCCCGTTGACCGTGATGCGCTGCTGGTGGACCGCGATGCGCGGCAGATTGTCGGGAAAGGCCGGGCGCAGGCCGGAGCCGAATTCGAGGATCCGCGCTTCGGCGAACGCCGGATGCACCGCATAGGCGGCGCCCAGCAGCTCCAGCGCGGAGCGGACGCTGACGCCGGTGTCCTCGGATTCGATCGAGGTGGCGCCCAGCATGAAGAGATTGTCCTCGCGCGGAATCACATAGAGCGGCCAGCGCGGATGGATCAGCCGCACCGGGCGCGCCAGTTGAATCTCGTCGGTCTCGATCAGGATCAATTCGCCCTTGACGCCGCGCAACTCGGGCTGGTCGTCGCGCGCGGCGAGGCCACGGCAATCGATCACCAGCCCTTCGAGGTCGTCGGCCGCGGGCTCGCTGTTGAAGCGGATGGTGCCGCCGGCGGCGATGATGCGTTCGTGCAGTTTCGGCAGCACGCGGCGCGGCTCGACATGGCCTTCGTCGGCGAAAAACAGCGCATCGCGAAAACGGCCCTCCAGCGAGGGTTCGAGTTCGGCCAAGGCCTGCGCATCGAGCCGCTTGTGGCCGGATGTCAGCTTCGCAAATCGCTCGAAATCGTTGCGGTCGCGGCTGTGCGCCACGACCAGCGAGCCGTTGAACGGGGTATCCGGCAATTCGCGGCGCCACAGATCGAGCGCGCGCAGGCCGAGCCGGCTGATGATCGGTTCGGCGATCTCGCTCTCGCAATAGGGCGCCAGCATGCCGCCGGCCCAGTGGCTGGTGGAAAGCATCATCGCTTCGTCGCTGCGCTCGTGCAACGTGACGTCGTGGCCGGCCTGCGCGAACAACAGCGCCTGCCAGGCGCCGGCAATGCCGGCGCCGATGATGGAAACGGGGGAATCCCCCCTGAAAGCTGCGGGCAACGGCCCGCGCTGTGGCTTCGAACTCTGGTACATCCCTGTCCCTTCGCCGGCATGACCCGGATCAGGTTCAAAGGGTCACCGCGGTCTCTCCTGCTGCGAACAGCGTTTTGAGCGTGCGGTATCTCAGCTCCTCATCGGAGCTCCCCTCGGAACAGGGCTAATGTAAGCCGATGGCGCGGGGTGTCAACGCGTCTGGCGGGGAACTGCACGGAATGTCGCGCCCGGGACACGAGGGCTATCGCTTCGGTACCTCGGCGCGGGCGTTCCAGGCGCGATCAACCCGGGTGGCATGTTCGTGCCGGCTGCCCGCCAGCCGCTGCCGCTTGGCGGCGTAATAATAACCACCGGCGTAATAGCCGACGGCGCGGTTGGCGTCGCCATTGGCGGCCCGATAAGCGCCGGCGAGGTATTTGACCGCGTAAGTGAGGTTGGTGTTGGGATCGCGCAAGCCTTCGGCATCGCCGGTGTAGCCAAGGCCGCGCGCGGTCGCGAGCTTGATCTGCATCAGGCCGATGGTGCCGCCGCGCCCGACCAGATGCGCCTGGTACTTGCTCTCGCGCACGATGACGCGATGCACCAGCGTTTCCGGAACCCCGTTGGCCTGGGCGTGGGTCGCGACCATCGCCTCGTAATCGGCGCGCTGTGCCTGGGCGGATTGCGAAAATGGCAGGGCGGCCATGGCGACGAGCCATGCGAGCGAGAGCAGACGTTTCATTTGGGAAAAGGCCTCGAACGGGCGGGATTGCGGGGTTGAACGTTTGAAGGCCCGGATTGTTGCAATCGCCGGGCGGCGATGTGGCAAAAACCCGGCTTTGTCAGGGGTTTGTTCCCGCCCCGAGGGGGTGGATTTACCAAGAATTATGCCCTGGCGTGGTTCGATCGGCTGTAAAGCCCTCAAATCCGGCCGCGTCAATGACCCTGTCCGTTACCCATGCCACCGAGCAGGCGGGCCCGCTGCGCGGGTTGCTGCCGCTATGGGTCGGCGCCGGCATCTATGCGCTGTTTCTGCTGGCCGGAAACCGGCTGCTGATCGATCCCGATACGATGTGGCAGATCACCGTCGGGCAGTGGATCATCGATAACCGCGCCGTGCCGGAAACCGACGTCTATTCCTTCACCATGCGCGGCCAGCCCTGGATCTCGACACAGTGGCTGGCGCAGGTGCTCTATGCCAAAGCCTATGCCGTCTTCGGCTGGAGCGGTCCGGTGGTGCTGGCGGCCGGCGCGATATCAGCCACCTTCGCGCTGCTGGCGAAATTCCTGTGCCGGCGCCTGAGCGAAAGCACGACGCTGGTGTTCATCGCCGCCGCGCTGGCGCTGACGGTGCCGCATCTGCTGGCGCGGCCGCATGTGTTGGCGCTGCCTGTCATGGTGGCGTGGGTCGGCGGCATGATCGCGGCGGCGGACCGGCGCCGCGCGCCGTCATTCTGGCTGCTGCCGCTGATGGCGCTGTGGGCCAATCTGCATGGCGGCTTTGTGTTCGGCCTGGTGCTGATCGCGCCGATCGCGCTCGATGCGGTGGTGAGCGCGGAGGCGCATTTGCGCAAGACGCTCATCCTGCGCTGGGCGGCGTTCGGCTTCGCCGCGCTGCTGACCAGTTTTGCCACGCCCTATGGCTGGCATGCGCTGCTGGCCTCGCAAAAAATTCTCGGCCTCGGCGCCGCATTGCCGCTGATCATGGAATGGCGGCCGGCCGATTTCGGCAGCCTCGGCGCGCTCGAAGTCTGCCTGCTGCTCGGCATCGGGCTGGCGCTGTATCGCGGCATCCGGCTGCCGCCGCTGCGCATCGTGCTGCTGCTCGGCCTGCTGCACATGGCGCTCTCGCAGGCGCGCGCCGGCGAAATCCTGGCGCTGCTCGGCCCGCTGCTGCTCGCCGCTCCGCTGGCGCGGCAGATCGGCGGCGCCGAGCCGGTCCATTCAAGCGCCGCGCCGCGCGGCGTGCTGTTCGCGGGCGTCGGGATCGTATTGCTGGCGGGGACCATGGCCTGGGCGTCGGTGCATCGCTTCGAGCCGCACACCCGCGGTTCGCCGGTCGCGGCGGTGGCGGCGCTGAAGCAACTCAATCTTTCGCGCGTGTTCAACGATTACGATTTCGGCGGCTATTTGATCGCCAACGGCGTCGCCCCCTTCATCGACGGCCGCACCGAACTCTATGGCGAGAAATTCTTCGTCGACCACAACGCGGCCTCCGGCCTGATGCAGCCGGAAAACCTGTTCCGGCTGCTGGAGCAATACAGCATCGAGGCGACGCTGATGCGCACGCAAAGTGCGGCGACCAGGCTGCTCGATCATATCGACGGCTGGCAGAAAATTTACAGCGACGACATCGCCACCATTCATCTGCGTATGCCCGGTGCCGTGCATACGATCGAGCCGGCCGTCGATCCCAAGGCGAAGTGAAAAATTCGAAATCGTAGGGTGGGCAAAGCTTCCGCCGAGCTCGAAGAGCGAAGGTGGAAGTGTGCCCACCAGCGAAAAAGGATGGTGGGCACGCCATCGGACGCGCATTCGCGCGACCGTTGGCTTTGCCCACCCTACGATTTGGGTGCCGTCACAGTTGTTGATTAGACTTCAGGCACGACAATAATTACGATCAACCCAGCGTTCGTATGCGGCAGTGATCCTGTCCAATTTGCGTTCAGCCACATCCAATACCCAAAGACGACCACAAGGGAGATGCGCATGGCCCGAAGAGATTTCGGCTATCTGCCCCGTGAAAATCCCTGCGCCCAGTGCGGCGCGCCGATCGCGGCACCCGACTGGACCGAGAATGGTCCACGGCGGATTTCCTATCTCTGGCACTGCAAGGCCTGCGATTACAAGTTCGAAGCGGTGGCCTTCTACGATGCATCGCATTCGGAGCAGGCTCTGGCGGCCTGACGGAACGGCCTGAGGAACAGTTGGGCGGGCATCGCGTTAATTGCTTTCATCAACCCAGGGAGGGATGATGATGACCGATGTCATGACCAAACCGCACCAGCTGATCGCGAGCGACCGGGTCGAAGGCACTGCGGTGCGACGACCGAACGGCGACAAGATCGGCCACATCGAGCGGCTGATGATCGACAAGATCAGCGGCAAGGTGTCCTACGCCATTCTCGGCTTCGGCGGATTCCTCGGCATGGGAACCAACCTGCTGCCGTTGCCGTGGGCGCGTCTCAGCTACAATCCGAAGTTCGAGGCCTACGAACTCGACATCGACGACGAGGAGCTGCGGCGCGCGCCGTCGTTCCGCGCCGACAAGGATTTCGACTGGGGCGACCGCTCGCAGGAGACCGAGCTGCATCGCTATTACGGAACGCCGCCCTATTGGGGCGGGTTCTGATCGCAGCTGCATAACAATCGTCAGAGACGCGCGGCAGCGCAGCGCATTTTGATGCCCGCGTGACGGCGCGGAACCTTCTTCGCCAATCTCGAAAATGTGTGCGGCGAAGGGAACGGGCGACAGCGTGGCGGGTTTTCTCCCTATCGATTTCATTTCAGGGAGAACTTCACATGTTGGCAAAATTCATGACGGCTGGTTTGGTCGGTTCCGCGTTGCTCGCGACCGTCGCGTTCGCGCAAACTCCGGCCGCAACCACGGACAGCGCCAAGCCGGCGACCGCCGCTGCCGCTTCCGATACCTCGTTCCAGGGCAACTGGCGCGGATCGAAACTGGTCGGCCTCAGCGTCTATAACGAAGCCAATGAGAGCCTCGGCTCGATCAACGATCTGCTGATGGACAAGAGCGGCAACATCAAGGGCGTGGTGATCGGCGTCGGCGGTTTCCTCGGCGTCGGCGAGCATCTGGTCGCGCTGCCGTTCGACAAGGTCAAGTTCGTCACCGAGCCGATCGCCTACACCGGCACGGCGGGCGCAGGGGGCGCGGCGGGTCCCCGTCCGGGCTCCACCACGACCACGGGCGCGGCCAACACCGCTACCACTGCCGCGACGCCGGCGAAGCCCAATCCGTGGTATCCGGACCATGCCGTGATCAGCGCCACCAAGGATCAGCTGAAGGCGATGCCCGAATTCAAATACGCGATCTGAGGCAGCGCATCGCTGTAGTAAGCAAATGATCCGAATGACCGGACGGCAACTGCCGCCCGGTCATTTTTTTGACGGGAGTCATTAAACTGGCGCGATGCTCGCCTGCGTCACACGGAAGCATGTTGCGCCGCATCCTTTCGGCGCTGGTATCCCGGTGCTAGGCTTGGCCTTGCGGCAGGAGCACCTGCGTCCTGCCTAACAGCAACGGGAGGACGACAATGGCAGAGAGCGTCTACAAGGTCATTGAACTGGTCGGCACCAGCAAGGATTCCTGGGAAAAGGCGGCTGCCGCCGCCGTCAACAGGGCCAGCAAATCCCTGCGCGATCTGCGCGTCGCCGAAGTGGTCCAGCTCGACATGCAACTGGACGCCAAAGGCAAGATCGAAGCCTACCGCGCCAAGCTCAAGGTATCCTTCAAGTTCGAGGGCTGACTGTTTCGTGCTTCGTCGCGTAAGGCGCGAAGTGCCGGCTCGCGCGACATCCCACCTGATCGTAATGCCCGGCCATGTGCCGGGCATTAACGTCTTTGCGTCTGGTTGCATCAATCGCTCGATCTCCCATCGTCAGTTCGCCGAGACGCTGCCCAAAAACTGTGCATGCATGAGTGCAAATTGATCAGCCATCAATTTGCTTTGAATATGCAAAAATGCACAGTGCGTTGCACAACTCGGCATTTCCTTTCCGTCGGGTTGGGCAATGATCACGGTGGCCAAACGGCGTGAGCAAGATGTGCAAGCGACGCTCGGTCTTTCGGGAAGGCCAGAGCCGATATGCGCAACGCATTCTCCAGATTGAACAGCAAGGGATCCCGCCGCGCGCTGGAGCTTGCGGTCGGTCCGATCCTGCTGATTGCCGTCTGGTGGCTCGCGGCCAAGGGCGGATGGGTCAACAAGGATCTGCTGCCGTCGCCGATCGAAACGCTGCGCGATACCGCCGCCAACATCTGGTCCGGCAGCATGACCAAGGATTTTTCGCGCACGCTGATGCGGGTGGCATACTCGATCGTGATCGCCATCGTCGCCGGCGTGCCGATAGGAATCGTGCTCGGCGCCAAGGCGGCGGTTTACCGCTCGGTTGAGTTCATCGTCGACTTCTTTCGCTCGACCCCCGCTACAGCCCTGTTTCCGCTGTTCCTGTTGCTGTTCGGTCTCGGCGATCTCGCCAAGATCGCCGTCGCAGCGTTCGCGGCCTGGCTGGTGATCGTCTTCAACGTCGCCTATGGCGTGATGAACGCCCGGCAGACGCGCATTCTCGCCGCCAGGTCGATGGGCGCATCGTCGCTGCGAATCTTCCGCGACGTCATCTTCTTCGAGACCTTGCCGCAAACCTTCGTCGGGCTGCGGACCGCGGTGTCGCTCGCGCTGGTGGTGATCATCGTGGCCGAGATGTTCATCGGCGCCACCGACGGCATGGGCCATCGCATCATCGATGCGCAGATCTCCTACTCGCTGACCGACATGTACGGCTCGATCCTGGTGGCGGGCGCGATGGGATACGGCCTCAACCTCCTGCTGCTCTTCCTCGAACGCTCCGTCATCCACTGGTCGGGCAAATGACCGCCGCCATTTCAACCATCTCTCCAGGGGTAAATGCGATGTCAAAATCAGTTCTGTTCGCCGCCGCCGTCGCGGTCGCCATGTCCGCCGGCTCTGGCGGCGCCTATGCCGCCTGCGACAAGATGGACAAGGTGACGGCCGCCTGGCTGCCGATCATGCAGACCACCGCCTACTACGTTGCGATCGAGGAGAAGCTGTTCGAGAAGGCCTGCATCGAAATCGACTCCAACAAGATGGAATCGCCGAACCAGATCATCGACGCGCTGATCGCGGAGCGCGCCGACTTCGGACCTCCGGGTGCCGCCGCCGGCATCGCCATGATCGCGGAGTCGAAGTTTCCGGGAAAGCTCAAGGTTTTCGGCCTGCAGGGCGGCGGCATCGCGGTCAACAGGATCAATGACGGCCTGATCGTCAAGCCGGACTCACCCATCAAGGTATTTGCCGACCTCAAGGGCAAGACGCTGGGTCACGTGCCCGGCATCCAGTGGCGGACGATTTCGCGGCACATGGTGCGCGCCGCCGGCCTCGATCCGGACAAGGACGTCAAGCTGATCGATCTGGCGGTCGCCATGCAGGTGCCGGCGGTCGTCGGCGGCACCGTGGATGCAACGCTGTCGCTGGAGCCGGTCGGCTCGATTGCGGTGGCGTCCGGCAAGGCCATGCGCGCCATGACCAATCCGGTGGCCGGCGTCATCGCCGATCCGTTCTATTCCGGCGCGTCGATCATGACGACCAAATTTCTCAAGGAACGTCCTGACGTCGCCAAGCGCGTGGTCTCCGTGATCGATGCGGCGACCGACCTCGTCAATGCGGATTTCGCCAAATACAAGGCGGCGATTCCGAAATACACGCCGATCAAGCCGGATCAGCTCGAATTGCTGGCCCAGCCCTATCTGCGCGGGTTCAAGGATCTCAACGACACCGATATCAAGTCGTATCAGGCCCTGGTCGATATCTTCATCAAGGAGGGGGTGCTGGCCGGACCGTTGAACGTGCGCGAAAAGCTGCTGACCAGGGCCGAGCTCGGAACCTGAAGATGGTCAAGAGCAACGTCGCGCCGATCAGGCCCATGGAGCCTGCAGCAGCAGAGGTGTCGCAGACTGCCGCGTCGAAGCCGGGACGGCAGGCCCTGATGACGATCCGAGGCCTGCGCAAGACCTTCAACGACGCCGTGGTCTATGACGATTTTGCCGTCGATCTGCCGCTCGGGCATTTCATCTCGATCTTCGGCCCCAACGGTTGCGGCAAGAGCACGCTGATCAACATGGTCTCCGGCCTGATGCCGATGGATTCAGGCGAAGTCCTGTATGACGGCCAGCGCATCAGCGATACGCGGATATCCTACGTGTTCCAGAACTACCGCGAGGCACTGTTCCCCTGGCTGAAGGCGATCGACAATATCCATTATCCGCTGAAGGTCATGGGCATCCCCCGCAAGGAGCGCCGCGATCGCGTGGAAAAGCTGCTCGCCGATTTCGAGGTCCGGATCGATCTCGATGCCTATCCCTACACCCTGTCGGGCGGCCAGCAGCAGGCGGTTTCGATCCTGCGCGCGCTGGTAACGGAGCCGGAGGTGCTGTTCCTGGACGAGCCGTTTTCGGCGCTCGACTACGAAATGACGATGTTCATGCGCGAACAGCTGCAGAAGATCTTCATGAAGACGAAGACCACCATGCTGCTGGTTTCGCACGATCTCGATGAGGCGATCGAACTGGCCGACAAGGTGGTGCTGCTGACGCGACGGCCGACCAAAGTGGCCGAGATCGTCGAAATAGACCTGCCTTGGCCACGCAACCTCGAGGTCACCACCGGGGAACGCTTCATGGCGCTCAAGCGCCACTGCCTCGATCGCTTTTGGCAGGAGGTCAAGAAGTGACGTCCCGCGCCGCAACTGACTGCCGTCAGGTTTCGATGGCGTGGATGAAACACAGCAACAACCGATAACTGGAGATGGATATGACGAAGCGCCGTTTTCGCGCCGCCGCGGTGCAGACACTCGCCCGGCTTGGAGACTTCGACTACAACATCGCGCTGGCCACGCAATACGTCGAGGCCGCCGTGCGGCAGGGCGCCGAGCTGATCGTGTTCCCGGAATGCATGGACACCGGCTACCTGTTCGATTCGCCGGCGCATTGCCGCGAGCTTGCGGAGACCGTGACCGACGGGCCGTTCGTCACCGCGCTTTCGGAATTGAGCCGCAAGCACGGCGTCTATATCGCCAGCGGCATCACCGAATGGGATCCCGCCAGGGAAAAGATCTTCAACAGCGGGGTCATGTTCGACCGCAACGGCAAGCTCGCCTGCCACTATCACAAGCAGTTCCTGGCCACCCACGACCAGAACTGGTTCAGCTTCGGCGAACGCGGATGTCCGGTGGTCGACACCGATCTCGGCCGTATCGGCCTGTTGATCTGTTTCGACGGCCGGATTCCGGAAATCTTCCGCGCCATGGCAATGCAGGGTGCGGAAGTGATTGTCGACATGGCGAATTTCTTCGCCATGGATCAGGCCGATATGTGGGGCCCGGCGCGGGCTTACGAAAACGGCGTCTGGCTCGTCGCCGCCACCAAGGCCGGCTATGAACGGTCGATCTATTACCCGGGCGGCAGCATGATCGTCGACCCGAAGGGCAGGGTGCTTTCCAAGGTTCCCTACGACACCCACGGCATGGCGATCTGCGACGTCGATCTCGATGCCGCCGCCGACAAGTCGATCTATGCCGCCAACGACAAGATCGCCGACCGGCGGCCGGATACCTACGGGGCCATGGCGTTGCCCTATGAAAAGACGCCGGTGTTCGGCGCAGCCGACAAGCCGCTGATCCCGTCGAAATCCGTGACCAAGGTCGCCGCCGTGCAGATGCACGTCACCGATGACACGCCGGTTGCCGAGGTGCTCGCCATGGTCGATCACACCGCGAAGCTTGGCGTCAAGGTTCTGGTGCTGCCGGAATATGCGTTCTCCGGCGAATGTATCCTCAACGCGAAAGAAGCCGCCGCATTGGCCGACCAGACGGCATCGAACCTGTCCGGCATCGCCGCCATCGCGGCGAAGTATGGCTGCCTGATCGCCGCCCCGATCGTCGAGCGGGCAGCGGCCGGAATGTATGTAACAACCGTGCTGGTCGGGCCGGACGGCAAGGAAATCGGCCGGTATCGCAAGACGCATCTGACCGCAGAGGAACGCAAATGGGCGGTTGCGGGCTTTGACTATCCGGTGTTCGACACCCCGTTCGGCCGCATCGGCGTGATGTCGGGCTATGACGCGGTCTTTCCCGAAACCTCGCGCTGTCTCGCCATCGGGGGCGCGGACATCATCCTGTGGCCCGCCGCGCTGCGCGAGCCGTTCGAACGCGAGCTGCTGGCGGTGCCGCGCGCCGAGGACAACCGGGTGGCGGTCGTGCTGGCCAATCGCACCGACTGCCCTTACCCCGGCGGCAGCGTCGTGATTCCGCCGAACGGCTTCCCGCAATGGGATATCAACGTCGCGGCGCCGCGGGTGCTGAAGCTCGGCGCTGTCATGCCCAAGCACATCGATCTCGCGGTCTGCCGCCAGAAGCTGATGATCCCGAAGGTCGATATGTTTGCAAACCGGCTGGTGGAGACATACGCTCCGATCGTCGCGGCCTAGCCGAACCCGAAAATGGGAGTGTTGCTCGATCGCGATTCGAAGGCCGGTGGCACCAGCCGCCGGCAGCCGCGAAGGATCGTCAAGGGAGTGGCCAAGCCACAGCGCAAGCTCCGCTATGACTGGAACGACGTCGTCTACTTTCTGGAAGTGGCGCGTCAGCGCAACCTCGTTCGCGCGGCCGAGAAGCTGAAGGTCGATCATACCACGGTGAGCCGGCGCATCCGGGAGCTGGAGCGCAGCCTGAATTCCACGCTGTTCAAGCGCAGCAAATCCGGCTTCACCCTGACCGAAATCGGGCTGCGCCTGCTGCAATATGCCGAGGGCATGGAGAGCCAGGCCAACTCCATGGTGGAAGCCATCGGGATCGAGCAGGCGGATGCCGGCGGCGCGGTACGGATCGCGGCGATGGAGGGGATCGGAAGCTTCTATCTCACCAAGTGCATCGGGGATTTCAACAAGGTCTATCCCTCCATTCAGGTCGAGTTGATCACGGATACGCGGCTGCTGGACCTCAGCCGGCGGGAGGCGGACATCTTCGTCAGCTTTTTCCGGCCGCAGGGCAAGCGCCTGTCGGTCAAGAAGGTCGGCGAGTTCAAGATATCGCTCTACAGCTCGAGTAACTATTTCGACGACCATCCCTATCCGAAAACGCTGAAGGAACTCGAGAGCCACGCCTTCATCGATTTCATCGAGGATCATATCTACAGCAAGGAAAACCGCTGGCTCTCCGATATCCTGCGCCCCACGCATACCGTGTTCCGCAGCACCAGCCTGGTCGCTCAATACATCGCGGTCGCGAACGGGCAGGGCATCGCGATGCTGCCGTCCTATGTCGCGGCGAACGACCGGGAGCTGCGGCCGGTGATGCCGGAACTGTTCTCCATGCGCGACATCTGGCTTTCGGTGCATGAAGACCTGCTGCATATCGCGCGCATCAAGGCCGTGACGGTATTTCTGGAGAAACGCATCGAACTCGACAAGGCCCTCCTGACCTCGGTCAGGGGCAAGGGAAAGCGGAGCTGATCCGCCGGCCATTGGCGCGGCCGAGCTGAAAGCTCGTTGCGTCCAATGGTCCGCTGGCCTTCAGTCTCGACCTGAGCTCTGGTACAGTCTCGGTTTCGAGCGGATACGGGATGAGCAAGAACCTGTCACCACCACGGACTCCAACGGAGAAGCCCCAGGCCGGCGAGCCCCAATTCGGGGCTCTGCTGATGACTGAGGGGGGAACGCAGCGCAGCGGACCCCCTCCGTTGTTTCGCGGCCTGACGGAAGGCGAAAAAGCCCGCGTGCTGGAGTCCGGAAAGCGCAAGGTGCTCTACCGCGGCGCCAAGCTGTTCAGCCAGGGCAGCCCGCAAGACGGCATCTATTTGATCGAGAGCGGGCGGATCAAGGTGTTCTACATCGCGCCATCGGGACGCGAAATTACGCTGGCCTACTGGCATTCCGGCAATTTCGTCGGCGGTCCGGAGGTGTTCAGGCAGGGCCTGCACATCTGGTCCGGAGCGGCGGCCGTCAACAGCACGGTGCTTCATCTGCCCGGCGACGTGCTGCGCCAGATGGTGCTGACGATCCCGGCGCTCGCCATCGGCATCATTGAAGGCCTGAGTTTCAAGGGCCAGTGCTATTCGGCGCTGGCGCAAATGCTCGGCACGCGGTCGCCGATCGAACGTCTCTCGCAACTGCTGCTGCACCTGATGAACCTGTACGGTGTCGAGGAGCGCGAGGGCACCTTGATTGCCGCGTCGTTCACCCACGCCGACCTTGCGCACATGACGGGTGTCACGCGCCAGTCCGTCACCACCAGCCTGAAACGGTTTGCCGAACTCGGCATCCTGCACATGCACGGCGCGAACCTGGTGATAAAGAACGCCGAATTGCTGAGCGAGATCCGTGACGGCAAGACCACCAAAATCGCGGCATCGGGCGAGGCCTGAGAGGAGATCGCGCGCTGCTTGCTGAAGCAGGCCGCGGCAAGCGGACGCAGGCAACGCGAGTCAATGCGCCGCGCGGGGTATGCCAGGACGCCGCCGCATTCTCGCATTGCATCGGAACGTGTCCTGGCATGCGCAGAGGCGGCTTGATGCCTGTCGCCAGCCGACGTCATCGGACCGACCGCATGCGCTGACGTGCTTCCCGGACGCCGCGATTCTCCGATTCCCGGCCGGCCTTGGCTAAACCGCGGTCACTTGCTCATTGAATCGCCAGTACCCGCGCCAGCGATGTCCATTTATTGAGCAACCTGACATTTCTTCGCAATACGTTGCTTGTTCGAAGCCTTTGCCGTTCCAGATCGCCAGTGAGCCGTTCAGACTTGGCCATCGAACGTTCGACCGTTCGTGATGGAAGCAACGAGCTGACGGCAAGATGGCATTCAATTCCTTCATTGCGCATGTTCCTGGCGATCCGTGCCCGGCGGGTGCCTCCCGCACAGGGTTAATGGCACGTCGCTTGCACAATAATGAAAAACGAATGTCCGCTGCCAGGCAGCTTTCGCTTGGTGCCGCCGCAGCGCCGCGCACCGACATCGTCTCACATTCCCACATGGTTTAGTTCGAAAGGATTGTTCTCATGCGCGTCGGCCCTGCCTCGAAAGTCCCTGGTTTACTGCCCATGCTCGCCGCGGCGGCTGTCACGCTGATGACCGTTCAGGTCAATGCGCAGACCACCCTCGAGATCGGTATCGGCACGCAGAATACGACGACCAATACCGTCACCGGCGGTGTCGTCCTGAAAGAACTCGGCCTGTTTGAAAAGCACCTGCCCAAGACCGGCAAGTACAAGGACTTCAAGTACACGCTGTCCTGGCAGAACTCCACGTCCGGTCCGCCGATCACCAACGGCATGATGGCCAACAATATCCAGATCGGGATGATGGGCGACTACCCGCTGATGGTGAACGGCGCCACCGGGCAGGCCACCAAGAACGAAACCCAGCTGATCGCCATCATCGCCTATAACGCCCATGGCGGCGGCAACGGCATCGTCGTCCACAAGGACTCGCCGTTCTACGAACTGGCCGATCTCAAGGGCAAGAACGTCTCGGTGCCGTTCGGCTCCGCCGCGCACGGCATGATGCTGACGTCGCTGCAGAAGCGCGGCCTGTCGCCGGATTTCTGGAATCTGGTTTCGCAATCGCCTGAAGTCGGCACCACCAACCTGCAGGAAAAGCGCATCGACGCGCATGGCGATTTCGTCCCCTTCGCCGAATTGCTGCCGTTCAAGGGTTTCGCCCGCAAGATCTATGACGGCGCCGAGACCAAGGTGCCGACCTTCCACGGCGTCGTGGTCCGGAAGGATTTTGCCGAGAAATATCCCGAGATCGTCGTCGCCTATCTCAAGGCCCTGCTCGAAGCGAACGACTGGATGCGCAAGAATCCCAAGGTCGGCGCCGAGAAGGTCGAGGAATGGACCAAGATCAACAAGGAAGTGGTCTACGTCTTCCTCGGCCCCGGCGGCGTGCATACGCTCGACCCCACGATCAAGAAAGCCTGGGTCGATTCGATCGGCGCCAACTACGCGATCCTGCAGAAGCTCAACATGATCAAGCCGCTCGATATCGGCGCCTGGGTCAACGACAGCTACGTGCGGCAGACCTACAAGGAACTCGGGCTCGACTACGACAAGCAGCTTGCCGCGTACGATACCTACAACGTCAAGGGCACCGATCCCGTCTGCAACGTGCCGGTCGACAATCCGAAGCTGGTCGGCGAAGTCTGGATCCAGGGCGGCGATATCGTGCCGTTCAGTTCGCCGGTCTGCACCCTGCTCGGCGTCAAGAAGTACACCGCTGAAGGCAAGAAGTTCAACGCGGTCTATCTGGTCGATCATGAGCTGGGCATCAAGCTGTTCGCCGATGCCGCCTTCTACGCCATCAAGGCGGACCTCAAAAAGCCGGACGTGGTGCCGTTCCTGCTGAAGAAGGACGCGGAGGCGCATGCCGCCAAGAACGGCGGCAAGGTTGCGACCTACGCCGAAGCCCTCACCGCGATCAACGTCGGCCAATAGGGAAATCCGATGGGCAGCATGGCCAGGGTGAATATTGCAGCAGTCCCGATCCCCGGCGTCGACGCCGACGCCGGGCGAGTGGTCGAGAGCATGGTGGCATCCGCGCCCGAGCCGGCTTCGCACGAAACGCCCGAGTTGACCAAACCCGCCACCATCGAGCCGGTGGCACCGGAGCCGGAGATCGTTCCGATCGTTTCCCTGCGCGATGTGGCGCAGGGGTTGCTGAAGCACATCACGCGCGAGCGGATGATCACGGCGGTGCTGGCCTGCGTCTCGATCGGCACCCTGTTCCTGATCTGGTATCTCGGAACCAAATACCGGTTCGAATTCTATATCCGCTTCAAGAACGTTCCGACGCCCGCCGAGGTGTTTCAGCAGGCGATGCAGGTCGGCCTGTCGAACAAGTTCGTCTACAACATCGCCATGAGCGTGCGGCGCATTCTGACCGGCTTCGCCATTGCGATCGCCATCGGCGTGCCGCTCGGACTGATGATCGGCAGGTATGCGCGCGTGCGGGACCTGTTCATGCCGGTCACCGAGATCCTGCGGCCGATCCCGGCGATCGCCTGGGTGCCGATGTCGATCATGCTGTGGCCGAACAACGAGGCCGCCATCGTCTTCATCACCTTCATCGGCGCGTTTTTCCCGATCCTGCTCAATACCATTCACGGCGTTCACTCGCTGGACGGCGTGCTGATACGGGCCGGCCGCTGCCTCGGCGCCAATGAGCCGCAGCTGTTCTGGAATGTGATCCTGCCGGGCTCGCTGCCGCACATCTTCACCGGCCTCGCGGTCGGCATGGGCGTCGCCTGGGTTTCGCTGATCGCCGCCGAGATGATCTCCGGTCAGTACGGTGTCGGCTACTTCACCTGGGAAGCCTACTCGCTGGTGGACTATCCCGCGATCATGCTCGGCATGATCACGATCGGCGTCCTTGGCCTGGCGTGCAGCGGCATCATTCGAATGGTCGGCGTCCTGTTGATGCCGTGGCTGGCCTTCGCATCGGGGAGCAAGCGATGACCGTCATCGACGCAGATACCGAGGTTCGCAAGGGCTTCATCGACGTCCGCAGCATGGGCGTCACCTTCGGCAGCGGCGACAGCGCGGTCGTGGCGGTCAAGGATGTCTCGCTCAACGTCCAGCCCGGCGAATTCGTATCGCTGATCGGGCCTTCGGGCTGCGGCAAGTCGACCTTGCTCAGCATCGTCGCCGGCTTCGTCAAGCCGACATCAGGCGAAGCGGTGCTGGACGGCAAGCCCATTACCCGGCCCGGCTCGGACCGCGGCGTCGTGTTCCAGCAGTATTCGCTGTTTCCGTGGCTTTCGGTCCGCAAGAACGTCGAGTTCGGGTTGAAGATGGCGGGCGAGAACCAGAACAAGCGCAACATCACTGCGCGCTCGCTGCTCGATCTCGCCGGGCTGCTCTCGTTCGAGAACCATTATCCCGACCAGCTTTCCGGCGGCATGAAGCAGCGCATCGGCATCGTCCGCGCGCTGGCGACCAGCCCGCAGGTGCTCCTGATGGACGAGCCGTTCGGCGCGCTCGACACCCAGACCCGGGTCGTGATGCAGGAAATCCTGACCAACATCTGGCAGCAATTCCGCATCTCGGTGCTGTTCATCACCCACGATATCGAGGAGTCGATTTTCCTCTCGGATCGCATCTACGTCATGACCGCTCGGCCGGGACGCATCAAGGCGGAAATCAAGGTGCCGCTGCCGCGCCCGCGCAAGGCGGAAATGACCGATTCGCCGGAGTTCATGAACCTGGTGCAGGAACTCAAGGGTCTGATCCGCGAGGAATCGCTCGCCGCCATGGCAC
The DNA here is from genome assembly GCF_030646015.1 of Bradyrhizobium sp. GTDB lineage: Bacteria > Pseudomonadota > Alphaproteobacteria > Rhizobiales > Xanthobacteraceae > Bradyrhizobium. The sequence goes on from NZ_JAUSLT010000111.1 coordinate 19,057, forward strand.
CCGAGCTCAAGGACCGCGGCCTCTCAGGCTTTGGAATGAAAGTGGGACCGAAAGGAGTAGGCGAAATCTTCTGACATCATTTTGAACGTCGCTGCCTGACAGGCGCGAACCAGCAATCAAGTACGCAAAATCAAGCAAGACGCGACAGGCGCGCGCGTCATCGACGACTCGCGCCCGCATCTATCAATCGGAGTTACCAATGGCCAAGAAACCAAATATTCTGTTTTTTCACGTGGACAACCTCGGCATGGGAGAGCTGGGTTGCTACGGCGGCGGCATGCTGCGCGGCGCCGATACCAAGCGGATGGACGCTTTCGCCAAGCAGGGTGCGAAGCTCACGCACTATGTTGTTGAGCCGCAGTGCACGCCGACCCGTTCGGCGCTGATGACCGGACGCTTCCCGATCCGCTCCGGCAACCACACCATCGCGCTCGGCGGCAACGGCGGCGGCATCGTCACCTGGGAGCGGACCATCGCGTCGATCCTGGCGGAAGCCGGCTACACCTCGTCGATCTACGGCAAGTGGCACATCGGCGCCGAAGACGGACGCTTCCCGACCGATCACGGTTTCGACGAATGGTATGGCCCGCTGCGTACCTACGACGAATGCATGTGGCCGACGGATCCACACTACGTGCCGGAGCGCGACGGATTTTCGCACATGCATGAAGGCTTCAAGGGCAAGGGCTGCGGGCCGCTGCTCGACGAGCAGCTCACCATGGAAACCAAAAAGACCTGCGATCTCGAATACCAGAAGCGCGCCCTCAAGTTCATGGAGAAGGCGGTCAAGGACGACAAGCCGTTCTACTGCTACTTCAACCACTCGCTGATGCATTTCCCGATGAGCCCGCGCGACGAATTCGTCGGCAAGAGCGACAATGGCGACTGGGGCGACTGCCTCCTGATGCTCGACCATGATTTCGGCGTGCTGGTCGACAAGCTCGACGAACTCGGCGTGGCCGACAACACCATCGTGGTGATGTGCGGCGACAACGGCGCCGAGGATCATCTCGCCGGCCGCGGCACCGGCGGCTTTTTCGACGGCTCGTATTTCTCGTCCGCCGAAGGCGGCATCCGCACGCCGTGTCTGATCCGCTGGCCCAACCACATCAAGGCCGGCACCGAAAGCAATGAAATGCTGCATGTCACCGACATGTTCACGACGTTGCTGAGCTTCGCCGGCTGCAAGCCGCCGAGCGACCGGCTGATCGACGGCGTCGACCAGAGCGCGTTCCTGCTCGGACAGCAGGAAACCTCGAACCGCGACTCCTGCATCGTCTGGCTCAAGGACGAACTGCATGCGGTGAAATGGAAGGACTTCAAGATCAACTTCAAGCGGCAGCAGCATTTCCACGATCCCGAACTGGATCTCGGCTTCGCCCGCATCACGCACCTGAAGGAAGACCCGAAGGAGCGCGAGGCGGTCAACCAGCGTTACGTGCGCTGGTGGGTGATGCAGCACGCGCAACGCATCATCCGGGATTTCGAGAACAGCAAGAAGAAGGAAGAGCTGATCCCGCCGGGAGCACCGCTCGATTTCGTGCCGAAGAAGTTCGCGGAAGCCTGAAGCAGCGATGTCTGACCTGAACGCAGATACGACGCGTGCGCGATCGGCGGCCGGCGAAACCCGCGGGGAGGACTTGAGCCCTCTCCGCGGCGGAGCCGAGGCCGGCCGCGCGCCCGTCGTCGCCAACCGGGAATCCATGGTCTGGATTCCCGGGGGCGATTTCATCATGGGTTCGAACAAATTCTATCGCGAGGAACGGCCGGCCCGGCCCGCCAGCGTCGGCGGATTCTGGATCGACCCGCGGCCGGTGACCAATGCGGATTTCGCCGCATTCGTGCGGGCGACCGGATATCTCACCACATCGGAACGCGCGCCTGATCCCGCTGCGTATCCGGACGCCGATCCCTTGCTGCTGGTGCCGGGCTCGGCCGTCTTTACCAAGCCGCCCGGCCCGGTCGGCCTGCGCGATCACCAGGCGTGGTGGGCCTATGTCCCCGGCGCCAACTGGCAGCATCCCGAAGGACCCGACAGCAACATCGATGACCGCGCCGATCACCCGGTGGTTCACGTCTCGTTTGAAGACGTCTCGGCCTATGCGGCCTGGGCCGGCAAGGCGCTTCCGACCGAAGCCGAGTGGGAGTTTGCGGCACGCGGCGGACTCGACGACGCCACTTACGCCTGGGGCGAGGAATTCGCGCCGGATGGACAGGCCATGGCGAACACCTGGCAGGGGCGGTTTCCCTTCGAGAATCTGGCCGAGGATGGCTACGAGGGCACTTCGCCCGCCGGCGCGTTCCCTGCCAATCCTTTCGGCCTCTACGACATGATCGGCAACGTCTGGGAGTGGACGGCCACGGCCTACGACCTGCCGCGCGCTACCGCCGACAAACCATCCTGCTGCCAGTCGAAAGCAAGCGTCGACCACGCCGTGGCCCGGGTGGTGAAGGGCGGTTCGCATCTCTGCGCCCCCAACTACTGCCTGCGCTACCGGCCGGCGGCGCGTCAGAGCCAGTCGCTGGATACCGCGACCACCCATATCGGCTTTCGCTGCGTCCTGCGTTCGTCCGCGCCGGGACATTGAAGTTTTCACTCTTCGGAGCCTCTTCTCATGACCATCACCGCCACCACAGAACAGACGGATTTTTTCAAGGACGCCATTTCCGTAACATCGGCGCTCCGCTCTCCGGTCGTGCTGGTTCGCGAAATCCTCGCGGGGCTGGTGACGGCGCTGGCCCTGATCCCCGAGGTGATCTCGTTTTCGTTCATCACCGGCGTCGATCCCAAGGTGGCGCTGATCGCCTCCGTGGTGCTGGGCCTCGTGATGTCGGTGCTCGGCGGGCGCACCGCGATGGTCACGGCGGCGGCCGGCTCCATCGCGCTGGTGGTCGGCCCGATGGTCAAGCTTCACGGCGTCGGCTACATCCTGCCGGCCATCATTCTCGCCGGCGCCATCCAGATCGCCTTCGGCGTTGCCGGGCTGGCGCGGCTGATGCGCTTCGTGCCGCGCTCGGTGATGATCGGCTTTGTCAATGCGCTCGGCATCCTGATTTTTGCCGCGCAAGTGCCTCACGTCCTCAACGTGCCCTGGCTGGTCTATCCGCTGTTCGCGCTGTCGGTGGCGATCATCCTGATCATGCCGCGCTTTACCGAGGCGGTGCCGGCGCCGCTGGTGGCGATCGTCGTCGTCACCGCGATCGTCATGATCGGGCACCTCGTGGTGCCGAATGTCGGCGGCGAGGGATCAATGGCGCCGGGATTGCCCGGCATCACGCCGATACTGGTTCCGCTCAACCTGCAAACCCTCGAGATCATCTGGCCGACGGCGCTGAGCATCGCCTTCGTCGGGTTGCTGGAAACGCTGCTGACCGCCAAGCTGGTCGACGACCTCACCGACAGCAAGTCGAACAAGAGCCGTGAATCCTGGGCGCTCGGAATTGCCAACATCGCTGCCGGTTTCTATGGCGGCGTCGCCGGCTGCGCCATGATCGGGCAGACCGTGGTCAACGTGAAGATCGGCCGGGCCCGTACCCGGCTCTCGACCGTGGTCGCAGCCCTGGTGCTGCTGTTGCTGGTCACCAGCCTCAGCGGGCTGATGGCGCAGATCCCGATGGTGGCGCTCGCCGCCGTGATGATGATCGTCGCGCTGAAAACCATCAACTGGCACAGCGTCATGCCGGCCACGCTGAAGCGGATGCCGGTCCCGGAAACCATCGTCATGCTCGTCACGGTGGCGATCACGGTGGCCACCGGCAACCTGGCGCTCGGCGTCGCCGCCGGCGTGCTGCTGGCGATGGTGCTGTTCGCGCGCCGGGTGGCCCATGTCATCCGCGCCGAGCGCACGCTCAGCGCCGACGGCCTGTCGGTTCGCTACGACGTGCACGGGCCGCTGTTCTTCGGCAGCAGCAACGATCTGGTGGAGCGCTTCTCCTACGCGATCGATCCGAAGCGGGTCGCCATCGATCTCACCCATTCCCAGATCTGGGACGCCTCGACCGTCGCCGCACTCGATTCGATCGAAACCAAGTATCGCGACCGCGGCGCCACCGTCGTGTTCAGCGGGCTCGACCAGCGCAGCTCGGCGTTTCACGAGCGCCTGACCGGCCAGCTTCCGGCTTGAGATTCGTCGAACGAGGACAGGAGGAGCACATGCGTCAATCGTTCGGAGCCGCATTGGCTCGATTGCTGCGGCGTTTGGTGCCGCTGCGCCTGACCAACCGCTACCGCCCCGAGCGCCACTACATGCGCGGGCCGGGGCCGAAATCCCGGGGCCGCGAGCCTGGCGTCGATAGCAAGGCGATGGCGGCTTCGCTCGGCAACGCCGGCAAATCGCCGGGGGCCTGAGCAAGCGAAGCCGAAACGGCCATCTCACTTCACGCTGACCCGGACGCCGGGGCTGATCTGATCGCCGGGATAAACGATGACGCGCTCGCCGAGTGCGAGCCCCTTGCTGACCGCCGCAAGGCCGCCGGAGCGCCGCACCAGATCGACGGTGCGTGGTTGTGCGCGTCCGTCTTCGGTGACGTAGACGCTCCAGCTGTCGCCGCGACGGAACAGGGCGCCGACCGGAATGATCTCGATGTCGTCCTGCCTGAATACGGTAATCCTGGTGTCCACCTGGTAGCCGTCGCCGAGGCCGGTCCATTGCTGCTGCGGCGACAACACGTCGATCAGCACATTGACCCGCTGCTCCTCGACGCCGAGCGTCGACACCTTGGTGAACGCCGCGGGCTCGATCCGGCGCACCCGCCCGGAGAGTGTGCCCGGACCGCCCCAATGCTCGATGGTCACCTCCGCGCCGGGACGGATTTCAACCGCATCGGTGCTGAGAACGTCGGTCACGATTTCGAGGTCGCGCGGATCGCCGATTTCCATCAGCGGCATGCCCGACTGCACCACGGTCTCGCTTTCCTGCGCGACCCTCAGCACCACGCCCGACACCGGCGCGGTAAGGCTCCAGGGTTCGGTCGGCCCGTCCAAGCCATCCTTGTAACGACCGAGCAGCGCTTTGGCCTGAGCGAGTTCGTGATCGGCCGCATGGGCCTGGAATTCTGCGGCCCGAAGGTCGCGATCGGCCACCCGCATGGCGAGTTCGGCGCGTTCGCGTGCCTGCACCGTCGACGCGCCGGTCGCGGCAAGCGTGCGGGTGCGATCGAGATCGGTCCTGGCCTGATCCGCCTGGGCCTTCGTCCGCTCGACCGTCGCCTTGCTGCGCTCCAGCGCGGCCTCGGCGGTGCCCAGCCGTTCCTCGGCCTCGCGACGGCTGCGCGGATCGAGCAGCGGCGCCGGCGGCGGCAGGATGGCGGCAACGGCATCGTCCGCGGCGACCTTGTCGCCTGCCTTGAGTGTGACACGCGTCAGGCGGCCGGCGAGCGGGGCCGCGACGACATAACGTTGGCGAATGCGGGTCCTGCCATCCTCGTTGATGCTGGCGACGTAACGTCCTTTGGTGACGGTCGCGGTTTCGACCGGGACCGGCTTTGGCATCACAAGCCAGGCGATGCCCGCGGCCGCGGCCAGTGCGCCCAGCGCCAATCCCACACGACCTGCCGTGATCCGCATCGTCAGTCCCTCGTCTTCAGTACCGCGACCAGATCGAGACGGTCGACCCGGCGGCGTACGATGTAAGCGCTGGCCGCGGCGGCGGCCACGACAATGGCGACCGCAACCACATAGGTTCGCGGCCCCACCACTCCCGGAATCTGGAAACTCTCGTTGGAATGAAACCGCGCGATCAGCGTGACGACGCCCTGCGAGAGCAGCAGCCCGATCGGAATGGCTAGGGCGATTTCGGCGGCGAACTGGCTGAACAGGATCCGCGCCACCTCGGCCCGGGTAAAGCCGAGCACCCGCAGGCTGGCGAGCTCCCAGGCGCGCTCCTGCAAGGCGATCCGGGCGCTGTTGTAGACCACGCCGACCGCGACGATCACGGCAAAGGCCGTGAGGAT
>NZ_JAUSLT010000112.1 GCF_030646015.1 Bradyrhizobium sp.
ATCCTCAAGGGCAAGCAGCTCACCAACATCCGCACCACCTCGAAGGACGAGGCGGTGCGCCTGACTCCGCCGATCCGCATGACGCTGGAAAAGGCGCTGGCCTATATCGAGGACGACGAACTGGTCGAGATCACGCCGAAGTCGATCCGCCTGCGCAAGCGGCACCTCGACGCCAACGACCGCAAGCGCGCGGAAAAGTCGAAGCAGGCAGTGGCGTAAGCCACCACGCCGTTCACCGACGAAACTGTCATGGCCGGGCTTGTCCCGGCCATTTCTGTCTTGGATACTGCAAGAGTAAGACGTGGATGCCCGGAATGCCCGGGCATGACGACGAGATAGACGACGCATGTCCCTCCCCTCCGAAGTCGATGTCGCCATCATCGGCGCTGGCGCCGCCGGCCTCGGCGCCGCGCACGCGCTGGAAAACTCCGGCCTATCTACGATCGTGCTGGAAGCGCGCGACCGCGTCGGCGGGCGCGGCCACACCATCCAGGCTGCCCCCGATGTCACCTTCGACCTCGGCTGCGGCTGGCTGCATTCGGCCGATGAAAATTCCTTCGTCCCGATCGCCGAGCGGCTCCATTTCGAGATCGACAAAACCCGTCCGCCGTGGCGCGAGCAGGCCGTGCATCAGGCATTCCCGCCACCGCTGCGCACCGAATTCATCACCGCGCTCGACGCGTTTTATGACCGCGCCGAGGAAGCGGCCGACGAGATCAGGCGAACCGGTCGCGACGCCGCCGCGAATCAATATCTGGAACCCGGCAACCGCTGGAACCCGATGATCGATGCGATCTCGACCTACATCAATGGCGCCGAACTCGACCGGGTCTCGATCCTCGACATGGATGCCTATGAGGACACCGAGATCAACTGGCGGGTGCGCCGCGGCTACGGCGCGCTGATGGCGGCCTATGGCGCAACCTGCCCGCTGGCACTGAGCTGCCAGGTGACGCTGATCGACCATTCCGGACAACGCCTGCGGATCGAGACCTCGCGGGGCACGCTGACGGCCGGCAAGGTGATCGTCACCATCCCGACCAACCTGATCGCGGATCAAACGATCCGCTTTCATCCCGCACTGCCGGCAAAGCTCGATGCCGCGCGCGGCCTGCCGCTCGGTCTCGCCGACAAGGTGATGCTGGCGCTCGATGAACCGGAAGCGTTTCCCAGCGACGGCAGCCTGCGCGGCGCCACCATGCGCACCGACATGGGCACCTATCACCTGCGCCCGTTCGGCCAGCCCTGCATCGAGGGCTTCTTCGGTGGACGCTTTGCGCAACAACTGGAAGACGCCGGCGACGGCGCGCTGGCAGCGCAGAGCATCGACGAGATCGTAGGCTTCCTCGGCAATGACTATCGCCGCAAACTAAAGCCGCTGGCGGAATCGCGCTGGGCCCACGACCCGTTCGCGCGCGGCTCCTATTCGCACGCACTGCCCGGCCACGCCGGCGCCCGCGCGGTGCTGGCGGCGCCGGTCGACGGGCGGCTGTTTTTTGCGGGCGAAGCGACCTCGCCGCATTTTTTCTCGACGGCCCATGGGGCAAGGGACAGCGGGGAGAGGGCGGCGGGAGAAGTGCTCGATACGCTCGCCAAGAACTAACAGCGAATACCGTCATTGCGAGCGAAGCGAAGCAATCCAGCTTTCATGCGCAGCGGCAACGAAAGATGGATTGCTTCGTCGCTGCGCTCCTCGCAATGACGATGAGACAGAATTGAATCTTATTCGATCACCCTCGCCCGCATCCCCGCATCCGGCACAAAGCATTCCTCATACTTCCCAAATATCCGGTACCGATTACGCGCGACGAGACTGTACACCGCGTCGCGCAGTGGCTTCGGCACCGCGTACAGGACGCGCACCCAACCCCATCCCGGCAGGTTCGACAGCACCGTCAGCGCCGCGTCGGACTTGAAGAATACCTCGCCGCCATGGACCACGGCGTTGGTGTCGGGATCATCAGGGTTGATGCCAAATGCCTGCGCCAGCCGCGTGCCGTAGCCGGACTGGATCGCGGTGAAACGGAAGCGCCGCTCCACGTCGCAAACCGCGACGAAGCGGACCCAGCGCGAGCAGAACACGCAGACGCCGTCGTAGAGGATGACGTCATCGTCCGGCCATGGGCTGGTCGTGCGTGACGTCATCGCTTTTTCGCCGCGGCCGGACGAGCCGGCTTCAGCGCCCGGTCCAGTTCGGGACCAGCAAGTTTTACGCCGGCTTCGTTTTCCGCCAGCCAGTGCCCCTCGCTGCCGGATGCCGCCAGCACGCGAAATTCGACTTTGCCACCACCGCCGCGAAGCGCGTCCGCCATCCGCCGCGACAGCTCGGGCGAGAAATACGTGTCATTCGCCGCCACCAGCCAGGTCACCGGCACCCGCGCGGCCTTGCCGAATTCGGCGGCCGCCGCCATCAGCGTATGCGGCGCGCAAACCTTGTTCGGCTGGTCGTTGGCATGGCCGCCGCGTCCGGGCGCGAAGGCGATGATGGCCGAGACGTCTTTCGGGTCTTTGCCGGCCAGCGCCAGCGCACCCCACGCGCCGGCGGAGTGCCCGACAATGACCATGCCGTCCGGCCGAATGAAGGATTGCTTGCGCATAAAGCCCGCCGCCGCCGCGATCGCATCCGCGGTGGCGCGTCCGGCGCGCGCATAGTCAGCTTCGTCGCAGCCGCCCTGGTCTTCCAGATAGCGTCCACCGCCGCCGTGGCCGGGACGTTCCGGCACCAGCACGGCAAAGCCGCGCGCCACCAGCCAACCCGCCAACGCGCGATATTCAGGTTGCGGCATTTGCGCGCGACGCAAGACGTTCTGCGTCGAGGCGTGTGCAATCACCGCCAGCCGGAACGGCCCATCGCCGGCCGGCCGAAACAGCCGCGCGCGCGACGCAACGTCCATCGCCGGTGAGGGTACCAGCCATTGCTGCATGCGACCCGGCTCGGCTTCCGCGCCTTGCGCGCCCAGCCTGACTTGCGCGAACGCGTTTGGGATACAGAGCGATCCAAGCACAACCAGGACGAAATATGCTTTGAGCGACCGCATGATTTGCCTGACGCGGGCCAAGGGGCGAGCCCGGATTTGCGGAACAGAATACCCACGCCGAATCACTCCCGGTGCATTTTCCGTAAGTCCCTGCAGCAAAACGCACCGTTAAGAATCATTCGCAGCATCAAACCATCCGCCGGATGCCATTCCCACAGGCTTCTGTCCTTTTTCGGTACAACTGGCCGGCAAGACTGATGCAAAAAATCCACAGGTTAACCGATAATTAACGATAGACCTTGAAGCGGACGCGCCGACTTGCTTTGATCAGCACCATGAGCACAACCCTGATCGAGGTTCGACCGGCCAAAGCTGCGGACGCAGCCGCGGTGGCGTCCACCCATGACGAAGCCTGGCGTTCGGCCTATCAGGGCATCATCCCCGGTGCCGAGCTGGAGAAGCTGATCAACCGCCGCGGCCCGCAATGGTGGGACAGCGCGATCCGCAAGGGCAGTCGCGTCAGCGTGCTGGTGTTCGGCGACAAGGTCGCGGGCTATGCCAATTACGGCCGTAACCGCGCCCGCAGCCTGCACTTCGAAGGCGAGATCTACGAGCTCTATCTGCGGCCGGAATTTCAGGGTCTCGGCTTCGGCCGCCGGCTGTTCACCGCGGCGCGCCGCGACCTGTTGCAGAGCGGGTTGAAGAGCATGGTGATCTGGGCCCTCTCCGACAACGATCCGGCGACGGAGTTTTATCGCGCCCTCGGCGGCCGCATGGTCGCGCGCAGTTCCGAGAAATTCGGCGCGAAGTCGCTCGACAAGGTCGCCTTCGCCTGGACCAACTGAGGTCAGCCGTATTTTGCGACAAATCGAGGCTGGCTTCGGCCCGCGTCGCGTCCTATCCAAGGCCTTGTTTACAAGGCCCTGTTCAGGCGAGCTGACTTCACACCCACGCGGAGCCATTCATGCGCATAGACGCCATCTCGCTCGGAATCGACCCGCCGCGCATCGTCAACGTCATCATCGAAGTTCCTGTCGGTGGCGAGCCGATCAAATACGAGATGGACAAGGAAGCCGGCACGCTCGTCGTCGACCGGTTTCTTTATACCGCCATGCGCTATCCCGGCAATTACGGCTTCATCCCGCACACCCTGTCGGGCGACGGCGATCCCTGCGACGTGCTGGTGGCCAACACCCGTGCCATCGTCCCGGGCGCTGTCATGAGCGTGCGGCCGGTCGGCGTGCTCCTGATGGAAGACGAGGCCGGCGGCGACGAGAAGATCATCGCGGTGCCGTCCTCCAAGCTGACCCAGCGCTACGACAAGGTGAAGACCTACAGCGACCTGCCTGAAATCACGCTGCAGCAGATCCAGCACTTCTTCGAGCACTACAAGGATCTCGTGCCCGGCAAATGGGTCAAGGTGGTGCGCTGGGGCGGCGCCGAGGACGCGCACCGGCTGATCGAGGAAGGTATCGCCCGCGCCAAGGCGAAAGCGAAGTAGGCGCCGTCTTGCTCCCGTGTCCCGGACGCGGTGCAGCGCCTCCTGGCGGTGCGCCGCAGAGCCGGGACCACTCGCAGTAAAAGATGGACCCCGGCTCTGCAGCGCATCGCTACGCGCTGCGCTGCGTCCGGGGAACGAGGACCCCAATGCGCCGGCTCATCAGAATCATCCGTAATTTCTTGCTGCTCCTGATCGCGGCCATCATCCTGCTCGCAGCTATCCTGCTGTACAATGTCTTCTCGCACCGCTCGCGGCAGATCGAGGTCGCCGCGGTGCCGCGCGCGACGGTCGACCAGGGCGCGGCGATGCGGCTGTCCGAGGCGATCCGTTTCCAGACCATTTCGAATTTTCTCAATCCCGAGCAGGGCGCCGAGGCGCTGCAAGGCTTGCGGGCGCATATCGAGAAAAGCTTTCCGGCGTTTCATGCCGCGGCGAAGCGCGAACTGATCGGCGGCCACAGCCTGCTTTACGCATGGCAGGGCACCGATCCCAGGGCGGCCCCGATCGCGTTTCTGGCGCATCAGGACGTGGTGCCGGTGGCGCCGGGCACCGAGAGGGACTGGCAGCAGCCGCCGTTCGAGGGCGTCATTGCCGATGGCTACATCTGGGGCCGCGGATCGTGGGACAACAAGGGCAACCTCTATGCGATGCTGGAGGCCGCCGAGCAGATGGCGAAGCAGGGCTTTGCCCCGAAACGAACCATCTATTTCGCGTTCGGCCATGACGAGGAAGTTGCCGGCACCAGGGGCGCCAAGGCGATCGCCGCCACGCTGGCCTCGCGCGGCATCAAGCTCGACTTCCTGCTCGACGAAGGCCTGCTGATCACCGACGGCATCATGAAGGGTCTCGACAAGCCCGCGGCGCTGATCGGCATCGCCGAGAAGGGCTACGCGACGCTGGTGTTGACCGCGCAGGCGACCCCCGGCCATTCCTCGATGCCGCCGCGCCAGACCGCGATCGGCATGATGAGCGCGGCGCTGGCGCGGCTGGAAGACCATCGCCTGCCGATGCAGATTCGCGGCACCGTTTCGGAAATGTTCGACACGGTGGCGCCCGAAATGAGCGGCTTCAGCCGCGTCGTGCTGTCGAACCTCTGGCTGTTCAAGCCGCTGTTGTTGCGCGAATTCGAGAAGACCGGACCGACCGAGGCGACGGTCCGCACCACTACGGCGCTGACCATCTTCAATGCCGGCGACAAGGATAACGTACTGCCCGGCAATGCCGCGGCCACCGTCAACTTCCGGCTCATGCCCGGCGACACCCAGGCCAGCGTGATCGATCATGTCCGCGCCACCGTCGGCAACGAGCGCATCGCCGTCGAGCCGTTTCCCGGCAACACCGATCCGCCGCCGGTAACCGGCACCGCGGGTCCATCCTTCAAGATGCTGAACCGGACCATCCGCGAGATTTTTCCCGACGTGATCGTAGCCCCCGGCCTGATGGTGGCCGCGACCGATTCGCGCCACTTCACCGGTGTCACCGACACCATTTTGCGCTTCTCGCCGGTGCGCGCGACGTCGGATGACCTGAAGCGGTTTCACGGCACCAATGAACGGCTCAGCCTCGAGGGCTATGCCGACATGATCCGGTTTTACCGGCGATTGATCGAGAACAGCGCGGGGTGAGTTTTCTTCCCCCTCTCCCGCTTGCGAGAGCTTTGCATAAAGGCGAATCTGCGATTCACTGGCGACCTAGCTGTGGAGAGGGCTGGGATGGCATATCGGCCGGTTGGGCAACCGAGTTTCGCGGATGCGCTAGCGTCGCGGCGAGGGACAG
>NZ_JAUSLT010000122.1 GCF_030646015.1 Bradyrhizobium sp.
CATTGCTCGAAGATCGCCTTGTCCTCGGTGATGACCTTGCCGAATTTGCGGCGGATACGTTCGGCCGAAAGCTGGATCGGCGTCAGCGGGTTCTTGATTTCGTGCGCGATGCGCCGGGCGACGTCGCCCCACGCCGAGGTCCGCTGCGCCGAAACCAGCTCGGTGATGTCGTCGAGCGTGATGATATAGCTGTCGCGCGACTGGCTGGTCTGTTCGGCGCTGACCCGCACCGACAGATTGCGCTCGTGGCCGTCGCGGAGAAGCGTGATCTGGCCCTGTACCAGCCGCTGGGTGCCTTCGCGCGCGGTTTTCATCATGTCGTCAAGTTCGGGCAGCACATCCGACAGCGGATGGTCCAGCGTCTCGGATTCCGCATGGCCGATCAGTTTTTCGGCGGAACGGTTGAGAATACCGACGTTGCCGGCGGCATCGACGCCGATGATGCCTGCGCTCGCCGACGACAATACCGCCTCGATGAACCGTCGCCGGCTGTCGATCAGCTCGCTGGCGCCGACCAGTTCGTCGCGCTGCGTGCGCAGCTCCTGCGTCATCTTGTTGAAGGTTTCGCCGAGCTGGGCGAGATCGCCCTCGGACTTGTGAACCGGCACCTGGACATTCAGGTCGCCGGTCGAGACGATATTGGCGGCGCCCATCAGCCGCCGGATCGGCGCGACCAGCCAATTGGCGAAATTCAGCCCGATCAGCACCGAGGCCATCAGGATGGTCAGCGCGATCACCGCGAACATCAGTGCGAACGCCACCTGGATGCCGAGCTTGCGCGACTCCATCTGGGCGTATTCGGCGACGCTGGCCTGGGTCTGCCTGAGCTGCGCCACCACGCGCGGATCGAGCAGACGGGCGACATAGAGGAAGGTGTCGTTGAAGGCGCGCAGCCGGATCACGGCGGCGACGTAATTCGCTTCGATGAACACGGCAATCTGGGGTTCGGTTTCATCGACACCGCTGAGGAACTCCGGGGCCGGCGTCGTGAAGGCCTGCGCGATGCCGGTTTGTGCGGTCTCCAGGATATTGCGGTCCTTGTCGATCACCATGGCGCCCGGCAGGTTGCGCGAGGCGGCGCTTGCGGTCAGCAGCCGGCGAAAGGTTCCGCGATCCTGGTCGAACAGCGGCCGCGCGTTGGCAATGTCGTTGGCCATGCCCAGGATGTCGCCGCGAATGAGCTGGGCATGCTCATGCAGATAGGCGTTGGCCACGATCAGCGAATTCTGGATCACCTCGCGTGTCGGGCCTGAAAACAGCCGGTCGAGGCCGCGATCGATGGTGATATTGGCGACGACCGCCACCAGAACCGCCGGCAACACCGCAATGACGGAGAACAGGCTGACGATCTGGACGTGCAGCCGCGCCGCCGCCCGGCCGCGGCGGCGGGCCTGGACCACCTGCCAGACCTCGCGCACGATGATGCCGACCAGCAGCAGGATGCACGCCGCATTGATCAGCAGGAACGAATAGACCACCTCGCGGGTCGGTTCGATCGGCGTCAGGCCGGTCAGGACGACAAAAGTGAGGAACGCCGACAGCAGCGCAATGGCGACGGCAAACGGCGCCAGCCACCTCCGCAGGGTCGATCCCTTGGATTCAGCAAACGTCGGATCGAACGATGAGGTCGAGGTGTCTGCGCTGGTCATTCCGGCAAGGTGTGAGCTGAAGGCTATGTCCGCCGGCAGCGGACTGATGCATTCATATCACATTGTTGCCGAATTGCGACAATTCCGCGGCGCGCCTGCACTGAACTGCGCGGACCCGGTTTATGAACGTATTCCATGTCGGGCAGCCGTTAGCTGCCGCTGCGATAGACCTGAATGTCCAGATCCCTGATCTTCTTCCGCAGCGTGTTGCGGTTGAGGCCCAGCAGATCGGCGGCGCGAATCTGATTGCCGCGCGTGGCCGCCAGCGCCGCCGTGAGCAGCGGAATCTCGATTTCCTTGAGGATCCGGTGGTAGAGCCCCGGCGGCGGCACGCCGTTGGGGAAGCCCGAGAAATGCGACGACAGATAGGCCTCGACGGCGCCACCGAGATTGTCGACGCCGAGCTGGACGCTGCCGCCCGACGACACCGCCGGAGGCGCCAGTTCGCCATCGATCACGGAGCCCGTGATCACGTCCTGCGGATACAATGCCGCCAACCGGCGTGCGAGGTTTTCAAGTTCGCGCACATTGCCGGGCCAGCGATGCTGCTTCAGGCGTTCCAGCGCCAGCGTATCGAGCTTCTTCGGCGGCAATCCGTCCTTCTCGGCCAGCGTGAAGAAATGCCGGATCAGATCCGGCAAATCCTCGATTCGCTCGCGCAGCGGCGGCAGACGCAGCGGCACGACATTGAGGCGGAAGAACAGATCCTCGCGGAACAGGCCCTGCTGAATCAGGATACGCAGGTCCTTGTTGCTCGCCGCGACAATGCGCACGTCGGTCTTGATCGGTGTACGGCCGCCGACCGTGGTGTATTCGCCCTGCTGAAGCACGCGCAGCAGGCGGGTCTGCGCCTCCATCGGCATGTCGCCGATTTCGTCGAGGAACAGGGTGCCGCCTTCGGCCTGCTCGAACCGGCCCGAGGCGCGGGTATTGGCGCCGGTGAAGGCGCCGCGTTCATGGCCGAACAATTCCGACTCGATCAGATCGCGCGGGATCGCCGCCATGTTGACCGCGACGAACGGGCCGTTGCGCCGCTTGCCGTAATCGTGCAGCGCGCGGGCGACCAGTTCCTTGCCGGTGCCGGACTCACCGGAGATCATCACGGTGAGGTCGGTCTGCATCAGCCGCGCCAGCACCCGGTAGATTTCCTGCATCGCGGGCGAGCGGCCGACCAGCGGAATCGAATCGAACTCGTTTTCGTCGGGATGGCTGGCCACCCGCTCCTTGGGCTCCGCCAGCGCGCGGCCGACGATGGTGATCAGCTCCTTGAGGTCGAACGGCTTTGGCAGATATTCATAGGCGCCGCGCTCCGAAGCGCGGATCGCCGTCATGAAGGTATTCTGCGCGCTCATCACGATGACAGGCAGATTGGGCCGCATCTTCTTGATCCGCGGCAGCAGATCGAAGGCGTTCTCGTCCGGCATCACCACGTCGGTGATGACGAGATCCCCCTCGCCCTGGCTCACCCAGCGCCACAGCGTTGCCGCGTTCCCGGTCAGGCGCACCTCATAGCCGGCGCGCGAGAGAGCCTGGTTCAGAACCGTACGGATGGCGGTGTCATCGTCGGCTACAAGTATGCTACCTGCGGGCATTGTCATTCCTCATCTGGAGTCCTGTGAGGCATGCGACGGCGTCCCCGGAACGCCGTCGCGGTTGCTTTGGTCGAATTGCTTGGTCGGGTTGAACATCGGCAGCAGCACGCGGAAGGTGGTTTTCCGCGGCTGGGATTCGCATTCGATGATGCCGCCATGATCGCCGACGATCTTGGCGACCAGCGCGAGACCAAGGCCGCTGCCGGTCGGCTTGGTCGTGACGAACGGATCGAACAGGTTCGGCAGCAGGTCGTCCGGCACGCCGGCGCCATTGTCCTTGACGCAGAATTCGAGCGGCAGCGACACCCGCGATTTCTTGCCGGGCACCGAGAGCCGAACGCCCGGACGGAACGCGGTGGTGAGCTGGATCTCGGCATCGCTGCCGAGATCGACCACCGCCTCGGCGGCGTTCTTCACCAGATTGAGAAACACCTGGATCAGCTGGTCCTGGTTGGCCAGCACCGGCGGCAGCGACGGATCGTAGTCTTCGACGAAACGGATATTGCGGGCGAAGCCGGACTGGGCGAGCCGCTTGACGTGATCGAGCACGCTGTGAATGTTGACCGGACCGCGCGCCACCGGCCGGTCGTCGCCGAACACTTCCATGCGATCGACCAGCGTGACGATGCGGTCCGCCTCGTCGCAGATCAGCCGCGTCAGCATGCGGTCTTCCGACGAGGCCGCCTGCTCCAGCAGCTGCGCCGCGCCGCGAATGCCGGACAGCGGGTTCTTGATTTCGTGCGCCAGCATCGCGGCCAGCGCGATCACCGAACGCGCCGCACTTCGATGCGTCAATTGCCGGTCCATCTTGTCGGCGATGGTGCGTTCCTGCAGCATCACCACGATATGTCCGGGCCGCTCGGTGAGCGGCGCGACGTGCAAATCGACCTGGCGATCGCCGCCGATCCTGGGCGTACCGAGATCGACCTTGTATTCATTGACCGGCGAACCGCTCGAGCGCACCTGGTCGATCAGCGCCAGCAACGGACTGCCGAACGGCACCAGCTCCTTCAGCGACTGGCGCTGCAGAAACTGGGTCGAAATCTCGAAAAACGATTCCGCCGCCATGTTGGCGTCGATGATCTTGCCGTCGGGCGCGATCAGCAGCACCGGATTCGGCAAGGCGTTGAGGATGGCCTCGCTTTCCGACGGCAAATTTCGGCGATGTTCTGCGGCTAAACTCATGCAGCAGCACTCCATGCAAAGTCGTCGAATGCATCTTCAAGGGATCGGTGAACGCGGTTCGGATCGTCTGATGTCAATATCTTCTGTCGCCAGGCCTTGAGCGTCGCCGCCGGCGCGCAGCTGTATTGAGATGCGACTTCAAGCGCCCAGCCGAGATGCTTGCGGGCGTGGCGCAGTCCGATGCGCAGGCCGTAGAGGCTGCAGACTTCGTCATAGAGCGCGCGGATATAGTCGAGCTGCTGCGCCAGATCAGGCGCGTCCTCCGGGATGCCCGATTCGAGCCGGCGTCCGATCTGGCCGGGCAGCCACGGTTGGCCCTGCGCGCCGCGCCCCATCATGATCGCGTCGGCGCCGGACATTTCGAGCGCCGTCACCGCCTTCTCGAACGAAGTGATGTCGCCGTTGACCACCAGCGGAATGGCGATCGCATCCCGGACGGCGCGCACCGCGCCCCAATCGGCTTCGCCCTTGTAGAACTGGCAGCGGGTGCGGCCATGCACCGAAATCATCTGTACGCCGGCGGCTTCGGCGCGGCGCGCCAGTTCCGGCGCGTTGAGGGAGCGATCGTCCCAGCCGAGCCGCATCTTCAACGTGACCGGCACTTTCACCGCCGCGATCGTGGCCTCGATCAGCGTCAGGGCGTGATCGAGATCGCGCATCAGCGCGGAACCGGACTGGCCGCCGGTGACGTGGCGGGCCGGACAGCCCATGTTGATATCGATGATGTCGGCGCCGGCGGACTCGGCGATCCGCGCGCCCTCCGCCATCCAGTGCGCCTGGCAGCCCGCGAGCTGCACGACGTGCGGACCGATCCCGGTCGCCTCGCAGCGCAACAGCGACATCGGGCGGCCGTTGACGAGATCATCGCTGGCGGTCATCTCGGACACGACGAGTCCCGCCCCAAGGGTCGCGGTCTGACGCCGAAACGGGGCATCCGTGACGCCGGACATCGGCGCGAGAAGTACCCGGTTGGAGACCTCAATATCGCCTATTTTCAATGGCTTAGGATTTGAGGATACCGCAGTCACGGAGTTCTCGTTTTTCTGGCTCGCGCAACATTGCGTCTGCCGGGAGCCATTTTGAGCACAAATCTTGTGCAGTCAAGCTTTATGCCTACACTTTAGACAGTTCTTGCAATTGTGCAAGTGCACTGCAGCAAAATATGCTTTTCCCACAGCTATCGGCAAACGACCTGTTTTTACGCCCTCGGCATGATAGGGAGGGCGCCAACGGACCTCCGTTCCCTCCTTCAACCCCGAATTGTCAGTAATTAATCCAAATGCCCGGACCTGAACGGACAGCAGCCATCCTTGTCGCAGCCGGGCGCGGGCTTCGGGCCGGTTCGGGAGGCCCGAAGCAATATCGTTCGATCGGCGGGCAGACCGTGATCTTCCGGGCGATGGAGCCGTTCTGCCGCCATCCGCAGGTGTTTGCCGTGCAGCCGGTTTTGAATCCCGATGACACCGCCATGTTCAACGATGCCGTCCGTGAATTGAGTCACGCGCCGCCCGCCAATGGCGGTGCGACGCGACAGGCCTCGGTGCATGCCGGCCTGGAAGCGCTCGCCAGCCAGAGGCCGGATGTCGTACTGATCCACGACGCGGCGCGTCCGTTCGTATCGGCGGCGCTGATTTCGCGCGCGATCGACGCCGCCGGCCGCACCGGCGCCGCGGTGCCGGCGATCGCGGTCACCGACACCATCAAGCTGGTCGACGGCAGCGGCAATGTCGAAGCGACGCCGGAGCGCGCGCGGCTGCGGATCGCGCAAACCCCGCAGGCCTTCCGCTTCGACGTCATTCTCGACGCCCATCGCCGCGCCGCGCGCGAGGGCCGCAGCGACTTCACCGACGATGCGGCGCTGGCGGAATGGGCGGGATTGACGGTGGCGACATTTGAAGGCGATCCTGCGAACATGAAACTCACCACCCCGGAAGATTTCGTCCGCGAGGAAGCGCGCCTGGCAGCCACGCTCGGCGACATCAGGACCGGCACCGGCTACGACGTGCACGCCTTCGGCGACGGCGATCACCTGATGATCTGCGGCGTGCGCGTGCCGCACACACGCGGCTTTCTCGCCCATTCCGACGGCGATGTCGGCCTGCACGCTTTGGTCGACGCCATCCTCGGCGCACTGGCGGACGGCGATATCGGTTCGCATTTTCCGCCGAGCGATCCGCAGTGGAAGGGGGCAGCGTCGGACCGCTTCCTGAAATACGCGGTGGACCGCGTCACCGCGCGCGGCGGCCGCATTGCCAACCTCGAAGTGACCATGATCTGCGAACGCCCGAAAATCGGCCCGCTGCGCGACACCATGCGGGCGCGGATCGCCGACATCACCGGGCTCGACATCTCGCGCATCGCCGTCAAGGCCACCACCAGCGAGCGGCTCGGCTTTACCGGCCGCGAGGAAGGCATCGCTGCGACCGCGAGCGCCACCATCCGTCTTCCCTGGAGCGAATAGCATGAGCGGCAGCGACGCCCGCGCCCTCTCCCGCTCGCTGCTCGATTTGTGCCGGATGCGCAAGCTCACCATTGCGACCGCTGAATCCTGCACCGGCGGTATGGTCGCCGCCGCGCTGACCGACATTCCCGGCTCCTCCGACGTCATCGACCGCGGTTTTGTCACGTACTCGAACGATGCCAAACGCGCGATGCTCGGCGTCAAGGCCACCACGCTTGCCAACTTCGGCGCGGTCAGCAAGGAGACCGCGACCGCGATGGCATTCGGCGCGCTGGAGAAAGCCGGCGTCGACCTCGCCGTCTCCATTACCGGCATCGCCGGCCCCGGCGGCGCGACGCCGGGCAAGCCGGTCGGGCTGGTCCATCTCGCGGTCGCCGCGCGCGACGGCCGCATCCTGCACCGCGAATGCCGGTTCGGCGCGATCGGCCGCAGCGCGGTGCGCCTGCGCTCAGTGGTCGAAGCCCTGCGCATGCTGACGGAGCTCGCGCGCGGCCCGCAGGCGCCGGTAAAACCGCGCCGCCAGACCATGAGCCGGCTGCGTCCCCGCGTCGCCCGCACGCCGCGCCGCAGCGCGGTGAAGCGGCGAAGGCCGCCAAGGGCGTGACACACTCTCGTGTCCCGGGCGCGATGCAGCGCGCAGCGCTGCTTCGCAGAACCGGGACCCAGAAGCTTTCCGTACAGCACGATGGACCCCGGCTCTGCGGCGCACCACTTCGTGGCGCACCGCGTCCGGGGAACGTCGGAGCTAGACGCTCCCTTTCCCGTAAATCACATCCGCCCGCTTCTCGAACGCCGCGGCAAAGCGCTGGAACGCGGTGTCGAACATGGTGCCCATCAGCATGGCCAGCATCCGGCTCTTGAATTCGTAGGACAGGAAAAACCCGACGTCGCAGGCGGTCTCGGATCTCGGTTCGAAACTCCAGCGGTTCTCCAGATTGCTGAACGGCCCCTTCAGATATTCCACCATGATCTTCAAATTGGAACGGTCCAGCGTCACCCGGCTGGTAAAGGCCTCGCGCACCAGCTTGAACGACACCGTCATGTCGGCGACCACGATTTCGGTGCCGTCGGGCCCGGGCGTGCGCTGCCGGATCTTGAGGGAATGGCACAGCGGCACGAATTCGGGATAGCGCTCGACATCGGCGACGAGGTCGAACATCTGCTCGGCGCTGTGGATTACCCGGCGCTTGCTGGAGAATTTCGGCATCGAGAAACTCAGCCGGCCCGCGCCGCGCGCGCCGCCCGAAGTTTTGCGAAGTCGTCGCCGGCGTGATGCGACGAGCGGGTCAGCGGGCTCGCCGATACCATCAGGAACCCCTTGGTATAGGCCACCTTCTCGTAGCCGGCGAATTCATCGGGGGTGACGTAGCGCATCACGGCGTGATGCTTGCGGGTCGGCTGCAGGTACTGCCCGATGGTGAGAAAATCGACGTCGGCCGAACGGAGATCGTCCATCACCTGCAGCACCTCATGCCGCTCCTCGCCGAGCCCGACCATGATGCCGGACTTGGTGAAGATGGTGGGATCGATTTCCTTGACCCGCTGCAGCAGCCGGATCGAATGGAAATAGCGCGCGCCCGGGCGCACCGTGAGATAGCGCGACGGCACCGTTTCCAGATTGTGGTTGAAGACGTCGGGCTTGGCCTTCGCCACGATCTCGAGCGCGCCTTCCTTGCGCAGGAAATCCGGCGTCAAAATCTCGATCGTGGTCGACGGGCAGCGCGCCCGGATCGCGCGAATGGTCTGTGCAAAATGTTCGGCGCCGCCATCGGCGAGGTCGTCGCGGTCGACCGAGGTGACCACGAGATGGGCGAGCCCTAGCTTGAAGGTGGCCTCCGCGACATGGTCCGGCTCGGCCGCATCGAGCGCCGTGGGAATGCCGGTCTTGACGTTGCAGAACGCGCAGGCGCGGGTGCAGGTGTCGCCCATGATCATGAAGGTGGCGTGCTTCTTGTCCCAGCATTCGCCGATGTTCGGGCAGCCCGCCTCTTCGCAGACGGTGACCAGGCCGTTTTCCTTGACGATGGCGCGGGTGTCGGCATAGCCGCGGGTATTCGGCGCCCGCACCCTGATCCAGTCCGGCTTTGGCGGCGACAGCGCATCCGGCCGGTTCACCTTTTCGGGGTGGCGCGGACGCAGCGGCGTGGCGGAGATGGTATCGACGACGACGACCATGGAATATTGATATCCCTTCGAGGCTTAGCTAATCCGCTTGAAGGGGAATCGCAACCGCCCGGCTTGTTGGCTGGCATGCTTTAGCATATTGCCTTGTCAGGCGCATTCCACCCTCCCCAGCCCCGATTTGAATGGCTCGAAGCCGCATTCCCCCTGTTGCGACCGCCGCCGATCTGGGCAGGCCGCTGAAGCGCGCCTTCTTCGCGCGCAGCGTGCATGAGGTGGCGCCCAACCTGATCGGCGCCACGCTGCTGGTCGACGGCGTCGGTGGCGTCATCGTCGAGGTCGAGGCCTATCATCACACCGATCCCGCCGCGCATTCGTTCCGCGGGCCGACGCCGCGCAACCTCGTGATGTTCGGCCCGCCGGGCTTTGCCTATGTCTATCGCTCCTACGGCATTCACTGGTGCGTCAATTTAGTCTGCGAGAAAGAGGGCTCGGCCAGCGCGGTGCTGATCCGCGCGCTCGAACCGACGCACGGCATAGCCGCGATGCGCCGGCGCCGTGGCTTGCACGACGAGCGCGCGCTGTGCTCGGGGCCGGGCAAGCTGACGGAGGCGCTGGCGATTACCGATGCGCATAATGGGCTGGCGCTGGATGCGTCGCCGATTGCGCTGCATGCGCGGAAGAAAAAGCCGGAGATCGTTGCGGGTGTGCGGATCGGCATCACCAAGGCGGTGGAATTGCCGTGGCGGTACGGGCTGAAGGGTTCGAGGTTTCTCAGCAAGGGGTTTTGAGACCAAGGAGCCCACGACTTGTCGCCCCGGCGAACGCCGGGGCCCATACGCCGAGCCGCCTGTTGTAAAAAGCGGCTGTTGGACGGCCTTCGTGCAACCGCCGACGGCTGTGGTTGGGATTCCCGGATCTTGTTGACGACACCGCTCACCGCTTCTGTAAATTGCGCGCGAATTGAGGCGGGGGCCGGCATGCTGCGATCTCAGACTTTCTTGGCGATACTCATCGGCTTGTTGGTTACGACATGGTCGGCAGCCAGCGCCGAGAGTTGGACACCCGATCACGACGGTAACGGGTTCAACAATTCGATAGAGCGTGCGATAGATCTGGGGACGCTGAACACCGCCGGCGTCAATATCCGCGAGCAGCTCGGCAAGGTCCCCTGGGGTTTCGACAGCCGCGATTTTTATAAATTTGCGCTCCCGTTCAGCTTCAATGACTGGGAGCTCTCGGTCCATCTGGACGAGAATCCATCCACGACGATGTGGCTTGAAATTTACGATCAGAGCGGAACGAGGAGCATTTACGCCAGCCGTGGCGCAGCCGACGAGGATTTCAAGCTGCCGCTCGGTGGCGGTATCTATTATATTGAGGTCAAGACCGACGCAGGTACCGCGGCCAACCGCAATCTCACTTACACGCTGACCTTGCGTCCCCGCCAGGTACCTTTTGTCGAGCGCGGCGGCACCGCCTGCCGCGGCGCTCCTTCATTTGGCTCTTTCAGCGGCCCCGCCAAGGTCATCGAAGGATCGTTCGACGAGCGCCGGCAACCTTCATTTTATGCCTTCTACGTGCCGTATGGATTTTCTCTTACCGGTTCGATGCTCGGCCCGGCTCCATCGAGCAAATACGCCGTGAGCGTGATCAATCCGCTCGATGGAGCCCAGATTGCCTTCCGCAACAGCACGTTGCGCGAGGAAGGCCTGTTACTCGATCCCGGATTCTATTGCCTGAAGATCGAGAGTGTCGGCATGGCGGGCCTCGGAAACTATCGAGGTCAATTCGTCGCGCTCAATGCCGGCCTGGTGCCTGGGCGCGATCGCAACCGTGCGCAAAAGCTGGCGGACATGGAACTGGGCAATCTCACGAACAATGGCCGGTATGGACTCGTTTCGCGCTATATCCATTACAAGAATCGGGGCGAGATTCCGAATGTCTCGAGCGTACTTGAGCCCGCCCACGAATACGTCGTTCGCGATTGGGTTGGATTGGAAGCTCCTGAGCAGTTCTATCTGTTCGATCTTTCCGAGGCGCGCCGGCTCGAACTGCGGCTCTACAATTTGACGGCGGCAGCACGGGCCTTCGTCGAAGATGCCGCCGGAACGTTGCTCGCGAGTACCACGGTTGAAGGGACCTCTCTGCGAGATGACCTCTTGGCGCCGCAAGCACTCAAAGTGACGCTCCCCGCTGGCCGAAAGTATTATGTTCGGATCGAATACTCCAGCCGGCGCGATCCAGGGACACCTTTCGGACTTTGGTTGCGGACGTTGTCGCCTTAGCCGGGGCGGAACGGAACGGCTCGGTTCAACTACCGCTTCGGCGGCCCGGGGCGTCTCCGGTTTCGTGCCGTTGCGGATCGGGACGTAGATACGCTCGGCGGCTGATAGGTCCGACACCGTGATGGAAACGTGGTCCAGCATCGGTCGATCCCTGTCACGTGTGTTCCGGTCGGGTCGAACCGCGATCGAGCATCCTTGGCCTCGTCGTGCCCGGCCTTGTGCCGGCATCCACGTCCTACGAGCATAGCAGCAGCAAGGCACGGATGGCCGGGACGACGCCCGGCCATGACGGAAAACGATGCGCTAAGCCGCGTTCTTCAGCCGCTCCAGCGCTTCGAGGATTTTGGCCTTGCGCGCCGCCGCGGCGTCGCGCTTTTCCTTTTCTTCCTCCACGATTTCTTCCGGCGCGTTGGCGACGAATTTCTCGTTGCCGAGTTTGGCATCGACGCGCTTGATGTCGGCCTCGGCCTTGGCCAGTTCCTTGTCGAGCCGCGTCTTCTCGGCGGAAAGATCGATCACGCCCTTGAGCGGCAGCGCCGCGACCTCGCCGCGCACCAGCAATTGCACCGCGCCTTCCGGGGGACGGTCGGCAAAGGAAATCTCGCCGAGCCGCGCCATCCGCCTGACCACGTCGTTCCAGCGTTGCGCGCGTCCCCTGGTCTCGTCCGAGGCGCCGGCCAGCACCAGCGGCGTCAGCGTCGCCGGGGTGATGTTCATCTCCGCGCGCACCGAACGGATCGCTGTGACGAGATCGACCACCCAGCCAATCTCCGCTTCGGCGGCGGGATCGCTGAAATCGCCGGTATCCAGCGCCAGCAGCACCGGCGGCAGCAGCCCGTCGTTCGGGCTGGTGGTCGCCATCATCACGGCCTCGTCCGACGTCAGCCCGGCCTTGCGCGGCCATGCCGTCAGCACCAGCAGGCCGTCGCGCCTGGCCGTCACCGCCCACAACTCCTCTGTGATGAAGGGCATGAACGGATGCAGCAGTTTCAGGATTTCGTCGCGCGCCCACGCCACCATGGCAAGGGTTTCGGATTTGGCGGCGCCCTCCTCGCCCATCAGCACGGGCTTTGCGAGCTCGAGATACCAGTCGCAATACACGTTCCAGACGAAGCGATAAATCGAGGCGGCGGCATCATTGAAGCGATAAGCCTCGATCGCCTCGGTGACCTCGCGCGTTGCGCGCGCGGTCTCGTGCGCGATCCAGCGATTCAGCGTCTGCGTCGCCTGTGTGGCGTCGAAATCCGGCGGCAGCGCGCAGCCGTTCATCTCCGCGAAGCGGCAGGCGTTCCACAGCTTGGTCGCGAAATTGCGGTAGCCCTCGACACGCTGCGAAGCGAGCTTGATCTCGCGGCCCTGCGCCGCCATCGCCGCCAGCGTGAAGCGCAGCGCGTCGGCGCCGTAATCGTCGATCAGATGCAGGGGATCGATAACGTTGCCTTTCGACTTCGACATCTTGGCGCCCTTCTCGTCGCGGACGAGGGCGTGGATGTAGACCGTCGGGAACGGAACGTCCTTCATGAAGTGCATGCCCATCATCATCATGCGGGCGACCCAGAAAAATATGATGTCGAAGCCGGTGACGAGGACGTCGGTCGGATAATAGCGCGCCACATCGGTCTCGTCGTCGGGCCAGCCGAGCGTCGAGAACGGCCACAGCGCCGAGGAGAACCATGTGTCGAGCACGTCCTCGTCGCGGGTGATGAAACCCTCGCGCTTGTCCGGATCGCGCGCCATCTCGTCGCCCTGCTCCGGCGTGATGACTTCCTGCTCGACGTAATAGCCGAGCGCATTGCCGACCGCTTCCTCTTCGGTCTCGGCGACGAAAACTTTGCCATCCGGCCCGTACCACGCCGGAATCTGGTGGCCCCACCAGAGCTGGCGCGAGATGCACCAGGGCTGGATGTTCTCCATCCATTCGAAATAGGTCTTTTCCCAGTTCTTCGGCACGAAATTCGTCGCGCCCGAGCGCACCGCCGCGATGGCGGGTTGCGCCATGGTGTGGGCGTCGACGTACCACTGGTCAGTGAGATATGGCTCGATCACGACGCCGGAGCGGTCGCCATGCGGCACCATATGCGTGTTCGGCTCGATCCGCTCCAGGAAGCCGAAATCCTCCAGCCGCGCCACGATCAGTTTTCGCGCGGCGAACCGGTCGGTGCCATGCAGTTCTTCCGCAAGCTGCGAGGCGCCTTCCGGCAGGCCGCGCAGATAATCCTCATTGTCGACCAGCGCGAGGCAGCCCTCCTGATCGAGTATGCTGATCTGCGGCAGATTGTGCCGGCGGCCGACCTCGAAATCGTTGAAGTCATGCGCCGGCGTGACCTTGACCGCGCCCGAGCCTTTTTCGGGATCGGAATATTCGTCCGCGACAACAGGAATCTTTCGTCCGACCAGCGGCAGGATGACGTGCTTGCCGACCAGGTCGGCATAGCGCTCATCGTCGGGATTCACCGCGACCGCGGTATCGCCGAGCATGGTCTCCGGCCGCGTGGTGGCGACCACGATGAAGCTCGAAGAATCCTCGGGATTGAAAGTCTTGCCTTCCAGCGGATAGCGCAGATACCAGAGGCTGCCCTTGACCTCGATCTGCTGCACCTCGAGATCGGAAATCGCGGTCAGCAATTTCGGGTCCCAATTCACCAGCCGCTTGTCCTTGTAGATCAGCCCTTCGCGGTGGAGCTCGACGAACACCTTGGCGACCGCGCGCGACAGTCCCTCGTCCATGGTAAAGCGTTCGCGCGACCAGTCGCAGGAGGCGCCGAGCCGCTTCAGCTGATTGACGATGACGCCGCCGCTCTCGGCCTTCCACTGCCAGACCCGCTCGAGGAATTTGGCGCGGCCCATGTCGCGGCGGCCGGGTTCCTGGCGCTCCATCAACTGGCGCTCGACCACCATCTGGGTCGCAATGCCGGCGTGATCGGTACCGGGCTGCCACAACACGTCGCGCCCGCGCATCCGCTCGAAGCGGCAGAGGATGTCCTGCAGCGTGTTGTTGAGCGCGTGCCCCATATGCAGCGAGCCGGTCACGTTCGGCGGCGGGATCACGACGGTGAAGGGTTTGGCGTCACGTCGCTCGGGCCGACCGGCCTTGAAAGCCTCTGCTTCCTCCCAGAGGCGGGCCATGCGGGTTTCGATATCGGCGGGCTGGTAGTTCTTCTCGATCATCGGGAGATGCAATCTTTGGGGCTGTGGAACGGGCTAGAAAGCCGCCGGAACGCGCCAAGTCAACCTGACAAGTCAACACGACAGGTACGCCGGACGCAGGATTAGGCCGGATCTGGGACTGAATGAGGGCCGGTATTGGCCCTTGGCGGCTGAGGTCCAGCCAAGCAGAACCGAATCGCCCTAACGGCCGCCGCGGGAAACCCGCTCGATTTCCGCTTTGACGATGCGCTCGACGAGGCCCGGCAGATTGTCGTCGAGCCAGTTCTTCAGCATCGGCCGCAGCATTTCCTTGACGAGGTCTTCCAGCGTCCGCGCATTGTTGCTGAGCACGGTGTTGGCGAGCGAGTTGAAGGCGGATTCAACGGCGGACACGGTGGTGTGCGACAGGATCTGTTGGACCGGCGCGGCACTTTCAAACGGCGGCGGTTCGTAGGCCGGCTGCCGTGGCGCCGCGCGAGCTGCGCTCTCGGCAAATTCCAGATCGTCCTGCGGCTCGACTTTCCGGAATGAAGCTTGCGGCGGGGGCGGTGGTGGCGCCTGCTCCATCGCTACCGCCATGTCGTCGGTGAGTTCGAACACATCACCGTCGGGCAGGGGCGGACGGATCTCCTCCGGCACGGTCGCCTCGTCGAGGCCGTTGAGCAGGGCGTCGATGTCGTCCTGGCTGTTGGATACGGCGGGCGCGGGCGCCGGCGCGGCGGGAGGGGCTGCGGGTTTGGCCGGCGGGGGTGCGGGCTTCGGCGCCGGGGCAATCGCCGACGGTGGAATGTCAGCCATGGCGGCAGGCTTGGCCGCTGGCGCCGCCGCGGCCGGCTTCGCAGGAGCCGCCGGGCTGGCGGGCTTTTCGGCAACCGGCGGCTTGGCTTCGTCGTCGGCGATGATACGACGAATCGACGCCAGAATCTCCTCCATCGAGGGTTCCTGGACCTTTGCAGGTTGCGTCATCGCCGACTCCACATCATCAACGCCCTCCGGTGCGTTTTACACCAAGCGAGACAGGATTTGCCGGTTCTGGAGATGCAGGCCGGGATTTTCACCGCTCAAGCCTGACTTGTCCCCAGATCAAGCGCCGCTCAACACATCGTTCGGGACCCCGCCCCTGCTCAGGGCACCGAAGCGTCGCGGTCTTGTGTTGTCTTAGATGCGGCGCGAATCGCCCTGCTGCCTCGAATAACGGTATGTCATGGCAACAATTGATTGCAAGCAACGCGCCGCCCCTTTCACGCTCGCGAGCGCTCGAGGAGGCGGCCTGTGCTCATGCAGCGATGGTGGGGATCAGCGGCCGTCGGGAACGCGAACACCGAACCAGCTGTCGCGGACCTGGTGATAATGCACACTGGGGTCGTAGACCGTGGTGGGAAGCTTGAGCACCACCGGCGACAACCGTCCGACCTTGTCCAGGACGGAGTAGGACGCGACCACGCGATCATGCTGTGCGGTGACCAGCGCGACGCGGGCGTTGACCAGCGCCTGCTGGGCGTTCAGCACGTCGAGCGTGGTGCGCTGTCCGGCCTTGGCTTCCTCGCGCACGCCGTTGAGCGCGATCTCGGATGCCGACACCTGCGACTGGGCCGACTGGACCTGCGCCTTGCCCGCCACCAGTTGTCCCCATGCCGTCACCACATTGGCGCGGGTCTGGTCGCGGACCTGTTCGAGGTTGAGGCGCTGCTGCGCCAGGGTTTCCTTGGACTGGCGGATCAGCGCGTATTCGGCGCCGCCCTGGTAGACCGGGACCGACAGCTGCGCGAGCGCCGAGGCGCTGAACGAGCGCTGGATCGTCATGGTCTGTTCCTGGGACTGCTGCACCGAGGCCTGCAGCGTCACCGTGGGCAACAGCGCGCCTTCGTTGACCCTGACCTGGAGATAGCTGACATCGATGCCGAACATCGCAGCGGTCACGTTGGGATTTTGCGTCAACCCCAGATCGACCGCGGAGGGTAGTGTTCCCGGCAGAAAGCGATCGACCGGCGAACCCGGCGCGAGAGCGACCGGCTCGTTGCCGATGATGCGGCGGAAGTTCGATCGCGTCGTGGTCAGATTGGCTTCGGCGGTCAGCAGCTGGGTCTTGCCCGCCGCGAGTTGCGCCTCGGACTGCGCGACGTCGGTGCGCGTGACCTCGCCGACGCTGAAGCGGTCCTTGGTCTGCTTCAAGGTCTGTTCGAGAACGCGGACGTTGCTCTTCTGCACCTCGACGATCGCGGAGTCGCGCAGATAGTCCATGTAGATGGTGGCGGCCGACAGCAGCACGCTCTGTTCGAGCACCCGCAGCGCTTCGCGCGCGCCGGAAACCTGGCTCTCCGCCGCGCGGGTCCGGTTCGCGGTCTGCTGTCCGTTGAACAGCGTCTGCGTCACCGTAGCGCCGATGCTGCGCGGCGAGTTGGCGCCGCGATTTCCAGTTCGGACGAGTTTCTCGGGCGTGCCGCCAGCAGTGGTGACCGTCTCGGAGAATTGATAACCGGCGCTGCCGGTGACCGCTACGCGCGGGCGATAGCCGGACAATGCCTGCGGCACGTTTTCGTCGGTCGATCGGACCGAGGCGCGCTGCGCGTTGAGCTGCGGATTGTTCTGATAGGCGCGCACCAGCGCCGCCTCGATGGTGTCGGCCAGGGCCGGCGTCGGGCCCATCCATGCCAACAGAAGGACCGCAGCCGCAGCTCCGGTTAAGACCTTCACACCACGCATCCCAGGAAATCCATTCATTCTTGTTCGCCGGCTCGAGCGATGAGCCGGACGTCGCTGCAGTCCAAGTGAGTCCCAGCTCACCTTATTCCGCACATGGGCGCGACGGAACCACCCCGCACCCCCAAGCAACGGAAACTCTGGACGTGGGGCATCTGGGCCACACTTCTGATCGGGAACGGAATTTGGTCAGTTTCCAGAGAACGGCCAAGGGGCGGCCGAGCACGGGCAAACCCCGAACAAGGGCCGGCAAGGACTGGCAAGGGCTGGCAAGGGCTGGAACCGCCTAGAAAACGAAGGCGACAACCCGCTCCAGGCCGGGAAGCACCGGAACCGCGGCGTCGAACAGCGCCCGGTTCCCGAAATCGCCATGCGAGCGGGTCACGATGGTGGCCCGCGGCGGCTGGGTGGTGGCGAAAACGCCGACCAGCCGGCCCCCCTCCTTGAGCTGGCCATACAGCCGGTCCGGCACGGTCTCGGTAGCGCCGTTGATGACGATCGCATCATAGGGCGCGTTGGCCGGATCGCCCTCGGCGGCGGCCGCCACCCGCACCGTGACATTCGCCAGCCCAAGCCCGGCCAGAACATCCCCAGCCTTCGCGGCAAGCGACGAATCGCTCTCGGTCGCCGTCACCTGCCCGGCCAGCTTGGCGATGATCGCCGCCGCATAGCCGGTGGCGCACCCCACCACCAGGACGCTGTCGCCTTGCTTGATCTCGGCAGCCTGGAGCATCTTCGCCGTGACCACCGGCTTGATCAGGAAGCGTTTGGCCGAATCCCCCTCGCTGACGTCGAGATCGAGGTCGAGGTAGGCCAGCGCGCGCTGGCTGGCCGGGACAAAGGCCTCGCGCGGCACCGCCAGCATGGCGTCGAGGATTCGGATATCGGTGACGTCGCTGGGGCGCACCTGGCCATCGACCATTTTCTGGCGCGCGGTCGAAAAACCGGACATTGACAGACCTTTTCGGACGGCGCGGGCGCGAGCCCGCAGGGGCGAAGCGCGCCATCTTTGGTACAAGGATCGTCAAAACGCAACATGCCGCCGGCAACCGCTGAGCCGGCGCGCCACCCTCCCCGATGCGCCGGTTCCAGCAGCAGCCGGCCGGTCTATTCGATGGCCACCGCCAGCCGCGCGATCAACCGCGCCACCTCGTTCAGATCGTCGGCATCGTGCCCGGCGACGGCCCGGGAGAGCCGGAGCAGGCATTCGTCGTCGCTCAGCGCTGGAATATCGCAGGGAATGATCGACGGCACCGGTTTTGCGAGATCGATCAGGACGTCTGGCATCGAATCACCTCGAGGGTTCAAGTCCGGCGCGATCGAGGATCGTCGGCGAATGGGCCCTTTTGGCGGCTGATCGATGCTAAACGCGGGTGGCGGCAATGCGCCGGCGAGGCACCAAGCCCGCGGCCCGCCGGCTGGGAAACGCAACAAATCGTTGTGGCGCAGGCAGTTTCGCCGCTCTCTTGATGCCGCGTCGGAACGGGCTATTTCGTCCTTTGCAAGCCCGAAAGGCTTTGTTATACGCAGCCGGCTTGCGAACGATTGTTTCGCCTGTTCCTCGGTAGCTCAGCGGTAGAGCATTCGACTGTTAATCGAATGGTCGCTGGTTCGAATCCAGCCCGGGGAGCCAAGCTTTCTCTTTGAATCAATAGTTCACGACAGCGAGCGCACGAGGTTTCGAACTCGCGCGTTGTGCCGCCGGATGCCGCTGCCCGACGCAAGGCAACGGGTCACTGGCCCCCGGATTGCGACAGCGCCTGGCGACCTGCCCACAGGCGATGCAAACCGGCGAGGATGGCTTCAATCACCAGCCAGGTCAGCAGGAAGGCGACGCATTCGAGGGCAAAGCTCTTGAACTTGTAGAAAAACTCCGCGATGGCGAAAGCGACCAGAAAGGAAGGCGTCACCAGCGCGAGCAGGCGGCTTAGCGGAGTACTGCGGATCAAGGTGTACATCGTCAGTGTCCTTGCCTGTTCATAACGATCGTGTCCGCCCCGGCGGGCTCGAACGCGCGATGACGAGTCTTTCGAGCGTTACGAGGTGGCGGGGCCTCCAGAGACGGCGGGTTGGTTCCACTTGACGGCCCAGACGTCCTGCGAAAGGACGAACTCCTGGCAGGTCCAGAAAGTGCTGTCGTCCTGCGGATCGACCTGGGTGACCGAATAGTCGCCCCACCGGTTCCGCGCGCCTCCGAACGTCACGAAGTAGGTCGCCGCCCCCGGCGCGAAGACCACCGGCTGCGCCGCAGCGGCGCCGGCCAGCTTGAGCGTGTAGGCGCCGGCCGCGAAGGTCGTGCTGGAGAACACCGCATGGCCGATCATGATGTCGCCATTCCGGTTCACCGATAGCGATGGAAACGCGTACATGAACGTCCCGCTTGTATCGTCGATCCGACCATTCGCGAGGCTCGAGTTCGCCGGATCTATGACCCACCACTGCACGGCGGACCGCGTGGATCCCCCCTGCGGCAGGAAGATGCTGTGGACGGCGTGGAGCTTGCCGCCGCGGAAGCAAGCGCTCTGCATGCGATCATCGCCGGCATTGATGGTTCGGGTGGAGCCGTTCTGCGGCGCGATGCTCGTCGAGGGCTGGTTGTCCCAACCGCTGCCGCCGGTCTGTACAATCCTGGGCGGACTGAGCTGGGCGGTGTTGGCCGCCGGGCTGCCGGTCAGTTCGAACACTGCCGCCGTGCGCAGCGACCAGCGGCTGACCAGATATTGCGTGGTCAGGCTGGCATCGTAGGTCACTGCGGGCGCATGCGTGCCGCCCTGGCTCACCAGCACGAAGCGCTGCATGGCGGCGGGCGTGCCCGCCACCATCGCGGCCTTGTCGAACGCGTAGATGGTCGCCCCGGCAAAGCCGTTGCCGCTGATGGTGTACAGGTTGACGCTGACGGTGATCTTGTCGGCGCAGAAACCGAGGCTTGGATAATCCAGCCAGACATTTCCCTGCGCCGCCGCATCCACCGGGATGGCTGCGGGGAACCACAGCCCGCGCGGATCGCTTGTGCGGCTGACGGCGATAAGTATCCGGGAATCCGAACTCTCCGCGTTCTGCATGGTCACGAAAATGAATCGCTCGGCGAACGGATCATAGACGAGCTTCGGATCGAACGTGCCCCCCGCAAAGCCCAGCGCCTGCCAGAACCGGTTCAGCGTGGTCTTGCTCACCAAGGCACCCGCGCGATCATGGATCATGACATCATTGTTGAGCGCCGTCATGACGTGGGTGGGGCCGACCGCCCCGCTCGTATCGGGCGGAATACTGGTGTTGTTGTGCTGACCGGCGATGAAGCCACCCTGCGACGGCGCCGCGGGCGGCGGCGCAGCGGGCGCCTGCGTCTCGCCCGCAGTGCCGGTACTTTCGGCGAGCACGCTTTTGTTGGAGATCGCGGATTCCGGCGGCTCGTCAGCGACGGGAAGCGGCTCCTTGGCCTTCCGCAACGGCTTCGGCGCGCGGTCCTCCGGGCGCACCGCTTCCAGCGCGTCCCGCGCGAAACGCGGCTCTAGCGGCGCGCTCGGCGGCTGGAACTCCACCACCCGCGGTTCACCCTGGGGAACAGATGCTTCAAGGCTCATCGCAAAACGGGGATCTGCCATGGCAAGCCTCACCCTCGATGGTCTATACTCCAAACTATAGTACAGGTTGAATAGTGCGTCATCAAGCGGCTTGGGTTGTTGGCCGACCGCCTTCCTTCGCCTTCAAGCGGTTGGTTTCTGTTGGCCGCTTCCTAAATATGAACGTACAGGCGCGCCTCTATGGGCCGCGCGTGATGGAGCAAGCGATGGCGACCAAGCCCAGAGATGGGTCTTCGGGCCCAGGCGTCGACCGAACTGACAGCTTCACCATCGTGCCGTCGCGCAAGGTGGTGGACCCGTTCTCACACGCTCCGTTGGATGAACCCGCAGAAACGTATCTGCCTCCCGCGCCGGGGCCGGTGCCGCCGATCGAGCGGCGCGAAGACGCGCTGCCAGGTCCATCAAACGACAAGGCACCGGAACAGACCGGCGACCGGCCGGTCTTTCCGTGATCTTCGCGAGGTAACGCGATCCGGCGCCATCAACCCTCACCGCTCGTACACGCCCTGCACGCCTCGGTGAGGCTCTCGCGGCGGAGGCGGATTGCGGTGCCGGGCGCGGCCAGCAGGAAGCCGACCGAAGTGGCAATATTGACGCGGCTCGCTTTGGCCCAGGCCCGGTCAAACCTTGCAGTCATGGCCGTTCTCCCGTGTTGACGGCTCGCGGAAGCCGTGATGATTTTGGGAATACGGCAAAATTTTTCAGCGAGATGTGATTTTTCTCACAAAAGGCCGCGGGCGGAACCACCTAGTGTGGCCGCGGGACTTTAGGACATCAGTAACCAAGACGACCGCGATAGCTCGATCGATAAAATTTGAGCGATCCGTTCAATCTGGAACCAAAACACTTTTGAGATGGTGCGCTCTCGAACGAGGGAGAGCGCCATGAGCGAAGTTGAATACAACCGATTGCTGGAGAGCGTCAGGATGGCGATTGAACCCGCGCCGCAGGAAGATTTCTTGGCCGAGCTGCCGCTTTTCGAGGAGCCGCCGAGAGCCGCCAATGACAACCAGATGGCCTGGCCGCTGGTGCCGTTTCCGGAAGGCTGGTACGCCGCCTGCTGAAGCCACTCGGCTTTCCCTTGTCTCTGAGATAATCAGCGCAAGGCGTTGATGATGCTCGTAGAGCCTGTGACTCGAATCGAGCGCATACTGACGTTCGCCGGGTCTCCATCCTCTCCACCGCCCCGCCGTCTGATGCCGCTGCCGGCTTCATTCTGCCAGACGCTTGGCAGCTTCTCCAATGCGCGGACACGGCTTAAGCCGTCGCTCACCACGTTCCCGTTCCTCGGCATTAAGACCATCGGGAAAAGCTGCATGGGTGCTGGCACCGTTTCTTTGCCCCGACGGCGCGCGTGCGACCCGACGCGGCCTCTGCCAGAACGTCATCGATCTCCTCGCGTGACCGCATCAGAACGCCATTGCGGACTCTGAACATTGCCGCTGTGGCGCCTGAGAAGCGGGTGACCGCCTGCCTCGATCATGGGCTCCTGGGGAACTTGATCTCCGTCTTGATAGCTGAGATGGAAGGATGACGGCCCCGCTGTGAAAAGGGGCGCGGGGGAGTTCGGGCGTGAGCCACGCAGAGACAAGCAATTCGAAGGCATTGTCCGGCCACCCCGCCGAACCAGCACAATGACGAGTCGCGCGTCGCGCTGGTATGCCCTGTCCGGATCAGCGATCGCGTTGCTGATTTTTCCGGTGGGCATGCTGGTCACCGGTCTTGTGATGATCGGTTACATGAGTCCCATTTATTCGGGACTGCAGTACCTGGACTACGACTGCGCCTACCAGTACTTGTTCAACGGTGCCGGCCTGATGAAGGGCTACAATCCTTCTCACACCGACCATCCTGGAACGCCGGTCCATATCCTGACAGGACTGATCAGCATCCTTTCATGGTCGATCGCAAGGCTGTCCGGACTGACCTCGCTGGCATTTCCGGTATCCATTGCAACCAATCCGGAGGAATACCTCCGCGTCATCATGACGACGTTTCTGGTCATGAATTGCATGGCGGTCTATTGCCTCGGCGCCGCCATTGCCCGGGCAACGGGCTTCGCGGTGGCCGGCATTGCCTGCCAAACAGGATATTTTCTTTTCGGAGCGCTTTTTCCCCGGGTCTTCCACGCCGCCCCCGAAGCCATTCTCTGTCTTTCCGCAACCGCCTTGATGTGTGTCCTGACACCGGTTTTGTTTGCCGACAGAGACTGTTCGGATCGACGGGCCGGGGCGGCAGGCTTTTTCATCGCACTTGGCATCGCCAGCAAAGTGAACTTCTTTCCCTTGGTGCTGTTGACGCTGCTTCTCAGGCGGCCGCGGGCGATATTCATCGCGATATCGGCAAGCGCTCTGTATGGATTTCTCCTTCTACTGCCCATCATCAGCCAATTGAAACGCGTATTCGGCTGGCTGTTCGCCATTGCCACGCATGAAGGTCGTCACGGCGACGGGGCGGCGGGGTTCATCGACTGGGCCGTGATACCGGAAAGGGCTGGCCTGATCGCGTCCGCCGAACCTTTGCTGGTGGTCGCGGCAGTTGCCGTAACGGCAGTGATGCTGTTGTCGAGGTCCGGCGAGCGACTCAAGGCGGCCGTCATCGCTGCGACGCTGGGGACGATGATACTTCTCGTCCTGAAACACTACGCGATCCATTACCTGATGCCGGCGGTGGCGATAGCACCGTCCGTCATTGTTTGGGCAGTCAGCCGTTTTGCCAGGCGGCAATTGCCATACGTGGTTGCAGCAATGGTCGCCTCGATCATCGCTGTCGTCTCCATCCAGAACATGTCTTCGGCATTTGCAAATGAGCGTGCGCTGCGCCGGGAGAACGAGAAGGCGGTCAATGAGGTCATCGCGCGATATCAAAATCCCGTTGTTATCGGCGCCTATCGATCAGGTTACAAACCCTGGGCAGTCCTGTTCGGGTTGGCCTGGTCCGATCTGAAATTTGCTCGGCTGTTTCCCCAGACCACTGCGGCGGATAGCCTGACTTACGACGGGGGCCTGAAAAAACTCTGGCGCGCGCATTCCGGCCCGGTGGAGTGGAACTATCTCGATCAGTTTGAAAAAGTCGGACGCACGGTTCTGATTATCCAGTCAAGGGACAGCAAGATCGAACCGCAGACCGCGCGCACCGAAACCGTGCTGGATCAAAGTTTCGGCGATACCGTCGAACGGATCGTCGTCACGCCAAGCCGATGACCATGAATCAGCTTCGGACCGCAAATCAACGGCCGGCTATCGCCGCAGCAGAAAGTTCATGAAAAACCTGAGTAATACGTCATAAGCTTCTGATTATATTAATGGAGGCCACGTCGGGAATCGAACCCGAGTGCACGGTTTTGCAGACCGTTGCGTAACCACTCCGCCACGTGGCCCCTTGGGCGATCTCTTATACGGCCCGCCTGATATAGGCAACCAAGGCTGCTCAGGCCCGCTTGCGCCGCCTGTAATCCTTCTTCTTCGGCTTGGGCGCGATCTCCGGCATCGTGTCCTGCACTTGCCGGTACCGCGCCAGCATCCGCTCGAAACTGGCGTGCAGCGTCTCGGCGATATCGGGCCGCTTCTCAAGGCTCGCGAGCAGCATCGCCGCCGCCTCGATGGTGGCAAGGCCGTCACCGCGCGGTTCCTTGCGCAGCTTGCCGTAGCGCGACGGCTGCGCCGGGCCGAGAATGACGCGCTGGCATTTCAGCATCCAGGCGTTGCGCCACCACAGCGCCTTGGCCTGGCTCCAGGTGCCGTCGAGCAGCACGATCCCCTCGATGTCTTTCAGGATGCCGCGCTGGTTTTCCTCGGCCCTGCCCTTGTGGTCGATGGCGACGATATCGCGGTCGGTTTCGATGTCGGCGACCTTGGCGGAACCGAGATAGAGCACGGCCCAGCGCGAGGGATCGAGCACCCGGCGCCCCAGCGCCTTGGACAGGCTCGGCCATGACAGGCCGATCTTGAGCACCGCGTTCGGAAAATGCAGCGCGGCCAGCCGCGCGGTGCCAAGCAACCTGTCCTGCTCCTGCGGGTGCTGCAGGATCAGCATCGAGATCTTGCTCTCGATCGGCGTGATGCTGTCGCAGATGCACAGCGGCATCGGCTTTTTACAGCGCGGACATTCCGGCACCGCTTCAGCGGCGGCGGCCATTTCAGGCTCGGGGGATTTTGACATGGGCCCGCTATACGCTTGCCGGGCGTGCGCTTCAACAACGCAAAGGCCGTTTTCGAGGCTATTCCGCGGGGGCAGCGACCGCTTTGGGCTCGGATGACCAGCGCCGGCGCAGCCGGTCGATCAGGAGATAGATCACCGGCGTCGTGTAGAGCGTCAGGACCTGCGAGACCAGCAGCCCGCCGATGATGGTGATGCCGAGCGGCCGGCGCAGCTCGGTACCGGGCCCGGTGGCAATCACAAGCGGAATCCCGGCGAACAGGGCCGCCAGCGTCGTCATCAAAATGGGGCGGAACCGGGCGCTGCAGGCCTCGAAAATGGCGTCGGCCGACGACAATCCGCGGTGACGCTCGGCGTCCAGGGCAAAGTCCACCATCATGATGCCGTTCTTCTTGACGATGCCGATCAACAGGATGATGCCGACGAAGGCGATCACGGTCAGCGGCGTATTGGTCACCTGCAGCGCCAGCAGCGCCCCCAGCCCGGCGGAAGGCAGCGTCGAGATGATGGTCAGGGGATGGGCCAGGCTCTCGTAGAGCACGCCGAGCACGATATACATCGCGATGAGAGCGCCGAGGATCAGCAGCGGCTGCCGCCCGCTGGTCTTGTTGAAATCGCCGGCATTGCCATCAAAACTGCCCCGGATGCCCTCCGGCATGTGCAATTCGTCGACCGCGCGCTGGATGTTGGTGGTGGCGACCTCCAGCGGTACATCGGGCAGCAGGTTGAACGACACCGTGGTCGAGGGAAACGACTGCGAATGATAGACCGCGAGCGGCGACAATCCCCT
>NZ_JAUSLT010000137.1 GCF_030646015.1 Bradyrhizobium sp.
CATTTGATGTGCACCCGCAGCCGGTACAGCACGATGAAATGGGCCAGCGAGACCACGAAGGCGGCGATGATCGGCAGCGTCAGGATCTTGTCGGGAATGGAGATGTCGGCGAAGGCGACGATCGGCACCCAGATCAGGTTCAGGATGGCGACCAGCACGCCCAGGCTTTCGGCGCCGAGCCAGTTCAGCCAGCCCAGCGCGAATTCGCGGCGCTGGTCCGGCGACAGCCGGCTGGCGCCGGGCAGGAAGCGGCGCCAGTGCTTCTTGACGATCTGGAAGCCGCCATAGGCCCAGCGGTGGCGCTGCTTCTTGAAGGCCTCGTAGGTGTCCGGCAGCAGGCCGTGGCCGTAGCGGTGGTTGGTGTAATGCGTCAGCCAGCCGTGCTCGATGATGGCGAGGCCGAGGTCGGTGTCCTCGCAGATGGTGTCGCCGGCCCAGCCGCCGGCCATGTCCATCGCCGCGCGCCGGATCAGGCACATGGTGCCGTGAACGATGATGGCGTTGACCTCGTTGCGCTGGACCATGCCGATGTCGAAGAAACCGGCATATTCGCCGTTCATGATGTAGTGCATCAGCGAGGTGTCGCCGTCGCGATGATCCTGCGGCGCCTGCACCAGGCCGACGCGGGGATCGGCGAACACCGGCACCAGATCCTTCAGCCAGTCCGGCTGCACGACATAATCGGCGTCGATGATGCCGATGATCTCGGCATCGACAGCGGTGCGCTCCATGGCGATGCGCAGCGCGCCGGCCTTGAAGCCCTCGACCTTCTCGGCGTTGATGAACACGAAGCGCTCGCCCAGCGCGCGGCAGTGATCCTGGATCGGCTGCCAGAATTCCGGATCGGGCGTGTTGTTGATGATCACGACGCATTCGAAATTCGGATAGTCCAGCCGGGCCACCGCATCGAGCGTCTGCTTGAGCATGTCGACCGGCTCGAAATAGGCGGGGATATGGATCGAGACCTTGGGGAAGGTAACGGCCTCGCCGATAGTCGCCGGCGCCAGCGGGGCACCCTTGACGATCAGCCGGCGCGGCTTGTGACCGAAGGCAATGGCGGCGATGTCCTCGATCCGCGCCATCGCGATCAGCACCAGTGGAACCAGCAGGATCAGCCCCAGCGTCAGCGCGAAGGCCGAGCCGAAGACAAAATAGTGGCCTTCCCAATAAGCGAACACGGTGGCAGCCCAGGCGCCGACGCCATTGGCCGCCGCCGACAGCATCAGCGACTGCATCACCGTGGGACCGGCAAGGCGCACGATCGGCAGCGACAGCAGGATGCCGACCAGCACGGCGATGGCCGCGAGCTTCCAGTAGTTCTCGTTCACGATCGGCCCGGTCCAGGCGAATTTCGGCTCGCGGGCGGCGTTGAGCATGCCCCAATAGGGTCCGACGCCGCCTTCGAAGTACTTCCAGGGCTGATCGATCGCCTCGACGATGTTGTATTCCATGCCGATGGCTTCGGCGCGGGTGACAAAGTTACGCAGCACCGCGGCCTGCTCGAAGGTGCCGGGCTCGGCATTCTTCAGATTGTAGCCGGCACTCGGCCATCCGAATTCGGCGATCACGATCCGCTTGCCGGGGAATTTTTCGCGCAGCAGCCCGTAGAGGTAGACCGCCTGGTCCACCGCCTGCTTGTCGGTGAAGTTTTCCCAGTAGGGCAGCACGTGCGCGGCGATGAAGTCGACGGACGACGCCAGCTCCGGATTGTCGCGCCAGATATTCCAGATTTCACCTGTAGTTACAGGGACATTGACCGATTTTTTGACCTGCTTGATGAGTTCGACGAGGTCTTCGACCTTCTGCTCGCCGCGAAAGATCGTCTCGTTGCCGACGACGATGCCGTTCACATTGCTGTTGCGCTTGGCAAGGGTGATGGCGGCCTGGATTTCGCGCTCGTTGCGCTCGCTGTTCTTGTCGATCCAGGCGCCGACGGTGACTTTCAAGCCGAATTCGGCCGCGATAGGCGGCACCAGTTCGACGCCGCCGGTCGAGGAATAAAGCCGGATCGCGCGCGTCAGCGGCGCCAATACCTTGAGGTCGGCGCGGATTTTCTCGACGCTGGGAATGTTGTCGACGTCAGGATGCCCGCTGCCCTCGAACGGCGCGTAGGATACGCTGGGCAGCTTGCCCCTGAAGTCGGGAGCCTCCTGCTTTTCGCGCAGCACGCCCCACAGGGCGGCATGAGCGGCAGTCACACACAAGAGAACGGCGACCACGGCGCGCATCGAGACTAAACCATATGATGGGGCCAAGATGGCAGGGCAGCGGATCCGTCCCCGAGATCCGACCAAGTCAGCGGCAAAGCGAGCATATCTCTGCCACGCGATTTAACAACTCTTATGACGGCGTGGCGTTTTGAGGGCGCGAACATTTACAGGACGTGAATATTCGGATCGTTCCGGAAAACCGGAACGCTTGCAGGGCTATTTCGCCGCTGGCACCGGGGTGGGGGCGGCGGCAGGCTGCGCCGCCGCGGGGGTCGGCGCGGCGCTGCCGGCGGTCGCGGCCGGTTGC
>NZ_JAUSLT010000139.1 GCF_030646015.1 Bradyrhizobium sp.
CAGTAGGCATCGTTGCGCAGCATGGTCCGGTAGGCCGAGCCGTCGAACCGCAGCGAGGTTTCCTGCACGAAGCGCAGGAACTTGGCCAGTTCCTCGCGGGTCTTGGTGCCCTTGCCCCAGACCTCCTGCAGGTCGATCCAGGCCGAGTTGATGTTGTCCCACATCTCGGAGGTCAGCGCGGTGCGTACCGAGCGCGAATTGAGCCTGGCGTTTTCGATGCAGTTCTTGATCGAGGAGGGGTTGGCCGGCGAGAACGACAGATACTCGACCACGTTCTGTTCGTCGGCTTCCTCGTAGATTTCGTAGAAACTGGCGCTGACGCCGGCGGTCAGCAGCGCCGAATCCCATTCGTTGGTCTTGCCGATATAGGTGTTCGGAAGTGCTGTGACCCGCAGCGTCGCCTCGATGGTGCGCGCGAGATATTCGGCGCGTTCGACGTAACGGGCCAGCCAGTACAGGTTTTCGGCGGTGCGTGACAGCATGCAGGAATCTTGCTCTCTCTACTCGTCCACTATCCGAATTCTATTCGTCGAGAATCCAAACCTACTCGTCTAAGATCCACGTATCCTTGGTGCCGCCACCCTGGCTGGAATTGACCACCAGCGATCCCTCCTTCAGCGCCACCCGCGTCAGTCCGCCCGGCACGATGGTGACGTGGTTGCTGCCGGTCAGCACGAACGGCCTGAGATCGACATGGCGCGGCGCGAGGCCGGATTCGACGCAGGTCGGGCAGGTCGACAGCGCCAGCGTCGGCTGGGCGATAAATCCCTCGGGCTCGCGCTTGAGCTTGTCGCGGAACGCCTCGATGGTGTCCTTGGTGGCCGCGGGCCCGATCAGCATGCCGTAGCCGCCGGAGCCGTGCACTTCCTTCACCACCAGTTCGCTTAAATTATCGAGCACGTAGGCCAGATCCTTCGGCTCGCGGCAGCGCCAGGTCGGCACGTTCTTCAGGATCGGCTCTTCGCCGAGATAGAATTTCACCACCTCGGGCATGTAGGAATAGACCGCCTTGTCGTCGGCGATGCCGGTGCCGACGGCGTTGGCCAGCGTGACATTGCCGGCCGCATAGGCCGACATCAGCCCGGGCACGCCGAGCGCCGAATCGGGGCGGAAGGTGAGGGGATCGAGGAAGTCGTCATCGACCCGGCGATAGATCACGTCGACCCGCTTCAGGCCCTCGGTGGTGCGCATGAAGACCTCGTCGTTCTTGACGATGAGGTCGCGGCCCTCGACCAGTTCGATGCCGAGCTTGTCGGCCAGGAACGAATGCTCGTAATAGGCGGAATTGTAGACCCCGGGGGTCATCAGCGCCACCGTCGGCTCCGACGAGGCGCTGAGCGGCGCCACCGAGCGCAGCGCCGACAGCAGTTCGTCCGGATATTTCTCCACCGGGGCGACGCGGTGGCGGGCGAACAGGTCCGGAAACAGCCGCATCATGATTTCGCGGTTTTCCAGCATGTAGGACACGCCGGAGGGCGTCCGCGCATTGTCCTCCAGCACGTAAAATTCTTCCGGATTGATGCGGACGATGTCGATGCCGGCGATGTGGACATAGACGTCGTGTGGCACGTGCTGGCCGTTCATCTCCGGCCGGAATACCGGGTTCTGGAAGATCAGGTCGTCGGGAATGATGTTGGCGCGCAGGATGTCGCGGCCGTGATAGATGTCGCGCAGGAACATGTTGAGCGCGCGCACCCGCTGCTTCAGGCCCTTGTCCAGAATGGCCCATTCCCTGGCCGCCATGATCCGCGGGATCACGTCGAACGGGATCAGCCGTTCCTGGGCCTCGGCGTCGCCATAGACGGCAAAGGTGATGCCGATCCGGCGGAACAGCAGCTCCGCCTCCTGGCGGCGATACTCCAGCGCCTCCGGCGGCGTCTCTTTCAGCCAGCGGGACAGTTCCTGGTAGGCCG
Organism: Bradyrhizobium sp.; assembly: GCF_030646015.1. GTDB lineage: Bacteria > Pseudomonadota > Alphaproteobacteria > Rhizobiales > Xanthobacteraceae > Bradyrhizobium. Next base: position 1,914 of record NZ_JAUSLT010000139.1, read on the forward strand.
GCCGGATCTCGCCCCCGGGCCCATTCATTTCATCGAACGCAACTGCCATATATCCCGACGCTTTGCTCGGCCATTTTCCTTGGCCATTCCAAGACCATGCGAGACAGTGCATGACTGAAAGGGATGGTAGCAAGGGCCGGGCCAGCGCGATATGCATTCACCGAGGGCATTTGGTAGCAAGGGTTCCAGCCGCTGCCTCAAAAAACGGCTGGCCGGTGCTTATTTCGGCAGCAAAACCCCGTGACTTCAAGGCGTTGCTTGCGCACAGTCACTACAGAGGGCGAGGAAAGACCATGAGCGAGATCGTCACCGCGGGCATTCTGGTGATCGGCGACGAGATCCTGTCCGGGCGGACCAAGGACAAGAACATCGGCTTTATCGCCGAATACCTGACCAATATCGGGATCGACCTCAAGGAGGTCCGCGTCGTCGCCGACGAGGAGGCCGATATCATCGCCGCCCTCGATGCGCTGCGGCATCGCTACGATTATGTCTTTACCACCGGCGGCATCGGGCCGACCCATGACGACATCACCGCCGACGCCATCGCCAAGGCGTTCGGCGTCGGTATCGACCACCATCCCGAAGTGGTGGCCAGGTTCAAGGAGCGCTGGGGAGCCCAGGATCTGAACGAGGCGCGGCTGCGCATGGCACGGATTCCCGACGGCGCCGAACTGATCCAGAGCGCCACCATCCTGGCGCCCGGCTTCAAGATCGGCAATGTCGTCGTGATGGCCGGGGTGCCCACGATCATGCAGGCGATGATGGACATCGTGGCGCCGAAGCTGAAATCCGGCGTCCGGATGCTGTCGGAATCGGTTCGCGCCAATGCGCGGGAAGGCGACGTCGGCGGTCCCTTGCGCGAAATCGCCGCCGCCCATCCCGACACCGTGATCGGCAGCTACCCGTTTCAGGACGAGGAAAAGAAGCCGAACACCAATCTCGTCGTCCGCTCGCGCGATCCGGAAAAACTCGCTGCCGCGATGAACGCGGTCAAGGAGATGCTGGCGGGACTGAACATCACCACCCGCTAGCGGATCATTCGAAGGCGAACGGGGAGCGATGATGGCGGAGCATCCGGAATTGAGCGCGCAGGAGAAGGCCGGCAAGGCCTTTCCGGTGTCGTGGGACCAGTTTCACCGGGATTGCCGGGCGCTGAGCTGGCGGCTCAATGACGTCGGGCCCTTTCATGCCATGGTCGCGATCACCCGCGGCGGGCTGGTGCCGGCGGCCATCGTCGCGCGCGAGCTCGGCATTCGCGTAATCGATACCGTCTGCATCGCCAGCTACGACCACACCAAGCAGGGCGAGCTGCAGGTTCTCAAGGGCGTTTCGGCCGAAGTGGCAAGACTCGGCGGCGGCAGCGGCAAGGGCCTGTTGATCGTCGACGACCTCGTCGATACCGGCAAGACCGGGCGGCTGGTGCGCACGATGATGCCGGATGCGCATTTCGCTGCGGTCTACGCCAAGCCGCAGGGCCGGCCGCTGGTCGACACCTTCATCACCGAAGTATCGCAGGACACCTGGATCCACTTTCCCTGGGACACCGCGCTGTCATTCCAGCCGCCGATCCGCGACGGTAGGGTGTAGCTTTTTTCTTACCTCGCCCCGCTTGCGGGGAGAGGTCGATCACGAAGTGATCGGGTGAGGGGGACTCTCCGCGAGTCCGGCTGTTGAGAGTCCCCCTCACCCCAGCCCTCTCCCCGCAAGCGGGGAGAGGGAGAAGAAGAGACAGAGATGCCGCTGCAAAACCGCGTCACGCCGACCGGCGACATCGTCGCCACGCCGCATCGCGGGTTGTTCACCGGCAATCGCGGCATCATCCACGATCCCCTAACCAAAACCCTGACGCGGCGCTGGGCCAGCCAGGCGTGGTTGACCTGCGTGTGCGAATTCCGGGGACGCCGGCGCGCGGTGATGGGCGGCCGCAGCTGGACCGAGTTGTTCTTTCTCGATGAAGCCACCGCGCTCGCCGCCGGGCATCGCCCCTGTTTCTATTGCCGCCGCGACGATGCCGACCGGTTTCGCGAGGCGTGGGAACAGGGCAACGGCGTCAGCCGGGTTCTCGCGCGCGACATCGATGCCGTGCTTCACCGCGAGCGGATGGATCGCGGCAGGAAGCGGCTCACCCCGCTGGCGGTGCCGCTCCGCGATTTGCCCGACGGCGCGATGCTGCAGGAGGGGATGGAGAGCTATCTGGTCGTGCGAGGCCGGCCGCTGAAATGGTCGCCAGCCGGCTATAGCGCCGTGGCTGATGCGATTTGGGGCCCCATGCTGCTGACGCCCCCCTCGACGCTGCGGGCGCTGGCGGCGGGATATGTCCCGGTGCTGCATCCGAGCGCGGTGGAATTGGTGCCGTAGAGGCCGTCATTCCGGGGCGCTCGCGCAAGCGAGCGAACCCGGAATCTCGAGATTCCGGGTTCGCGCTGACGCGCGCCCCGGAATGACGCTACCCCAACCTCTCCCTTGCCAGCTTCGCGCCCGCGCCCAGCGCCATCAGCTTCGCCTCCGCGATATCGCGGCGCATCGGCGCCATGCCGCAATTGGTGGTCGCGATGATGTTGCTCTTCGGCACGAACTTTGAGACGGCCTCGATCACCTTGACCACATCCTCCGCGGTCTCGACGGTGTCGCTGGCGACGTCGATCACGCCGGCCTGCACGATCTTGCCGGTGAGCAGCGCCAGCAGGTCCAGCGGCACCTTCGAATTGCGGCACTCGATTGCGACCTGCTGGATCGGGCTTTTGGCGATCGCCGGAAAGATATCCTCATACTGCCGCCATTCAGCGCCCAGCGTTTCCTTCCAGTCGGTGTTGGCCTTGATGCCGTAGCCGTAGCAGATGTGCACGGCGGTGGCGCAGGTGAGGCCCTCGGCGGCGCGCTCCAGCGCCTTGATGCCCCAGTCCGAAACCTCGTCCATGAAGACGTTGAAGGCGGGTTCGTCGAACTGGATCATGTCGACGCCATCGGCCTGCAAGGCCCTGGCTTCCTCGTTGAGCAGTTCGGCAAAGGCGAACGCCATCTTGACGCGATCGCCATAATAGCCGTCGGCGACGGTATCGATGATGGTCATCGGGCCGGGCAGGGTGAATTTCAGTTTTCGCGTGGTGTGGGTGCGGGCGATTCGGGCCTCGTCGGCGTGGACGCGGCCCTTCAGCCGCAGCGGCGCCACCACCTGCGGCACCATCGCCTTGTAGCGGTCCTTGCGGATTCCCATCTCGACCTTGTGGGCGAAATCGATGCCCTCGATCTTCTCCATGAAGCCATGGACAAAATGCTGGCGCGCCTGCTCGCCCTCGGTGACGATGTCGATGCCGGCGTCCTCCTGCAGTTTCACCGCCAGCAACGTGGCGTCGCGCTTGGCCCGCGCCAGTTCCTCGCCCTTGGATTTCCAGGGCGCCCACAGCGTATTGGGCTCGGCCAGCCATTCCGGCTTCGGCAGCGAGCCGGCGATCGTGGTTGGAAACAGCATGGTGGGCCTCCCCGGGGTTATCGTTTGCGTCTGTGTGCCATGTTCGCAAGGGGCCCCACAAGACCGCCTTGATGACTGGAAGGGGTTGTCGCCGCGGGCTAGGATGTGGGCAGCTTCCCTCAGGGTGAACCCATGATCGACCTGCACTACGCGCCGACGCCGAATGGCTGGAAAATCTCGATCATGCTGGAGGAACTCGGGCTTCCCTACACCGTGATTCCCGTCAACATCCGCTCCGGCGAACAGTTCAAGCCGGAATTTCTCGCCATCAGTCCGAACAACCGGATCCCGGCGATCGTCGACCACGCGCCATCAGATGGCGGCGAGCCGTTTTCGGTGTTCGAAACCGGCGCGATCCTGATCTATCTCGCCGAAAAGACCGGCCGCTTTCTCCCCGGCGACATGCGCGGCCGTTCCCGGGTGGTGCAGTGGGTGATGTGGCAGATGAGCGGGCTTGGGCCGATGCTCGGCCAGCACGGCCACTTTGCGCTCTATGCCGCCGAGAAAATTCCATACGCCATCGAACGCTACCGCGACGAGACGGCGCGGCTCTATGGCGTGCTCGACCGCCAACTCGGCAAGACCGGAGCGCATGTCGCGGGCGATGACTATTCGATCGCCGACATCGCCTGTTTCCCCTGGACCATGACCCACAAGGCACAGGGCTTTACCCTCGACGATTACCCCAACATAAAACGCTGGTACGCCGTGGTCCGCGCCCGGCCGCAGGTACAGGCCGGGCTGGCGATCGGCAAATTCGTCAAGGAGCCGTTCGACGAGGAAGCGCGAAAGAACATGTTCGGGCAGAAGGCGAAGGAGCTACGCTCTTAACCTCTCCCCGCTTGCGGGGAGAGGTCGAAATTCGCGCGAGCGAATTTCGGGTGAGGGGGACTCTCCGCGAGTCCGAATGCGCGGAAAGAGCCCCGCACCCCAACCCTCACCCCGCGAAGAGCGGGGAGAGGGAGTAAGAAAGAAAACCAACAAAAGGAAACGCCACCATGATCGAAGTCTTCTTCGACTGCTCCAGCCCCTGGACCTATCTCGCCTTCCACAACATCCAGCCCA
>NZ_JAUSLT010000141.1 GCF_030646015.1 Bradyrhizobium sp.
CTCCGGCCGGTGTTTATGCAAGAGAGGGTGGACGCGCGAGCCGCGTCTTCCCCGGTGAGATGATAAAATGGCGGTGATGATCAACAAGGTCGGCGTGATCGGCTCGGGCCAGATGGGCAACGGCATCGCGCATGTGGCGGCGCTGGCCGGGCTGAACGTGGTGCTGAACGATATCTCTGAGGATCGCCTGAAGTCCGCCATGGCGACCATCAACGGCAATCTGTCGCGCCAGGTGGTCAAGAAGATCATCACGGAGGATGCCCGCAAGCAGGCTTTGGACCGGATCGTTACCGCCGAAACCATGGACGGTCTCGCCGACTGCGACCTGGTGATCGAAAGCGCGGTCGAGAAGGAAGAGGTCAAGCGCAAGATCTTCCACGATCTGTGCGCGGTGCTGAAGCCGGAGGCCATCGTCGCCTCCAACACGTCTTCGATTTCGATCACGCGGCTAGCCGCCTCCACCGACCGCCCCGAGAAGTTCATCGGCATCCACTTCATGAATCCGGTGCCGCTGATGGAGCTGGTCGAGCTGATCCGCGGCATCGCCACCGACGATGCGACCTTCGACGCGTCAAAGGAATTCGTCGCCAAGCTCGGCAAGCAAATCGCGGTTTCCGAGGATTTTCCGGCCTTCATCGTCAACCGCATCCTGCTGCCGATGATCAACGAGGCGATCTATACGCTGTATGAGGGGGTCGGGAACGTCGAGGCGATCGATGCCGCGATGAAGCTCGGCGCCCACCATCCGATGGGGCCGCTGGAACTGGCCGACTTCATCGGGCTGGATACCTGCCTGTCGATCATGCAGGTGCTGCACGAGGGTCTCGCCGATTCCAAGTACCGGCCGTGCCCGCTGCTGGTGAAATATGTCGAGGCCGGCTGGCTCGGCCGCAAGACCCAGCGCGGCTTTTACGACTATCGCGGTGACAAGCCGGTTCCGACCCGTTGAAGCTCGTCATTGCCGGGAAAAAGCGCGAAGCGCATCTTCGCGCCGGTTCCCTGCCGGCTGCCACCAAGGATACGCATCATTAACCAGCGCTGGGTAGGGTGCCCCCGTTGGGAGTATTGCGTATGGATATGATGGCAATGGTGAGCAGCATGCTCGCAATGAAGGCGGCGGGCACCCAAGGGCAGATAGCCGCGTCGTTCATCAAGCAGAACGCCGATGCGGAGAAGTCCGCTGTCATGACCCTGTTGGGCGCGGGCCAGAACTCCGCCAATCTCGGCGCCGGCGTCGGCGGCAATCTCGACGTTTCAGCCTAAAATCCGGCCGTTACCGGTTTCATCGCAGCCTTGATCAGCTTGACGGCGTCGTCGCTGGCCCATTCCGCGGGTCCGGCGATGGTGGCGATCTCGCAGCCCTGGCGGTCGACCAGCACCGAGGTGGGCATCCCCAGCGCCCGCCCCACGGCTTTAAGATCCTGAAAAACCTTGGCTTTTGGGTCGCTGAAATAGCCGAGCCGGGTCAGATTGGCGTCTTTCAGAAAATTCTTCGGCTTTTCCGGATCACGGGTGTCGATATTGATCGCCACCACCTCGAATTCCGCCCCCCCGAGCTTGGCCTGCAGTTCGTCGAGCGCCGGCATCTCCTTGCGGCAGGGCACGCACCAGGTGGCCCACAGGTTCACCAGAACCATCCGCCCGCGCCAGTCCGATAGCTTTTTGGGTTGCCCGCCGGCGTCGTCGAAGGCGAGGTCCGGCAGCCGCAATGGCGCCGTGGCCATGGTCAGCGCGGCCACCTCGCCATGCGCCAGGGGGGCGATCTTGCGCGCCAGCTCTACCGCGGGCCGGCAGGCGGCATCGCCGGTTGGCCGGTTCAGCGCTCCGGTCCCGTAGAGGACGGCCGATCCGATCGCCACCCCGATCAGCGCCGCGCCGATCGCAAGCGGAATCCGGCGCGTGGCGTCCCGGGGCCGCGCAGCGTCCGGGGGAGGCGAGGGCAATTCGGGCATATCGTTTGTCATCCTGTATCAGATACGGCTATGCAGAGCCGGGATTGCGGCCGGTTCGCATCGGGTGCGGCATTCCCCGCGGTCGTGACGATCAACGGCAGGCATGAGTAATAGGTCATGAGCAACAAGTCATGAGCAACAAGATGTGGGGCGGCCGGTTCGGTGAGGGCCCCGATGCGATCATGGAGGAAATCAACGTCTCCATTGACGTCGATCGTCACCTGTATGCCCAGGACATCGCCGCGTCCAAGGCCCACGCCGCGATGCTGTCCGCGCAAGGCATCATCACCGCGAGTGATGCGAAAAATATCGCCAGGGGTCTAGACACGATTTTGTCAGAAATCGACAAGGGATCGTTCGATTTCAAGCGCGCGCTCGAGGACATTCACATGAATGTCGAGAGCCGGCTCGGCGAGCTGATCGGGCCTGCTTCCGGGCGACTGCACACCGCGCGTTCGCGCAACGACCAGGTCGCGACCGATTTCAGGCTTTATGTCCGCGACACCATCGACGAGATCGATGCGTCGCTGGCGGCGTTCCAGCACGCGCTGGTGACGCGGGCGCTGGAACATGCCGGCACTGTGATGCCCGGTTTCACCCATCTGCAGACCGCCCAGCCGGTGACGTTCGGGCATCATTTGCTGGCCTATGTCGAGATGGCGGCGCGCGACCGCGGCCGCTTTGCCGATGCGCGCAAGCGGCTCAATGAATCGCCGCTGGGGGCAGCAGCCCTGGCCGGCACCTCGTTCCCGATCGATCGCAATGCCACCGCCAAAGCGCTCGGCTTCGACCGGCCGATGGCCAATTCGCTGGATGCGGTATCGGACCGCGATTTTGTGCTGGAAACCCTGTCGGCGGCGGCGATCGCCTCGGTGCATCTGTCGCGCTTCGCCGAGGAAATCGTGATCTGGACCTCGCCGCTGGTCGGCCTGGTGCGGCTCTCCGACAAGTTCACCTCCGGCTCCTCGATCATGCCGCAGAAGCGTAACCCGGACGCCGCTGAGCTCGTGCGCGCCAAGACCGGCCGGGTGATCGGTGCGCTCACCGGTTTGCTGATCGTGATGAAGGGACTTCCGCTGGCCTATCAAAAGGACATGCAGGAGGACAAGCAGGGCGCGATGGAGGCGTTCGGCGCGCTGTCGCTGGCGGTCCGGGCGATGACCGGCATGGTTCTGGACATCGTACCGGACGAGGCCAAAATGAAATCCGCTGCCGGCGAAGGCTACGCCACCGCCACCGATCTCGCCGACTGGCTGGTGCGGACGCTGAAAATGCCGTTCCGCGACGCCCATCATGTCACCGGGCGAATCGTCGGCGCGGCGTCGGACCAGGGCGTGCCGCTGCACGAACTCCCGTTGAAGGACATGCAGGCGATCGAACCGAAGATTACCAGGGAGGCGCTCAGCGTGCTTTCGGTGGAAGCGTCGGTGAAAAGCCGCATCAGCTATGGCGGAACCGCCCCGAAAAACGTGGCAGCGCAGGCCAAAGCGTGGCTGAAGCGGCTGGAAAAGCAGCGAAAGTTGGGCTGAGCCTGCAAATTTGGCTGCAATTTCATGGTCGTCCAGCTCTCGCCAGAACCGGGCAATCTTTGTATGGTGCCGCCGCATTGGGGATTTTGTCGTGAATCGTAAGTTGAGCCCGACATCTTCGGGATGGGCGATCATCGTTTTGGGCGTAGCCGCGCTGGCGCTCGGGGGCTGCGGCCGCAAGGGCGGGCTCGATCTGCCGCCGAACGCCTCGTCGCAGGCGTCATCGGCGGCGGCGGCGCCGACCGATGTTGATATCGAAGCCGAACGGGCCGCGCGAGGCACGTTCAATCCGTCCTCCGGAACCACCGATCCGTCGGCCACCGCGCCGCGAGGCCGCAAGAAAGCCTTCGTCCTCGATCCGCTTCTCGACTGAGTCCGCCATGAATCACTTCGACTATCGCAACGGCGTGCTTCACGCCGAGGCGGTTAATCTTATCGAGCTGGCGGAAGCGGTCGGCACGCCGTTCTATTGCTATTCGACGGCCACCCTGGAGCGCCATTACCGGGTGTTCAGCGAGGCCTTCGCCGGCGAGAAGGCGCTGGTGTGCTACGCCATGAAGGCGAACTCCAATCAGTCGGTGCTGCGCACATTGGCAAAACTCGGCGCCGGCGCCGACGTGGTGTCCGGCGGTGAATTGAAGCGGGCGCTGGCCGCCGGCATTCCGCCGCACAAGATCCTGTTCTCGGGCGTCGGCAAGACCGAAGCCGAACTGCGCGCGGCGCTGGCGCAGGACATTCTCTGCATTAACGTCGAATCCGAGCCGGAGCTCGAACTGCTGTCGCGGCTGGCCAGCGAGACCGGCCGGACCGCGCGGATCTCGGTGCGGGTCAATCCCGACGTCGATTCCGGCTCGCACGCCAAGATCTCGACCGGCAAGTCCGAGAACAAGTTCGGCATTCCGCTGGCCCGCGCCCGCGCGGTCTATGCCCGCGCGGCCAAGCTGCCGGGCATCGAGGTCACCGGCGTCGACATGCATATCGGCAGCCAGGTCACGGATCTGGGCCCGCTGGAAACTGCGTTCCGGCTGCTGGCCGAATTCGTGCAGGTGCTGCGCGCCGACGGCCACACCATTTCGCATGTCGATTTCGGCGGCGGGCTCGGCATTCCCTATCACATGGACCGCGAAGCGCCGCCGCTGCCGTCGGCCTATGCCGCGATGGTCAAGCGGGTGACGCATAATCTCGGCTGCACGCTGATGTTCGAGCCGGGACGGATGATCGTCGGAAATGCCGGCATCCTGGTCGCGCGCGTGATCTATGTGAAGCATGGCGACGCCAAGAATTTTGTCATTCTCGACGCCGCGATGAACGATCTGATCCGCCCCACGCTGTACGAGGCGCATCACGATATCCTGCCGGTCCGTGAGGCCACGGCCGGCGCGCCCACTATCCTGGCCGACGTGGTCGGGCCGGTCTGCGAAAGCGGCGATTATCTCGCGCTCGACCGCAGGCTGCCCGAACCGAAGCCTGGCGATCTCGTGGCGATCATGACCGCCGGCGCCTATGGCGCGGTGCAGTCCGGCTTCTACAATACAAGGGCGCTGGTGCCGGAAGTGCTGGTCAAGGACGATCAATACGCGGTGGTGCGGCCGCGCGTCGAGGTCGATGAGCTGATCGCGATGGACAAGACTGCGCCCTGGTTGTGATTCTTTCTTCCTTCTCCCCTTGTGGGAGAAGGCGGCGCGAAGCGCCGGATGAGGGGTCTCTATCTGCAGGCAAACTGCCTGTTGAGCCAACCCCTCACCCGGCCGCGATGCTTCGCATCGCGGCCACCCTCTCCCACAAGGGGAGAGGGGAAGCCGGCTCGCTGCGTCCGGGAACGGCTTTCACTTGGCCGCGTGGCTGCCCTTGCCTCCTACGATGACGCCCGCCGCCTGCTCGATCGGCTTGATCGCCGAAGTAAAATCCGACTCCGGGCCCATTTCGCGGATCACCACTTCCCAGAGCCGTCCGACCGCTTCGGCGACTTCCATCGACAGCCCCAGCGCCTTCATCTCTTCCAGGCAGAGCCGCACGTCCTTCACCATAAGCCCCGTGGCAAAACCGAAATCGAAGGTGCGCGGCAGGATCGCGCGCGGAAACTTGTCGCGGCTCGCGGTGTTCAGTCCCGAGCCGGCATTGATGACGTCGATCATCACGGCGGGATCTAGCCCGGACTTGACGCCCATCACCACCGCCTCCGAGGTCGCGACCACCGCGGTCGCCGACAACAGATTGTTGGCGAGCTTCATGGTCTGCGCCGAGCCCGGCTTTTCGCCGATGAAGAACACCTTGCCGATGACGCCGAGCGCGGCCTTCACGATTTCAAAGTCGGGTTTCGGGCCCGACACCATCACCGCGAGCGTCCCCTTCTCGGCGCCGCCGACGCCGCCGCTGACGGGGCTGTCGAGCTGCACGATATTCTTCTTCGCCAGGAGGTCGTGAATCTTCACCGCCATATGCGATCCGACGGTGGACAGATCGATGAAGCGTTTTACCAGTTTGCCTTCGATCACGCCGCCGGCGCCGGTCGCGACCTCGAGCGAGGCCTGCAGCGACGGCAGGCTCGCCAGCACGGTCTCGGCGCGGTCGGCGACGTCTTTCGGCGATGACGCGGCCCTGGCGCCGAGCGCCACCAGTCGGTCGACCGCCTCCTTGCGCTGGTCGAACACGGTAAGCTGATGCCCGGCCTCGATCAGGCGGCGCGCCATGGGATAGCCCATCTTACCCAGGCCGATGAATCCGATTTCCATGTGATGTGTCCCTAGAAATTCAAAACGTCATTGCGAGGAGCGCAGCGACGAAGCAATCCATCTTTCTTTGTGCGGCAAGCTGGATTGCTTCGCTGCGCTCGCAATGACGGGTGAACGCTTGGCTGATCGCTAGCCCAACAAACCTCAGCCCTTGTCGATTTCGGCGAACACTTCGCGCGCAATCCGAAAGCTGTCGACGCCCGCGGGCACGCCGGCATAGATCGCCACCTGCATGAAGATTTCGCGGATCTCGTCCTTGGTCACGCCGTTGACCAGCGCGCCCTTGATGTGGACCTTCAATTCGTGCGGCCGGTTCAGGATCGAGATCATCGCCAGATTGAGCATGCTGCGGGTCTTGCGCGGCAGTTCCTCGCGGCCCCACACCGCCCCCCAGCAATATTCGGTGACCAGTTCCTGGAACGGCTTGTTGAAACCGTCGGCGTTCTTCAGGGCGTTGGCGACATAGGCCTCGCCCAGCACCGCCTTGCGAATTTCCAGTCCCTTGTCGTGCGTTTTCTGGTCCATGACGTTTCCTTGAGGGTTACCTTGTTGGTTCGCGGCGGACGTTACGGGGTCAGGGAGGTGCAGTCACGCCTTCGTGTTATGCGTATTTCCGGGTGTGGGTTACCCCGGGAACAGGTGCCTCACTGCCGCCGTTGTGCTAGGATTCTGTTCGGGCCAACCCGGAGAGTTGATTGAGCGGCGCCATTCCCGACCCGTCAGAACCTGCGCGCGACCCTGATGCCGCCGCCAGGCTGCAGCTCGGTCAGGCCTTGCAACGGGCGAAATACGCGATCGCGTGGGAGCAGACTTGGCCGCATCTGGCGCGGTTGCTGAGCCTGATCGGATTGTTTCTGGTGGTATCGTGGGCCGGATTGTGGCTGACGCTGCCGTTTATCGCGCGCGCCATCGGTATCGGCCTGTTCGTGCTGGCGGCGCTTTGGGCGCTTTGGCCGCTGGTAAAATTCCGCTGGCCGAGCCGCGAAGCAGCCCTCAGCCGGCTCGACCGCGGCACCGGCATCCGCCATCGTCCGGCCACCGCGCTGACCGATACGCTGGCGACCCAGGATCCGGTGGCGCTGGCGTTGTGGCAGGCGCAGCGCGAGCGCACCCTGGCTTCGCTCAAGCGCATCCGCGCCGGCCTGCCGTCGCCGCGGCTGGCGATCCATGATCCCCGGGCGCTGCGCGCGCTGGTCGCGGTGTTGCTGGTGGCGACCTATGTCGCCGCGGGCGACGAGCGCGGCATGCGGATCGGCGCGGCGTTCGACTGGAACGGCGTGCTGGCGCCGGCCAATATCAGGGTCGATGCCTGGGTGACGCCGCCTCTGTACACCGGCAAGCCCCCGATTATTCTATCGGCCGCGAACAAGGACGCCGCGGCGCCTGCCGCGGGACTGTCTGGACCCTCGGGCCCCTTGCCGGTTCCCGCGGGCTCGACGCTGATCGTGCGCTCGAGCGGCGGCACGCTCGATGTCGTGGTCGGCGGCGCGGTGACCGAGGCCGTCGCGGTCGAGCAGGCGCCCAAGGGCACCAACGAGAAACAATTCACCATCGCCGGCGACGGCACTGCGCAGGTCCGCTCGCCCTCCGGGCAGCCGCAATGGAAGTTCAGCGCCACCGCCGATCGCGCGCCGACCATTGCGCTCGCCAAGGATCCGGAACGCCAGGCCCGCGGCTCGCTGCAGATGTCCTACAAGATCGAGGACGATTACGGCGTCACCGAAGCGCAGGCGCGTTTCGCGGCCCGCCCCGGCGACCCGGCCAAGGACTCTGCAAAGGGCGGCGCGGCGCCGCGGCCGCTGTTCGACGCGCCGCAGTTTGCGCTGGCGCTGCCGAACGCCCGCACCCGCAACGGGGTCGGGCAGACCGTCAAGGACCTCTCCGAAGACCCCTATGCCGGCGCCGACGTCACCCTGACCCTGACGGCGAAGGACGAGGCCGGCAATGAGGGCATCAGCGAGCCGTTCAACATGCGGCTTCCGGAGCGGCTGTTCACCAAGCCGCTGGCGCGGGCGCTGATCGAGCAGCGCCGCATTCTGGCGCTCGACGCCAATCAGATCGGGCAGGTCTATGCCGCGCTCGACGCGCTGATGATCGCGCCGCATCTGTTCACGCCCGAAGCCGGCCAGTATCTCGGTCTCTACAGCGTGTCGCGGCAGCTGGAGGCTTCCCGCACCGATCCGGCGCTGCGCGAGGTCGTCGCCGCGCTGTGGGCGCTCGCGGTCACCATCGAGGACGGCAATATCACCGACGTCGACAAGGCGCTGCGGGCCGCCCAGGAGGCGCTCAAGCAGGCGCTGGAGCGCGGTGCCAGCGACGAGGAGATCAGGAAGCTCACCGAAAATTTGCGCGCGGCGCTGGACAATTTCATGCGCCAGCTCGCCGAACAGCAACGCAACAATCCGCAGCAGCTGGCGCGGCCGCTCGATCCCAACACCAGGATGCTGAGCCAGCAGGATCTCAAGAACATGATCGACCGCATGGAGCGCCTGTCGCGCTCCGGCGACAAGGATGCGGCCAAGGCGCTGCTCGAGCAATTGCAGCAGATGCTGGAAAACCTGCAGATGGCGCAGCCCGGCCAGTCCGGCGACGGCGACATGCA
>NZ_JAUSLT010000148.1 GCF_030646015.1 Bradyrhizobium sp.
GAGGGTCGACGCGAGCCCGGCGATGCGAAGCATCGTCCGGAGAGCGGCGGGGTGGGGTGAAAGTCTATCATCGCGAACAATGCCCGGGTTGAGAGACCGTCACCCCACCCCGTCTCGCATTCGCTACGCGATGCGAGCCGACCCTCCCCCTCCAGGGGAGGGTAAGCAAGTGCGCCTACTTCTTCTTCGGCTTCGCCTTCGGTTCCGGCTTCAGCGCCTGCGGATCGAATCCGATGTAGAAGATGTAGGAATCGCCGACCGCTCCCGGCGGCGCCGGATAGGCCAGGTCTTCGGCAACCAGCGTGAACGGCACGCTGCCGTCCTCCGACATCGTCACCGAGGTCCGGTACGCCTTGGTGGCGATGGTTTTTTCCTGCACGCCGGACTGCACCACCGCCACCCGCATCGGGATATCGACGGTGGCGGGAGCGCCGGCGGGGCCGGCGATGACGCGGCCCTGAATGCCGATCCGCGCGGTGATCTCGCCGCCAGTGTAGCTGCACTCGCGCGCGGTCCGGGTGATCGTCACCTGGAAGCGCAGGTCATTGCCGACCGGCTGCTTGCCGGGGGCTGCCACCTGATAGGTGGAGGCTCCGGCGCGAATGCTGACCGGGGGACAGGACAGTCCATCAGGGGCTTGGTCGGCGGCGGGCGGCGCGCCCGGCGCGGGAGCCTCCTCCGACTTGCCGCCGAACAGGCCCTTGAAGCGATCGGTGATCGACTGCGCCGATGCCGGTGAAGCCAGCATGCCAAAGCCCATGGCCAATGAAATCGCGGCCAACAGCGCCATCCGCGCGGCCGTCCTGATCACAGGTTTATCCTCCATGCGATGTCCCTGGTAACTTGCGTGTTCTGAATATCGTCCCCGGCTGCTTTATAGCAGGGCAATGGCGGCGAACCAAAGGCGTACGAAACGCTGATAAAATGGGGTCAGCCGCGAAAATCCTCGTGCAGCAGCCCGAACAGCAGGTGGTCCTGCCAGACGCCGTTGATGCAGAGATAGCGCCGCGCCAGGCCCTCGCGGGCGAAGCCGCATTTCTCCAGCACGCGGATCGAGGGCGAATTGGTGGGAATGCAGGCGGCCTCGATGCGGTGAAGGTTGAGCTCGCCGAACAGCGACGGCAGCAGCACCCGCAGCGCCGCCGTCATGTAGCCGCGATGCGCATAGGGCTGCCCGACCCAATATCCGATGGTGCCGGCCTGCACGATGCCGCGGCGGACATTCGCCAGCGTCACGCCGCCGATCATGGCGCCGTCGGATTCCCGGAACACGATGAAGGGATAGGACCGGTCGGCGGCGATGTCTTCGGCATAGCGGCGCAGCCTGCGCCGGAAGCCCGAGCGGGTCAGGTCGTCGGACGGCCAGATCGGCTCCCATGGCGTGAGGTACGCCCGGCTCGATTCGCGCAGCTGCGCCCATGGCATGAAATCGGACATCTGCGGCGCACGCAGCAACAGGCCGTGGCCACGCGGGGCGAGCGCCGCCGGTCCGCTGGATGGCAAACGAAACAGGGCCATGCCTGAAACTCTCCCCTGCCCTAGTACCAGTAATCACACACCGGTGTTGCTGCCCATCCTTCGAGACGCCTCGCTGCGCTCGGCTCCTCAGGATGAGGTTGAAGTTGTTGAAACACAACCACCCTCATGCTGAGGAGCGAGCGGCGCGAGCGTCTCGAAGCATGGCAGCAAGCTCCCATAGTCCAAACCTAGTGCAGCAGTGACTTCGCCTTCGACCGAGTCAAACCTTCCGCGAAACTCACCGCCGTGTCCAGACCCCTGCCGCTGCCGAGCGCCACCACCGCCGGGCGGCTGCGCGACAACAGGGCGCGGGCGGCGTTGCGGGTCGATTCCACGCTGACCGCGTCGATCCGGGCCACCAGTTCTTCCACCGTCAACGGCCGCCCATAGGCCAGCACGTGGCGCGCCAGCTGTTCGGCGCGCGCCGAGCAGCTTTCCAGCGCCATCAGCAGCCCCGCCTTCATCTGCGCCCTGGCGCGCGCCACCTCGGCTTCGGTCAGTGTCTCGACCGCGTCGTTGATGACGTCGACGATCACCTCCATCATCTCAGGCGCGTCGCCCGGGTCGGTGCCGGTGTAGAGCCCGAAAAATCCGGTGTCGCTGTAGGGCGCATGGAAGGTGTAGATCGAGTAGCACAGCCCGCGCTTCTCGCGCACTTCCTGGAACAACCGCGACGACATTCCGCCGCCGAGCGTGTTGGTGAAGACCTGCAGGGAAAACAGCGACAGGTCGGATTGCGGCACCCCCTCGAGCGCCAGCGTCAGATGCGCCTGCTCGAGGTCGCGATGCACCACGCGGGAGCCGCCCTTGCCGAACATCGCCGCTTGCGGCTTCGGCGCCTGCGGCCCGTCGAAGCTGGCGAACCGATGCTCCACCTCTTCCACGACCCGCTGGTGATCGACCGCGCCGGCGGCCGCCACCACCATGTCGGGACCGCGGTAATGCGTCGACAAATAGCCTTGCAGCGTATCGCGATTAAAGCCTTTCAGGGTCTTTGCCGTCCCCAGCAGCGAGCGTCCCATCGGCTGATCCGGAAAACACAGCTCGTTGAGGTGTTCGAACACCACGTCGTCGGGGGTGTCCTGGGCCGCGCCGATCTCCTGCACGATGACGCTCTTTTCGCGCTCCAGCTCGTCCGGCACGAAGGACGGATTGGCCAGGATGTCACTGAGCACGTCGAGCGCCAGCGGCACGTCGGCCTTCATCACCCGGGCATAATAGGCCGTGGTCTCGGTCGAGGTGCCGGCGTTGAGATCGCCGCCGACCGCCTCGATCTCCTCGACGATCTCCCGCGACGAGCGCCGCGTGGTGCCCTTGAAGGCCATGTGTTCGAGCAGATGCGAGATGCCGTGCTCGTTGGGCTTTTCGTCGCGGCCGCCGACACCGGCCCACACCCCGAGCGCCGCCGTCTCCAGATGCGGCATGGAATCGGTAATCACGGTGAGGCCGGAGGGAAGCTTGGTGACATCGACGCTCATCCGGCAACTCCTTGCTTCGCGGCGCGGCTGACCGAGCGCACGAATCGTTCGACTTCGACCTGGTCGTTCTTCATGACCGTGATGTGTTCAGGCTTGGTCATCAAACCCTCGAGCCAGGCCGGCAGTTCCGGACGCACGCCGCACGCCGCCTCCACCGCATCGGGGAATTTCGCGGCATGCGCGGTCGACAGCACGATGTTGGGAATTTTCGAATCCGGGGTGTCGCGGTCCGCCACCGCCAGCGCCACCGCGGTATGCGGATCGACCAGATCGCCGGCCTCGCGCCAGGCGGCGCGGATGGCGGCGGCAGTTTCGGTTTCGTCGGCGCGGCCGGCGTCGAATTCGGCGCGGATCGCCGAAAGCGTCGCGTCGGGCAGCACGAAGCGTCCGGACTGTTTCAGCGACGCCATCAACCGGCGCACGCTGGCGGCATCGCGTCCGCCAGCCTCGAACAGCAGCCGCTCGAAATTCGAGGAGACCTGGATATCCATCGACGGCGAGGCGGAGGCGTGAACCTCGCGCACTTCATAGATGCCGGTCTTCAGCGTGCGCGGCAGGATGTCGTTGATGTTGGCGGCGATCCGCAGCCAGCGCACCGGCAGGCCCATCTTCTTGGCGACGTAGCCGGCGAAGATGTCGCCGAAATTCCCGGTCGGCACGGTGAAATCCACCATGCGCGCGGGCGAGCCGAGCGCCACCGCCGAGGTGAAATAATACACCACCTGCGCGACGATCCGCGCCCAGTTGATGGAGTTGACGCCGGACAGCGCGACCTCGTCGCGAAAGCCGTGATGATTGAACAGCCCCTTCACGATCGCCTGGCAATCGTCGAAATGGCCCTCGATGGCGAGCGCATGGACGTTCGGGGCGCCCGACGTCGTCATCATCCGCCGCTGCACGTCGGAGATCCGGCCATGCGGAAACAGCACGATCAGATCGACATGGTCGAGGCCGGCGAAGGCATCGACTGCCGCACCGCCGGTATCGCCCGAGGTCGCGACCACGATGGTGGTGCGCTGCGCGCGCTTGGCAAGCACGTGGTCCATCAGCCGCGAGATCAGCTGCATCGCGACGTCCTTGAACGCCAGCGTCGGGCCGTGAAACAGCTCCAGCATGAATTGATTGGGACCGGTCTGGTCGAGCGGAACCACGGCGGGATGGCGGAACGTGGCGTAGGCCTCATTGGCCATGCGGCCGAGATCGGCGTCGGAGATTTCGCCGCCGACGAACGGGCGAATCACCTCGACCGCGACTTCCCAATAGGGCCGGCCGAACAATCCGGCGATGGCTTCGGGCGACAATTGCGGCCAGGTCTCGGGCACATAAAGGCCGCCGTCGCGGGCAAGCCCGGTCAGCATCACGTCGCAAAAACCTAGCGTGGGGGCCTCCCCCCGCGTCGAAATATACCGCGTCAAACCGCCCTCCAAAGGCTCAAGGCTATCGCCAAGCCTTTGATATCAGTAATTTATCTAACTCTGCCGGTGGCGAAGTCGAGCCGCACCATAAAGCGTTTTGGATGCAAGGGGAAACCGGTTCTTCGGGTCGCGGAGATGGCGAAGCGCTCTTCGGTCCAACCCGGCTACATGGGTAACCGAATAGACCGGCGACATCGGTAACAGGTCAACTGATCCGCAAGCCCTTCATCCCCCGCCTTTGCGCGCGCCACCACACGGCGAACGCGATCGCGACCGCGCCCGCGAGGCCGAACCAGGTGATGACATATTGCATGTGGTTGTCCTTGAGCTGGACCGTGAGCGGGCCGGGTTTCGGGATGCCGCTCGCAGGCACCGGCGTTTCCAGGTCGATGTAGAACGGTGCGACCGGCTTGCCGCCCTCGCCCCAGCCCAGCGTCCGCGCCATCGCCAGATGGTCCCGGGTAAACCACAGCCGTTTTTCCATGTTTTCCGGCGCCGTCAACGGGCCTGCGCTTTCCGGAAAGCGCAGGTAACCCGTCAGCGTCACCGGCGTACCGGTGATCAACCGTGTCACCGCGCGGTCCTGCTGGGCGCGATCCTGCATCGTGTTCTGCACGAAGCCGGCATTCATCACGAGGATCTCGCCTGAGGGCAGCGTTGCGGGCAGGAACGCCCAGGTGCCGGGGCCAGAGACATCGTCGCGTACCGCCGAGCCTGCACTGTAGACCATCGCATCGGGACGGGACTGCCAGGTCGCGACAAAACGGACGCGGCGGAATTCATCGCGGGCCGGCGTCAGCGCGCTCCATTGCGAGGCCTGCGGCAGCGCGCCGGGAGCCGCCGCGAGGCGTTCGGTCAGCGCCGCGATCAGCGCGTGCTTCTCGGCGCGGCGCTGCAACTGCCACACCCCGAGGCCGATGCACAGCGCCACCATCGCCAGCGAGAAAATGCCGAAGCCGGCGACACCGCGCCGGGTCGCAAGGATCGCGCTCATTTCGGCTCGCGATCGATCAGCCGGCCGGGTGCCGCCTTGTGGTGGAACTGCAGCGCGATCAGGAGCGACTTCATCGACCGCATCGGCAGCAACGTGGTCGCGAGAATCAGCGGCAGCCAGAGGGCGGCATGCAGCCAGAACGGCGGCTGGTATTTGATCTCCACGATCAGGGCCGATCCGACCACGATGGCGCCGGCGATCATGATCAGGAAAATCGCAGGTCCGTCGCCGGTATCGATGAAAGCATAGTCGAGCCCGCAGGACTCGCATCGGGGCCGCAGGTTGAGAAAGCCGGCGTACAATTTGCCCTTGCCGCAGCGCGGACATCTGCAGGCGAGGCCACGCATCGCGCTCTGCGCCACCGTGGGTAAGGTCTCGTCGGTCATGCTCTGTCCTTCCCCTCTCCCCTTGTGGGAGAGGGTGGCTCGAATGAGCGAAGCGAATTCGAGACGGGTGAGGGGTCTGTCTCCGCGGAGAGAGACCCCTCATCCGGCGCTTCGCGCCACCTTCTCCCACAAGGGGAGAAGGAAGCAAAAAAGGGGCGGCCCTGCGGCCGCCCCCTTGTAGCACAATGGTGTCAGATCAATGCGCGGCGCGGGCCATGGTTTCGGCGCCACCGCCCCAGACATAGATGCAGATGAACAGGAACAACCACACCACGTCGACGAAATGCCAGTACCAGGCGGCGAATTCGAAGCCGAGGTGCTGGGTCGGCGTGAAGTGCCCGGCATAGGCGCGGAGCAGGCAGACCAGCAGGAAGATGGTGCCGACCAGCACGTGGAAGCCGTGGAACCCGGTCGCCATGAAGAAGGTGGCGCCGTAGATATTGCCGGCGAAGGAGAACGCGGCGTGGCCGTATTCATAGGCCTGCACGCAGGTGAAGGCCGCGCCGAGCAGGACCGTGAGGATCAGGCCCCATTTCAGGCCCTGGCGGTCGTTCTCCAGCAGCGCGTGATGCGCCCAGGTCACCGTGGTGCCCGAGGTCAGCAGGATCAGCGTGTTCAACAGCGGCAGATGCCAGGGATCGAAGGTCTCGATGCCCTTGGGCGGCCAGACGCCGCCGAACAGCGCCTCGCGGGCGGCATGAACCGTATCGCCGGGGAACAGCGCCGAATTGAAGTAGGCCCAGAACCAGGCGACGAAGAACATCACTTCCGAGGCGATGAACAGGATCATGCCGTAGCGATGGCTGATCTGCACCACGCGGGTGTGATCGCCCTTGTGCTGGGCCTCGCGGATCACGTCCGTCCACCAGGCCGCCATGGTGTAGAGCACGCCGATGGTGCCGATGCCGAAGATGATCGGCGCGGCGGCGAACATGTGATGCATCCAGGTGACCGCGCCGACGGCCATGATGAAGGCCGAGATGGAACCGACGATCGGCCACGGGGAGGGATCGACGAGGTGGTAGTCGTGGTGCTTGACGTGCGCCGTAGCCATTGCGGTCTCTCCGTTAGCGGTGCCGTGCTATTCGGCACGTATTCGTCTCAAAAATCAAATCCCATCCCTGAATCCCGGAAAATCCGGCGGTCAGAGATTGCCCTTGCGTTTGTCCGGCTCACTCGCCGCCAGCGGCTTCGGTGCCGGTTCCCGCATGGGGTAGAAGGTGTAGGACAGCGTGATGGTGTTCAGCCCGGCATTCTCGCTGTCCGCGGCCAGCGCCGGATCGACGTAGAACACGACAGGCATCTGGCGCTTTTCGCCCGGCGCCATGGTCTGATCGGTGAAGCAGAAGCAGTTGATCTTCTGGAAATACGCCCCGACCGTCAGCGGCGCCACATTATAGGCGGCCTGCCCGGTGGTCTCCCGCGCCGACTGGTTGGTCACGTTGTAGAACACGGTGAAGACCTCGCCGATACGGACCTCGATTTCGGTCTGCTCCGGCTCGAACTTCCACGGCAGCCCCGGTCCGACATTGGCATCGAAGCGCACCGCGATCTTGCGCGCCAGCGGCGCGCCTGATGGAGCCGAGGTCGCGACCTGGGTGGTGCCATTGAAGCCGGTGGCGCGGCAGAACCAGTTGTAGAACGGCACCGCCGCGTAGGACGCGCCGACCATCAGCACCACGACGAACCCGCAGATCGAAGCCACCGCCGCATCGCGGCCAAGCCCGCGCAGCGATACAAGCCCGCGCAGCCCGCGGCGTGCGGCGGCCTTCTGGCTTGCGGTCGGCGGTTGCGGCATCGTCGGCTGGCGCTCCATGTCGATCACATCATCCCGTCACATCGGCCGCAGCATCACAGCCGGTCCCTTGACCATGGTGACGGCGAAAAACAGCACGACCAGGACGCCGAGTGCCAGCGCGATGGCGATCGAACGCTCGCGGCGGCTTTTCTTCTGCGCCTCGGTGAGGACGATTCCGTCTGGCTTTGGCTTGTTGTCCATTCGCTCATGCGCCCCCTACCAGATCGAAGGTGCGACGGCGTGGACGACGACCCCGAGAGCCAAGGTCGCGAACAGCACGAACAGGTAAACGATCGAGAAGGCGAACAGCTTTCGCGTCGCGCGCAACGCCTGGCTGCCGGTGCGAAGCCGGTAGACGTTGACCGCCAGCGCCAGCATGCCGGCGCCGAGCACCAGCGAGGTCACGCCGTAGACGGCGTCGAAATAGCCGAGCGGCCACGGTGCAACCGCCACCGCGACCAGCACCACCGTATAAAGCAGGATCTGCAGCCTCGTCGCATCGGGACCGGCGACCACCGGCAGCATCGGCACGCCGGCGCGGGCGTAGTCGTCGCTGCGGAACAGCGCCAGCGCCCAGAAATGCGGCGGGGTCCAGAAGAAGATGATCAGGAACAGCAGCAGCGGCTCCATCGACAGCGACCCGGTCGCCGCCGCCCACGCCACCACCGGGGGCAGCGCGCCGGCAGCGCCGCCGATCACGATGTTCTGCGCGGTCCAGCGCTTCAGCATCATGGTGTAGACCACGACGTAGAAGAAGATGGTGAAAGCCAGCAGCCCGCCGGCCAGCCAGTTGACGAGGACGCCGAGCGTCATCACCGAGAAGAACGCCAGGATCAGGCCGAAGGCGAGCGCTTCCGGACGCGTGACCCGGCCGCGCGGGATCGGCCG
The DNA here is from genome assembly GCF_030646015.1 of Bradyrhizobium sp. Lineage (GTDB taxonomy): Bacteria > Pseudomonadota > Alphaproteobacteria > Rhizobiales > Xanthobacteraceae > Bradyrhizobium. Next base: position 8,478 of record NZ_JAUSLT010000148.1, read on the forward strand.
GTTGACGGTACGCGACATCAGCGCGTCGATATCGCTCTCGTACCACATGTTCAGCGCGCCCGAGGCGCCGGCGCCGACCGCGATGCAGAGGATCGAGGTGAAGGCCAGCACCGGATGGACATGACCGGGCGCGATCACGAGCCCGACCAGCGCCGTGAAAATCACCAGCGACATTACCCGCGGCTTCAGGAGCGCGATGTAGTCGGCAACACTGGCCTCCGAGATGCGAGGCAGTTCGATGGCGTTGTGGTCGATAACCGACAAGACAGGTCTTTCTTCCGTTTAAGGGCGCGGCGCAAACGATGCGCCGCGCATTTTTCGACTACTGCACGCGCGGCAGCACTTCGAACTGATGGAACGGCGGCGGCGACGGCAGCGTCCATTCCAGCGTGGTGGCGCCGACGCCCCACGGATTGTCGGCGGCCTTTTCCTTCTTCACGAACGCCAGGATGACGCCGTAGATGAAGATCAGCACGCCGAAGCCGGAGAGGTAGGAGCCGAGCGAGGACACCAGGTTCCAGCCGGCGAAGGCATCGGGATAGTCGATATAGCGGCGCGGCATGCCGGACAGGCCGAGGAAATGCTGCGGGAAGAACACCAGGTTGACGCCGACGAAGGTGACCCAGAAGTGCAGCTTGCCGATGAACTCCGAATACATGTAGCCGGACATTTTCGGGAACCAGTAGTACCAGCCGGCGAAGATGCCGAACACGGCGCCGAGCGACAGCACGTAATGGAAGTGCGCAACCACGTAATAGGTATCCTGCAGCACCCGATCGACGCCGGCATTGGCCAGCACCACGCCGGTGACGCCGCCGACCGTGAACAGGAAGATGAAGCCGATCGCCCAGATCATCGGCGTCTTGAACTCGATCGAGCCGCCCCACATCGTGGCGATCCAGGAGAAGATCTTCACGCCGGTCGGCACCGCGATCACCATGGTGGCGGCGACGAAATAGGCCTGCGTCGCCGACGACATGCCGACGGTGTACATGTGGTGCGCCCACACCACGAAGCCGATGCCGCCGATCGCAACCATCGCATAGGCCATGCCGAGATAGCCGAACACCGGCTTCTTGGCGAAGGTCGAGACGATCTGGCTGATCATGCCGAACGCCGGCAGGATCAGGATGTAGACTTCGGGATGGCCGAAGAACCAGAACAGATGCTGGAACAGCACCGGATCGCCGCCGCCGTCGGCGGAGAAGAAGGTGGTGCCGAAATTGCGGTCGGTGAGCAGCATGGTGATGGCGCCGGCCAGCACGGGCAGCGACAGCAGCAGCAGGAACACGGTGACCAGGATCGACCACACGAACAGCGGCATCTTGTGCAGGGTCATGCCCGGCGCGCGCATGTTGAAGATGGTGGTGATGAAGTTGATGGCGCCGAGGATCGAGGAGGCGCCGGCCAGATGCAGCGACAGGATGGCGAAATCGACCGCCGGTCCCGGATGGCCCGAGGTCGACAGCGGCGCGTAGATGGTCCAGCCTGCGCCGACGCCGTTGGCGCCCGGCTCACCCTCGACGAACGTCGACATCAAGAGCAGCGCGAACGAGGCCGGCAGCAGCCAGAACGAGATGTTGTTCATGCGCGGGAACGCCATGTCGGGCGCGCCGATCATCAGCGGCACGAACCAGTTGCCGAAGCCGCCGATCATCGCCGGCATCACCATGAAGAAGATCATGATCAGGCCGTGCGAGGTCACGAACACGTTGTAGGTATGGCTCTCGTGAAAGAGCTGCACGCCGGGATACATCAGCTCGACACGGATCGCGATCGACATCGCGGCGCCGATCACGCCGGCGATGATGGCGAACACCAGGTACATCGTACCGATGTCCTTGTGGTTGGTCGAATAGACGAAACGCCGCCAGCCGGTCGGATTGGCGTGCGCGTGATCGTCATGCGCGTGATCGTGATGAGCCGGTGTTGCTGTTGCCATTTTCAAATCCTGCCTTGCAGTCCCTGTCGGACCTCACGGTCCCGTCGCCCTTGTCCCATCGCCGCGCTAAAAGCCGTCAGGCTTACTGCGCGACCGCGCCCGCTGCCGCGGCGAACGAGTTCGCCGGGTTGGTCGCAAACTTCTTCTTCGCGGTCTCAACCCAGGCCGCGAATTCCTGATCGCTCACCACCCGCACCGCGATCGGCATGAAGGCGTGGTCCTTGCCGCACAGTTCCGAGCACTGGCCGTA
>NZ_JAUSLT010000149.1 GCF_030646015.1 Bradyrhizobium sp.
CACGGCCAGATGCCGACGCTCGAGCTCGACGACGGCAGCTATCTGTCGGAGATCACCGCGATCTGCGAATACCTCGAAGAGAAGAATCCCGCGCCGGCGCTGATCGGATCGACGCCGGAAGAGCGCGCGGAGTGCCGGATGTGGACCCGCCGCGTCGACCTCAACATTTGCGAGCCGCTGGCCAACGGCTATCGTTTCGGCGAGGCGCTGAAGTTTTTCGAGAAGCGGATTCCCGTCGTGCCGGAAGCCTCCCCCGGTCTCAAGATGATCGCGCAAAACCGCCTGAAATGGCTCGACGGGCAGATCGCCGGCAAGGACTATCTGTGCGGCAAGCGCTTCACGCTGGCCGACATCCTGCTCTACGGCTGGCTCAACTTCGGCAACCAGGTCGGTCAGCCGCTCGATACCACCAACGCCAACATCGCGGCGTGGTTCGCGCGGGTCGGCGCGCGGCCTTCGGCGAAGGCGTAGGGATTCTTCACCCTCCCCTGGAGGGGGAGGGTCGGCTCGCATCGCAAGATGCGAGACGGGGTGGGGTGATTGTCCCTCAACCCGGGCACTGTTGGCGACGAGGGACTTTCACCCCACCCCGCTCGCTACGCGAGCGACCCTCCCCCTCCAGGGGAGGGTAAGAAATCACATCACCACCGGCGCATCCGGCAGTTCGTTCTTCCCGCCGCCATCCCGCGGAAAATGTGCAGCCAGCAGCCGCGACACCGCGTCGATCCCCCTGATCGCGCCGCGGGCGAAATCGCCCGCCCGGAACTCGGTCTCCATCGCCTTGCAGATGTCTTCCCAGCCGGCGGCGCCGACTTTTGCGTCGATGCCGCGGTCGGCGACGATCTCGACGTCGCGGTCGGCCAGCAGCAGGTAGATCAGCACGCCGTTATTGTCGGCGGTGTCCCAGATCCGCAGTTGCGAGAACACATCCAGCGCGCGCTCGCGCGCCGGCTGGTCGCGGAACAGCGGCGCGCCGTCGAGCGCGCCTTCCACCACGAAGCGGAGCTGGCCGGAATGCGTCGCCTCGCCCGCCTTGATGGCGCGTTCGATCACCGCCATCACGTCAGGCGGAAAAATGCGCCGGACCCGCCAGCGATGGGCGATGAGATGCCTGCCGATGCGCTTGATGCCCATTACCAGCTCCCCGACGCGCCGCCGCCGCCGAAACTTCCACCACCGCCGCTGAATCCGCCGCTGCTTGAACTGCCCGAACTGCCGCCTCCCGACCATGAGCCAGCGCCGCCGCCTCGTCCGCCACCGGTCGAGACCATGTCGCTGAACATGGCGAAGATGAAGGCGGCGATCCCGACAATGACCGAGGCGACAATGGAGCCGACGAACAGCCAGGCCACGAATCCGATAACGCCGCCGGTCGCAACCGAGCCGACCAGACGACCCAGCGTGGTCCGCAGCAGACCGCTGATGAGGAATGCCGCGACGAGGACAAAGGGATTGAAGGGATCAATATAGTTCTCGAGACCCGTGCCACGCCAGTGCTCCGGCTCCGGCGCCGGCAGTTTTTCGCCGTCGATCACCCGGATCATCCGGTTGACGCCCGCCGAAATGCCGCCGGCGAAATCGCCGGATTTGAATTTCGGCGTGATGTCTTCGTCGATGATGCGCCTGGTGGTGGCGTCGGTGAGCGCGCCCTCGAGGCCGTAGCCAACCTCGATGCGAAGACGCCGGTCGTTCTTGGCGACGACCAGCAGCGCGCCGTCGTCGATCTTCTTGCGGCCGATCTTCCAGGCTTCCGCGACCCGGATCGAGAATTGCTCGATGGATTCCTGATCGGTGGTGGGAACGATCAGCACCGCGATCTGGCTGCCCTTGCGCGTCTGCAGATCCTTCAGAGTCTGCGTCAGCGCGGCGACGTCGCCGCTGGACAACGTCCCGGTCTGATCGACCACGCGCCCTGACAGCGGCGGCACCGCGACGTCGGCCGCGGCTGCGCAGGAAAAGCACAGCAGCAGCGCAAGGAAGGCGGCTCTTGCAGCGTTCATCGCAGGCCGGCCCTTGATGGTCGCATCACCTGTCAGGTTACTTGGCAGGTGCGGCCGGCGCCGGCGCCGGATTAAAGTCCACCTTCGGCGCGGTCGAGATCGCCTTCTCGTTCTCGACGGTGAAGTTCGGCTTCTCCTTGTAGCCGAACGCCATCGCCGTCAAATTGTTCGGGAAGGTGCGGATGCCGACATTATAGTCCTGCACCGCCTTGATGTAGCGGTTGCGCGCCACCGTAATGCGGTTTTCGGTGCCTTCGAGCTGCGACATCAGGTCCTTGAACAGCGCGTCGGATTTGAGCTGCGGGTAGTTCTCGGTCACGACCAGCAACCGCGACAGCGCGCTGGAGAGTTCGCCCTGCGCCGCGGTGAATTTCTGGAACGCGGCGGGGTCGTTGAGCACCTCGGGCGTCGCCTGGATGCCGCCGACCTTGGCACGGGCGTTGGTGACCCCGAGCAGCACGTCCTTTTCCTGCTGCGCGAAGCCTTTCACCGAATTGACCAGATTGGGCACGAGGTCGGCGCGCCGCTGGTACTGGTTGACGACCTCCGACCAGCCGGCCTTGACCTGCTCGTCATTGGTCTGGATCGCATTATAGCCGCAATTGGTGAGGCTCAGCGTCGCCAGCGCCGCCAGCACGGTCCATAATCTGCGCATCGTCATTTCTCCGGTTGGATTTTGCCGCAACGTATCAGAAGCATCCCCTCAGGTAAGCAACCGAAGGGACGTTCGCCAGTCTATTTGCGATCAACGGGTGTTCACCCTCCCCTGGAGGGGGAGGGTCGGCTCACATGGAGCGCAGCGACATGTGAGACGGGGTGGGGTGACGGCCTATCAACGCCGGCACTGTTCAAGATGAGAGACCGCCACCCCACCCCGCCGCTCATTTCATTCGCGTCGACCCTCCCCCTCCAGGGGAGGGTAAGTATCTTCGCGCCATGATAGCCCTTGCCTATCATTCGCCTGAACAGGCAACATGACCCGATAACAATAAAAGGGACGGGAAAGCCATGGGATACGAGACCATCATCGTGGAACGGCCGGAACCGCGGATCGCCCGGATCGTGATGAACCGGCCCGAGGCCCGCAACGCGCAGAACCTGCAGATGACCTACGACCTCAACGCCGCATTCGACGCCGCGGTGCAGGACGACGCGGTCAAGGTCATCATCCTGGCCGGCAACGGCCCGCATTTCTCGGCCGGGCACGATCTGCGCCCCGGCGCCAAAAACGCCGCCGGGGTGGATTTTCCGCCGGTCGGAAATTGGGGCGGGTTTGCCGAACCGAATGCCCATGGCCGCTTCGCGCGCGAGCAGGAGATCTATCTGCAGATCACCCGGCGCTGGCGCAACCTCGCAAAACCGACGATCGCGGAAGTCCATGGCAAGTGCATCGCCGGCGGGCTGATGCTGGCCTGGGCCTGCGACCTGATCGTCGCCAGCGAAGATGCCGAGTTCTGCGATCCCGTGGTGACCATGGGCGTCTGCGGCGTCGAATGGTTCGTGCATCCCTGGGAACTCGGCCCGCGCAAGGCCAAGGAATTGCTGTTCACCGCCGACGTCTGGAGCGCCGAGGAAGCGCACCGGCTCGGCATGGTCAATCATGTGGTGCCGCGGCCTGATCTGTCGTCATTCGTGATGAAGCTGGCCGAGAGGATCGCCGCCAAACCGTCGTTCGCGCTGAAGATGACAAAGGAGGCGGTGAACCGCTCGGTCGATGTCATGGGCCAGCCGGCGGCGATCGATCAGGCCTTTGCGCTGCATCAGCTCTGTCACGCGCATAATCTGCAGGAGTTCGGCATGGTGGTCGACCCCGCGGGGCTGCATCCCTCGGTCAGGAAAACGGCGGCGGTAAAGTAAATCAGATGGACCTCAATCTCAGCGACGAGCAGCGCCTGCTGCGCGAAAGTGTCGACCGCTTCATCGCGGAAACCTATCACGCCGATCACCGCCGCAAGAGCGCCGGCGATCCGCTCGGCTTCAGCCCCGCGATCTGGAAACAGTTTTCCGAGCTTGGCTGGCTGGCGCTGCCGATCGCGGAAGAGTATGGCGGGCTCGGCGCGGGACCGGTCGAGACCGGCATCGTGATGGAAGCCTTCGGGCGCGGGCTGGTTTCCGAGCCCTATCTGTCGACGGTGGTGATCGGCGCCGGCCTGATCGCCGAATGCGGCAGCGAGGCGCAGAAGCAGGCGATGCTGCCAAAGGTCGCCGACGGATCGCTGCGCCTTTCCTTCGCGCATTCGGAGCGAGCCGCGCGGTTCGACCTTTCGCATGTCGAGACCACAGCGACCCCCACGCCGGACGGCTGGATCATCGACGGCTGCAAGACCGCCGTGCTCGACGCGCACGCGGCGGACCAGATCATCGTCTCGGCCCGCCTCCCTGGCGGGGACGGCGCGGCGGGGGATTTATGCCTGTACCTGGTGCCAGCCGGCAGCGTTGGCCTGACGATGCGGGATTATCCAAGGCTCGGCGGCGGCCGCGCCTGTAATCTCGAACTAACGGGCGTTCGGCTCGAGCCCGACGCCCTGATCGACAACGGCAGCGATGCGCTGCCGCAAATCGAGGCCGTGGTCGACCGCGCGCTGGCAGCGCTCGGCGCCGAGGCGGTCGGTATCATGCAGATCATGTTCGACATGACGCTGGAATACACCAAGGTGCGCCAGCAGTTCGGCAAGCCGCTGTCCGCCAACCAGGTGATCCGCCATCGCCTCGCCGACATGGCGATGCATTGCGACGAGGCGCGATCGATCGCGTTGCGCGCGGCGGTGATGGCCGATGCCGAACCGGTCGCGCGGGGCCGTGCCGCATCGGGCGCGAAAGCCAAGATCGGCAAATCCGCGCGCTTCGTCGCCGAGCAGTCGGTGCAGCTGCACGGCGCCATGGGCGTCACCGAAGAGCTCGACATCGGCTCCTACTTCAAGCGGCTGCTCGCCTTCGACACGCTGTTCGGCGGCAGCGCCCATCATTACCGCCGTCACGCCGCGTTGGGCGGACGAACACCCCCTCACGCCTGAGCATCGGAGCGCCAGCATGGACCTCACCTTCAGCGCGGAAGAACGCATCTTCGAGCAGGAAGTCCGCGACTTCATCGCGCAAAATCTCACGCCGGAAATGAAACGCGCCACCGCGTTGACGCCATCGGTATTTTCCGATCCCGATATCGGCATGGCCTGGCAGCGCGCGCTGCATGAAAAGGGCTGGGGCGCGCCGGGATGGCCGGTGGAAGCCGGCGGACCGGACTGGACGCCGGCGCAGCGCTGGATTTTCGAGGCCGAATGCGCCCGCGCCGGCACGCCCAACGTCAACGTGATGGGCGTCAAGATGGTCGGACCCGTCATCATCGGCTTCGGCACGCCGGAGCAGAAGAATTTCTATCTGCCGCGGATTCTTTCGGGCGAGGATTACTGGTGCCAGGGCTATTCCGAGCCAGGCTCCGGCTCCGACCTCGCCTCGCTGAAGACCCGCGCGGTGCGCGACGGCGACGACTACGTCATCAACGGCACCAAGATCTGGACCACGCACGCGCATCACGCCAACCGCATGTTCGCGCTGGTGCGCACCAATGATACCGAGCGCAAGCAGGACGGCATCAGTTTTATCCTGATCGACATGAAGAGCCCCGGCATCACCACGCGGCCGATTCTCACCATCGGCGGCGACCACGAGGTCAACCAGGTGTTCTTCGACGACGTCCGCGTTCCCGTCACCAACCGCGTCGGCGAGGAAGGCAAGGGCTGGACCTACGGCAAATATCTGCTCGAATTCGAACGCGGCTCTGGCATTGCGTCAGCCAAACTGCGCGACGCGCTGAAGACCGTCGCTGACCTCGCTGAATCGGACGCCACCGGCCACGCCATCGACGATCCCGATATCGCGGTGCGGATGTCCGAGATCGAGGTCGACATCGACACGCTTGAGATGACCGAGCTGCGGGTGCTGTCGGCGCTGCAGACCGGGCAGAACCCGGGCGCGGTGTCATCGCTTTTGAAACTGCGGGTCAGCGAAATCCGCCAGGCGGTAACGCGGCTCGGCGTCGAGGTGATCGGCAATGACGGGCTCTATGTCGAGCCGATGCGGCCGCTGTACCGGCTGAACGAGGCGCCGGGGATTCCGGAAGAGATTTTGCCGGTGGTGCCGGAATATCTCAACGGCCGCGCCTACACCATCTTCGGTGGCTCCTCGGAAATCCAGCGCGATATCGTGGCGAAGATGGTGCTGGGGTTGTAGGGCACTTACCCTCCCCTGAAGGGGGAGGGTCGACGCGACTGAAAGGAGCGGCGGGGTGGGGTGACGGTCTCTCGTTTCGAACAGCGCACGAGTTGAAAGACTGTCACCCCACCCCGTCTCGCATTTCGCTACGCTCTATGCGAGCCGACCCTCCCCCTCCAGGGGAGGGTGAAGAGCGATCGTGCTCCTACGCCCCCGCCTTCGCATCCCGGATCGCCTGCCAGACCTTCATCGGGGTCAGCGGCGTCGTCAGGTTCTTGATGCCGAGTTCGCTGAGCGCATCGATCACGCCGTTGACGAGGCAGGGGGTGCCGCCGATCGTGCCGGATTCGCCGCAGCCCTTGGCGCCGAGCGGGTTGGTCTTGCACGGCGCTGAGTCATCGAGCGCGACCGCGATCGGCGGGATGTCGTCGGCGCGCGGCAGGCAGTAGTCCTGGTAGCTAGCGGTCAGCAGCTGCCCTTCGGCGTCGTAGCTCACGCCCTCGTACAGCGCCTGGCCGATGCCCTGCGCGACGCCGCCGTGAATCTGGCCGGTCACCAGCATCGGATTGACGGCCACGCCGACGTCATCGACGGTGGTGTAGCGCACGATCTTCGTCACGCCGGTCTCGGGATCGATCTCGACTTCGCAGATATGGGTGCCGTTCGGCCAGCTCGGGCCGTCGACTTCGCCCTCGCTGTCGACGCTGAGCCGCGCACCGCTTTCCTTCTTCGCGATCTCGAACAGGCCGATCCGCTTGTCGGTGCCGACCACCGTCAGCATGCCCTCGCGGTATTCGATGTCCTCGACCGAGGCTTCGAGAATATTCGACGCCTTTTCGCGCGCCTTGGCGATCATGTCGGCGGCGGAGACCGCCAGCGCGGTGCCGCCGACGAACAGCGAGCGCGAACCGACGCTGCCGAAGCCGGTGGCGAGATCCGTATCGCCCTGCACGATGTCGATCTTGTCCATGGCGATACCGAGCGCGTCAGCCGCCATCTGCGTGAAGGTGGTCTGCAGCCCCTGCCCCATCGCCATGGTGCCGGAATGCAGGATGATGCGGCCTTCCGCTGTGGCGTGCAGGCTGACCTTTTCGGTATGGGCGCGGCCGCCGGTCCATTCAATATAGCTGGTGAGGCCGCGGCCGTAGAGCAGGCCCTTCTTCTTCGCTGCCTTTTTGCGGGCGGCAAATCCGTCCCAGTCGGCAAGCTTCGAAGCGCGTTCCAGCATGTGGGCGAACGCGCCGGAATCATAGACCTGGCCGACCGGATTGGTATAGGGCAGCTGCGACGGCTTGATGTAGTTCACGTTCCGAATGGCGCGCGGATCCATCCCGATCTGCCGGGCGGCGGCATCCATCAGCCGCTCTACGATGAAGACGCCCTCGGGGCGGCCCGCGCCGCGATAGGCGCCGACCGGCGCGGTGTGGGTCATCACCGATTTGACCTCGTAATGCACCAGCGGCAGGTCGTAGACGCCGGACTGCACGAAGGGGCCGAGCACCAGCGGAATGATATTGCCCGCGCCACTCGAATAGGCGCCGGTGCCGCCGACCGAGCGCACCCGATAGGCCAGCACACGCCCCTTGGCGTCGAGCGCGAACTCGCCGGTCGAGGTGAGATCGCGGCCATGGGTGCCGCCGACGAACTCGTCGGTGCGGTCGCCACGCCAGCGCACCTTGCGGTTCAGCTTTGTCGCGGCATAGGCGACGATGCCGTCTTCGGGATAGAGGCTGGTCTTCTGGCCAAAGCCACCGCCGATATCGCCGACCAACACGCGGATGCTCTCCTTCGGCCGCTTCAGGACTGCTTCCGCAAGCAGATCGCGGGTCGAACCCGGCGTCTGCGACTGCACATGCAGGATCAGCCGTCCGGTCTTCTTCTCGATCTCGGCGATGATCGAGCGCGGCTCCATCGCGGAGGGAACGAGGCGCTGGCTGACCAGGTCGAGCGAAACCTTGTGCGCAGCGCTGGCGAAGACCGCCTCGACCTTGGCGGCATCGCCATAGCTCATGGCCGCGACGATGTTGTCCGGCGCCTCGGCCCACACCACCGGCGCGCCGGGTTTTGTCGCCTCGACGGGATCCACCACCGACGGCAAGATCTCGTAGTCGATCGCGATCGCCTCGGCCGCGGTCTGCGCCGCCACCCGCGATGTCGCCACCACGGCGGCCACCGCCTCGCCGGCATAGCGCACGACCTCATGCGCCAGCAGCCGGCGCGGCGGCACCGTCATCGGCTTGCCGTCCGGCCGCATGAACACCGCCAGCGTCGGGATGGTGCCGATGTCGTCGGCGACGAGGTCAGCGCCGGTGTACACCGCCTCGACGCCCGGCATCCCGGCGGCCGCCTGGCTGTCGATCGAGGTGATCCTGGCGTGGGCATGCGGCGAGCGCAGCACATGCAACCAAAGCGCGCCGTCTTCCGGCTTGTCGTCGATGAACTGCCCCTTCCCGGTAAGCAATCGCTGGTCTTCAAGACGCTTGACGGGCTGGCCCGCACCGAAACGCAGATTGCCAGGAAGAATGTTCATCAGTTTGTCCTTCGAGTCTCTTGTTCGAAGGACGGGTTTTAGCGGATTTCGCGATGGAAACAACCGACCGAACCGCGGCCTAGCGATTGGGCACTATGACGGTCGGCCGATGTCCACGATGTCGACGTCCAGATTTCGGGAATGCGAGCCCCGTTTCACGGTCAATTTCACCGATCGGCCGGCGCCAATCTGCTCGATCTCGTCGGTGAGGTCTGAAAGCCGCCGAACGGGCTTGCCGTTGACCTCGGTGATGACATCCCCGAGCGCGCCGGTGGGGAAGTCGACACCGCGGATCCCCGCGCGCGCCGCCGGACCGGCGGGGGCCGTGCGCACGACGATCACGCCTTCGATCCCGAGCCGGGTCGCAGGGCCTCGTTCGCCGCCACGATACCGATCCCCGGGGTGGGCACCCGTCCGGTCCGGATGAGTTCGGGTACGACACGATTGACGATATCGACCGGTACCGCGAAGCCTATTCCGGCGTTGGTGCCGGACGGTGAAATAATCGCGGTGGTGACACCGATCAGCCGCCCGGCGGAATCCAGCAGCGGTCCACCCGAGTTGCCGGGATTGATCGCGGCATCGGTCTGAATGACATTGGCGATTTCACGGCCGCTGCTGGTCGGGAGCCTCCGTTTGAGCGCGCTGATGATGCCGCTGGTCATCGATTGATCAAGCCCGAACGGATTGCCGATCGCAAATGCGGCTTGCCCGACTTTCAGGTCGGCCGAACTTCCGAGCGCAAAGGGCGGCGGCGCCTGCCGGGCATTCCGGATCCGCAGCACGGCAAGGTCGTAATTCGGCGCCACGCCGATCACCTCGGCCTCGGCCACTTCACCCGAGGCAAAGCGAAGCGCGACCGTCTTTGCACCCTGGACGACGTGATCGTTGGTGACCACGTGGCCCTGGTTGTCCCAGATGAAGCCCGTGCCGGATGACGCCGGCGCTTCGCCGGATGACGACGGCCCCTCATCCTCGGAAAGCGGGTTGGCGCCGGAGCGGGCCGCGACCTGCACGACCGACGGCGACACCCGCTCGAAGATTTCAATCGCTCCCCGTTCGACCTCGGAAAACGCGCCGCGTTGCTCGATCGCTCGCGCCACCGTGGTCGCCGACGGCGCGAGCCAGAATTTCGCTCCGGTAAGCGCCAGTACCAGCGCCGCGACGGCTGCCAGCGCGAGAGTGGTGCGACGGTTCATCTTCACTCACCTCATGACCCCTCATGACCAGATCCAGTCGATTGCAGGGGTCGGGATAAAGTACCGCCTTCCCCGCTGCCGGGCGCCAGCCGCGCCCGGTGCAAAAACGCCGCAACACTCCGGAAGTTTCTGGCCTGTCGCGGCGACAACCCGTCAGGAAACCGCCTCCGCCACCCCCCGCAGCACCGCTTCGACCGCCTTGCGCTCCTCCGCCGTTAACGCGGCCTGCGGCGGCACGGGGTCGCCGACCTCGTAGCCCTGGATCGAAAGCCCCGCCTTGATGCAGGCGGCGAGGTTGTAGCGCGCGAAGGCCTCGTTGATCCGCCACAGCTTCCGCTGCAGCTTCAGCGCGTCGTCCCAGCGCGCGGCCTTGCAGAGGTTGTAGAGTTCGACGCTTTGTTTGGGGATGATGCAGGCCGGCCCCGCCATCCAGCCGACCCCGCCGATCAGCATCACCGCGGCCGGGATATGCGCCGACGCCGAGAAAACGCGGATCGAGTCGCCGCAGCGATTCATGATCGACAGCAGCCGCCCGGTATTGGTCGAGGCGTCCTTGATGTAGCCGATGCGCGGATGGGCCGCGAGCCGCGCGATGACGTCGAGCGTGAGATCCGAGCGCTGGAATTGCGGATTGGTGTAGATCACCACGGGAATATCGACCGCGTCCGCGATGGCGCGAAAATAGGATTCGACTTGGCGATCGCTGAGCGGGAAATACGCTTCCAGGATCGCCAGGATGCCGTCGGCGCCGAGCTTCTGGCAGGCTTTGGCCTGCGCCACCGCGTCCGCCGTCGAAGTCGAGGCGACGCCGGCGACCACAGGCACGCGGCCTTTTGCCACCTCGATCGTGGTCTGCACCACAGCCTGACGCTGCGCATTGTTGAGATAGGCAAACTCGCCGGTCGAGCCGAGCGGCGTCAGTCCGTGCACGCCGGACTTGATGAGATCGTCGCACAGATGAGCCAACACATCGGTGCGGATCTGGCCGGCGGGATCGATGGGGGAGACGAGATAGGGAAAAACGCCGTGGAAATCAGTCATGAGACTGACTTTAGGACCTTCGCGGCGCCCGGGTCAATTCGCAGCCGCGATCGTCGATCTGGCCATGGGCTCGAAGAATTTTCAAGGCGTCGGGTTCGTGGACGCCGAATCCCCTGTTACGGTCGCCTTCGAGATTGACCGGATTTCGGGCCTGGCAGATCAATCCCTGACGGTGACGGAGATTGCGATGTTCTCAAAATTTTCGCGTCGGCATTTTGCCAAGCTCACGGGGCTTTCCGCCTTCCTCGGGCTGGCGGCGACGCCCGCGAAGCCTGCGGATGGCGACGCCAGGCCGGCAGCCGAGCGGCACGCACCGTTTCCCTTTCCGAACGATTTCGTCTGGGGCACCGCCACATCGTCCTATCAGATCGAAGGCGCCGTCAACGAGGACGGCCGCGGCCGTTCGATCTGGGACACGTTTGCCCATACGCCGGGCAAGATCGAGGACGGTAGCAACGCCGACCGCGCCAACGATCACTATCACCGTTACAAGGAAGACGTCGGCCTGATCCGGGATCTCGGCGCCAAGGCCTATCGATTTTCGATCGCGTGGCCGCGGGTGTTTCCGGAAGGAAGCGGCGCTGCGAATCCCAAGGGGCTCGATTTCTACAACCGCCTGGTCGATGAGCTCCTGAAGAACGGCATCGAGCCCTACGCAACGCTGTATCACTGGGATTTGCCGCAGGCGCTGCAGGACCGTGTCGGCGGCTGGCAATCCAGCGACACCTCGAAGGCATTCGGGGATTACGCGGGTTACGTGGCCGAGCGCCTGAGCGACCGCGTCAAGAACATCTTCACCCTCAACGAAGCCGGGCGATTTCTGAATTTTGGCTACGGCTGGGGCATCGATGCGCCGGGCCTGAAACTGCCGACGGGCGAGCTGAACCAGGCGCGTCACCATGTCGTTCTGGCGCACGGGCTCGCCGTGCAGGCGATCCGCGCCAGGGCGCGCGCCGGCACCAGGGTCGGCCCGGCCGAGAATATCGCGGCCTGCGTGCCGGCGTTCGACACCCCGGAACATGTCCGCGCCGCCGAGATGGCGACGCGCGAATTGAACGCGGGTTTTCTCGGCGTGATCCTGGAGGGCAAATACACCGATGGCTTCCTGGAATATGCCGGCAAGGACGCGCCTAAATTCACCGCCGAGGAATTGAAGATCATCGGCTCGAAGAACGACTTCGTCGGCCTCAACATCTACGCGCCGCAATTCTACATCGCCGCTTCCGACAAGAAGCCGGGCTGGTCGGTGCTGCCCTTCCCCGCCTCGTTCCCGCACATGAATTCGGAATGGCTGCGCGTCGGCCCCGAGGTGATCTACTGGGCGCCGCGGCTGGCCGCCAAAGTCTGGAACATCGACACCATCTATATCAGCGAGAACGGCACCTCCTCGGAGGACAAGCTTGGCCCCGACGGGCAGGTCTACGACCTCGACCGCATCATGTACCTGCGCAACTATTTGGCGCAGCTGCAGCGCGCGACCTCGGAAGGCGTCCCGGTAAAGGGCTATTTCCTGTGGAGCCTGATGGACAATTTCGAGTGGATCTTCGGGTTCGAAAAGCGGTTCGGCGTGTACCGGGTGGACTTCGAAACACAGGCGCGGGTGGCAAAACTCAGCGCGTCATTCTTTCGCGACGTGGTGGCGAGGAATGCGATCGGGGTTTAGCAGGACGCCGTCGGATCTGCGGCCGCCAGCAACGAGGCCGTTTGCCGGCGGACGCCCGCACCGGCTGACGTGGCGCAACCTGAAATCAGTAAACCAGTGCGGTGCCCGGCGCCTTGTCGAGGGCATCGGCGAGCGAGCGGTATTCGGCGCAATCGGTCCCGCACAGCGACCCGATTCTGGCCAGATGATGCTGCGCCTGTTCGCGATTGCCCTGTTCGAGCTGCCACAACCCGTAATACTGCCAGGTTCTGACGTGGGCCGGATCGGCCTTCAGCGCGCGCTCGTACCAGACCTGCGACACCTTGTAGTCACCGAGCTTGCGATAGGCGTATCCGATCAGGTTGGCGACATCGGCCCGGTCGTCACGACCCAGTGCCTTCAGCCGCGAAATCGCGCCGGGATAATCGTGACGATCGTAGATCGCGGTATAGGCGGCGCGATAGCCATCGAGGAACTGCTCCTCGAACTTCTTCTTGTCCTTGTCTTCCTTCTTGTCGCCGCTCTTCTTCTTGCCGCTCTTGACGTCGGATCGGGGCGGGCTCGGTTCGGGATCGCCGGCGGCAAGGACGCTGCCGAGGCCCAGCGACAGCGTGAACAGCAACGCCGCCGTCAGCACGCCAAGACGATTACAAGACTTCATGAGACTTCCTCCCGCAGCATGCCATGGTGGCCGGGCAAATCCTGCACGCGGATTTGAAACTGGCGTCCTCATCATGATGAGGACGAATCATCTTCGTTTGATCTCGATCAACCTCACCCGGAATTTTCGGAGATCGAAAATCGATCAGTACGACGGGGCATCAGCGGGAGCTTGTTTCAGCCGATCATCCGGTTCGCCGGATCCGAAGCGATGGGCGGATCATAGGCCTGGATCGGCGGCAGGTTGCCGTCGAAGCGTTCGGCCTCGATGGTCGTCAACTGGCCGGTGCAGCCCTGCGCCAAAGCGGATGTGCCGATGTCGCGCGTGAGAACATTCGGATTTCCGTGCACGCAGAGCGGGGCTTCTTCGCACGGGTCAGCTGGGTCGTACCACGCGCCGGTCGGCAACTGGACCACGCCGCGCCTGATGTCGTCGGTGACGCGAACGCCCGCGAGGCAGGCGCCGCGCTCGTTGAACAGACGGATGATGTCGCCGTCAGCAATACCGCGCGCCGCGGCGTCGGCCGGATGCATGCGGGCGACTTCGCGGCCGCGATGCTTCGAGCCCGCGCTGTGGGCACCGAAGTCGAGTTGGCTGTGCAACCGCGTCGCGGGCTGGTTGGAGACCAGGATCAGCGGCGTCGATGGCGCCGGCTGCACCGGCGCGAGCCAGGTCGGATGACCGGGACAGGACGGCTCATCGAAGCCCGCGATGGTCTCTGAAAAAATCTCGACCTTGCCGCTGGGGGTCGGCAGCTTCGCCCCGTCAGGATCGTCGCGGAAACGCCTGATCTGCCCGCCATCGTCAGGCTGTTGCGGCACGATCAGGCCGTCGCTCGCCCAGAATGTTTCGAAATCGGGCGCCGGCAGATCCATCTCCGCCAGACCCTTCCTTGTCGGCGCATACAGGTGCTCCAGCCATTGCCGGACCGTGCGGCCCTCGGTGAAGGCTTCGCGGGCGCCGAGGCGTTCGGCCAGATCGGAGAAGATCGCGTAATCGTCGCGCGCCTCGCCATAGGGCGGCGCGATCCGCGGCATCGGCACCAGCAGCGGATCGTTGGAGCTGCCTCCGATATCCTCGCGCTCCAGCGTCATGGTCGCGGGCAAAACGAAATCGGCGTGACGCGCCGTCGCGGTCCAGCCCAGTTCATGCACCACCAGCGTATCGACCTGCGCGAAAGCGCGCCGCAGCCGGTTGAGATCCTGATGATGATGGAACGGATTGCCGCCGGCCCAGTAGACCAGGCGGATGTCGGGATAGGTCAGGGTCTTGCCGTTGTAGCGGTAGGAGCCGCCGGGATTGAGCAGCATGTCGGCGATGCGGGCTACGGGGATGAATTCGGCAACGCCGTTGCGGCCCTGCGGCAGCGTCGGCAACGGCACCGCATTGTTGCGGCGTCCGTAATAGGCGATCGCCCCGAGCGCGTAGGCGTAGCCGCCGCCCGGCAGGCCGATCTGCCCCAGCGCCGCGGCGAGCACGGCGCCCATCCAGACCGGCTGCTCGCCGTGCTCGGCACGTTGCAGCGAATGCGAGACCACGATCAGGGCGCGGCGTCCGTGCAGCTGGCGGGCGAGCGCCACGATGGTGTCGGCCGCCACGCCGGTGATGATTGCCGCCCATGCCGCATCCTTGGCCTGGCCGTCGGTCTCGCCCAGCAGATAGCGCTCGAACACCGGCCAGCCGACGGTATAGCGGTCGAGGAAATCGCGATCGTGCAATCCTTCGACGACCAGCGTGTGCACCAGCGCAAGCATCAGCGCGGTGTCGGTGCCGGGGATGTTGCTCATCCACTGCGAGCGGGCTTCCTCGGGCAGATCTTCACGCAGCGGACTGACATGCACGAACTTGCAACCGTTCACCCGGGCACGCGCCATGGCGCCGCGCTCGACATGCTGGCTGACACTGCCGCCGGCCACCATGCTGTTCTTCAGCGCCATGCCGCCGAAGGCGACCACGATCTCGCTATGTGCGACGATCTGCTCCCAGGTCACGTTACGCTTCGTCATCTGCTCGTAGTCGCCGATGATGTGAGGTATCAGGACCGAGGAAGCGCCGGAGCTGTAGGTATTGACCGACCTGACATAGCCTCCCATCGCCATGTTGAGAAAGCGGTGGACCTGGCTTTGCGCGTGGTGAAAGCGTCCCGCGCTCGACCAGCCATAGGATCCGCCGAACACCGAACCCGCGCCATGATTATCCCGAACCCGCGCCAGCTCGGCGCCGAGCAGATCGAGCGCCGAGTCCCAGGACAGCGGAATGAACTCGTCGCGTCCGCGGCGTTCGTCAGGTCCACGTTTGCCTTCAAGCCAGCCGCGGCGCACCATCGGCTGCGCCACGCGCGCGCGATGACGCAACGCCCCGGGAAAATTCTCGATAATGCGGTTCGGATCGGGATCGTCGGGATGCGGACGAACCTCCAGTTCGTTGCCCTGCCAGCGCGCCGAAAAAGCGCCCCAGTGCGAAGTATGCGGCCGGAAACGCGCCTCGGTTGCCGGAGCGGAATCGGAAGAGGGTTTTTCGATTATTTCGGTCATTCGGACTCCCGCTCATCGCTGGTCCGACACTACACCAGCATTCCCTGGGCTGCCATGCGTATGGATCGGTGAGGCTGCGCTGAAGCGCAGGCTTCGGCTGATGTTCAGACCTTGACGAGGCGCACCCGGGTGCCCCAGGGGTCGACGGCCTCGAGCCCGTTCGCAATGGCTGCCATCTCGACACCGGCCTGACGCAGGCGTTGTTCCTGTGCTGCGAGAATATCCGCTTGCTCGATCTCCAGCGAAAACCAGGCAAGGCCGGTAGTCGCATCATCGCGGCGGCCGGCGCCCGCGCTCTGCCAGACGTTGAGACCGAGATGGTGATGATAGCGGCCAGAGGACAGGAACGCCGCACCGTTGCGCTGGCGCGTCGGATCGAAGCCGATGGCGCCGCGGTAAAAACCTTCGGCCTGGGCGAGGTCGCCGACACGCAGATGAATGTGGCCGATACGCAAGCCCTCGGGCGCCTTTGCGTAATCGCTGACGCGCGTATCGGTGAGCGCGACGAGGCCGTCGATATCGAGCTGGTCGGTCCCCATCGTCACCGTTCCGTCGCTCCACTGCCAGAGCGAGGGATCGCGATCGGCATAGACCTCGATGCCGTTGCCCTCGGGATCGTCGAGATAGACGGATTCGCTGACGCGGTGATCCGCGAAGCCCGACAGCGGCACGCGATTGAGCGCCGCATGCACCAGCCAGCGCGCCAGATCTTTTCGCGACGGCATCAGGAAGGCGGTGTGATAAAGCCCGGCCGCCTTGCGGGATTCGTCCAGAGCCTGCGGACGCGCCTCGAGCACCAGCAGTTTTACTCCGTCCGAGCCGAGCACCGCTGCCGTAGCGGTCCGTTCCATCACGGCGAGGCCCAGCACGTCGCGATAGAAATCCGCGACGGTATCCAGCGTGCGGACGCGCATCGTCACCGTGCCGATCCGCATCGGCGTGCGGTCGGCGAAGGTCGGTCCGCCGCTGCTTCCACCGCCCTCGGCCCGCTCCGCCGCCGCGGCAGCCGCAGCGAATGAGGAGGCGCCGGCGAGATGCAGCAAGGTGCGTCGGGTCAGGTCGAGATTCATCGCAGGGTCCGTTGCCTGGGTTCAGATCGGCTGACGATCTATCACAGCAACACGCGCTGGTCGCGGTAGGATTTGCCGCCACGCGAAAGCGTGACCGCGCCGCCGCGCGGTTCGATCACGGGCAATGCCGCCAGCGCGTTCACCACATGATGCATGGTCGGCAGGTCCGAAAAGTTGGCTTTGTGGAAGCGCACAGCGCCCGCGCCGGTCTGGCGCTGCTCGACATGGTTGTCCGGATCGCCTGATGGCGTCAGCGTGACCTGGCGCAAATCCGTCTCGCCCCAGGCGCCGGTGCGCGGCACGTATTTCAGCATCAGGGTTCCGTCCGAAGCCGTGGCCGGCCGGACCGGCGCGGTGTCCTGCAATCGCGACACTTCGAGTTCGAGAAAGCGGAATTCCATCCAGCCCGCCGCGCACATCTGGGCGCCGTTGAACCTGCGTGGCTCCGCGATCTCGGCATACAATTTGGGATGTCCGATCTCGCAACGACCGGTGATGATCGGATCGGCGAGATTCTCCCAGACGACGGCCAGAAATTGGCCGGTGGCGCGGTCCCGACTGCCTGTGAACGTCGCAGGCCAGCCGACCCAGATCATGGTGTAGCCACGCCCCGCCAGCCAGTCGATGTCGGTCATGTGATGAAATTCGACCGTGACCACCGGTTCGCCGGCAAGGGTAAACCCTTCGGGCAGATGCCGTTCCAGCGCCGCGGGATCGGTCCGAAAACTCGCCGCGACGGAGAGACGTCGCGGACTGCGCTTCGGGTCGACCACGACGTCGTCAGGCAATTGGCGCGGTCCGGGTGCCGGTCCGAAATGCGTCGGCATCCGATAGATGCGTCCGGCCTCGAACTGATAACTCATCGATCGTCTCCTTCGAAAGAATGATGGGGTTTGGAAGAATTCTGATCGTGATCTCATGGGGCACCAAACCATTGCAAAATCGAAGAATTCAGGTGGCGGATGAAAAAACCTCATCTACACTGGAGGGATGAGGAAGCTGCCGCCCCTTCGCGCTCTCCACGCCTTCGAGGCCGCCGCCCGGCATCTCAGCTTCGCCGCTGCCGCCAACGAGCTCGGCGTCACACCGACGGCCATCAGCCACCAGATACGGCAGCTGGAAGAGGCCTGCGGCGTAACCCTATTCCAGCGGCGCCCGCGGCCGTTGCTCCTGACGAGCGCCGGGGCACGGCTCTATCCGGCCTTGCGCAACGGCTTCGATGCGCTGGCCTCGGCCGTGACGTTGCTGGCGGAAGTGGATGTGCAGGCGCCGCTTCGCGTCACCAGCACCAACGCCTTCGCCAGCAAATGGCTGGTGCCGCAATTGCCGAAATGGCGTGAAGAAAACCCTGGTATCCCGCTGGAAATCATCGGCACGGATGCTGTCCTCGATGTGCGAGCGGACGCCGCCGACATCGCGATCCGGCACGCCCGACAGCCGCCGCTCGACTTCGTGATGCACGAAGTGTTTCGGGACAGCTACGTTCCCGTGTGCAGCCCGCGCCTGTTGCAGCAACATGGCCCGATCGAGCGGGCCGCCGATCTGCGGCGTCTTCCCCTGATCCACTACGACTGGATCAACGGCGATCCGGAAGCGCCGACCTGGCGGCAATGGCTCGATGTCGCGCGGTCGATCGATCCCGGTTTCAACGCCGTCGAAAGGGCTAAGGACCTGAGTTTCAGCGAGGAACTGCACGCGATCGACGCCGTGATCGGCGGACAGGGCGTTGCGATCTGCAGCGACGTGATCGTCAGCAATGAACTGAGGAACGGGCTGCTGGTGAAGGCCCATCCGCTCTCCCTGCCCGGCTACGGGTTTTATCTGGTGTCGATGGCGCATAATCCGCGCGCGCCGGCCATCGAAGCCTTCTCAAGCTGGATGAGGAACGTCAGCTGACGCCGGGCGGCCTTTTGCAAGCGCGCAAACGCGGCGAGGATCGCCACCCACCATCGGGCCCAGGACCGGATCTGCCTGACATCGATTGCCGACGGTAACTCATACGATGGCGATCAACTTTTGCGTGTATGAAACAGACTCACACCCGTTACCGTGCAATCCTCCGTTGCATATTCTTAAGTTGTTCATCATGGGGAGACAGCCATGTTGCAGCGGATATTGCCCCTCATCGCAACTGTTTTTCTGGCAGGTTGCGCAATTCGACCTCTCCCGGAACAGGTAGCGGGCGTTTCCACGCCGGTCATCGTGAAGCAGATCCGCTGCGAAACGCGACAGGCCGTCAGGGATCTCGCGCTTGGCTGGCTGACAGCCGACGAAAATCAGGCGAACGGCCGCGTCGATGCCCGGGCACGCGCGATCGGCCTCGAATTTCTCAACGACCAGAGGCCGATCCAACAATTCCAGCCGAAGCTCTTCACGGGTCACGTCAGAGACGTCGTGGAAACCTTCTACAATACAGGTGTTGCCTACACGTTCGATCTGGAGATGACCGAGGAAAACAATCTCAACACGGAAATAAATCTACTTAAACCATTCACGACTTCAAATCTGACATTCGGCATCAAAGGCAAAGCCGATCGCTCACGCAAGAACGAACGTATCTTCACACTCACCGATACATTCAGCGGGCTGTTGAAACTCCCTGAGCATTACTGCAGCGGCGCCTCGATCGGACGCAGCTACAGCCATCTCGTTCCACCGAACTACGTCTACCCGATCACCGGCAACATCGGCGTAAGGGGCTTCATGATCGATTTCATCAACATGACGATCTTTGAAAATCTCGGCGGCCCGAAAGACAAACCTGAAGGACCTCCAACCCTGGTCGATGCGCTCGAATTCCAGACCGAGGTCAGCGGCAGCCTTACACCAAAAATCGCATTCACGCAGGTGGTGCCCGGCCTGCAGGTCGTCGACGCGGCGTTCACCGGGGAGGCGGTCCGCAGGGATTTGCACAAGATCACCATGGGTCTTGCCGTTAGCGATCCCGGGGGACGCAATCTGCAACTGGTTCGCGTCTTCCCGTCCATGTCGCTCGTCAGCACTCGCCCGGGGACAAGTTCGGAGGCGAGAGCTGCCGAGGCCGTCAATCAGGCACTCACGCTCAAATTGTTCCGAACGACTGTCGTCGTCAGACCGTAGAAGGGAGGCTAATATGAAGAAACCGGCCAAGACCAAAGCGAAGGGTAAAGCGAAAGCAGCCAACCGGAAGGGGGCGAAGCGCAAGCCGATCGAACAAGTCACTCCTACATTTCTCAAGGAAGGCCTTTCAATTCGGATGGGCCTTCACGACGTGATCAAGGTTGTGAAGATGATCGAGAAGGCCGGCCATCTCGGAAAATTTACGAGTAGAGTAAAGCGCGAGGAGGCTCAGGTGACGGTCCCCGCAGACACGGTGAATCTGGTCAAGGATTTCGTCGCCAAAAACGGCATGCACGGAAGTGCCACGGGCAAACACATCGTCAATGGTCGGGGAAGACCTGCCGGTGGACCGAAACCGAGGACCACAATGGCCGGCGCCGCAGGTGCTTCGCTCACTGCGAGCAATAAGGATCCCAACACCTGCGAATTCGGGACTGTGGGGCACGGATAATCATCGTTTGCGGCTGCTGACCTTGAGACGAAGCGGCGAGGATGACGAACCCGCGGTTCATTGTGGGCGCGGAAAAGCCCGCTTGTCCCCTTGGCAACTGGCTCAGACGATTTCGCAAGACCGCGGCGAGCTGTTTGCACGCAGTTTCCCGGCGGCCTTCGAAAAATAGCAGGGAGCTACGAAACCGGTCGATGCAGAGACGTTGGCGGCTGGCGCTCCCTAGGGGAATCGAACCCCTGTTTCAGCCTTGAGAGAGGCGTAACGCGCACTTTGGCGAACGTCAACGAACGCCAACAAACATAATGATTTCAATTGCTTAGTTCGCTGGTGTACGCTAAGGTATTCCACGATTCACGACCGTCTTTTGAAGAAAAGTTGAAGAAGCCAACCCATCAACATGCCCCGTTCTGCGCGCAACACGTCTCTCGAAACAAGAACCGCGCGAACGCGATTGGGCATTCGCCGTACGCCCTATTTTGCAAAGATCGCGAAGGGTCTGCGGCTCGGCTATTATCGTGGTGCGGTCGCAGGCTCATGGATTGCGGGTCACTACCGGGGTGATGGGATCTACGCAACCGAGGCGATCGGCGCCGCCGATGACACCCTAGAGGCCGACGGGGCAACCGTTCTCGACTATTGGCAGGCGCAAGAGCACGCCAAGCGTTGGGCCGACCGTCAGCGACAGATTGCCGAGGGCAGGCTTCGCGAAGGCCCCTATGCGGTCGCAGACGCGGTCAAGGACTATCTCGGCGAAATAGCCGCTGAGAAGTCGCCGGCCGCCGTGCAGGGCGCAAAGTACGTTTTCGATGCCTGGATCCTGCCAGAGCTCGGCTCCATCCGGATCGAAAAGCTGACCACCGATCGCCTCAACCGTTGGCGCAACAAGATAGCCACTCAGCCCAAACGCGTCCGCAGCAAGCGCACAGCATCCGAGCCGGCAACGCGCGAAACCGCTGATGATGACGACGCCCGCCGCGCTCGTAAGGCAACTGCCAACCGAATTCTCACCATGTTGAAGGCAGCGCTCAACCGGGCCTTTCACGCAGATCGCGTTGCCAGCGATAGCGCCTGGCGAAAGGTCAAGCCATTCAAGCGGGTCGATGAAGCCGTCGTACGCTACATTTCCGTCACCGATTGCCGACGGTTGGTCAACGCATGCTCACGCGACTTCCAGAAACTTGTTCAGGCGGCGTTGCTTACGGGCTGCCGTTACTCCGAGCTTACCCGACTCAAATGCGAAGGTTTCAACCGCGATAGTGGTACGCTTGCGATCCGCCTTAGCAAAGGTAAGGTTCGCCACGTCGTTCTTACCGATGAGGGTAAGGATATCTTTCAGGTTTGGACTGCCGACCGCCTCGGAACTGATAGGATCTTTCTGCGCGACGACGGAAAAACGTGGGGAGCTTCCCATCAGAAACGCCCCCTAACTGAAGCAAGCCGGCAGGCCGGGATCTCACCAGCCGTCAATTTCCACATCTTACGACATACTTATGCGTCACATCTGGCGATGAAGGGTGTTCCGATGGGCGTTATTGCAGCTCAGCTCGGCCATGCAGATACCCGCATGACAGAGAAGCATTATGCGCACCTGTCGCCGAGCTATGTCGCGCAGACCATTCGGGCGAATTTTCCAGTACTCAATCTGACCGAGGAATCCCAAGTTGTTCCTTTGCGGAGGCGCATCGCGACGTGATGTACTGTTAGCAAGGACCTGCGACCCCTGCGTCCCGAACGGAATGGTCTCGGCGAAGATAATTGAATTTGTTGAGTTTCTTGGCGCTGTTTCTTCCTGATCTTCCCTCTTTGTTCACGTTCAATCTTGGGCTTATCTTGGGCTGTAGCCATCAACGTGGTTCGTTCTGCTCGGCCTCGTGGACGCACGCTGATCGCAGGTATAGATCAAGTACGGTTTTGACGCGCCCCCTTGATCAAATCGCTCATAACGGTCTAGTTGCAGGTTCGAGTCCTACCGGGCCCACCAATGACAGTCTCTTTCTGCGTTATTGGCCGGCATTTCCGTTCCGCCTCAGATGGCGCTGAGCGGCAGGCTCGGCCCGGGTCTTGCACCGGTTACACTCAATCTCGAGCCAGGCCAGTCCGCCGTTGAGGCATTGCGCGATCGTCGGGGACGGCTGTGCCGGCCCACCATAGCCCTCTATCCGGACCGACCAATGCGGCCGTAAGCCTCGGCTCGGTCCGCCTCACCGCGGTCACCTTCCTGAAGATGTCCTGACCTGCGAGTCTGGCGGTTGTCATAACCGTTAGGCTTAGAATGGACACAGTGGATAATGCTATCACTAAGCCGGTTCATCGGCTTGAGGTGTTCACCGGTGCAGGTCGTCGGCGAACGTGGAGCGACGAGGACAAGGGACGGATTGTCGCTGAGATCGTAGCGAGCGGCGAGTCTGTCTCTGCCGTAGCCCGACGGCACGGACTGTCGCCGCAGCAGTTATGGCTGGCGCCGGGGATTGCAAGCGTCCCAGACTGCGCTTTCAGATGCTGAAGAGCTGCAGTTCATTCCGGCAGTCCTGGACATGGCACCGTCTTCCCCGTCCGTCCGTCGTCAACGCAAAATGCCGCGGCGTCAGGTTGAGCCCGATGCGGGACTGATCGAGGTCGAGATCGACGACGTGACGGTTCGGGTTGGCCGCGGTGCGGATGCAAAGACCGTGACAGCGGTGCTGCGGGCGTTGAAAGCCACAGCATGATCGGCCCGACCGGCGCGGTCCGCGTGATGGTGGCGACCAAGCCCGTCGACTTCCGCAAGGGTGCCGAGGGATTGGCAGCACTGGTGCGCGAGACAATGGCGGCGGATCCATTCTCCGGGGCGGTCTACGTGTTCAGAGCGAAGCGCGCCGACCGGATCAAGCTGGTGTTCTGGGATGGCACCGGTCTTTGTCTGTTCGCCAAGTGGCTGGAGGACGGCATCTTCCGATGGCCGAAGATCGAGAGCGGCGTGATGAAGTTATCGGCCGCGCAATTGTCTGCGCTGCTGGAAGGGCTGGACTGGCGTCGCGTCCATGAGGCGCGGGAAACAGTGACGCCGACACAGCCGAGCTGATCTTTATCCCTGAAGTGAATTAGCCGCATCGAGGCCGTCGCAAATTGTCGCCGAATATGATCTGATTCGATGATGCCAAGCGACGCATTGCCCGACGATCTTGAGACGCTGAAAGCGATGCTGCTCGCCGAGCAGTGCGAGAGTGAGCGGCTGCGCCAGATCATCAAGGAAATGCAGCGGCACCGTTTTGGCCGCAGGGCCGAGACGCTGCCCGAAGATCAAATGCTGCTCGGCCTCGAAGACGTCGAGCAAATGGCGGCGAGCGATGCGGCGATAGCAGATCAGTCGGCTCCGACTGAGCGAGCCGCGCGCGCCGAGAAGCGACGCACCAACCGCGGCTCGTTGCCGGCGCATTTGCCACGGGTCGATATCGACGACGATATCGACAGCAGGACCTGCCCTTGCTGCCAGGGCGAGTTGCACCGGATCGGGGAGGACAAGAGCGAGCGGCTGGACATCGTGCCGGCGCAGTTCCGGGTGCTCGTCACCCGCCGCCCGAAATACGCCTGCCGGCGTTGCGAGGATGGTGTTGTGCAGGCCCTCGCGCCCGCGCGACTGATCGAAGGCGGCATGCCGACGGAAGCCACCATCGCCCAGGTCCTGGTGTCGAAATATGCCGATCATCTGCCGCTGTATCGCCAGGCGCAGATCTACGCCCGGCAAGGTATCGAACTGGACCGATCGACGCTGGCGGACTGGGTCGGCCACGCTGCCTGGCACCTGCGCCCGCTGCAGGAGCGGCTGCTGGCGAGGCTGAAGGAGCGCCCCCGCCTGTATGCGGACGAGACGACCGCGCCGGTGCTCGACCCTGGCCGGGGCTGCACCAAGACCGGACAGCTCTGGGCCTATGCCGCCGACGACCGGCCATGGGGCGGCTGTGACCCACCGGGCGTCGTCTATGTCTACGCACCCGATCGTAAGTCGGAGCGGCCAATCACCCATCTGGAGGGCTTCAAGGGCATCCTGCAGGTCGATGGGTATGCCGGCTACCGCAAGCTGGCCGACCGAGGCGACGTCCGCCTTGCATTCTGCTGGTCGCACGTTCGACGTGGGTTCTATGAGCTCGCCGTCTCTGGTCCGGCACCGATCGCCAGCGAAGCGCTCGAACGTATTGCCGGGCTCTATGCCGTCGAGAAAGACGTCCGCGGTCGAAGTCCCGAGGAGCGCCGAGCAGTTCGCTCGCTAAAAAGCCGTCCCCTGATCGCCGCGCTCGAGCCGTGGCTGCGCACAAAACTCGGCCTGATCAGCCAGAAAAGCAAGCTTGCCACGGCCATCCGCTAAGCCCTGTCGCGCTGGCAGGGCCTGACGCGCTTCATTGATGATGGCCGCATCGAACTCGACAACAATACTGTCGAGCGCTCCATCCGCCCGATCGCGCTCAGCCGGAAGAACGCGTTGTTCGCCGGTTCCGACGGAGGCGCCAAGCATTGGGCCACCGTCGCGTCCCTGATCGAGACCTGCAAGTTGAACGACATCGACCCGCTCGCGTATCTGACCGACGTCCTCACGCGCATCGTCAATGGTCACCCCAACCGCGATATCGATCTGTTGCTGCCGTGGGCCTATAGAAAGCAAGAACTCAAAGCCGTGGCCTAGAAACAGCGCTTACCATGCAGCGTGTTCTTGCCGGTATCGATACCAATCGTGCGCGCAATTGTGGTGTCTGCTTTGCTGGGCATGGCGTGTCCTCCTCGTGCTCTTCAAAAGCCCTTCAACCGACTCTGCGAGTCGTTAGGGGCGGGAGCACGGCCGGTCCATCCCATTCGCGACGCCTTGATTGAGCGACCTCAATCCCAAGCTTGAGCAGTTCGCCATGGATACGCGGCACGCCCAAAAGCTGATTTTCGATACTCATCTGCCGACGGACACCATCGTCGAGACTCTCAGTTTGTCTCAAGGGTGCTGACGGTGAATAAACTTTGAAGAGCCCTGCTAGGCGAAGGAAGGCAGCGCTTCTGCGTACTTCTTCAAGTCATTTTTTCTGATCTTGCCGTTTGGAGCAACCGGAAGCTGTGACATCACGATTATCTTCTGAGGTTTTTTGTACCGAGCGAGCTGCTCATCCAGCAGCGCAAATAGTGTGTCTATCTCTATATGGCAGCCAGGAACCGGCTCAACAAAGGCAACAATTTCCTCATTACCTTCGATTGACCGCCCAACGACTGCAGAGTTCAGAACTGCTGGATGCGTATTAAGCGCCGCCTCAATCTCCGGAGGATAAACGTTGAAGCCTGAACGAATGATCAATTCTTTAGTGCGCCCCTGCACTACCATCTCTTGCTTTGAATTAACGCTCACAATATCGCCAGTATTCAAATATCCATCCTTATCGATTACCGCCTCTGTAAGCTCTGGCTGACGAAAATAGCCAAGCATCACGTTAGGTCCACGCACATGCAGCTCTCCTGGAGAGCCATCCATAATCTCGCAGCCATCGGACCCAACAATCTTGATCTCAACGCCAGGAATTGGAGTACCTATGTTGACCTCATTGCTTCCTACCGCATATAGAGTGCGGCTAATAGTAGGCGACGTCTCAGTTAGGCCATAACCGTTGTGAAGTACGACGCCAAGCACCCGCTCGACATTTTGGCGAAGTGATAGATCGAGCGGCGCCGTCCCAGTGTAGGCGTACCGCAACCGATTTGGCATGAGTTGAAGATCAGTTTGGTCAGCATGAGCAACGAGGCGAGCAAATAAAGCCGGCACGGCTGCGAAAAATGTCAGCGTACCATTTTGAATGACTTCGATTGTCTGCGCGAGCGAAAAACGCGACATAATTCGCGAATGACCTCCCGCAAAGAGCAGTCCCTGCATCAGAGCAAGCCCGTACGAATGCGAGATGGGCATGAGGCATAGCGAAACGTCATCCGCCAAAATGGTCTTCGTTAATTTTCCACGGCAGGCAACAAATGCAAGATTACGATGGCTCAGCATCACCCCCTTGGGGCGGCCTGTGGTTCCCGTTGTGTAAATCAGCGTAGCAACCTGCTTTGCGGGATCACTTTCAACACTTTCGGCCATTGTTCCCGCATCCAGGCTTCCAACTTTCACCCTACCGATCTCGTCAAACACCTCCAGAGTTGCGCCATGGCGCCGTGCGTGAGCGTCCGCTTCCGAAGAAATGGTATGGGTGTAGAATACACAGCGGGGACTGCTGTCTTCCTTGATCAAATCAATCTCGCGTGAGCTGAGACGAGCGCTAGTCATCACGCTCCACGCGTCCAACCGACTTGCAGCGTACATCAGCACAATTGCGGCGATCGAATTCTCACAGACCACCATAACACGGTCGCCAGGACGAACACCCAATTCCGCCATTTTTCCGGCAACATCGGCAACAGTGTCGATCAGACGCCGATAGCTCCACTCCGCACCATCTTCATCGGTGAATGCAATTCGGGACGCCCCCTCCTTTGCACCCTCCTCCAATATCATGTGGATTCTAGATGGCAGATTCGACAATAAGTCCGGGGTCATCGATCATCTTTCTCCGCGAGGCATCTCTTTGGGAGCATTCTCAAGAACACAACGACCGCTCAGCACACGGAGCCAAATGTTATATGGCGACACTGGTTGATCACACCCAAGAAGACGCTTGACTTTTGATGCTACCAATCTGGTAGGTCCATTTTTTAACCATGTCAAGAATGAATAGAGCCGGCTCCGCAAACTTGAACAGGACGACAAGTCGAATTTCTGCCTGACAGCGGGCACGCCGATGCCTGCGAATCAGGAGCGACCATGTGCAGACGAGCACGCCGGAACCACACACCAGCCTTCAAGGCAAAGGCGGCTCTAGCCGCCGTCAAGGGTGACCGGACGACAACTCAACTGGCCGAGCAGTTCGACGTTCACCCCAATCAGATCATGACGTGGAAGACTTAGCTTGAAAGCAAGGCCGCCGATGCATTCGGTCCCGGTGGCGGGTCCGGAGCCGAGCAAGCAGCCATCGACGTGAAGTCGCTTCACGCCAAGATCGGAGAGCTCCGTCCCCGTACTACCAAGCCCGAGCCCGAGCAGAATCTCCGCATCGGTGACCGAGCCTCGTAAATTTCAGGAGCGCCTACCGTTTCTTGGGCAAATTTGGCTCGCCAAGCAAGCGCTGCCAATTCTCTATCGTTTGGGATAGATGGTCGCTAATCCTTTGTTCGGCTTGACCGACGCGACGATTTTCGATCGCTTCAAGAATCTTACAATGATCTTCATAAGAGCGACGTCCTCGCCCTTGATCCGCAAAGTAGACGCGCCGCCGCTGTCGGGACATTTCATAGAAGGATTTTACAACACGAAGCAGGATGTCGTTTTTGGTCGCAATAAAAATCCCAAGATGAAAAGCTTCATCTTCGAACTCAATCGTCTGCCTTCTTGCAATGCGCCTCGCAGTGTTTGTTAGAATCGTATGCAGATCACGAATGTTATCGGCTGTTCTGCGGTTGCAAGCCAGCCTGACAGCTTGCACTTCAAGCATACGCCGCACCTCAAATACATCGGCGATCTCATCGGCCTGGAATGGAAGTCCGGATTCGGCGTGAAGGACGAGCGCTTCGATACTACTATCGTCGGAATTTCGAAGATATATGCCGGAGTTGGGACGCCTCTCAACAACGCGCATAGCTTCCAAAGTCGCCAATGCCTCACGAACAGCACCACGGCTGGTGCCAAATTTCTCAGCGAAATCGCGTTCAGACGGAAGGCGCTCCAAAGGTTGGTAGCGACGCTCGCGGATGAATGAGAGAATTTTTCCCACGGCATTTGAAGGTACCATTAATTGATCAGCTCGATCGTTCTCGGTCATTGTTTTGCACTCTTTGTTGTTTGGTCCTGCAAGACGCGTGGTTGCGATTATGGGGATCGCGTTCCAGGCAACCGCGAGAATGCCCAAATCTGCAATACGCCACTTTAATCGATAAGCAGGTGTATTTGAAAGGTTATGTTCTCGTTGAGAAGGATCACGCTGAAAAGCCAACGTCTACAGACGGGTCCGGGGTATTATCGACAGCAGCGGTCATTGAATGGAAAGTGAAATGGTACGAATCTGACGCGGTTCTGCTCGATTTTGTACACTTCACGGATATAGCTGCGGTGCACTAAATTGGTAGGCCCGATCTGGCCCTGAACGACATTCAGGTAACGCGGCCTTCGGCGTGGCGTACAAAGTCCGTTGCCGACCCTCTTGAGGGCATATCGCCGCTCGGACCGATCTGGCTCGATCTTTGTCATCGGCGCAGAATTGGGCGCTTACGCGCGGTCCCGAAATGCAGACGCACTACATATGCGGTGCACTACTTGTAGCAGAATTAGAGTACTAACGGTCTAGAATTTCTACGGACTTCTCGCTGTCTTTTTGTATAAGCGATCCAGTCCCCGGCTTTCTTCAATATGATCAGAAAAGACGCGGTAACAAGCATGATCGTCAACGTTCGAGCGACCAAACAAGTCCCCTATCGGTTGACGTTGAGCCCACGGCAAGCTATTTTGGCCTACCAATATGGTAGCTCCATTTAAGAATTGAAGTCGAGTGCCAAGTTTTGGACCCCGAGCGGGATTGAATAGGTTTGGCTGATACTCTCCCGCGAGTGCTCACTTTCTGCTCAAGAGGACCTGCAAATGAAATCCCTTGCATATGATTACGTCGTTGTTGGCGCAGGTTCGGCTGGATGCGTATTGGCTTCGCGGTTAAGCGAGGATCCTAAGATCAAAGTTTTGCTCATCGAAGCAGGATCGCCCGCATCCTCTGTATTCGTTC
>NZ_JAUSLT010000153.1 GCF_030646015.1 Bradyrhizobium sp.
ACGGTGAAGCTGTCATCGTTCGGCTCGTTCATGGTGCGCAAGAAAGGCCAGCGTATCGGCCGCAATCCGAAAACCGGTACCGAGGTGCCGATATCGCCGCGTCGCGTGATGGTGTTCAAGCCGTCGGCCATTCTTAAGCAGCGCATCAATGGCCACGCCACCGGCAATGGCGACGGCAGCAAGGCCGAGTAGACTTAGCGTTCTAGACTTGGCGTTTTCGAGCGAAGTGGATACCGGTTCGCGTCGACGCGTCAGAACAGGAATTCTCCAACAGGGAGCGGACATTTGGACAAGGCGCCGGATGCGTTCCGAACCATCAGCGAGGTCGCAGCCGACCTCGATATCCCCCAGCACGTGCTGAGGTTCTGGGAGACGCGGTTCACCCAGATCAAGCCGATGAAGCGCAGCGGCGGCCGCCGCTACTACCGGCCCGACGACGTCGACCTTTTGCGCGGCATCCGCCGGCTGCTGTACGGCGAGGGCTACACCATCCGCGGCGTGCAGCGGATCCTCAAGGAGCATGGCATCGGCTCGGTGCAGCGGCTGGCCGACGCGACCAATGTGGCCAATTTCGGCGCCATCGAGGAGGCGGTCGGACGCAGCCTGTCGGAACGCGACGAGGAGGCGGTCGCGCCCGGCCTCGACCTCGACGACGACGATTACGAGGCTGCCGACGGCATCGACTTCCGCCTGCTCGACACCGACGAGGACGGCATGCCGGCGCTGGACTCCGGCCCCATCCCCGGCGTCGCCGGCCCGCGCCCCCTCGACGTCGCGCGCCTGCAGAACGTGCTGGCCGACCTGATCGCCTGCCGCGAGCTCCTCAATGCCGCGATGAAGGACGGGTAGGGGCGCGATATCGGCGGAACCGGCTTTCGTGCCGTCTGTGGGCCCCCGATCGCGCCTCGCTAGCTCCTTGCGCGCGGGCCTGATCGAAGCTAATGGAACGGCATCGGAGCGTGGCGCAGCCCGGTTAGCGCACTAGTCTGGGAGACTAGGGGTCGGAGGTTCAAATCCTCTCGCTCCGACCATTTACCCCAATAGAATCAGTACGCAGGATTGGTTGAGCCCTTCGCGAAACCAATCACATTCGTGACGGCAGCTGATGAGTATCGCCGCGCCTTCTCACGACACGCCGGCTTCCGGCAGGTCGCCCGGAAATTCACCAAACGCGGCGAACGTCTTTTCGCGATGCGGTGCTTCGGCCACGGCTTCGATCAGCTCGAAGTACAGCGTCTTGTAGGACAGCATGGTCACGCCCTCCGACCTCAACCTCAAAAGCGCGGCCTCGGTGTTGGCGGCCGACGAGAACAGCAGTTCCTCGACCGCGAAAACCTCAAAACCCAGTTCGAGAAGACCGAGGCAGGATTGCAGGACGCAGACGTCGGTTTCGCAACCCGCCACGATGGCTTGCGTCTTCTTCAGCCGTTTCAGATGGGCGCGGATCGGTTTCTCCCGGGTGAGGTCGAAGAAATCCTTCTCGAAAACCTTTCCGGGGCTGCCGAGATACGACTTGATGTCTTCCGGCACGGCTCCCTTGGCGTAGACCGGCCGCTCCAGCGTCGCGATCATCGGAATGTGGAAGTAGCCGAGCAGGCGTACGAAATTCCGCGTATTCGCCCGCAGGCGCGCGCGGGCGCGACGCTCCACTTGCGACAGGAAGAAGTCCTGATAGTCGACAATCAGCCCGCAGCTTTTGTCGATGACGATACGTTTGACCATCACATCGTCCTGCCGGAATGATCTCGCGCTGGAATAGTTCTTTCAGCTTTATGCCGCCAGCGAGCCGGGAGCACAACAGCCCACGGAGTTCCGCCGCATCAGCGATGCACGATGCAGCCGAGCGTCAGGCGTTCGATCGCCCCCAAATCCCATTCAATCCCCAACCCCGCATCGTCGGACGGCACCGCCATCCCGTCGCGTATCTGCATCCGCGAATGCGTGATTGGATCGAGTTGCGGAATGTATTCGACATATCGCCCGTTCGGCACCGCGGCGGCCAGCGAGACGTGCAGCTCCATCAGGAAATGCGGGCAGACGCTGACATTATGCGCTTCCGCCAGATGGGCGACTTTCAGCCAGGGCGTGATGCCGCCGATGCGGCCGACATCGACCTGAACGATGGTGCAGGCGCCGCGCACCAGGTAGTCCTTGAACTGGCTGATGGAATAGAGGGATTCGCCGACCGCGATGGGGACGGAGGTCGAGCGTGTCAGCTGCGCGTGAGCCTCGACATCGTCGGCATGAACGGGCTCCTCGAACCAGGCGATGTCGAGCTCTTCATAATGCCTGGCACGCCGGATCGCCTCTGACAGCGTAAATCCCTGATTGGCGTCGGTCATGATTTCGAAGCCGGGGCCGACGGCATCGCGGACGGCACGCAGACGGGCTACATCCTCGGCGACATGCGGGCGCCCGATCTTGATCTTGGCGCCCGAAAAGCCTTTTGCTTTGACCGCGAGCGCATCGTCGACCAGGGCGGCGGGTTCGATATGCAGCCAGCCGCCTTCGGTCGAGTACAGCGGCACAGCGTTCTTCGCACCGCCCGCCATTCGCCACAACGGCAGTTTCGCGCGGCGGCCGCGCAGGTCCCACAGCGCGGTGTCGATCGCCGCCAGCGCGATCGAGGTGAGGGCGCCCACCGTGGTCGCATGGGTGTGGAAGAACAGCTTGCGCCAGATCCCTTCGATTTCCTCAGCCTCGGCGCCGATCAATCGCGGACACAGATGATCGTTCAGCAACGCCAGCACGGACGATCCCCCGGTGCCGATGGTGTAGGAATAGCCGATGCCTTGAATGCCGTCGGCATCGGTGATGCGGACGATCGGCGTCTCCTGGCTCACAAAGCTCTGGATGGCGTCCGTGCGTTTGGTCGCCGGCTTCAGATCGACAAGAAAGACTTCGATTCTTGCTATTTTGGTCACGTCACCATCCGTGCTTCATCGGCTTGCGGGGAACCGCAAGCTGCGCGCTGCGTTCCCTGGAATCAAGAACGGCTCAGCGCCAGATGGCCAGCGTCGCTGAGCAGGTAATCCGGAAATCCCGCCTCAAGCCGGGCCGGCAGATACCGGCGTCGCCGGGCTGGCCAGAAAAGGGTTTGTCGCGAGGCGTTTTGTGAGTACCTAACGCCTGCGACCGTCCCGGTGTTCGGAATCGCGGCTCGCTGTCAGTTCTTCCCGTCAGGACCCTTCCATCGTGAACAAGATTCAGCCTCAACCGGAATTCTCTCTCGCCAAGGACAAGATCCGGGTTCTGCTCCTGGAAGGCGTCAACGACAGTGCCGTGCACACGCTGTCGGATGCCGGCTATTCCAGCGTGACGCGGCTGACCAAGGCGCTCGATGGGGAAGCGCTGAAGGAAGCCATCAAGGGCGTACACTTGCTCGGCATTCGGTCGCGCACGCAGGTCACGTCGGACATCCTCGAGGCCGCGGACCGGCTGATCGCGATCGGCTGTTTCAGCGTGGGCACCAACCAGGTGGATATCGACGCCAGCAGACGGGCCGGGATTCCGGTTTTCAACGCGCCTTTCTCCAACACGCGCAGCGTGGCGGAACTGGTGATCGGCGAAATCGTATTTCTGTTGCGCCGGATCGTCGCGCGATCGGTCGCGGCGCATGCCGGGCAGTGGGACAAGTCTGCGGCCGATAGCCATGAAGTCAGAGGCAAGACGCTGGGCATCGTCGGATACGGCAACATCGGCTCGCAATTGTCCTATCTCGCCGAAGCGATGGGCATGCGGGTGGTGTTCTACGATCACACCGACAAGCTTCGCCACGGCAACACCGAGCCGACGGCGACCCTGCACGAACTGCTGGCGCAGAGCGACGTCGTCAGCATGCATGTGCCGGAAACGGCGGCGACCCAGGGCATGATCGGGCGTGCCGAAATCCGGGCGATGAAGCAGGGCGCCTATTTCATCAATAACAGCCGCGGCATGGTCGTCGACCTCGACGCGCTGGCCGACGCCCTTCGCGAGGGCAGGTTGCGCGGCGCCGCCGTCGATGTGTTTCCGGTCGAGCCGGGTTCGAACAAGGAACGTTTCGTTTCGCCGCTGCAGGGATTGGACAATGTGATCCTGACGCCGCATGTCGGCGGTTCGACCGAGGAGGCGCAGGAGCGCATCGGCGCCGAGGTCGCGCGCAAGCTGGTGGATTACAGCGATACCGGCTCGACCATGGGCGCGGTGAACTTTCCGTTGGCGCAGCTGCCGGCGCGCCCGACCGGCACCCGCTTCATTCAGGTTCAGCGCAACGTGCCGGGCATGCTCGGACGGTTGAACGAATTGCTGGCGCGTCACGCCGTCAATATCGCGGCTCAATATTACGAAACCCACGCGGATGTGGGTTATGTGGTGCTGGACACCGACACGTCGGCCAGGGACAGCCAGAGCATCCTCGCCGACATCCGGGCGCTGGAAGGCACGATCCGCGCGCGGTTGCTGTAT
Source organism: Bradyrhizobium sp. (assembly GCF_030646015.1). Lineage (GTDB taxonomy): Bacteria > Pseudomonadota > Alphaproteobacteria > Rhizobiales > Xanthobacteraceae > Bradyrhizobium. The sequence goes on from NZ_JAUSLT010000153.1 coordinate 4,447, forward strand.
GAACATAAGGCCTGAAGGCCGGCCGGTGCACGGCGCCTCAATCCGCCTCGAACGCCAGGCTGTAATCCACCTTCAGCGCCGGGTCCTGTTCTTCCTTCCGCAGCACGCAATTCCCCACCACCAGCAGATCGAGCTCGTTGCCCATGAAGCAGCGGAAGGCGTCGTCGGGCGTGCAGACGATGAGTTCGAGTGTAAACCCTCTAGCTCCGACATTGAGATAAAAAAGGCGATCGCGCAATTGCAGTAACATACTGCCGATGAAGCCGACTCTTTGCCATCCTCTTAAACGCCGAAAGGGCCGCGATGCGGCCCCCCGGAACTAACTTACTGCGCCTAACGATTAAATGAAGAGCGCGAGTTGTCGCTCCACACCATCATCCTTCCGCTTGAGAAATACACTACCGCCTTTCTTGTGTTCCTCAACCGCGGCGGCGTACAGCTGCAACGCAGCCTTTACAACTTCGGTAATCGAACTGGCGTGAGTGTCGCGCTGAATCTCCAACAGTCGTTGTGTCAACGATTCCGGGATGTAGATGTGGAGCCTATTCCCGGGCTCGAGACTCTTAGGACGCCCGCGCGACTTCCGCTCCTTAGGGGTGTCGGTAGCATGGCTGCCTTCAAGCAACGTCATTGTGCGATCTCCATATAATTCTTCCCTCTAGGGCATCGACCCATTAAATGGGTTATTAATATGTGCCAGTCAATTGGGGGTACGTCAATATAATTAATAAATAATTAATAACCCATATTTTGGGCTAAAATTTGTCTTGCAAGCTGAAACTGCGTGGACCAAAGGGGTTGGTCCGGCCCCGAAATGGGGTGCTTTAACGAGATTACAACCGGAGAAACACACATGCCTCAAATTTTCGAATTCCTCAGCACCAGCCGGCTACCGGTCAGCTGAGGAAGCCCGGGCCCTCCGACCCAAGGGGGACTCACCCGGTCAACGGGCCGAAGGGAGATGGCGATGGCCAGCACTTCGCGAACGACCGCCAGCGCAGGCGGAGATGGAGACAACCGGGAAAATGTTCCGGTTGAAAATGCCCTCCAACTTAATCCGGAGGTACTGCAAGATCTCGATATGCCTGGCCTCGAAGACATCGAAGCCGTCATTATCGTGGTCAACGAGCCGGATCCATTTTGGATCCGCTGGAGTGAAGGCCTAACGATTCACGTTGTTGCGAGCGGCGTTGTTGCTGTCATCGCCTTCATCGCGGGTCGATACTTTCCACTCTAGCAACAGGCCAAACAAGAGGAGGGACATTAGTTGGCTACCTATGCCGGCACGGCGCCGGAATCGCCGAAGAGATTTTAGCAAGGAGGACCACCACCAGCACGCTCATGCCGGCCAGGCACCGGATCCCGCCGACGATTTCTCGGGCCCCCGCGAAATCAGCCCCCGCGACATATCGCGGGGGCTTTTTCGTGTCGGCACGTTCCACCACGAGCGCACAGGTTCCTCAATCGGCCTCGAATGCCAGGCTGTAGTCCACCTTCAGCGCCGGATCCTGCTCTTCCTTCCGCAGCACGCAATTGCCGACCACCAGCAAATCGAGTTCGTTGCCCATGAAGCAGCGAAACGCATCTTCGGGCGTGCACACGATCGGCTCGCCGCGGACGTTGAAGGAGGTGTTGACCAGCACCGGGCAGCCGGTCTTCGCCTTGAAGCGGCTGAGCAGCGCATGGAACAGCGGATTGGTGTCGCGGTGCACGGTCTGGATCCGCGCGGAATAATCCACATGCGTCACCGCGGGGATTTCCGAGCGTGACACGTTGAGTTTTTCGATGCCGAACAGCGCCTGTTCGGCTGCCGTCATCTGGCGATGTTTTTCCCGTTTGACGTCGACGACGACGAGCATGTACGGGCTGTCGGACGCGAGATCGAACCACTCCGAAAGGTCCTCGCGCAGCACCGCCGGCGCGAACGGCCGAAAGCTTTCGCGGTATTTGACCTTGAGGTTGAGATTCTTCTGCATCGCGGGCGAACGGGGATCGCCGAGGATCGAGCGCGCCCCGAGCGAGCGCGGGCCGAATTCCATGCGGCCCTGGAACCAGCCGACGGCTTTTTCGTCGGCCAGCGCCTGCGCCGTTGTCTCCAGCATCGCGGCTTCATCTGATACGGCGAATTTGGCGCCCGCCGCCGTCAATTGCCGTTCGATCTCGGCCTGCGCAAAATGCGGGCCGAGATAGGAGCCGGCCATGCCGTCGGCGCCGTTGCTCCGGCGCGGCTGGCCCTTGAAGATGTGATAGGCCGCCAGCGCCGATCCCACCGCGCCGCCGGCGTCGCCGGCCGCCGGCTGGATCCAGATATTCTCGAAATGGCCGTCGCGCAGCACCTTGCCGTTGGCGACGCAGTTCAGCGCCACACCGCCGGCGAGGCACAGGTTCTTCGAACCGGTCTGCTTGGCGAGGCTGCGCGTCAGCCGCAGCACGGCTTCATCCAGCACCGCCTGGATCGAGGCCGCGACGTCCATGTGAAACGACGTCAGCAGCTGATCCGGGCTGCGCACGGGCTCGCCGAACAGTCTGGCGAACCGGTCGTTGGTCATCGTGAAGCCGGTGCAATAGTCGAAATAGGACATGTCGAGCCGGAACGAGCCGTCCGGCTTCAGATCTATCAGATGATCGAGAATGAGTTTTGCAAAGCGCGGCTCGCCATAGGGCGCCAGCCCCATCACCTTGTATTCGCCGGAGTTGACCTTGAAGCCGGTGTAATAGGTCGCGGCCGAATAGAGCAGGCCGAGCGAATGCGGAAAATGGATCTCCTGGAAGATTTCCAGCCGGTTGCCGTCGCCAAGCGCCGCCGACGTGGTCGCCCATTCGCCGACGCCGTCCATGGTCAGCACCGCGGCGTTGTCGAAAGGCGAGGGGTAGAAGGCGGACGCCGCGTGGCTCAGATGATGCTCGCAGAACAAGAGCCGGCTGATGTCGAAATTTTCCGAGAATTTACCGATCTCGTCGCGCAGCAGGCTTTTCTGGAACAGCTTTTCCTTCAGCCACAGCGGAATCGACATCTTGAACGAGCGAAAGCCGCGCGGCGCCATCGCGATGTAGGTCTCCAGCAGCCGCTCGAATTTGAGGAATGGCTTGTCGTAGAACACCACGTGATCGAGGCCGTCGGCGGTGATTCCGGCTTCTTGCAGGCAATACGCGATGGCGTGGTGCGGGAAGGCGGGATCATGCTTGCGCCGGGTAAAACGCTCCTCCTGGGCGGCGGCGATGATGCGGCCGTCCTCGATCAGCGCCGCGGCGCTGTCGTGGTAGAATGCGGAAAGCCCGAGAATGCGCATAGCGTCGGCTAGAACAGCGTGTAGATGAACGGCGCGATCGCGGAGCCCTTGGTCAGCACCACCAGGCCGCCGAACACCACCATCATGATCAGGATCGGCAGCAGCCAGAATTTCTTCCGGACCCGCATGAAGCGCCAGAGCTCAGCGAGAAAATCCATCTAGAACTGATCCTTCATCGTCTCGGGCGCGGGCCCCGGAGGCGCGCGCACAATCCAGTAGCTTTCCGCGTCCGGCTGCCGTTTCAGCCGCAGCAGATCCTTGCCGAGCGCGCGCATCACCAGGCCGGTCGGCAACACCGTGCCATAGAACAACAGCGCCATCACGATCGGATTGACCACGCTGTGCAATAGCAGGCCGAATTTCAGCCAGAGCCGGTTCAGCGGATTGAGCATCGCGGGGCGGAGCAGGGCCGTGGCCAGTAACAGCGCGGCCACGCCGCCGCTCCAGGGCCAAATCCGGCCGTCATGCCAGCCGTTCAGCAGGGTCAGGATCGCGAATGCCGCCGCCATCACCAGGCCGAACGCGCGATCGGAACCCGCCACGACCGGTTCGTCGCGGGAAAACGCCTCGTGGGTCGCCTGCGTCATCTTCGGTCGAGCGGGGCCGTCCGTCATTCCCACAAACACCTATGAGAGCTGTCACCTGTGCAACTGGGCGAGATCCGGGCTCGCCCATTCTTCCGCTCGGTGAAATTCTATGCCTTGCAGTCGGTTCCGGAAAGCCGGAAAAAGTGCCCCTGCGATCATGGTTGTCCGCGTCATGTCCGACAATCCCGCTTCCCGGCCGCCGCCAGGCAGGCTGTCGGCCCGGTTCAGCCTGCGGCGGGCGCTGGTTTACGCCGGTACCTTGGCCTATTGCCTGGCGCTGTTTCTGGCGTTCGATTTCGCCTGGTCGAGCCTGACCCGGGGCGAGGAGACCCAGCGTCCGGCCCGGGTCGCCAATCCCGTCTATGACCACGGGTTGGCCGCCGGTTTCGACGGCCACGATATCTGGGGCGAAACGCGCTACCGCCTGGTCACCAACAGCCTCGGCTTCAAGGACGCCTCGACCCGAGCCGTTCCGTTGAAGCCGGCGTCGCACCGGGTCCTGCTGATCGGCGATTCCTTCGCCGAGGGCATCGGCATGAGTTATGAGGATTCCTTTGCCGGCCTGCTGCAGCGCGCGGGGCAGCAGCGCAACGAGAAGATCGAGTTTCTCAACGCCGGCGTCGCGTCCTATTCGCCTGTTATCTACTACAAGAAGATAAAATACCTGCTGGAACTCGGATTGCAGTTCGACGAGGTCGTGGTGTTTTCCGATACGTCCGACGTGACGGACGAGGCGAATTTCTATTTCTGCATCGACGAGGATCCCAAATACCGCGCGTATTGCAGTCCGGCAGAAGGATCGATGCAACCGGCGACGGCCTCGCCGAAGCCGGGCAATTTCCTGATCGACCGCTTCGTGGTGTTCAACCGGTTGCGCATCACCATCAAGCGGGCGATACAGTCGGTCGTCGGCAACCGCCGAGCGTCGCTCAACACCGATCGCGGCCGCATCGGCTGGACCGTTCCGGGAGCGGACGTGACCAGCGTCTACCGGCCGCTCGGCGTCGATGGCGGTATCGCAAGGTCGCTGCAGAACATGCGGGCACTGTCCGACCTGCTGGCTGCCAGAAACATTCCGCTCACCATCGTGGTCTATCCCTGGGCGCAGCAGGTGGCGCAGGGCGACCGCAACAGCCGGCAGGTCTCGCTCTGGCGCGAGTTCTGCGAACGCCGCTGCAAGGCGTTCATCAATCTGTATCCGGTGTTGTTCGCCGCCAGCGAAGCCGACAGGAAATGGTACGAGCGCTTCTACATCGTCGGCGACGATCACTTTTCGGCCGAAGGCAACCAGCTGGTGTTCAGGGAGCTGGCAAGACGGCTGCTTTGACGGAGGCGGGTTCAGGCAGGAACAGCAGCAGCTGTTTTTGGCCGCGATTCCCTGAAACTGTTGGCCGATATCCTGAACGACAGCACGACGTCGGTTTGCGTCTCAAAGCTTTCGACGGCCTTGCGGCGTTCGATCGTGCGTTCAAGGCTGACCAGTTGCAGTGAAGCGACGATCACCCGGACGCGGCCGCGCGTGCCGAAGGGCAGCAGCAAACGTTCCAGGTCGATCGGCGATCCGGCGCCGTCGTACGTACGAAGCACGGTGTAGATCGCGCATCCGCTGCTGGCGCAGTGGGCCGACGCAGCGATGATGGGAACTCGTAAAACCGGTGGTGCGACTTCGAACAGGGTCTTTCCGACCCAGGGGTCCTTCATGGCCTCGTCGATGAACGAGCCACGGTACAATGCGCGAAAATCCAGCTGCTCCTTGCCGGCTTCGACTTTCCACACCGCGATATGCTTCGGATCGTGGATCCCCGGACCGGGCGCGAACTGATCGAACGGCGGCAAGCCGCTCTCAGCCAGGGCGAGCCGCGCCCAATAGGCGGCCAGGCTGCGCTGACTCTTCGACCGGATGCTGTCAATTGTTCCGTTTTCAAAATTCATTTTGAGCTATCCTGTGCGAATAACTCTGCACCCCATTGGTTAAGGAATTTCCATTCGCGGCCCGGTCCATCCGCTCCGACTCATGCAATTCGGGATGCCAGCGTTGTTTGACCGGCGAGCGTTGGTGCGACTATACCGGAAAGGTCGGATTCAAAATCTCACACGCCTTGCAATGGAAAGGTCAGCGCCCCCCATGAAAGACTTTGCCGGAAAAATTGCCGTCATCACCGGAGGCGGCACGGGCATGGGCCGCGAGCTGGCGCGGCAACTCGTCGCGGAAGGCTGCAACGTCGCGATGTGCGACGTCTCGGCCGAGGCGATGGCGGAGACGAAGCGGCTGTGCGAGGTCGAAAAACTGCCGCAGGGCCTGCGCATCACCACCCATATCGCCGACGTCTCGATCGAGGACCAGCTGACGCGCTTTCGCGACGAACTCGCCGAGCAGCAGGCGACCGACAGAATCCATCTGCTGTTCAACAATGCCGGCATCGGCGGCGGCGGCAGCATGTTCACCAACACGCGGGAGCAGTGGGAACGGACCTTCAATATCTGCTGGGGCGGGGTCTATCTCGGCGTCCGCACCTTCCTGCCGATGCTGATGAAGGCCGACGAGGGCCATATCGTCAACACCTCCAGCGTCAACGGCTTCTGGGCTTCGGTCGGAATGGGGGTATCGCATACCGCCTACAGCTCCGCCAAATTCGCCGTGAAGGGATTTACCGAAGCGCTGATCACCGATCTGCGGCTCAACGCGCCGCACATCAAATGCTCGGTGGTGATGCCTGGCCATATCGGCACCTCGATCGTGTCCAATTCGCGCAAGATCCAGAGCGGCACCGAATCCGAGCTTCTCAGCGCCAACGAACTGTTGTCGGCGCGCGTGCGCCTCAAGGCCATGGGCATCGACACCGCGGTGATGTCGGACGACGACGTCCAGAAGATCGCGCTGGATCGCGCGCGCGCCTTCCGCGAGGACGCTCCGACCACGGCGGCGCAGGCGGCGAAAATCATCCTCGACGGCGTCAAGGCCGAGCGCTGGCGCATCCTGGTCGGCGACGATGCCCACACGCTCGACGAGCGCGTGCGCAAAACGCCGGAGCAGGCCTACACACAGGAGTTTTATCAGAGCTTTACGGAAGAGGTCGGCTGGCGGCTGGGGTGAGGCGTCTCACTTCACCCTCCCCTGGAGGGCAGGGCTATCGCATTTGAGCCAGGAGGGTGAAGAGATAATCTTCGACCCATCCGGCACGTTTGATTTTGCGTCGGATGGAGACCTTAAGTCCATCGCTTTGCAAGAGATTGAGGGCGAGGCGTCGGAGCAAGGCGATGTTCTGAGCGGCGTTATCCTTTCTGGAGCGAGCCAGATCCTCGTTAAAGACGACATCGAGCACCCAGTGTTGGCTGTTCTCGATGCCCCAGTGGGCGCGCACGGTGGCCAGAACGTCGGCGGCGGGGAGCATTCGCGAGAGGACAAAATAGCGGGTCTGGCACTCTTCGGCATTGGCGAGCCTGCGAACGGCGTCGACCCGCGCGACCGCCGCCAAGCCGTTGAACTTGAACTTTTGATCCCATCCGTCGGGAACGGCCAATACGGCCGCTTGCCTCGTTTCGATGCGACCATGCTCAAGTTGCGGCCCATCGATAGTGTCGGCTGCGACATTTTCCAACAGTTTTACGGTCTCGTGATAGAGCGGCCCGCGGTTACCCTTGAGCGCCAGAACATAGTGTCCGTCGCGCTCGCGGATCGCTTTTGCCATCTTGCGATTGCCATGAAGCGCATCCGCCGTAACTGTAGCGTCCTCCAGATCGAGCATTGCCACCAACTCAAGGGCCCCTTTGATCTCGTTGCGACCGGGCGCTCGGCATTGACCCAAGACCAGCCGGTTCCCGGCCCCCCAGGCCGTGACAAGATGCAATGGCGTCGCCCGCGCTCCAGCCTCGAAGGCGCCGGAGAGCGACTTGCCGTCGATGGCAATGACCTGACCGGCCATTCCGACAACGCCGCTAAGACGGGCTGCAAACGCTGCCATGAACCTACGAAAAGCGGTCTCGAAGGCGACCGGATCGAGCACTCGAAAGATTCTGCTGAATGTGTCGTGGCTGGGTATTCCATGGCGAAGTCGCAGGAATTTGCGAAGCGACGATTCTTTGGCCTCGCCAAAATCTGCCATGTCCTGGCAGTTCTCTGCCCCGCAAAGCACTGCGGCAAAGCTGATGAGCAGCACCTCGCAAAGGTCGTGCCTCGCATTGGCTGCTCGCGGATTAGGAACACTGGCGAAAAACGAACCGAAGTCCATCGGAGACCTCCTGCTAACATGCGGAGCCCTCTGAAGAATCCAACGCTTCCTGATTCGCCACTGCTCAAATCGTCAAATGCGATTCCCCTGCCTGGAGGGGGAGGGTCGCTTCACATCGAGCGTAGCGAGATGTGAAGCGGGGTGGGGTGAAGGTGCTTCAACTCGAGCACTGTTCGAGACGAGAGACTTTCACCCCACCCCGCCGCACTCCGGACGATGCTTCGCATCGCCGGCGCGCGTCGACCCTCCCCCTCCAGGGGAGGGTGAACGCACGTTCACCCGTGCACCACCGCCTTCTCGATCATGCAGTGGATGCCCTTCGACCCGTTCACCGTCTGCGTCACCCGCAGGTCGGCGGCGAGGCTGCACAGCGTGTAGGCGTCCTCACGCGACAAATTGCGTTTTTCGCCGAGCAGCACGATCATGTCGCGCAGCGCGCGGACCACGCATTGATCGAGGTCGGGATCCATCGCCATCGTCATGTAATGCGTCGGCGTCTCGGCGCGGGGATAGTCGAAGCGCAGATCCTTGCGCAGCGTCAGCCTGAAACGGCCCTGCAGCGCGGTCTCGATCGCGGTGACGCAGACCTCGCCGTCGCCCTGCACGCCGTGGCCGTCGCCGCAGGAGAACAGCGCGCCCGGCACGAACACCGGCAGATAGAGTTTGGCGCCGGGGACCAGTTCCTTGTTGTCGAGATTGCCGCCCATCGCGCGCGGAACCAGCGAACTGATGCGGCCCCAGGCCGGCGGCGGCGCCACGCCCATCACCCCGAAGAACGGTTTTAGCGGCAAATCGAGGCCCCAGGGCATCCGGCCGACCATGCGCGCGCGGTCGAGCGGAATGTTGAGCAACCGCGTCTCGTGAAAATCGTCGGGCAGGGTGCCGGCCAGCGGCTTGATCATGTTCCAGCCCCAGTCCTGCCTGAGCTGGATGTCGAGGATCTCGATTTCCAGCACGTCGCCGGGCAGGGCGCCCTCGATCGCGATCGGGCCGGTCAGGATGTGCCCGGGCAGCATCCGCTCGTTCTTGGCGTGTACCTCGGCGAGTTCGGGGGGAACCTGAAACTGGCGCTTGTCCGGCATCATTTCCGGACCGCCGCTGATGGTGTCGACCGTGACCTCATCGCCGCTGGCGATGGTGAGGACGGGCTTTAGCTTGGCTTCGAAAAACCCCCAGTGGCAGGTTTCGGGGCTGGAATGCAGGTGGTGATGGGGCATGCGGAGGGCTTTCTCGGCGGTTGTTCTGACTCTATTCGTCATTGCCGGGCTTGACCCGGCAATCCATCTCCTTTGAGAAGCGCATATTACGAAGTGAGATGGATACGCGGGTCAAGCCCGCGTATGACGGCTTAACGCGAAACCCGGGCAGTACCCCGCGCCCGAAGAGGAATTCTCATTGTTTTTTCTGCTGTCCAAAACCCTCGGCGTCGTCCTGCTGCCGACCAATTTCCTGATCGGCATCGGCCTGGCTGGCGCGCTGTTGCTGGCCACGCGATTTGCAGCGGCGGGTCGCAAGCTGCTGGTTGCCGCGGTCATATTGCTGGCGATATGCGCATGGTCGCCGCTCGGAAAGCTGTTGCTCTATCCGCTCGAGACCCGCTTTCCGCCCTGGGATGCGGCGAATGGCGCGCCGGATGGCATTCTCGTCCTCGGCGGACCGATCGACGCCGATCTTTCGCTTGCCCATGGCGGCGCCGTCGTCAGCGCCGCGGGCGACCGCATCGTTGCGGCGGCGGTGCTGGCGCATCGCTACCCCAATGCGCGCCTGATGTATTCCGGCGGCAGCGCCAATTTAGTGGCCAGCGATGACGCCCGGGAAGCCGACTATGCGGCCGAACTGTTTGAAGGCCTCGGCCTCGCCAAGGCACGTTTGCTGATGGAGCGCCGCGCGCGAAATACACTGGAAAATGCCACATTCTCCAAAGCGCTTGCCGCCCCCAGGGCGGGCGAGCGATGGCTTCTGGTGACATCGGCCTTTCACATGCCGCGATCGGTCGGCCTGTTTCGCAAGGCCGGATTCGATGTGGAAGCCTATCCCGTGGACTGGAGGCTCGGCGCACGCGCCGAACTTCTGACGTTATCCACCGTGGCCGGTGATGGATTTACGCGCTCCGACCTTGCCGTGCGCGAATGGATGGGCCTGATCGCCTATTGGGCCACCGGCAAGATCGACGATTTGCTGCCGGGGCCGGCTGCGAACCGGAAGCCGCTGTCGCAACGCTGAAACAATCAGGTTAGAATTGATCCAACGGGCGCGCAGCGCCTGACCATCGCTTTGGGAGTTACGCCATGCAACAGCAATCGCCGCCGGAACAACTCGATTTGGCCGGCATGGTGGCCGATCTGAACAGCCTGCTTCGGCTCAAGACCACCGTGATCGGCATGAAGATGTTCGCCACCGTGGAGGAAATGACGGCGATCCCGAAAATCCGGCGTCCATCAGCGGTTCACACGACCGACCAGATCGTCAGCATGGCCTCACGGCTGGGCTGGACCGTCGGCATCACCGCCGACGACCTCGTCGGCGCGCAGTGCCGTGCCGTGATTGGCCTGGCGCCAACCGATGAGAAATTTCTCGAGGGTACGAATTACGTCGGTGTCTGGCATGGTACGCCCGAGGACGCGCGCAAGCGCCAGGAGGCGCTGGATGTCGTGGCCTACGGACAATATCTGGCGCTGGCGGTGAGCCCGCTGTCGAGCGGCCGGCTCGATCCGCCCGACATCTGCCTGGTCTATGCCACGCCCGGCCAGATGATCATCCTGATCAACGGGCTGCAATATACCGGCTACAAGAAGTTCGAATGGGGCGTGGTTGGCGAGACCGCCTGCGCCGATTCATGGGGGCGGGCGCTCAAGACCGGCGAACCCAGCCTGTCGCTGCCGTGCTTTGCCGAGCGCCGCTATGGTGGCGTGCCGGATGAGGAGATGCTAATGGCGCTGTCGCCCGCGCATCTCGCCAAGGCGATCACGGGCATGAAGCAGCTGGCCAAGAACGGCCTGCGCTATCCGATCGCGCCTTACGGTATCCAGGCCGACGTGCGTGCCGGCATGGGCGCGTCCTACGCCAAGAAATAAGTTCGATCGTCATTGCGAGGAGCACTTGCGACGAAGCAATCCAGCTTTCTTTTTGCCGCCATGGATTGCTTCGCTTCGCTCGCAATGACAAGAATGCCTAAACTCAGGGATATCAGCCTATGTCTTCGTCGAAATTCGACATTATTGTTTACGGCGCCACCGGCTTTACCGGCCAACTCGTCGCCGAATATCTCGCCGCGCATTACAAGGCCGGCAGCGGCTTGAAATGGGCGATGGCGGGCCGCAGCAAGGACAAGCTCGCCGCGGTGCGCGATGCGATCGGGGCGCCGGCCGATACCGCGCTGATCGTCGCCGACGGCGGCGATCCCGCTTCGCTGAAGGCGATGGTCGATCAGACCAAATTGATCATCACGACCGTCGGGCCCTATCAGCTCTACGGCTCCGACCTGGTCGCGGCCTGTGCCGCTTCGGGCACCGACTATCTCGATCTCTGCGGCGAACCGCTGTGGATGCGGAAGATGATCGACGCGCATGAGGCAGCGGCGAAAGCAAGCGGTGCGCGCATCCTGTTCTCCTGCGGTTTCGACTCGATCCCGTTTGAACTTGGCGTCTACTTCGTGCAGCAGGCGGCGAAGCAGGCGCTCGGCGCAACGGTTAGCCGGGTCAAGACCCGCGTCCGCGACATGAAGGGCACGTTCTCGGGCGGCACCGCGGCCAGCGCGCGGGCGACGTTCGCGGCGGTAGCGAGCGATCTCAGTCTGGTCTCGATGGTGCAGGATCCCTTCGTCCTGACACCGGGCTTCGACGGTCCAAAACAGCCGCGTGGCAACAAGCCCGTCATGGATGAGGATTTGGGCTCGTGGACGGCGCCCTTTGTGATGGCGAGCATCAACACCCGCAACGTGCATCGCTCCAACATGCTGATGGATTTTCCGTACGGCAAAGATTTTGTCTATGACGAGATGATTTTGACCGGCCCCGGCGAACAGGGCGAAGCCAACGCCAGAAAGGTGGTGGCCGCCGTCAACGCCGAACGGATGGGCGCTTCGGGCGGCGGGCCGAAGCCGGGCGAGGGCCCCTCGAAGGAGGAGCAGGAGAACGGCATGTACGACCTGCTGTTCGTCGCCATCGCGCCCGACGGCCGGCAGGTCCGCGCCGCGGTCAAGGGCGACCGCGATCCCGGCTATGGATCGACCTCCAAGATGATCGCGGAATGCGCGATCTGCCTGCTGCGCGACGCGCCGGACGTTCCGGCCGGCATCTGGACGCCGGGCGCCGCCATGGGCGACAAGCTGATCAAACGGCTGGTGGACCACGCAGGGCTGACGTTCACGGTGGAGAACTAAGTCACTTCACCCGTAGCCCGGATGGAGCCAGCGATCGGCGCAAAGCGCCGCTCGATGGCGCAATCCGGGACTCTTTCCTAAACCCCGGATTACGCCTCCAGGCCGGCGCTTCCGCGCCGTCCCGTCGGCTCCATCCGGGCTACGGAACTGCTACGACGCTGTGGCATTCGCCCGCCAGCGCTGTGCCGCGGCGAACAGGCCCCACATCGCGCCCAGCATCATCCAGAAGTGTCGCCAGTGGTCGGTGTCGATGACAAAACTCATGCCGACGGTGCCGAGGAACGCCGCGAAGATGGCGAGATAGGCGCGTTGCCAGGGTACCGGGACGAAGGCATGCCGGAAGCCCATGATGACGGTGACGAACACCAGCGCGGGATAGCAGACGCCGGCGATCCAGCCGCCGGACATGAAGGCGTTGAGATAGGAATTGTGGGTGTCTTCGGGGAAGTAGCGGTTGAACTGCAGCGGGCCGATCCCGAAGGGCAGATCGAGCGCCATTTCCGCGCCGAGGATGTGGCGGCCGAACCGGCCGAACCGGCCGCTGTCGTAGCTTTGGCCAAGGCTGGCGCGCTGTTGGAACATGTCGCTGATGGAATCGAATGACAGCAGCACGCCGATCAGCATCGCCACGATGATGGCGGCGACCGCGGTCATGACGATGATGCGCGATCGCTGCCTGACCGACGGGCTGGTCAGCACCATCAGCGCCAGCATGAAGGCCGCGGTGATGACCAGTCCGCCCCATGCGGCGCGGGAAAACGCCAGCAGGATCGCCAGCGCCATGATGCCGAGTGCTATCGTGCTGCGGAATGATTTGCCGAGGCGATCGGAGACCACGCTTTGCAGCACGAACAAGGCGGGAAGGATCAGGAACGCGCCGAGCACGTTGGGGTCCTTGAAGGTGCCGCGCGCGCGCCCATACAGCGACAGCAGGTCGCGTCCGCCGGGGACCAGGTTGAAATAGCCCGCAATGCCCGCGGTCGCCGCGATCAGCGCGCCCACGATCAGGCCGCGACGCAGCATGTCGAGCCGGGCTTCGGTGTCTTCGGACAGCACCATGGCGAAGAACATCACGGTGACCGCCATGTACCAGGAGGTCGCAATCCACATCGCCACGCCGGGGCTGTCCAGCACCGGGATGGCGCCTATGGTGTAGCCGACATTGATCAGGAACAGCAGCAGCAGCAGCGGCATGAACACCAGCCGCAACCGCAGCCCGGTGGCGAAGAATAGCAGGGTCGCCGCCAGCGTCGCCAGTTCATACGGGCTGGGCTCAATGAACACGATCGCGCCGCAGGCGCCGACCAGCCACACCAGCGCCCGCTGCAGCGCCAGCACGCCGGGCGCGGCCGTCATGGACGGCAGGGAACTCCCGGCTGTGGCCGCATACGCCATTCGATACTCACGCACTCACACAACACTACTGGCCGTCAAAACCGTCATTGCAAGGAGCTCTCTTGTCCGCCGAAGCCCGCCTTCGGGCGAAGGCGGATGCGACGAAGCAATCCAGCTTCCTTCGTCGCGCTGTATGATGGATTGCTTCGCTTCGCTCGCAATGACGTTGAGAGTACCTCGTTTAATTCAGTAAGCGTTCTCGTTCTTCGTCATCAGCGCCAGCGGCGTCTTGATGAGGATGTAGAGATCGAACAGCACCGACCAGTTCTCGATGTAATAGAGATCGAATTCGACGCGCTTCTGGATCTTTTCCTCGCTGTCGACTTCGCCGCGCCAGCCGTTGATCTGCGCCCAGCCGGTGATGCCGGGCTTGACGCGGTGGCGCGCGAAATAGCCGTCGACCGCTTCGTCGAACAGCTGGCTCTGCAATTTACCCTGCACCGCGTGCGGGCGCGGGCCGACCAGCGAAAGATTGCCCTTGAAGACGACGTTGAACAGCTGCGGCAGCTCGTCGAGGCTGGTCTTGCGGATGAAGCGCCCGACCCGGGTGACGCGGCTGTCGTTCTTGGTCACCACCTTGGTGGCGAGCGGATCGGCCTGGTCGTGGTACAGCGAGCGAAACTTGAAGACGTCGATGCGCTCGTTGTTGAAGCCGAAGCGCTTTTGGCGGAACAGCACCGGGCCCGGGCTGTCGAGCTTGATCGCCAGCGCCACCAGCGCCATGACAGGCAGCGCCGCGAACAGGATCAGGGCGCCGACGACGCGATCGAACAGCCACTTCATCACCAGGTCCCAGTCGGTGATCGGCGCCTCGAACACATCCAGCGTCGGCACCTCGCCGAGATAGGAATAGGAGCGGGGGCGGAAGCGCAGCTTGTTGGTGTGGGCCGACAGGCGGATGTCGACCGGCAGCACCCACAGCTTCTTCAGCATTTCGAGGATCCGCGTCTCCGCCGAGATCGGCAGCGCGAACAGCACGAGGTCGATGCGGGTGCGGCGGGCGAATTCGACGATGTCGTCGATCTTGCCGAGTTTCGGGCTGCCGGCGCAGGTATCGAGCGCGCGGCTGTCGTTGCGGTCGTCGAACACGCCGAGGATATCGAGGTCGGAATCCTCCTGCGCCCTGAGCGCCTCGATCAGCTTCTCGCCGTTCTGGTCGGAGCCGACGATGATGGTGCGGCGGTCGAGCCGGCCGTCGCGGGCCCAGCCGCGAACCATCGACCGCAGGATCAGCCGTTCGCCGATCAGCGCGGCGAGGCCGGTGATGAAGAACGCCGACAGCCACAGCCGCGAGATCTCGCTGCCGAGCTTGGCGAAGAAGGAAACGCCGATGAACAGCAGGAACACGAAGGCCCAGGCCGAAATCATCCGCGTCATCTGCCGCAGCGTGCCGCGGAACACCTGGACTTCATAGATATCGGCGGCCTGGAAGCAGATCACCGCGGCCACGGTCATGGCGAAAATCGCCCCGACATATTCCCAGTAGAAGCCCGAGAGCGGCACCACATAGAACAGATAGATCGCGATACCGACCAGGCTGAGCAGCACGAAATCGGCGACGCGCACCGCGCCCGCGATCACGATCGGCGAATAGGCGCGCCGGACCTTCTGGTTGGTGACGGCTAGCGCCGCCTGCGACAGCCGGCGGCGCCGTTCGACCGGCGGGCGGTCCGCGGTGGCGGTGACCGCGGCGGCAGCCGCAGCATCGAGCATAGAGCGTGCGTTGAGCGGTTCCACGTTAGTCCAAATCCGTCCCTGAAGTCCGTTCTCAAACTCCGTCCTTGCACAGGCATGTAGGCATGCTCGCCGCGAGCGGAATTCCCCGCCCCCCGGATTAGAGGACAAATCGGAAGAAACGGTTAGCGGAGTAAGGAATGGTTAACGATCGGCAAACGCGTCGCGGTAGCCGGCCAGCACGCCTTCGACCATCGCCTTCTGCGAAAAATGCAGGAAGATTCGTTCGCGCAGCGACTTCGCGCGGGCCAACGCGGCTTCCGGGTCCTCCAGCGCGATCTCGATGGCATCCGCCATCGCGCCGACGATGTTGGGGGCAAACAGCGCATCGGTATGTTCTGCGAAGATTTCCGGGATGCCGCCGACATTGGCGGCCACCATCGGAATTCCCGCCGCGGCCGCCTCGATCACGACATAGGGCATCGAATCCCCGCGCGAGGGAACCACCAATAGCCTGCCTTTGGAAAAGCCGTAGCGCGCCTTGACGTGACCGATGAAGCGGACAGCCTCGCCAAGGCCGAGACGCTGGACCTGGGCCTTGAGATGGTCGAGTTCCTCGCCGTCGCCGGCCAGCGTCAGCGTCACCGGTTTGCCGTCGGCGCGCAGCCGCGCCACCGCGTCGATCAACAGGTCCGCGCCCTTGATGTGCCTGAACTCGCCGACATAGACCACGTCGGTGGCGTCGTCCGCCGGGATAATGGGATCGAACTCGTCGGCGGTGACGCCGTTGAACACGCAGCGCACCAGGCCGGAGGGGACCCCGATGGTGCGCTGATAGGTGTCGCGCGCGAACGCGCTCTCGAACAGGAACAAATCGGTCGCGTTCATCAACGCGCGTTCGAGAGTGCCGTACAACGCGCCCTTCAGCGTGTTGAGGGGATAGTGCAGCGAGCCGCCATGCGGCGTGTAAACCCGAATGGTTTCCTTCGAGCGTGCCTTCAGCCGGATGAAGGCGCCGGCCTTGGCGCCGTGGCCGTGCAGCACGTCCGGTTTCAGCTGCTTGATCAGGCGCATGAAACGCGCCCACACCAGCACGTCGGTGGGAAACGGCTCGCGGCGGATGGCGAGGCGGTGCACGCCGAGTTTCAGGCGCGGCGCGATTTCCTTCAGCGCCGCTTCCGCGCGCTCGCCGCCGGTGAGGCTGTCGGCGATGATGCCGACGTGATGGCCGCGATCGGCCTGGCCGTTGGCGAGATCCATGATGTGGCGGAAAATGCCGCCGACCGGCGCCCGCACCGCGTGCAGGATACGAAGCGGCTGACCTTCAATCAGGGGCATGATCAGAACCAGCGTTCGCCGACGAGTACGGTATCGCCGGGGCTGATGGCGGTGCCGAGCGGCACGACGGTCCGCATCGTGCCTGTGGGATCGTTGTGGGTGATCGTGACGCGATCCCGCAGCGCGCGCGGCGAGAAGCCGCCGGCAATGGCGACCGCGCTCTCCACCGTCATGTTCGGCACATAGGGATACTGGCCGGGTGCTGCGACCTCGCCGAGGATGAAGAACGGCCGGTAGGCCTCGATCTCCACCGCGACCGACGGCTCGCGGATGAAACCGTTGCGCAGCTTGGCGGTGATGTCGGCGGCGAGGCCCGCGGGCGTTTTGCCACGCGCCGGCACCGAGCCGATCAGCGGCATGGTGATGGAGCCGCCGGCATCGATCGCATAGGTGTTGGTGAGACCTTCCTGGCCGTAGACCACGACCCGGAGTTTGTCGCCGGCGTCGAGCCGGTAGGCGGTGTCATATCGGACGGGCTCCGGGGCATAGGCCACCGCCACGGGGACAGGGGCCGTCGCGTGGCTTTGCCCATAGGTCATCGTATCCAGATCGGCTTGCGGCTGCACCACGGCGACCGGCGCGGAGCGGCGCATGCAGCCCGCCAGGGCGAGTGCAGTCAGCAGACAGAGAATGACGCCACGCACGACTCGCATCGGACAGTCCACAGCAATTGCTGATTCCGATTAAGGGCATTCATGGTTAACAAAGCATGACCGCAACGCCCCCAAGCCGATGTTCTCCGGGGCCAATGGCGCGGATTAACCCAGCGGCAACCTTAATGGAGTGTAATCGGCCGCAGTTGAGTGGATGAGTTGCGTCCGCGGGAGTGTGCGATGCGTTTAGCGTTCTGGCGTGCAGGCAAGGACAAAGCGGGCAGGGCCAAAGCCTTGGTCGAGAAGGCCTTGGTCGAAAAGGCTGCGGTCCAGAGGGCCGCCGCGAAGCCCGCACCCGATTCGTATCGACCGGCCGCCGCAGCCCCGACCGGCGATCTCGATCTGCGCGCGCTGGGCCATGCGCTGGCCCGCAAGAAGGGCTGGATCATCGTTCCGACGCTGCTGGCCGCTGTGCTCTCGGTGACCGCCGTCAACCTGGTGACCCCGCGCTACAAATCCGAAGCCCGCATCCTGGTCGACGGGCGCGAGAACATCTTCCTGCGGCCGACTGGCGAGCGCAGCGAGGAGCGCAGCTCGATCGTCGATGCCGAGGCCGTCACCAGCCAGGTCCAGCTGCTGCTGTCGCGCGATCTCGCGCGCGAGATCATCAAGAAGAACAAGCTCGCCGAGCGCCCGGAATTCGATCCGGTGCTGCAGGGGCTTTCGCCGTTCAAGTCGCTGCTGGCCCTGTTCGGGATCGGCCGCGACCCGTTCTCGCTGACCCCCGAAGAGCGCGTGCTCGACACCTATTACGACCGCTTCACCGCCTATGCGGTCGACAAGTCGCGCGTCATCGTCATCGAATTCCAGTCGTGGGACCCGGAACTGGCGGCGCGCGTCGCCAATTCGATCGCCGATGGCTATCTGGTGCTGCAGCAGAATGCGCGGCAGGAGCAGGCCAAGTCCGCCGGCCTGTGGCTGTCGGGCGAGATCGACAGCCTGCGCAAGAAGGTCGCGGAAGCGGAATCCCGGGTCGAGGATTTTCGCTCGAAATCCAGCCTGTTCGTCGGCACCAACAACACCACGCTGTCGAACCAGCAGATGGGCGAGCTCAACACGCAACTGAACAACGCCCGCGCGCTGAAGTCGGATGCGGAATCGAAGGCGCGGCTGATTCGCGAAATGCTCCAGAGCGGCAAGCCGATCGAGGCTTCCGAGGTGCTCAATTCCGAACTGACGCGGCGGCTGTCCGAGCAGCGCGTCACGCTGCGCGCGCAGCTGGCCGAACAGTCCTCGACCTTGCTCGACAACCATCCGCGCATCAAGGAATTGAAGGCGCAACTGGGCGACCTCGACCGCCAGCTACGCGAGGAAGCCAGCAAGCTGTCGCGTTCGTTCGACAGCGACGCCCGGATCGCCGGCGGCAGGGTCGAAGGCCTCAGCGCCAGCCTGGAGCAGGTGAAGAAACAGGCGGGTTCGACCAACACCCAGGATGTGCAGCTGCGCGCGCTGGAGCGCGAGGCCAAGGCGCAGCGCGACCTCCTGGAATCCTATCTGGCGAAATACCGTGAGGCCAACACCCGCGAGAACATCGAGGCGGCGCCTGCCGATGGCCGGATCATTTCCCGCGCCAGCGTCTCCAACACGCCAGCTTACCCGAAGAAGCTGCCGATCGTGCTGATCGCGACGCTGGCAACGCTGATGCTCACCGCCGGCGCGATCGTCACGGGCGAATTGCTGCGCATGACGGCGCCGCGCGCGGCGGCTGCGATCGCCTCCGCGCCGGCTGCGATCCGCGCCAGGTCTGCCACGGTCAAGTCTGCGGCCGTCACGGCCGCCGCCGAGCCTGAATTCGAGATCGAACCCGAAATCGAGCCCGAAGCGGCTCCGGCGTTGCGCGATTCTCCGGGTATCGAGTCACCCGGCATCGTGCCCGAACTCTCCGAAATGGAGCGGCTGGCCGATGATCTGCGCAACGCCGGCGACGCCGCGCGCAAGGTAACCGTGCTCGGCACCGCCTCGAACGAAAGCATCACGTTGACCGCGCTGACGCTGGCGCGCCTGGTCGCGCGCCATGCCCGGGTCGTGGTGGTCGACCTGTCGGCGTCTTCGCCGACGTTTCAGGCGGTATCGGTCGATCCGGC
>NZ_JAUSLT010000154.1 GCF_030646015.1 Bradyrhizobium sp.
CGCCCCGTCAGGTGCATTTTGCACGGCGGCCGGCGGGACCAGGGTGATCTGCGCCGTCGCCGGCGACGCGATGAGCGCTGCCGCGAGCAGGGCTGCGGGCATAATGAGGCGGAACTGAAATCGAACCATGACGCCTTTGACTCTACTGGTCGGGCGGAAATAAGACAACCCGAAAACAGCCGGGATAACGTCGCAGTTATCATTCGCGCGCTTTCTTCTCCCCTCCCTCCACGCGCTCTTGCGCGTGGCGGGGAGGGGTCGGGGGTGGGGGGTAGTCCAGCAAACTCGCTGGTAGTCGAATCCGCCGATAGACCCCCCACCCCCGACCCCTCCCCGCCGCTTCGCGGGTGGGAGGGGAGAAGGAAGGCCGGAGATTGCTCTACCCCCGCGCCTGCCGCTTTGGCGCCGGCTGCGGCACCGATGCCGCGCAGGCCTCGCTCAGCTCGCTGAGCTTGCGGCGTTCCTGCCAGGGCAGGATGACGCTGAGCCACAATTCCCTGAATCCCATGATCGAGATCGAGATTCCGAACGGGATCAGGAAATACAGGATCCGGAACACCACCAGGGTGGCCAGAAGCTGTTCCGGGACGAATTGCGGCAGGGCGACCAGCATGGCGGCGTCGAACACGCCGATCGAGCCCGGCGCGTGGCTGGCGAAGCCGAGCAGGGTGGCCAGGATGAACACGACAGCCAGCGAGACGAAATCGATGGCGGGGCTGGCCGGCATCAGCAGATACATCGCCAGCGCGCAGAACCCGAGATCGACCACGCCGATCACGACCTGCAGCAGCGTCAGCCGCGCCGAGGGCAGCAGCACTTTCCAGCCGTTCTGGCCGAGCTGGCGGCGTTCCTTGCCGCTCACCAGCCAGACGAAATAGGCCGCGATGCCGGCGAGGCAGCCGATCGCGATCAGCCGGTTCACCGACGGCGGCAGCAGGTCCATCGCGGAGGCCGCCTCCGGGTGCCAGGCCATGCCGATGCCCAGCACGAACAGATTGCCGAGCCAGAAGGTGAGGCCGGACAGGAAGCAGATCTTGGCGACGTCGATGGCGGAAAGCCCGTGATCCGAATAGATCCGGAACCGGATCGCGCCGCCGGTGAACACCGTGGCGCCGATATTGTGGCCGATCGTGTAGCTGGTGAAGCTCGCCAGCGCCGCGGTGCGATAGGGCACGTGCCGCTTGCCGATGGTGCGCAGCGCGAAGAAATCATAGAAGGTCAGCGTGCAGAACGCGCCGATCACGCACAGCGCCGCCAGCGCGATGTGGGAGGGCGGAATCTCCGTCAGCGCCGTCAGGATCACGCCGGTATCGACCCCCTTGAGGGTACGGACCATCGTGGAAATGGCGAAGACGATGATGAGGAGGCTCGCGGCGATTCCGAGCCGTTTCCAGCCGATCCGTTCCTTGAAGCCACGCCCCAGCGTGGTCAGCAGTCCGTGCATTCGTCCTCCCGGCGGGGCGGCAAAAAGATAGAGCCTTCTCGCAGCGATTGATGACAGGCGTACCCGCCGATCGCTGCTCCGCGATGATCCATAAGGCAAAAACAGCGCGTTGTGCAGTCCTTGACAACGCCTGGGTATCGGCCCTCCGTCGGGCGGCTGTCATATTTCGTATATATGCCTTAACGCGGAAAATCCGAGGCGGGGCATTGACCGGGATCAACGGCTTCGGGGGTGGCGATGTTCCGCTGTTCCCTTCGTCACCGTTTTGGGCGGATCGGTCGCCGATCAATCCACCCCCGGATCAATCAGTGCAAGGCAGCCTGTTTTCCCCTATGCCCGACGGTGGCTATCGGGAAAATAGAACGGCCAATTAGCTCTGTAATCAGTCACTGAGCGCCCGACTTCGATCAACGCAATGAGCCACACCATCACAGGCATTTGACTTAGCAATGATATTCCAATTTTCGGCAGTATCCATTGTGATCCTAGCCAAACAATCCATGCGGCGCACAACCATATGAAGTTATTTAGCGCCCAAAGTGGACTTTTGGCGAGGTTCGCGGACGATCACGAGGTCTCGTTCGGCAAACTCATGGTAGCTCGAAAAATTGGAGACACACTGCAAGTCGTTGATGTTGCCGACCATCAGATTCGCGAGAAGGCCCGCAAAATGGGGGCTCCCGCCGACCTGGAAGCTTTGTTTGAGACGCTTTAGAGCGCGGTGAGAGTAGGTCGAGGCGACATCGCAGCTTTTTCCTCCGGTGCGCACAGCCTAATTTCTTCAATCATTTCAACAAAATCCACCCGACGGGCAAATCGCTTCGGTTTATCAGAATTCTTGTCAAGCCTCTCGCGAAAAAATATTTCTGTTTTACAGAAATTAAAATCAGGCTATATGATCGGCCATCCCGTCCCACTCAGAGGGGCGTTGCGCAACGTACCGGCGCGGGGCGGGGATGCGGTGGACGGGGATGGCGTGCTGACGAGGGCGCCTGAAGCGGACGGCGAAGTCGTGGGGTTCTGACACCCTCATGCTGGTGTCAAGCTCGCGCCGAGAAGCGCGGGCGACGGTGGCAAGAGTGCATAGCTCACCGGGGAGACCTCGTATAAGCCGTAAACTGCCGCGCAGGGAAAGTCGGATTGCCTCCGCTGGACCTGTATGCTCGTGTGCGCTTCTACCACTCCCATTGCACACGAGACCGCGGGTGCAGCGTGCATCCGGCTTTCCCTGCGCCCTCCGACCGGAGGGTAAAGGCGAAATAACAGCAAACCTCGGGCGGGTGGCGCCGCGCGATCGCGAAGGTGTGTTTGTGGACACGCGATGTCTGAAAATCGAATCGAGCACCCGTAGCCCGGATGGAGCCCTTGCGAAATCCGGGGCCGCCGCCGCATCCGTTCCCGGATTGCGCCAGCGGACGGCGCGTTGCGCCGGCCGCTGGCGCAATCCGGGCTACAGGACCGCTATCCCGTCACGCCTTGCGCAGGGCGAAATACGCGCCGCAGAAGGCCATCGCGGCGCCGAGGCAGAGCGCGGCCAGTCCCGCGAGCACGCCCGAGATGGTCGGGACCGGGCTCGGCGCGGAGGCCGCCTGGCCGGCGCCGGCCAGCACGAGAACGCCGACCGCGATCAGGAACTGGCGCATCCGCGGCGGGATCTGCCCGGATACCGCGCTGTCCATCAGGCTCGCCGTCAGATAGCCGCCGGAGAAGCCGACGGTGGCGATCAGCCACCACGCGATGGCCGCGCCCGTCGGCATGAATTCGCCCGACCCGGAGCGCCACAGGCCGCCGAGGTCGAGGCCGTAGCGCACCCCCATCATGTGCACGGCGAGCGCCAGCAGCACCCCTGAGATCATCGCGCCCGCCAGAATCAGGCGGCGCGGAAAATAAGTCGTCTCGGCCATCGGGCGTTTGTAGGGTAAAGCCGGCGGGGCGCGCAAGCCGGCGCAGCCAACCAAGGCGGGGCCGCCAACCAAGCCGGCGCAGCCAACTATGACCGGGATTGATCGAATTGCCAGAACCAACCTTCGACCATGCGACGGCGTCCGCCGAAGGCGCGCCCGCCACCCGCTACGCCTACAAGGCGTCGCTGATCGGCAGCGCCCATCAGTTCGAACTGACCGACGAGGGCCTGTCGTGGCAGGTCGGCGGCAAATCCGGCGTCTGGCCCTATGCCGACATCGCCGAGCTGCGGCTGTCGTACCGGCCGGTGTCGATGCAGTCGCGCCGTTTCCGCGCCGATATCACCCGCAAGGATGGCCAGCGCATCGCCGTGCTGTCGACCAGCTGGCAGACCGTCGCCCTGATGGCGCCGCAGGACAAGGACTACACCGCCTTCATCACCCAGCTGCACGCGCGCATGAAGCAGGCCGGCAGCAAAGCCGCGCTGGTCGGCGGCCTCAAGCCCGGTCTCTACATCGCCGGTGCCGTGGTGGTTGCGCTGGTCTCGATCTCGATTGTGGGATTGCTGGTGCGCGCGCTTGCGATCGGGGAATTCGCCGGCGCCCTGTTCCTGGTCGGCTTCGCCGCGCTGTTCGGCTGGCAGATCGGCGGCTTCCTGATGCGCAACCGGCCGCAGAGCTACACGTTCGACCAGCTGCCGAAGGCGCTGCTGCCGTAGTGCCGTGCTTGGAGACACTCGTGCAACAAGTTCAACCTCATCCTGAGGAGCCGCGCGCGCTTCGCGCGGCGTCTCGAAGGATGGCAGCAGGCGATGTGCCAGATGGTTCGAGACGCGCGCCCTGCAGCGCAAGGGCGCTGCCCGACGCGCTCCTCACCATGAGGGACTGAAATCGAGTTTCCCAGAGATGGATGTTGATAGCGACTGGTTCATAAAGCATTGATTTCGCTTGCATTGATGTGGATGCAAAGTCACCGTCGTTCCCGTCATTTCATTCCGCGTGCTACCTATTTGATGCGTAGGTAGCGCAGCCCGACGGGAGCTCTGTTGATGCCGCGCCTCAAGTTGACAAAGAACGCGATCGACTCCCTGCCGACGCATGCATCGGACACGGTCTATTGGGATATCGCTTACCCGGGCTTTGGCGTGAAAGTCACGCCAAAGGGACGCAAGGTATTCGTCGTGCTCTACCGAACTGGTGGAGCCGGATCGAAGTTGCGGAAGTACACGATCGGGGTGTACGGCCCCATCACCCTCCATCAGGCCCGCGTGGCGGCGCAAAGGGTTTTCGCGGCGAAGCTTGAGGGGCGCGATCCCGCCTCTGAGAAGCGGACGGCGAAGCAAAGGGTCGTGGCCGATCGCGTCGACGAACTGTTGGAGGCATTCATTGCCCAACACGTCTCTCAGAACCGTTCGGCCCGTGAGATCTCTCGTATTCTCCACCGGGAGGTTGGCAAGGTCTGGGGGAACAAAAACATCCATGAGATCGGCAAGCGTGATGTAGTCGAACTCATTTCGGCGATCGAGCAGCGCGGCGCTCCGACGGTCGCTAACAAGACCCTGAAGCTCGTCAAAACCTTCCTGCGCTGGTGCGTAGGTCGAGCCGTGCTCGATCAATCGCCGGCGGAGGGTGTTCCACGCCCTGCCAAGGAAGTCGCCCGCGACCGGGTATTGACAGACCTTGAATTGGTCAAAATCATCCTCGCCGCCAGAACCATGGATGGTCCGTATGGCGGCATTGTTGAACTTCTGGCGCTGACCGGACAACGCCGTGAGGAAGTCGCAGCGGCGACCTGGGATGAATTTGATCTTGACCAAAGAGTCTGGACGCTGCCGAAGACACGCACCAAAAACGAGAAACAGCATATCGTTCATCTTTCGACCCAAGCGATCACCGTCCTGAAGCAGAAGAAGAAGCAAGGGTCCTTTGTATTCACCGTGCACGAGACTAAGTCGTTTCGAAATTTCGCTTTTGCGAAGCGCAGGCTGGATGACCTGTCAGGCGTAAAGAACTGGCGCCTTCATGATCTGAGGCGCACCTGTGTTTCCGGGATGGCCCGCCTCGGCATCCCCCCGCATGTCGCCGACAAAGTCCTCAATCACCAGTCTGGAACGATTTCCGGCGTCGCTGCGGTCTACCAGCGCCACGACTTTCTGGACGAACGTAAAGTAGCCCTCGACCGCTGGGGCAACCACGTTGCCAAGATCGTCGCCGATGTTGAAATCACTCCGCTGAACGCTGTCCGTGAGGCCGCCTAGAGGGACGAACGCGAGCAACAGAATGCCGACATGCAGGGGATTGTTATGAAAACTCCGGACCAACTGCCCCCGCATACAGTGACTGACCTGTCTGCCGAGTATCTCCCGCTGTCTGAGGCCGTTAACCGGCTGAGTGAAGGTATGTGGGGTGGTTTGCCGCGTCCAGATCCGGTGGTGCTCGTCAAGCAGAGCAATGAAAAACTGTCAGTGGGATTCGGCCCTTGGCGGGAAAAGGCGGGCCGGCTTCTCAGGGTTGCGGCTGTGAAAGGAAAGCTGGCGATTTACGTCCTCGCAAAAAATCAAATCCGATCCGGCGGCCATGACCTGACGTTAGACGCTTCGGCGATGCCGGAGCCGGCGTCTGTGCCGGCGTCCGTGATTGAACGGTTGATACGCTCACGCGGAAGCCTGCCTGATCATCCGATCCGCCCCTCGATGCAGACAGCCGAAGGAAACGAAAAGCTGTTCGTAATGCTAACGGTTGGGCTTCTCGTTGTGCAAGCTAGCGACTTCGAGGGTTGGTATCACTCGGAGCGGGCTAAGGGTAGATGGCCGTCACAAAGGGCAAAAACGAAGAAAAACGGAAGGCCAACAAGGCAGACAGAAGCCCTTGAGAATGCGATCTTGGCGCTCGTGAACGATCTCAAATGGAGCGGCAAAGACGGGATCGCCGCGCTGCATCGCCTGCTCATTACCTCCGGCCGTTCCGATGTTCCGAGCCAAGATACAGTTGCACGCCTCGTAGATCAGTTGCACAGCAAAACAGGCGATATGAAGCTTCTGCGCGTCCCTCGCGCACGCCAAAAGCAAACCCGATGAGAGTCAGCTTTGGAGCGCATAACGGACTCATGGCCGGCGTCGCCCCATGTCCGAAATGTGCCAAACGCTGACATCGTTATTTGAAAATGAAAGAGGCCGCCAACTGAGGCGGCCTCCAAAATCCCGTCAATTACAAGTAACTATCGGATACTTATTTCCGACTGCTACGCCAAAAAGATATTTCTGGTGTCTTGGGAGCCCGATACAGGCCAACGGGCTAGCTGTTCAGGACACTTTTTTCTTTTTGGAAGCAAGGCAAACGGCGCTCTTAGCCGTATTGCCCGGTTTCACGGCCTTCGACCACTTGCCGTCCGACAAAACCAGAGGGGTGTCACAAGGTCCGCAGATACAGTCTGCATTATCAGGGCAAGGACCTTTACACCTTTCGGCGGCGCTCATTTGCACTTTCGGTAACTCTATGGGGGATGCCGAAACGTTTGAAGCGGGTACCAGAAGCAATAAGCCTCCCAACAATGCCACACAATTTCGGTTAATAATCTGGCTAAGCATCATCTCGTACTTCTTTCTGTTGAGGTGAATTCTAAGGGGCTCTCAGTTGGCGCGCCGGGCATCCAGCAGGAGCGCATCGCTTTGGGCCTGCGGCTCAATTGCGCGAGGAGGAACCATTCGAGTGGGGTAAAGAGCGTCGCAAGAGACCCCTGTAGGGGGACCTATAGCATAAATTGACGGCCGCCTTGAGCAGGCGTTTCGGTCAAAGGAATAGTGCGCCTATCCCAGGGTAAAGTCCACTGCCGTAGTATTCACGTCAAGCACGTCCGCGCGGGTCAAACTACGACATTGGCTAGAAATGAAAATGGTCGTCAACTGAGACGAATTGGCTCGCTATCTAAGCGGATTGGGCGCACCAAGGGTGCACGATACTTCGCATCGGCCACTCCGTTGGGAGCGCCATGGTTTCGATTAATCACTTCCGACAAGGTTTGTTGCAGCAGATGGACCGTGCGGCCCATGGTGGTCGGATTGATGTCCTGATTAACTCCGGGGAATTGTACCGCTCACTTGGCGGCTATCCCGGCTCTACTCACGGGATGCCTTCATGCTGCGACGCCATGCAGGCTGAAATGAAACTCGGGGATACGATGCTTCTTGACCGAACCAGTGGGGCCGGAATGACCGTCCGCTACTTGTTGCCCCGCGCTAACTGAAACGGTTTTACGTCTCCTCTGAAATCCACTTGTCAGCCTTGGAGTTGCGGTCGGATTTCGGGCCGTGTTCGCTCGAATATTTTTTTGTCTCCGGCCTGAATACGCAGGTCTCAAGCGTGGCCGATCATATTCTGCATCTCGGCAATCATTTCCTTGGCCTCAAGTGGCTTTCCGAAAAAGTGACTTTCCGGGGGTATGTCAATATTTGCCCGCCTCAGCTGTCCGGATACCAGAATGATCTTAATCGGCGGCCAGCGTTTATGCACCGCGTGCGCGAGCGCCAAACCGTCCATGCTACCCGGCATCTGGATATCAGTGAACATCAATGCGATGTCTGATCTGCTTTCGAGAATGGCGACGGCCTCGTCGGCATCCACAGCTTCCACCGGGGTATAGCCTGCATCTTCCACCATATCGACCGCGCGCATCCGCAACAGCATTTCGTCTTCGACGATGAGAATGACAGCGGGAACGACGGAATGATCCATAACCATCATGACGGACGCTTTCGAACGTGAGCGGCAGAGTCAGGACCTGTGCCGTAGCCCCGAGTGGCTAATTTGATAAGCATCTTATAGGCCATTTGATCCCGATTAACTTAACAATCGAGGAACGGTAGGCCCGCCCGTCGCCAATTGACATCATTTTTTCGTACCTGACGTCGGCGCTCAGACCACAACTGCTTTGAGGGTAAGCTTGCATTACTCAGGACCCGAGGTCCGCTCAGGGTCAAAAGCTGCCCTGGAGGCCCCGAAACGGGACTTCCGGTATGCCCCCAGGAGCGGACATTCGAAGGTTCAGTCGCCTGATTGTTTTTCCCTGTAGAAACGGGTGATGAGGGCGTACTCCTCGCCGGCGCTGAACGTGGTTGCGCGATTGTAGTGCTCCTCGGTGACGCGGGGATCTCGGTGATTGAGGAGCGCGCTAGCAAGGTGCGGATGGTTGCCGCCGTAGACGGCGGCGGTCGAGGCGCCAGCAGTCCGGAACAGATGGGGCGAGACGTCCACGCCAATGGATTCGTGGGTGAGCCTCGAGATCAGGGTGCCAAGGTTCTTGGTGGTCAGTTGCCGCCCGGTGGTTGAGGAGATCCAGAGTGCGGCCTGTTCAGCGTCGCCGTGGCAGAGAACCGCGCGGTGGATTGTGACGTAGTTGTTCACGGCCTCGGTGATGAACTCCGGTACCTGCCGTTCATCGATGCGGTGGGACTTGGTGTTTTCGGATGGAATGTGAAGCCACCAGCGCCCTTCGATATTGAGGAAGGTGTCTCCGATGGCGAGAGCCGCGAAGTTCTTTATCCGGACGGGATGCAGCGCCAGGAGCGCGATCAGGAGTCCGTTGCGCACTCCAGTGGCACGAGCCAGCGGCGTCTTGCCGAACATCTCTGCTTCACGGACCAGGGTGAGACCCACTTCGACCAGACGTTCGGTCAGGACCAGCCGGTCGGCCTTCGACCGGGGTATCATCATCAGCGCGAGATCCTTCTCGATCTCGGTAAGCCACCCGAAGTCGGTGCCGGGCGCGATCAGTTGGGCGGCGCGGCGCAACTTGTAGACCGAGTTCCAGACCGTGACGGAGCGGACCCGGGCCTGTAGTTCGGCAACGAATCCGTTCACGTTCTCAGGGGTGACAAGGCCGATCGCGTTCCGGGCCTGGTCGAACCGACCATTGCGGTCGAGATAGTCCAGGTACAATCCATAGCGGTTGGCAATGTCGTCCCGGCTCACGGTGGCCAGATGGCTCGCCGCGCCGCCGCGCTTGAGACGTTGCGCCGGCCGGCAGGCTTCTGCCCAGCCAATCCGGTCGGATGCCGGCCATTCGGCAATTGGCAGCGAACGCGGCTTGGCCGACGTGGCGTCACGCGGGCCGCGACCCCGGCTGTCGCCGACGAGGGTTGCAGGTTGAAGTTCCGCGTCCATATCAGCTGGCATCGGGCCTGAACTCCAGGCGATTGCGGACGATGTCGGTGAAGATCTCGCTAGCCTGCGTGGTCTCCAGCTCCAGGTAGAACTTGATGGTGGTCTGGACGCTCGCGTGCCCCAGGAGCCGCCGAACCAGCTCATATTGGCCGGGGCGGTGCTTGAGAATCAACGCGCCGGCAGCGTGGCGAAACTGGTGCACGGTGATGCGCAGCCCGGTCGACTTCTCGACCCGGTTGACGATCTGGGTGCTGAACGAGATCTTTTCCTTGTGCCCACCGGACTCGCCGGGGAACAGCCAGTCGGCGTTGCTGCCGCGCGTCAACGCGGGCCGGAAGTCGTGCACGTACTCGTTGATGATGGTCGTAACCGTCTCGTCGAGCTTGAACTGGAGCGGAACCCTGTTCTTGACGTCGTACTTGTTGAAGGCGAGGAAATAGTTGGACTGCGGTCCACCCGGCTTGATCAGGTTCTCGCCAAGGCGAATGCCGGCCAGGTTACCCAGCCGGATCGGCGCCACCGTCAGGATCGCCACCGCGACCGCGATCTGGGCTAGCACCGCGGCCCTGACCGGCGCATGCCGCCGCTCCAGCCGAGCCTGTCGCATGAGTTGATCAGGCAGGTTCGTGACCCGCGACCAGACCGCGTCCGTGAGCACGCACCGGATCAAGGCGAGGTTTTTCGGGGTCATTCCGTCCTCGCGGTGCTGTTCGAGCGTGAACCTCAGGTCTCCGAGCTTCCGCAGGGCAGCTTCATCAAGCCCACCGACCGAATGCGCAAGGGCAACGAACCGGCAGCTGAGATTGATGGTATATGTGCTGGGAGCTTCCTCTTCCTTGGGCCAGTAGCCCTCGAAAACTTTCTCGGCGACATCGGGATGGATCAGGGCGGCCAATGAGGTCAGGCTGCCGAGCGGCACGCCCACCTGCACCGCCATCCTGACGGCGGCGACCAGTTCGCGCCGCCGGGTTGTGATTGTCGATGGCTTGCAGGGCCGGATGCGCTGTCCGGTCCTGTTTTGGCGGATGCGGTTGAGGCCAGCCAGATACCCTTCGATGTCGGCGCGCAGGCCCTCAGGGAAGTCCTCCCACCCCGGACCTTCGGCGGCCTTCACCGACGGTTCGACGAGACGCTGCTGCGGCCAACCGTCGATGTTGCCGATGCCGGCATTCCACAGCCGCGCCAGAATACGCCGGCTGGCGGCATCGCTGGCCCGGGCCGTCGTGCGCGTACGGTGATCCATGTAGCGATCGATGACGGCTTCATCGACCGCCTCGGGTTCGATTTGGACGCCTGAGCAGAACCGCATCAACGGCATCAATCGGTAGCGCGTGCTCGGATTCGTCAGTCGGATGCGAAGACGATCCCATGCGGGCGACAGCGCCACACCGTGGGGGAGAACATCCTTCTCCTTGGCGAACCAGATCAGGGCGGCCTTGGCGTTGGACTTGTGGTTGGCCAGCGTCTTCGCCACCCAGTCCAACGGCACGTGGTGCAACGCCGCCATCCTGGCTCGGATGGCGCTGTAGCGCGCCGGGATGAGCTCCAGCGGCTGGTCAAAGGCCCTGGCGATGCCCGTCAACGACGAACGCCAGTGGCGGCGGGTTTCCTCGGACAGGTCGGTCGCGGCTGATATCGCCAAGATCGCGTCCGCGAAGCTGGGCTCGATTGCGCTGTGTTTGTCGGTCATGGGGACGGCTCCTTCGGGCCGTAGCAGTCATCGGGATGGCTGCAAGTAGACGGTCATGTAATTTAGGAATACACCAATACTATATAGCTCGCATATACTTCCATTAACGTTCATAACCTTCGTTTTACTTCATTCCCGCTGATGTATAATGATGTATATCGATTGACTATTATTCCGACCTCCCGACGGTGAACTTGGAGCAACTAGTGCTCACTGCCGACACGTCTTGCTCGGGACCGATCACGACTACTGCTCGCTGGTCGAGGAGCGCTGCCTGGACTTCATCCACTGCATCAGCGCGGCTTCGGCATAGCGGATGGAGCGGCCGACCCGGATATAGGGCGGGCCGTCACCGCGCATCCGCGCCTTGGCGAGCCAGGAGAGGCTGACCTTGAGGACCGCGGCGGCCTCGTTGGGCGTCATCAGGGTGGCGATCGCGGCCGGCGATTTTGCCGCCGTCATCTTGGGCTGGAAGATCTCTTTGGAAGTCATTGGTGGGCTCCAGGTGAGGTGCCACGCAGCCGTTTGACTACGCAGTCTCCCCGCGATGGACCCGTCAGATTCGCGGCGGACCTCCCCCACCAGGATCGCGTTTGAAGGAGTGCAGGGGCGCCCACCGAAATCACTGAGATATCGGACGTTTTTGTACTTGCGGAGTGCCCGCACCGCGGAAGTCTAACAAGAGGTTTTGCGGCAAGGGGGACCGTTCGCCGCTAATTCGCCGATCCATGCAGGCTCAACCGACTCAGTTCACGGCAAACGATTAAAACGCGCTGAATTCCGTAGGTCAGATCAGGTCTGGGTCGGGCAGAGCTCCGCTCTGCCCGCATATCTCAGACATCAACCTGTTCAGCTATTGCCAGAGCATCGTCGACCTCGATGCCGAGATACCTGACCGTGCTTTCGATCTTGGTATGCCCGAGCAAGAGCTGGACGGCCCGCAGGTTGCCAGTGCGCCGATAGATCAAAGTAGCCTTCGTACGCCGTAGCGAGTGCGTCCCAAAAAGTCGCGGGTCCAACCCGACGCTCCCGATCCACTCCGATACGAGGCGCGCATATTGGCGGGTTGACATGGCGCCGTTCGCACCGCCACGAGCCGTGAACAGGAACTCTCCGGGCCTCTTGTTGGCAGCCTTCAGATAATCATCGACCGCCTGTCGGGTCTGTTCGCTCAATTCGAACCTGACGGGATGCCCGGTCTTCTTTTGTCGGACGGTTGCGCGATCCGCCGTATAGCCGCCGGCTGCGACATCCTCGACCCGGATGGCGACGACGTCGCACCCTCGAAGCTTGCTGTCGATGGCCAGGTTGAACATGGCGAGATCGCGAACGCGGCCTTCAATTTGAAGCTTCGTCCGGATTGACCAGACGTGTTTTGGTCGCAGCGGCGGCTTTGCCCCGGTCAGCTTGCCTTTGTTCCAGGGCAACCGTTTGTGAGGCGACGGGGTAGCATTCACTTGATCCAGCATGATCATACTCCTCGGTTACGGGGACGAGAGCATGTGCCATTGGCGAGACTTCCTCATCCCGCCAATGTGCGCCTTTTGAAAAGGCGTGTATTTTGAACAGCCGAGATGCCCGCGCATAAAGCCCTCTTTGAAGGATTCATGACCGTGGTCCGTAGCAAGAATGCCTCGCCAACCTGGAACGACGTCAAGACCGCACTCTTGGACTTCGATCGCGCGGGCCTTCGGGGGCTGGTGCAAGATCTCTACAGTGCAAGCAAAGACAACCAGGCATTTTTGCATGCTCGCTTGGGCCTGGGTCATGATCAGCTCCAGCCCTTCAAGGCTATGATTTCCAGATCGATTTCCCCGGATCTAATGAAAGGCCAATCCATATCGGTTTCGAAGGCCAGGAAGGCGATTGCGGATTACAAAAAAGCCATTGGGCGCCCGGACGGGATGGCGGAACTGTCGATATTTTATTGCGAGGAGGCGTTCGGCTTTCTAGAATCCTACAGCATGGAAGATGAAAGCTACTTTGCTGCTTTGGTCCGCATGTATGGACGGTCCCTCGAAATCGTATCAAGCCTACCTCCTGCCGAGCGCACCACCTATCTTAAGCGTCTCGACAAGCTTAGATCGCGCGGCCGAAACGTCGGCTGGGTGGTCGAGGAAGAATTCAATAGCCTTTGGCACGCTGCTGCTCCAGACGAGCAGCAGGGTGAATGACGGCTCGTTCTGTCGGTCCCGCAATTGATGAGGGGCCGCAGCCGGGGCGGCCTGACGATGTCCGTTCTTGGGGGTGAAGCAGACGTAGTCCGGTCGCCGGCCGATGTCGCCTTTTGACCCACAGCCGACATTTGGCAGAAGATTCTTGATGGACAAAGATGGCATCAGAGCGGTTCGGCTGAGAGCTACTGACTCCGCTCGCCTACAAATGTCGGCGTGCGGGTAAACTCTTGCGCTGGATCAACGACGTTAGACCCTTGAAGGACAATATTATTGGCGTTTTCGGTGTGAAAAACGAGAAACGCATCGGTGTCGACGTCCAATTTGCTCCCCGCGGCGGTGAGAGCGATCATGTCCAGCAAGGTGTTCGTTCGCTTCGCCTGCGTCGCTCTCGTTGCGGCGATGATTCAGGTGTCACTGATCTCGCTGCCCTCGGCGCAGACGGCCTCCCGGACCACAGCAGAAGCGCGAACGCTCGCCGGGCGAATCAAAGAGCTCGTGAAGGCCGGGAAATACGCGGAAGCCATACCGCTGCAGCAGAGGGTATTGGCGATCGGCGAGAAAGGCACCGATCATCAAGATGTGGCGACTTCGCTGAACAATCTTGCATTTTTATACGACAAACAAGGTCGGTATGCGGATGCCGAGCCGCTCCTCAAGCGAGCGCTGGCGATCTTTGAAAAATCCCTCGGTCCCGATCATCCCAGTGTTGCGGTTTCGCTGAACAGTCTTGCGACGCTGTACGAAAATCAGGGCCGGTACGAAGAGGCCGGGCCGCTCTACAAGCGAGCGTTGGCCATCCGCGAGAAATCCCTCGGCCCCAATCACTCCGACGTCGCAAGTTCTTTGAACAATCTTGCGGGATTGTACAAGGAACAAGGCCGCTATGCGGATGCCGAACCGCTCTACAAGCGAGCGCTTGCCATTTTTACAAAATCGCTCGGCGTCGATCATCCAGAAACTGCGATAGCACTGAACAATCTTGCTCAGCTGTACAAAGACCAGGCTCGGGACGCGGATGCCGAGCCGCTCTACAAGCAATCGGTTGCGATCTTTGAAAAAGCGCTCGGTCCTGATCATCCCAATGTTGCTGCGTTGCTGAACAATCTGGCGGGGCTGTACGGCAACCAGGGAAGGTATGTAGATGCCGAGTTACTCCACAAGCGATCGCTGGCCATCCGCGAGAAAGCGCTTGGTCCCGGTCACCCCAATGTCGGTCAATCCCTGGCCAATCTCGCGGAGCTGTACCTCGAGCAGGACCTGTATGCGGATGCCGAGCCGCTCCAAAAACGAGCGCTTGCGATTCTTGAGAAATCCCTCGGTCCCAATCATCCTGCTGTCGCGACAGCATTGAACAATCTGGCGTCGCTTTATAAAGAACAAAGTCGCTATGCGGATGCCGAGTTACTCCACAAGCGAGCGCTGGCCATCCGAGAGAAATCCCTCGGTCCCGACCATCCTGATGTTGGTCACTCTCTGAACAATCTTGCTCAGCTGTACAGAGAGCAAGCTCGGGACGCGGATGCCGAGCCGTTCTACAAACGAGCGCAGGCGATCTTTGAGAACTCCCTCGGCCCCACTCATCCCGGCGTCGCGATGGCGTTGAACAACTTGGCTGCGTTCTACCGGGACAGGGGTCGCTATGTCGATGCGCTGCCACTGGTACAGAGGACCGCTGCCCAGGGAATCGCCCGCCGAACCATTGCTTTCCCTGTGCTGTTTCAATCACAAGGCCAGAATCTCATCAGCGTCGCCAGCGCATTCGATGACAGCTACGACATCGAACAGCGCGCCACATCATCGGCCGCGGCAAATGCGGTGTCCAAACTCGCGGCGCGTTTTGCAGCAGGCACTGGGCCGCTCGCCGAGCTCGTCCGTCGGGACCAGGACCTGACAGCGGAAAACGAGCGTCTGGACAAAGGCCTGATCGCCGCCCTCTCAAAACCACCTGCCCAACGGAATGCGGCGGCTGAAGACCAGATCCGCAAGCGCATCGAAGCGATCAAACCGGAACGAGCCAGGCTGCAGGAGATATTCAATCAGCGCTTCCCCGATTACGTGGCGCTGTCCAAACCCCAGCCGCTGTCTCTCTCTCAGACGCAGGCGCTGCTCGCCGATGATGAAGCGCTCGTCGTGTTTGATTTTGATGACAGGAGCTATGCCTGGGTTGTCACACGCACGGATTCCGACTGGATGGAGTTGAAGGTCTCAAGCAAAGACCTGGATGCCGACGTCAAGGCGCTGCGTCAGTCCCTGAGCTTGCGTGCGGACAAGCCATTCGACCCGCAGCTTGCCTTCAAGGTCTATCAAGCGACATTCGGCGCATTTGCCGACAGAATCGCCGCGAAGAAAAGACTATCGGTCGTGACCAATGGCGCGCTGACCAGCCTGCCGCCCGCACTGTTGGTGACCAAGGAGCCAGGCGGCAAGGAGCTGAAAGACGTCGACTGGCTGATCCGCTCACATGCCATCACGATCCTGCCGGCGGTCTCGAGCCTGAAGATCTTGCGCACCGCCTCCGCTACCGAATCGGCGGCGAAGCCGATGATCGCCTTCGGCGATCCCGTGTTCTCCAGGACCGCGCACGCCCAGGCGCAACGACAAGTCGCGATGCGAAGCATCACCACATTCTACAGCGGGACAAGGATCGACATCGCCTCGCTCAGGGAACGGCTGCCCCAGCTGCCCGGAACGCGCACGGAAGTGCAGGCGATTGCAAAAGCCCTGGACGCACATGCCAATGACATAAAACTGGGTCTGGCGGTGACGGAGACGGCAGTCAAGCAGGCAAGACTTGATCAGTATCGCATCGCCTACTTTGCGACGCACGGGCTTGTGGCAGGTGAACTCGAGCAATTCACCAAGAGCAAAGCCGAACCTGCCCTGGCTCTCTCGATTCCGGACAACGCTACTGATCTTGACGACGGCCTGCTCTCCGCCAGCGAAATCGCCCAGCTCAAGCTGAATGCCGACTGGGTCGTGCTGTCGGCGTGCAATACCGCCGCCGAGAACCAGCCCGGCGCCGAGGCGCTGTCGGGACTTGCACGCGCATTCTTCTACGCCGGGGCAAGATCGCTGATTGTTTCGCACTGGGAGGTGGATGATGAGGCAACCGCACGGCTGATGACCGGCACATTCCAGGCCAGCGCACGCGATACGAAGCTCTCTCATGGGGAGGCGCTGCGTCAGTCGATGCTGGCGCTGCTCGATAATGCTAAATCCGATGACGATGCTCACCCGCGCCTGTGGGCACCCTTTGTCGTCGTCGGCGAACCGGCGAAACCACAATAATTTGGGGCCATACCAATCAGGAAAGGGAAATTGATGTGCCGCATTCCAGGCTTGGCGCTGTTCCTGCTGCTCGTTCTCGGCGCGTGCTCACCACCCGCGGAGCTGGTGCGGCCCGTTGCACCACCCGACGTCGCGGCACGAACGCTCCTGCCACCGGGCAGGATTGAGCCGCTCAACTTTCAAGGCGCTACCGATGGTGCGCGAGTTGCCGCCGAAGGCGGGGGTCGCATGGTCGCACTTAAGTTCGCAAACGCCGGGGACGCCGTGACCGGCTTTGGAATATTGGCGAAGCGCATCGAGACACGACCTGACATTTCCTCTCGCAATGGTGTTGCGGTCGGATCACTGC
>NZ_JAUSLT010000160.1 GCF_030646015.1 Bradyrhizobium sp.
TCTCTGCCGACCGTATCGAGCCTGACACCGGCCTCACAGGACCGCAATGACCGACACGATCGTCAATCTGCTGATTGCCATTTTCCTGCTCACCGCCAACGCCTTCTACGTGGCCGCGGAGTTCGCGCTGGTGAAGAGTCGGGGCTTTCGCATCAACGCGATGGTGGAGCAGAATCGCTTCGGCGCCCGCCTGCTGCAGCAAATGATGGGGAATATCGAGGCCTACCTCGCCTGTTGCCAGCTCGGCATCACGATGGCCTCGCTCGGCCTCGGCTGGGTCGGCGAACCCACGGTAGCGGCGCTGCTGGAGCCGGTGCTGGTTCCGTTCGGGATGTCGGACCCGGCGCGCCATTTCACATCGTTCATGGTCGGTTTCCTGGTGTTCTCCTCGCTGCACATCGTCGTCGGGGAACAGGTGCCGAAGACCCTGGCGATTCGCGAACCGGTGCCGGTCTCGCAGTGGATCGCCTATCCGCTCTATGTCTCCTTCCTGGTGTTCTACCCGTTGAACTGGCTGCTCAATGCGGCGTCGCGCTCGATCCTTCGGATGTTGGGCGTCAGGGAGAGCTCGCAGCATGAAATCCTGACCGATGTCGAGATCAGGGGGCTGGTGGAAATATCGGCCGAGCATGGCGAGATGGAACAGGGCGAGGCGGAGTACATCCAGAACGTCTTCCGCTTTGGCGAGTTGCAGGTTTCCGACGTGATGGTTCATCGCACCGAGATGGTGATGCTCAACGCCGACCTTCCGCCCGAGGAACTGGTGCGCGAGGTGCTGGCCACCGAATACACACGGATTCCGCTGTGGCGTGACAAGCCGGAAAATATCATCGGCGTGCTGCACGCCAAGGATCTGCTGCGGGCGATCCGTGCCGCCGACGGCGACACCACCAGGATCGATGTCGCGGCCATCGCGCTGCCGCCGTGGTTCGTGCCGGAGATGCGCCCGGTTGCCGATCAGCTGAAGGCCTTCCGCCGCCGCAAGACCCATTTTGCCCTCGTGGTCGACGAGTACGGCGAGGTCGAAGGCATGGTGACGCTGGAAGACATCCTGGAGGAAATCGTCGGCGACATTTCCGACGAGCATGACGTGGTGGTGGCCGGGGTCCGCGCCCAGCCCGACGGCTCGGTCGTGGTCGACGGCTCCGTCCCGATCCGCGATCTCAACCGCGCCATGAACTGGCACCTGCCCGACGAAGAGGCGACCACCGTCGCCGGCCTCGTGATTCACGAGGCGCGCTCGATCCCGGAGCGGGGCCAGAGTTTTACCTTCCACGGCTTCCGCTTCCGCGTACTGCGCCGCGAGCGCAACCGGATCACGGCGCTTCGGATCGTCCCGGTGCCGCGCGAGGCCGAAATCGAGGAAAAGAAGCCGAAGCGGGCGGGCACGTCGTTTTGATTCTTACCCTCCCCTGGAGGGCGAGGGTAAGAAAACTCAGCTGATGTACCCGAGCGCAGCGGCGCCGGGGGCCTATGCGCCCCCGGCTTCCCCTGGGGCCTGCGCCTTGATCGCCAGCGCGTGTACGGTATCGGCGAGTTCCGCCGCCAAAACCGCATTAATCATGCGGTGGCGCTCGATCCGGCTCTTTCCTTCGAACGCCGGCGACACAATATAGACCCTGAAATGCGTCTCGCCGCCCGGCCTGTGGCCGGCGTGGCCCTCATGCAGATGTGATTCGTCCGTGACGTCGAGGCTTTCCGGCGCGAAAGCTTCACGCAACTTGTTTGTGATATGGTCCTTGGTCCTCATGGCGGGGCAATACGTCCAGAGCCGTGTTTCGTCAATGGCGCGTCAAGAGAGCGAGGTATTCGCAATGTCAAGACTTGAAGCTTTTCGCATTGCGTTGTCATAGTCAGCCATGCCGATTGATTCATCCAAATTCTTCGACAGCATTCGCATCAAGCCCAACAAGCTGAGCGCGAAGCAGCAGGCGGCTGCGCGCGAAGAAGCCGCCATGTGCGAATGGCCGGAGTGCAAGAACAAGGGTCCGCACCGCGCCCCCAAGGGCCGCGAGAACTCGAAAGAGTACTGGCACTTCTGTCTCAACCATGTCCGCGAATACAATCAGGGCTACAATTTCTTCCAGGGCATGCCTGCCGACGCGGTCGCGCGCTACCAGAAGGATGCGCTGACCGGCCATCGTCCGACCTGGAAGATGGGCGCCAATGGCGGCAAGAAGAGCAAGGCCAGCGCCGAGGCCGAGATCGACGCCGCTTCCGACCCCTTCAGCATGTTCTCGGAGCTCAACGGCCGCGGCCGCTGGCGGCCGGGTCCCGGCGGCGCTGCCGGCGAGACCAAGGTCGAGACCCGAAAAATCTTCAACGCCGAGCGCAAGGCGCTGCAAGTGATGGGGCTCGGCCCCGAAGCGACGCTGGAAACCGTCAAGGCGAAGTACAAGGCGCTGGTCAAGCAGCACCATCCCGACGCCAATGGCGGCGACCGCTCCACCGAGGATCGCCTGATCGAAATCATTAAGGCGTATAATTATCTCAAGACGGTGGTGCGCGGCGTTTGAGCAGGCTCCTCATCCTGAGGAGCCGCGCATCTTTACGCGGCGTCTCGAAGGATGGCAGCAGGCAGTGTGCCCGATGGTTCGAGACGCGCGCCGGGCAGCGCAAGCGCCGCCCCGCGCACTCCTCACCATGAGGGAGCGAAGTCTTCTCCGTCTCAATCCGGCATCGGCCCGATATAGGCCGAGCTCGGCCGGATCAGCCGGCCGCCGCGCTGCTGCTCGCGGGCGTGCGCGGTCCACCCGGCGGCGCGGGCCATCGCGAATACAGGCGTAAAGGCCTGCCGCGGGATTTTCAGCGCGTCGAGCAGGATCGCGGTGAAGAACTCCACATTGGTGTCGAGCGGCCGGTCCGGGTTTTTCCGCCGCAGCGCCGCGCGGATATAGGCCTCGACTTCGCCCGCGAATGGCAGGTCGGTGCCGCCGCCGGCGAGCCGCTCGATCGCGCCCTTCAGCA
This sequence comes from Bradyrhizobium sp., assembly GCF_030646015.1. GTDB lineage: Bacteria > Pseudomonadota > Alphaproteobacteria > Rhizobiales > Xanthobacteraceae > Bradyrhizobium. Next base: position 2,968 of record NZ_JAUSLT010000160.1, read on the forward strand.
CGTCGGCACGCGGATCGCGCACCCGGTAGATGCGATGGCCAAAGCCCATCAGCCGTTCGCCGCGCGCCAGCGCGGCGTCGACCCATGGCTTGATGCGCTCACTGGAGCCGATCTCATCCAGCATTTCCAGCACCGGCTCCGGGGCGCCGCCATGCAGCGGTCCGGTCAGCGCGCAATATCCGGCCGTGACGGCCGCGAACAGATCGGCCTGGGTCGAGGCCACCCCGCGCGTGGTGAAGGTCGAAGCATTCATGCCGTGATCGCACACCGTGACGAAATAGGCGTCGAGCGCCGCCGCCTCGCGCGCATCGGGTTTGCGGCCCAGCATCATCGACAGCGTATCGGCGGCATGACTGGCATCTGGATCCGGTGCGATGGGGTCGCCGCCCGTGCTCCGCCGCACCAGCGCGCCCGCGATCACCGGCAATGCACCCACGATGGTGGCCTCATGCGGCAGCGCGTTTTCCGCGCGCAATCCGGCGATGGCGGCGCGGACACCATCGACGATCGACAGGCCGCGGGTAGCGCCGAGCAGGTCGGGCAGCCTGGCGAAAGCGCGTTGCCGGGCCGCGCCCAGGTTGGCGCGTACGCTGGCCTCCGCCACCGGCTGGCCGGTGCCGCCGCTCCATAGCCGCGCGGTCACCCCTTCAAAGCCGGTCTGGCGCACGAGGTCACCGACGCGTTCGCCGGCGATGATCAGTTCGCCGCGCTCGCCATCGACATGGCTGAGCACGGTTTCGGCGGCGGCAATGCCATCCAGCCCGATCGGGCTCCTGGATATCTGCAGGTTCATGGTCGATCTCCTCTGAGATCTCAAAGGTCGGCCCTCTCGACAGATTGATCAATCTTGATTATGTAAATCAATATGAAAAAATCCGCCGGCCTTTACTTGTCCGCCCGCGAGGCCTCGGCCGAGCTCGCGATCTCGCCCGCCACGCTCTACGCCTATGTCAGCCGCGGGCTGATCCGCTCGGAGCCGTCGTCGGATTCGCGCAGCCATCGCTACCGGGCCGAGGATGTCCGCGGGCTGAAGGAACGGCGCGCGCCGTCGCCGGAGCCGCGCGGCATGAAAAGTTTCGACGCCGATTTGCCGGTGATGGATTCGTCGATTTCGACCATCACCGAGGACGGCCCGATCTATCGCGGCGTCAATTGCATCGACCTTGCCGAAACCGACACGCTCGAACATGCCGCGACGCTGTTGTGGGACGTCACCGGCGTCGATCCGTTTGCTCCGGACAATTGCCCTGACGTGTCGGATGAAATGCGCGCGGTCGCCGACGCCGCGCGCAACGCCGCGCCGATCGACCGCACCATTGCCGTGCTGGCGCTGGCCGCCAGCGCCGATCCGCGGGCGTATACCCGCGCCGCCGACGGCCGCGCGATGGTGGGCGGTCGTATCCTTCGGCTGGTGATCGCGACCATGCTGAACCGCCCGTCGTCGGCGGCGCCGCTGCATCTCAAGATCGCCAAGGCTTGGGCGCCTGAAAACAAGCACGCCGCCGACCTGATCCGCCGGGCGCTGGTGCTGCTGGCGGATCATGAGCTGAACGCCTCGACCTTTACCGTGCGCTGCGCGGCATCGACCGGGCTCAATCTCTACGATGCCATGATTGCCGGCCTGGTGGCGCTGAAAGGCCCAAAGCATGGCGGCGCCGGGGTGCTGGCGGCGCAGCTCGTCAAGACGCTGGTCGATGGCGACGTGGCCCCTGTCATCCGCGAGCGCGTGGCGCTGGGCGAGCGTTTTGCGGGTTTCGGCCACGGCGTCTACAAGCACGGCGATCCACGCGCCCACGCGTTGCTCGATGCGCTGACGCGCGCGGGCGCGGCGCCGAAACTCACCAGAGAAATTCCGGAGCGGATCGCCGAGGCGACCGGCGAATTCGTCAATATCGACTATGCGCTGGCGGTGCTGGTGCATACGCTGGGTCTGCCGCCCGGCAATGAACTGGTGCTGTTCGCGATGGCGCGCACCGTCGGCTGGATCGCGCATGCCAGCGAACAATTGCGCCACGGCGGGCTGATCCGCCCCCGCGCGCGCTATATCGGCCCGGCCCCAGCCCGGCCAGCCGGTCACGACCGGTGACCGCGCCTGCTGATCCAGGCGGCCGTTGAGACGACCAGCGCGCCGCCGATCACCGTCAATATCCAGTAATGCTTGCCGATCCCGGTGTGATGCGAAATGCCGGCGTATTCGTGCAGCGCGGAGACCGCCAGCACCCCCGGCAGCACATGCGCGGCCGCCCATAGCAGGATCGCCGGGATGTTGACGGCATAGAAGCGCAGCGGCGGCATGCCGAGTGCGCCCGCCGTGACCGGCACGACGGCGCGGATCGGCGGCACGAAGCGCGCGAACAACACCGCCGGCGTGCCCCAGCGATGAAAGAACGCCTCGCTCCGGGCGATCAGGCCCGGATAATTCGAGAGCGGCCAGGCGCTCAGGATGTTGCGCTGGGCGCGATGGCCGATCCAGAACGCCATTCCGTCGCCCAGCATCGCGCCTGATATCGCGGCCGCCAGCACCGGCCCAAGCCGCAGCTCGCCGCCGGGCACCAGCGCGCTCAGCGCCAGGATGATGGTGGAGCCCGGAATCACCGCGCCCAGGACGGGAATCGCCTCCAGCAGGGCGGCCAGGAACAGGGTGAGATAGGCAAGCCAGGGATGCGCCGAGATCAACGCAATCCATGGATCGAGGAAGGAAGTCATGAAATCCCGGGCGTGTGCTGCAGTCGGTTGGGCCGCAGGTCCAGTATAAGCGATGGAAAGGCGGAAAAAGCCGCCGTTTCCGGCCTACGCCCACATTCGGCGGTTGAAAGTACGGCGTGATTCGCAGAGCAGCCTTCCAAAAACCGAGGCCAGCACCTATCTTGATGATAACGCAGCGGAACTTTGATTGAGTGGCGGGCTTCTGCCGGCCGTTGCTCTCTGATAGGTTTCTCAAAGCACCCATCCGCAGCCATTCGACAAATCTGGTTTCGGGAGCGTCCGAGACCTCGGAGGATTGATGACGACCGCCGCCATGACCAAAGTGACCGAGCCCGCAGGGATGCCCGACATGAAGGTGTCGGTTCGTCAGGTATTCGGAATCGACAGCGACCTCGAGGTGCCGGCCTATTCCGAGGTCGATCCGCATGTGCCGGATGTCGATTCGGATTACCGCTTCGACCGCGCCACCACGCTCGCCATTCTCGCCGGCTTCGCCAAGAACCGCCGCGTCATGGTCACGGGCTATCACGGCACCGGCAAGTCGACCCATATCGAGCAGGTCGCGGCGCGATTGAACTGGCCCTGCGTGCGCGTCAATCTCGACAGCCACATCAGCCGCATCGATCTGGTCGGCAAGGATTCGATCGTGGTGCGCGACGGCAAGCAGGTCACCGAATTCCGCGACGGCATTCTGCCCTGGGCGCTGCAGCACAATATCGCGCTGGTGTTCGACGAATACGACGCCGGCCGTCCGGACGTGATGTTCGTGATCCAGCGCGTGCTGGAGGTCTCCGGCCGCCTGACGCTGCTCGACCAGAACAAGGTGATCAAGCCGCATCCGGCGTTCCGGCTGTTCTCGACCGCCAACACGGTCGGCCTCGGCGATACCTCGGGCCTCTATCATGGCACCCAGCAGATCAACCAGGGTCAGATGGACCGCTGGTCGATCGTCACCACGCTGAACTATCTGGCGCATGACGAGGAAGTCGAGATCGTGCTGGCCAAGGCGAAGCACTACCGCAACCCGGAAGGCCGCGACATCGTCAACAAGATGGTGCGGCTGGCGGACCTCACCCGCAACGCCTTCGCCAACGGCGACCTGTCGACGGTGATGAGCCCGCGCACGGTGATCACCTGGGCGGAGAACGCCGAGATTTTCGGCGACATCGGCTTTTCCTTCCGCGTCACCTTCCTCAACAAGTGCGACGAACTGGAGCGGCCCTTGGTCGCCGAATTCTACCAGCGCTGCTTCAATGCGGAGCTGGCGGAATCCGCGGTGAACGTGGCGCTGTCGTAGTCGTCTCCTGACTGTCGTCCCCGCGAACGCGGGGACCCATACGCCGCGGCGGTTCAATAGAATGTTGGTGCTCGATAACGCGAAATAACGACCGCCGGTGGTTATGGGTCCCTGCTTTCGCAGGGACGACGGGCGGTGAAGGTGGCAATGACAACGTCCAACAGCAAATTCCGAACCGGATCGAAGGAAGCGCCGACCGAGCCGTTCAAGCGCGCGGTGACGTCGTGCTTGCGCGCGATCGCCAAGGCGCCGGAGCTGGAAGTGACGTTCGCCGCCGAGCGCCCGGGTCTCGCGCCCGGCAAGGCGCGGCTGCCCGAGCCGGCGCGCAAGATGACAAAACGCGATGCCGCGATCGTGCGCGGCCACGCCGATTCGATCGCGCTGAAGCTCGCCTGTCACGATCCCAAGGTCCATCGCAAGCTGATGCCGGGCAATCCGCAGGCGCGCGGCGTGTTCGAGGCGGTCGAGCAGGCGCGGGTCGAGGCGATCGGCGCGCGGCGGATGGCCGGCGTCGCCAAAAATCTCACCGCGATGCTCGACGATCATTTCCATCGCGGCAAGTTCGACGAAATCACCGACCGCGCCGATGCGCCGCTCTCGGACGCACTCGCCATGCTGGTGCGCGAACGCCTGACTGGCCTCGCACCGCCCGCGGCGGCCCGCAAGATGGTCGACCTGTGGCGTCCGGTGCTGGAAGACAAGATCGGCGCGCGGCTCGATCAGCTCAGCCGCGTCACCGAAGACCAGGCCAAATTCGGTGACGTGGTGCATGATCTGCTGTCGGCGCTCGAACTCGGCGACGACCGCAATGCCGACTCCGACGACGACGAGAACCAGGACGAGAATCGCGACGGCGAGAACGACCAGTCCGGCGCCGAGGGCTCGCCCGATTCCGACGCCGCGCAGGAAATGAGCGCCGACCAGGCGCAGGCCTCCACCGACGAGATGTCGGAAAGCGCGATGGAAAGCGCGCAGGCTTCCACGTCCGACACCTTCGACGACGGCGAACTCGGCGACGACGAGACGCCGGGCGAGGCGACGCGGCCGAATTCGCGCAGCGCCAACGAGCCGCGCGGCCCGGAATATCACGCCTTCGCGCCGAAATTCGACGAGGTGATCGCAGCGGAAGATCTCTGCGACCATGACGAGCTGGAGCGGCTGCGCAGCTATCTCGACAAGCAGCTCGCGCATCTGCAGGGCATCGTGGCGCGGCTGGCCAACCGGCTGCAGCGCCGGCTGATGGCGCAGCAGAACCGCGCCTGGGACTTCGATCTCGAGGAGGGCGTGCTCGATCCGGCGCGGCTGTCGCGCGTGGTCACCGATCCCTATCATCCGCTGTCGTTCATGAGCGAGAAGGAAGCGACCTTCCGCGACACCGTGGTGACGCTGCTCCTGGACAATTCCGGCTCGATGCGCGGCCGTCCCATCACGGTGGCGGCGACCTGCGCCGATATCCTGGCGCGCACGCTGGAGCGCTGCGGCGTCAAGGTGGAAATTCTGGGCTTTACCACGCGGGCCTGGAAGGGCGGGCAGTCGCGCGAGGCGTGGCTGGCGGCCGGCAAGCCGGCCAATCCCGGCCGCCTCAACGATCTCAGACACATCATCTACAAATCCGCCGACGCGCCGTGGCGGCGCGCGCGCAAGAATTTGGGCCTGATGATGCGCGAGGGGCTGCTGAAGGAAAACATCGACGGCGAGGCGCTGGACTGGGCGCACAAGCGCCTGCTCGGCCGCTCCGAGCAGCGCAAGATCCTGATGATGATTTCCGACGGCGCGCCGGTCGACGATTCCACGCTGTCGGTCAATCCCGGCAATTACCTGGAGCGCCATCTGCGCCATATCATCGAGGAAATCGAGACCCGCTCCCCGGTGGAGCTGATCGCGATCGGCATCGGCCACGACGTCACGCGCTATTATCGCCGCGCCGTCACCATCGTCGACGCCGAGGAACTCGGCGGCGCCATCACCGAAAAGCTCGCCGAGCTGTTCAGCGAGACCAATGGGACGGCGCCCACCTCCGGCCGCCGGCGCCGATTGCACTCGTAGCACATGCGCGCACCTCTCAGCCGCCGCCGCTTCCTGAAGTTGACGGCGGCGGGGCTTTCGGGCGCCGCGGTTACCCAGATCTCCGAGATCGCCCATGCGCGAGAGCCGGTCGCGCCGGATGAATTCACCGTCACGGCCCCTGTTGCGATCGAGGTCAACGCAAGGCCGATTCCTTCGTTCGATACCAGCGACAAGACGCGCGTCCGCTTCGGCGCGCTGGAATATCGCAGCGGGCTGATCCTGACCTCGCGTTTTCGCGGCTTTGGCGGGCTGTCGGGATTTCGGCTCGATCCCAAGGGCGAGCGCTTCGTCGCCGTCAGCGACCGCGGCAGCTGGTTCACCGGCCGCATCGTCTATAAGGGCCGCGAGATGACCGGGCTCGACGAGGTCGAGGCGGCCCCCTTGCTCGGCCCCGACGGCCGGCCGATCACCGCGCGCGGCTGGTACGATTCCGAATCGCTCGCGCTCGATGGCACGCTGGTCTATGTCGGCATCGAGCGGGTGCACCGGATCCTGCGCTACGATTTCACCAAGGGTTTTACACGCGCACGCAGCGAGGAGATTCCGCTGCCGCCGGCCTGGCGCAGGCAACTGCCGAGCAACAAGGGGCTGGAAGCGCTGATGGTGGTGCCGAAGGGACTGCCGCTGGCGGGCACGCTGATCGCGCTCTCCGAGCGCGGGCTCGATGCCGACGGCAACATCATCGCGTTCCTGATCGGCGGCAAGACGCCGGGCCAGTTCAGCCTGCGCCGCACCGATAAATTCGAGGTCAGCGACGGGGTGCTGCTGCCTTCCGGCGACCTGCTGGTGCTGGAGCGCAAATTCTCCTGGCTCTCCGGCATCGGCATCCGGATCCGTCGCATACCGCTCAAATCGGTAGGCCCGGGCGCATTGGTCGACGGCCCCGCGATCTTCGAGGCGGATCTCGGCCACGAGGTCGACAACATGGAAGCCATCGACGCCCACATGACGCCGGAAGGCGACACCGTGCTGACGCTGGTCTCCGACGACAATTTCTCGATGGTACAGCGCAATTTGATCCTGCAGTTCACGCTGATGGAGTGAGGTCCCTCTCACGCTCACCCTTCAGGGTGATGCAGGAAAACCCGATCTTCGGTTTTCCGACAGCCGAACAATTCCAGACATGCCAAAACATCCCGCGGCGCAATGCGCCCGAGGCTTTGCGTCGGGTTCGCCCTCTCTCGAGAGAAGAGGGCGCGGGGAAAGCCGGGTGCCGATCGCACCCGCGGTCGTGCACAAGAAGCGCACGAGTAGACCACAGGGCAACCGGATCAACCGGCTTTCCCCGCACGATGGGTTACGGCTTATACGTGATCACCCTGGTGACCGGGCTTTCTTGCCACCATCGCCCTGCGGATTGACGATGCCTGCGAAGCCCGGTT
>NZ_JAUSLT010000166.1:0-32500 GCF_030646015.1 Bradyrhizobium sp.
CACGGAACGAGGCCCGGTCATCGAGGGCCTCTTCAAGCGCCGGATCGGATAATCCATACCATTGCTGTAGCAGCAACGCCTTGAACATCACCAGGCGCGGATAGGGCGGCGGGCCTCGCTCCGGTTCCGGAAGGTCGCCCACACGCGTTCCACAGCCGTCCAATCGACCAACTCGCGAATCCGCCTAAGCACCGGATTCCCTGTCCCTCGCCGCGACGCTAGCGCATCCGCGAAACTCGGTTGCCCAACCTGCCGATATGCCATCCCAGCCCTCTCCACAGCTAGGTCGCCTAGTGAATCGCAGATTCGCCTTTATGCAAAGCTCTCGCAAGCGGGAGAGGGAGAAGAGGAATCGCTGCGATCACCTCAGCGCAATGTCCAGCCAGCCGAGCGCGTTGACGGACACCCGGTCGTCTTCATCGATCACCACCGTGGTGGTCTCGGCCTCGATGATCGCGGGGCCGGCCAGCGCGTGACCTGGCCTGAGATCGTCGAGCGCATAGACCGGCACGTCGCGCCAGGCGCCGAACCAGGCCTGCCGCGTTCCGCGCGGCGCGCAGACTCCCGCCGACGGCGTTGGCCTCACGTCCTGCCCGCGCTGCGAGACTTCGCCGATCGCGGCGACCCGAGCATTGACGAACACCACTTCCTGGTCGCGCGCGGCGTAGGTGTAGAGTTCCTCGTGGCGGCGGTGGAAGCGGTCTTCGATCTGGTCGACCAGGTCGGCGGCGTTCCAGTCGAGGCCGTCGAGCGCGACGTCAATTTCAAAGATCTGCTCGCCGTAGCGCATCTCCGCCGAGCGTTCCGTCGTCATCGGACCGCCGAACCAGGCGCGCAGCCGGCCGGTCGCCTGTTGCTCCAGCTCAGCAAACAGGTTTCGCGCTTCGCCGGCGGATATGCGGGCGGCGGCGCCGTAATGGGTGCGGCTGACTTCGTAGCGCAAATCGCTGGTCAGCATGCCCCAGGCCGACAGCACCGAGGCCGCGATCGGCACAATGATGCGCTTGATGTCGAGTTCGCGCGCGACCTCGGCGGCATGCAGGCCCGCAGCGCCGCCGAAACTCAGCAGCGCGAATTTCCGGGGATCGACGCCGCGGCGCAGGGTCATCAGCCGGATGCCGTCGGCCATCTTCAGGTTGATCATCCGGGCTATGCCGGCGGCAGCTTCGAGCCGCGAGAGACCGAGCGACGCCGCCACCCGGTCGACCGCGGCTTCGGCTGCCGCAGCGTTCAGCGGCCGCGCGCCGCCCATGAAGGCGCTGGCGTCGAGATAGCCGAGCACGACGTTGGCGTCGGTGACGGTGGCGGCCGTGCCGCCATTGCCGTAGCAGGCCGGCCCCGGCACCGAGCCCGCGCTTTCGGGACCGACCCGCAGCGTGCCGCCGGCATCCACCGACGCGATCGAGCCGCCGCCGGCCGCGATGCTAGCGATGTCGAGGCTGCGTAGCGCGATGCGCTGGCCGGCGAGCGATCCATCGGCGGACAGCGAGGCGCGGCCCTCCGAGATCAGCGAGATGTCGGTCGAGGTACCGCCCATGTCGAACGGCACGAGGTCGGGAATGCCGGTCAGATCGGCGCAGCGCCGGGCGCCGGAAATGCCGCCGGCTGGCCCTGACAGCACCGTGCCCGCGGCCAACCTTGAAGCTTCCTCCACCGGTGCCATACCGCCATGGGAGAGGATGATGAAGAGCGAACCCGTGAAGCCGGCCTCATGAAGGCGCTGTTCCAGATTGGCCAGATAGTGCCGCACCTGCGGCCGGACGTAGGCGTTCACGATCGTGGTCGAGACGCGCTCGAATTCCTTGATCTGCGGCAGCACATCGCTCGACCGGGAAATGCTGATGTCCGGCAGTTCGCGCGCCAGCCGTTCGACGGCGGCGAGTTCGTGCACGGGATTGAGATAGGAATGCAGGAAGCAGACCGCGACCGAAGTGGCGCCGGAGCGGCGGATCGCGGCGATGGCGTCATCGAGCGAGCGAGCGTCCAGCGGGATCGCGACCTCGCCATTGGCCTTGAGCCGCTCCTTCACGCCAAAACGCCGCTCGCGCGGCACCAGCGGTTGCGGCGGCGGCGAACGCAAATCGTAGCGGTTGTCCTTCAACCCCTCGCGCATCTCGATGACGTCGCGATGGCCCTCGGTGGTGAGCAGCGCGACCTTTGCGCCCTTGCGTTCGAGCAGCGCGTTGGTCGCGACGGTCGTGCCGTGCACGATGCGGTCGGTAACCCCGAGCATTTCTTCGCGCGACAGCTTCAGCCGTCGCGCCAGTTCCTCCAGCCCCGCCATCACGCCGACCGACTGGTCCGCCGGCGTCGATGGCGATTTCGCGAAAATGGTCTTGCCTGTTACGTCGATGGCGACGAGATCCGTATAGGTGCCGCCGACGTCAATTCCGATGGTGTACATTTTCAGGAGCCCTGCCCCGTGGGCGCATCTTCGGTGACAAGTCCCTGCTCGCGGTCCCGCGCGCGCGCCTCTGCCGAGCGTTCGGCCGGCGGCCCATAGCCGCCACCGCCGGAGGAGCGGATTTCGAGGCAATCGCCGGGACGCAGCTCGATGCCGACTTCCTTGGTGCGCAGCGCGCGCGGCGGACGTCCCTCCGAGATCAGCCGGTAGTCATGCGGCACGCCGTCCTTGCCGCCGAGCATTCCGCAGGGACCATAGCGCACGCCGTCGCCCGCGGTATTGCCGCGCGCGGGCTTTGCGGTTTCCAGCACGAGATCGAGCGCGACGCCGAGGCCGCCGCGGAATTTGCCGTCGCCGCCGGAGTTTTCGCGGAATTCATGCCGGCGAAAGTGCAGGGGAAAACGCACCTCTGCGACTTCGAGGCTGCCGAACTTGAGGCCGCCGACGCTGTGCCATTCGCCGATCGAGGAATAGCCGTCACCGCCGGACGAGGCGCCGCCGCCCGGGCGCGCCTGAAACAGGTGCCAGATGAAATTCTTGCCGGTGCGCGGATCCTCTCCCTGGATCGCGATCCGGAACCGGCGGCTCCAGCCCGCCATGGCGCGTTCCGGACAGGACGCCGACAACGCCTTGACGATCGCTTCGACGATTTCATTGGAGGGATGGCTGGTGCACAACGTCACCGGACGGCCGGGATCGGCCCAGACGATCGTCCCCTGCTTTGCGATCACCTTCAGCGGCCGCAGCGCGCCGGTGTTCTTGGGGATTTCGGCGTCGATCAGATAGGCAAACGCCATCGCCACCGCCGCCTGCATGTTGGCATGCGAGGAATTGACGAAGCTGCTCGACTGCGGATCGGATTCCGACAGATCGACCTCGATGTCGCTGCCCTGTTTTGTCACTTTCGCCGCGATCCGGATATCGCTGCGGCCATGGCCGTCATCGTCGAGGAAGGCTTCGCCGAAGAACACGCCGTCCTTCCAGGTCGAGACTACCGCGCGGGTCTGCTGCTCGGTCGCATCGAGGATCGCTTCGATCGCGGCTTCAACGACTGGCGCGCCGAACTCGCTGAACAGTTTTGAAACCCGCCGCTCGCCGAGATGGGCCGCCCCCAGCATCGCGGCGAGGTCGCCGCGAAACTCGCGCGGGTTTCGCACGTTCAACGCCAGCAGATCGAGCAGGTCCTCGCGCGGCCGGCCGGCCTCCGAGAGCCTGATCGGCGGCACCCGCAACCCCTCCTGCCAGATCTCGGTGGCGGCGGGATTATAGGCGCCATGGGTGGCGCCGCCGATATCGCTGAAATGGGCGCGGACGATGGTCCAGAGCAGGCGCCTGTCGCCGGAGAATACCGGCACGAAGACGGTGAGATCGGGCAGATGGCTGCCGCCGTGATAGGGATCGTTGAGCAGAAACACGTCGCCGGGCGCGACATCCTTGAAGCGGTCCTCGACCACCAGCGTCGCCCAGGGCAGCGCGCCGACATGGACCGGGAGATGATCGGCCTGCGCGATCAGGCGGCTGCTTGTGTCGCAAATCGCCAGCGAAAAATCCCGGCTGGAATTCAGGATTTGCGAATAGGTGGTGCGAAGCATGGCTTCGCCCATTTCCTTCACGATCGAGCTCAGGCGGTGCTGAACCACGGATCGCGTGATGGGATCGATTTTTGTGGACATGACGCTTGTTGGCAAAAAGTGACGGGATGATCAAGGGACCGGTCAGGCCGACGCCGCAACCTCGGCGATCGCTTCGGAGGCCGCGGTGACGATGGCGTCGATATCCCGATCCGTCATCGGCGTCGACAAGGCCATCAATCCATAGCCCGCCGCCAGCACGCCTCGATTGAGCAATCCGCGATTGAACACCGCCGATCGCTGCGCTTCCTGTTCCGTCGGATAGGCCGACCGGTAGTCGCGGACCGGACGGTCGGCGAAATGAATTTTCAGCAGCGATCCGAGCCCGACGGTGCGGCCGGGCACGCCGTGGCGGCGGAAGGCATCATCGATGCCGCCGCGCACCGCCTCGCCGATGGCGTCGAGCCGCGCGAAGGCGGCGTCATCGAGCAACTCCATCGCCGCGATCCCGGCGCGCATCGTCACCGGATTGGCCGAAAACGTCCCGCCATGCGGCAGATCAGGCTTGCCGGAGCTGGGATCGAACACCGCCATGAACTCCCGCTTGCCGCCGACCGCGCCGACCGGAAAGCCGCCGCCCATGATCTTGCCGAGCGTGGTCAGATCGGGATCGATATTCCAAAGGCCCTGCGCGCCGCGATAGCCGAGCCGGAAGGTGATGACCTCGTCGAAGATCAAGAGCGCGCCGACTTCCCGGGTGACAGCGCGCAGCGCCTCAAGATAGGCCTTGTCCGCAGGCGCCAGACCGGCGCGGTTCGGCATCGGGTCGACCAGCACGCAGGCGAGTTCGGCGCCATGCTCGCGGATCAGGCTGACCGCCGCCTCGACGTCGTTGAAAGGAATGGTGATGACGTCGGCCAGCACATTGTCCGGCGTGCCCCTGGCATAGGCCACCGAGACCGGGGCATTGCGGCCCCAGGCTTCCGGCACAGGATCGAGGCTGACTTCGGCATAGTCATAGGAGCCGTGATAGGCGCCCTCGCACTTGGCTATTTTCGGCCGCCCGGTGAAGGCCCGCGACGCCTTCAGCGCCATCATGACGGCCTCGGTGCCGGAGTTGGTGAAGCGCACCTGCTCCACCGACGGCAGGCGCGCCACCAGCAATTCCGCGAGATCGATCTCGGACTCGGTCGGCAGCCCGAACGCCGACCCCAGCGCCAGCTGTTTGGTGGCCGCCGCCACCAGCGCCGGATGGGCGTGGCCATGGATCAGCGCGGTGAAATTGTTGATGCAGTCGATATATTGGTTGCCGTCGACATCGAACACAAGGCAGCCCTCGCCGCGCGCGGCATAGATCGGGTACGGCTTCATGAACACGGTGGTGCGGGTGTTGCCGCCGGGCAGGCTGGAAAGGGCGCGGCTGTAGAGGCGTTGGGAGCGGGAGTTCGGATCGGGAAACATCTTGGGTTTGTCCACGGCGGTTTTGCTGATCGGGCTTATGCACTAACACTGCGGAGGGCGAACCTGCCATCTTATTGAGCAGACGCGGTACACAGGGAATGCATATGGATAATTAAAACGGCGAAGGCTGCGTGCGATCGATCCTCGTTTGACGACCGCCCGTGGAATCCCTACCGTTCCGGCAAGCCGCATCCGCGGCCCTGTGAAATGCAAACGATCCCGGTACCCATGGCTCGGCCGAGCGCGACAGAAAACATTCATGAGCATCCCTGATCCGCTGCTGCCCGATGAGCCCCTGCCCCAACGCATTTCCCGGATTTTCGCCTGGCTCGCCGGCGCCTGTATCCTGTTCGGCTGCGGCGCGCTGATTTCAGCCGATGTGGTCACCCGCTTCGTCTTCAAGCGCGGCATGATCGAAAGCTTCGAGATATCGGGCTACATGCTGGCGGCCTGCATCGGTCTCGGGCTCGCCTTCACCGTCACCTCGAAGTCCAATATCCGGGTCGATATCCTGCTTGATGCCTTTCCCTATCGCCTGCGTGCGGCCGGCGACCTGCTGGCGGCCTGTGCCCTCGCCGTCATCGCCGTGGCGCTGGTGTGGTTCTGCTGGAAAACCCTGGCGCAGTCGTGGACCATGAATGCAAGGTCGACCTCCGTCATGCAGACCCCGATGGTGCTGCCGCAGGCCGTCTGGTGGATCGGCCTGCTCTGGTTCGCTTTCATGGCCGTGCTGCTCCCTTTGCAGGCGATCTTGCGGCTTCTGGCCGCGGACCAGCGCGGCTTCGACAAATTGATCGGCAGTCTGCGCGTGACCGAAGAGATCGAGCAAGCCGGTATCGATCTGGCCAAGGTCGCGCCGAAGACCCAGCCGAATCCTGGGGCGACGCAGTCATGATCGGAACCGCGTTCAGCCTGCTGATTGGCCTGATGGCGCTCAGCCTGCCGGTGGCCGCGGCGCTCGGAATCATGGGCTATGTTCTCTCGCAGAAATTCGCGTTCTTTCCGCTGACCGGCGCGGTCGGCGAACTGGCGTGGAATACGTCGAACGACTTCATCCTGATCGCAGCCCCCATGTTCATCATGATGGGCGAGCTCATGCACCGCTCCGGCATGAGCGAGCGGCTGTTCACCGCGCTCGCGCCATGGTTTGCGAAAGTTCCGGGACGCCTGATCCACACCAACGTCGCCGCCAGCGCCATCTTCGCCGCCACCTCGGGTTCATCGGTGGCGACCGCGGCGACCATCGGCACCGTCGCGATCCCCAACATGGCGAAGGGCGGCTACAATCCGCCGCTCTTCCTCGGCTCGATCGCCGCCGGCGGCACGCTCGGGATCCTGATCCCGCCATCCATCAACATGATCATCTATGCGGTCTTGACCGACACTTCGGTAGCCCAGCTTTACGCCGCGGGGTTCATTCCGGGATTCATGCTGGCCGGGCTGTTCTCGCTGATCGTGTTCGCCGTCGCGATCTGGCGGCCGGGGCTGGCGGGTCCCGCCGTCGAGACCGCCGGACTGTGGCCGCAACGGATCGCCGGGCTGAAACATCTGGTACCGCCGCTCGGCCTATTCCTCATCGTGGTCGGCTCCATCTACGTCGGCATCGCCACCCCGACCGAGGCGGCGGCGCTCGGATTGATGGCGACGCTGGGCCTGGTGGCGGCCAATGGCCAGCTGACTTTGCCGGTGCTGGTCCGCGCCTTCGAAGGCACCGTGCGAACCACCTGCATGATCATGCTGATCATCATCGCCGCCTTTTTCCTGAACTTCGTGATGGTCTCGATCGGCCTCGTCAAGGCGGTGACCGATTCAGTGCTGTCGCTTGGCTTGCCGCCGCTGGCGATGCTACTCGCGATCATCGCGTTCTACCTGATCCTCGGCTGCTTCATGGAGACGCTGTCGATGATGATCGCCACCACCCCCGTGGTCGTGCCTGTCATCACCGCCATGGGTTACAGTCCGATCTGGTGGGGCATCATCTTCGTGATCCTGATGGAGGCGGCGCTCATCACCCCGCCGGTCGGCCTGAACCTCTATGTGGTCCAGTCGGTTCGCGGACCCGGGCCGTTCTGGGACCTGTGCATCGGCGCCCTTCCATTTGTCGGCGCAATGATCATGATGATCGGTATTCTGATTGCATTCCCCGAGATCGCGCTGTGGCTGCCGAGCCTGCTGCAACCGACGAAATAGCCCCTGCCCTCAAGGAGACCTGACAATGTCGATGCGACCCGTTCTTGCTGCGCTTGCCGCCGCTTCCACCATCGGCCTCGCGCCGCTGCCTGTCGCTGCCCAGACCCAGGGACTGCCCGCAACCGCGTTCAACGTGGTCGGCAGCATCGGCAATCTGTCGATGTATCTCAATCGCGAAGTGCCGTTCTGGAACGAGACCGTTCCAAAGGAGTCGGGCGGCGCGATCAAGGTCCAGCTGAAATCCTTCACCGAGCTCGGATTGAAGGGACCGGAAATCTTCCGGCTGGTTTCATCCGGCACCCTGCAATTCGCCACCACCGTCCTGAACTACAATTCCGGCGAAGTGCCGATGAATGAAGCGGCCGACCTGGTCGGCCTGGTCGGCTCGGTGGAGGAACTGCAGAAGGCAGCCGATGTGCTGCGGCCGAGCTATGCCAAGTTCCTCGAGGAAAAGCACGGCTTGAAACTGCTTGGCTTCGGTACGTATCAGGCCCAGGTAATCTACTGTCGCGATGCCTTCACCAACGTCGCCGACCTTAGGGGACGCAAGGTGCGCGCGTCCGGCGCCTCGCAGCAGGCATTCGTGTCCCACCTTGGCGGTTCGCCGATCACCATCGCATTCGCGGAGGTGCAACCGGCGCTCGCCAGCGGCGTGATCGATTGCGCCATCACCGGCGCGCTGTCCGGCTACCGCTCGAAGTGGCATGAATCGGCCAAATTCATCTCGCCGATGCCGATCAATTTCGGCCTCGCCGCCCACCTCGCCAATCTCGCATGGTGGAAAACGCTGGATCCGAAGGTGCAGGCCTTCCTGGAGACCCATGTCCGGAAGCTCGAAGACTCGATTTTCGAACAGGCCAGGACCGAAACCCAGACCGGCATCGACTGCAACACCGGCAGCGCGTCATGCAAGGAAGGCAAGCCGGCGGCCATGAAACTGGTCGCCGTGACGCCGGCTGACGAGGCGCTGCGCAAGGATGCGCTGGTGAAGGCGATCATGCCCGGCTTCGCGCAGCGCTGCGGCGCCGATTGCGTCGCCAACTGGAATGCGACGATCGGCAAGTCGCTCGGCCTCAAGATGGGGCAATGAGCCCCACGGCTGACGGCGGCGGGATTCGGCTCGCGCCGATCGATCCGGCCGCCTTCCGGCATACGCCCTGGAAGAACGGCGGCGGCGTCACCATCGACGTCGCCGAATCCCTGCTCCCGGGATTCGCACCGGGCAGCTGGGAAGGAATGGTATGGCGTTTTGGCCGGACTGCCATCGTGACACCGGCTCCCTTCTCCGATCTGAGCGGCTTCGACCGCCAGCAGGTGCTGGTTTCCGGTCAGGGGCTCGTGCTCGAGACGCCTGCAGGCGAGATCGACGTCCGGCAGCCGTTCAAGCCAGTCCGGTTTGCCGGGGAAACGGCGATCGTCAGCCGGCTCGAATCCGGACCGGTCGAGGTCGTCAACCTGCTCGGCGACCGGTCGCGGGTGTCGATCGACCTCACATGCCTCACGACAGGCGCCACGAATTCCCGCCCGGCCGGCGTCCACATCATCTACGCGGCCACGACGCCCTGCGACCTCGCCATCAACGGCAACGCCTGCGGGATCGCGAGCGGCCACGCTCTGCGCATCGATGCCGGCGAAAGCTTCACCGTCGCAAGCCGGCTCGGCACCGCGATCGTTGCGTCGATTTTTCCGGCGTCCCGGTCGATATCGCCGTGAATGGCCGGCGCAACTATTCCTTGCGGGACGTTGCACGCGCCGTCTGGATAGCGCTCCAGACCAGAAACGGCGTCGCCGGCATATCCAGCTCATTGATACCCAGCGGCGACAAGGCATCGAGCACGGCGTTCATGATGGTTTGCGGCGCGGCGATGGCGCCGGCCTGCCCGGTTCCTTTCACGCCCAGCGGGTTGGACAGGGTCGGCTCTGATACATTCAGGCCGCCGGCGAAGTTCGGCAGGTCCTGGGCGCGCGGCAACGCATAGTCCAGGAATGAACCTGTCAGCAGTTGGCCCTCGGCGTCAAAGACGACATGCTCCAGCAGCGCCTGCCCAATACCCTGTACCACGCCGCCATGAACCTGCCCGAGCGCCACGCGCGGGTTGATGAGGCGGCCGAAATCATCCGCGATCGTGTAGCGATCGAGCCGCACGACGCCGGTTTCCGGATCGATCTCGACTTCCGCGACGTGGCAACCATTCGGAAACGTGTAGAGGTCGGAGCCGTTGGTCGCATTTCCTTCCAGCCCCGGCGTCAATCCTTCGGGAAGACTGGCGGGATCTCGCGCAGCATCGGCTACCTTGCCGATCGCGATGGCGCGTTCGGTGTCCCGCACGACGAAGTTGCCGTCGACGAACGAAACCTGATCGACCGGCGCCTGCAGCAGATGCGCGGCGATCAGCCGGCCCTTCTCGATCAGTCTTTCGACGGCCATGACAAGGGCGGTGCCGCCCATATGCATCGAACGCGCGCCGCCATGGCCGTTGCCGCCCGGCAGCAGCTCGCTGTCGCCCTGGTGGAAACGGAATGCGGCAATCGGCAATCCCAAGAGGTCGGCGGCGACCTGGGGATAGGCGGTTTCGTGTCCCTGGCCGTTGGACTGGGTGCCGACCGCCAGCGACACCGCGCCATCAGCCTCGAACGCGGCGCGCGCGAACTCGCTTGGCACGCCGCGGGAAGTTTCGAGAAAGCAGGCAAGGCCGATGCCGCGCAACAAACCAGCCTTGTTCGATTGCGCGCGACGCTTGCGAAAACCGTCGAACTCCGCGAGCGCCATCGCCTCGTCCAGACCGGCGCCGAAACGGCCGCCGTCGATCTTCATGCCCATCGCCGTGCGATGCGGAAACGTGCCGATGATATTGCGCCGGCGCAACTCGATGGCATCGATCCCGGTCCTGACGGATGCGAGGTTCACCAGGCGCTCGATCAGGTAATTGGCTTCGGGCTTGCCTGCGCCGCGGTAGGCGTCGATCGGCGGCGTGTTGGTGAAGGCGCCGCGCACTTCGAAGAACACGGCGGGAATATCATAGACGCCGCCTATCGCGCTGCCGGCGGCATTGGTCGAACTGATGGGGCCCAGAGTCGAGAGATAGGCGCCCATATTGGCGACCGCCCGCACCTCCAGACCGAGAAACCGGCCCTTCTTGTCGAGCGCGAGTCTGGAGCGGGCAAAGAAATCGCGCCCCTGCGCGGAACTGACAAAATCCTCGGATCGTTCGGAGACCCAGCGCACCGGGCGGCCGAGTTTTCGCGAAGCCCACAGCACCAGCACATATTCGGGATACAGGTAGTTCTTCATCCCGAAGCCGCCGCCGACGTCGGGCACCACCACGCGGATGCGCCCGGCCGGAATCTTGAAGATGGTCTCCGCAAGCTGCCGGCGAAGATCGTGGACACCCTGGCCGGTCAGCGAAAGACAAAACCTGTCGGTCTTGCGATCATGAAAGCCGATGGCGGCCCGCGTCTCCATGGGGGCGGCGACCACGCGGTTGTTGAAGAGGTCGCATTCGACCACATGCGCCGCCGACGCCATCGCGGCGGCAACAGCCGCAGCATCCCCCTTGTGGAACAGGAATGCAGAATTGCCCGGCGCCTCCGGCCAGATCGACGGAGCGCCCGGCTGCAAAGCCGCGGTGGCGACGGTGACGCAGGGCAGCGTTTCATAGGAGGCGTCCACCGCTTCGCCGGCCGCGATCGCCGCCTCCGGCGACTCCGCGATGATGCAGACCACGGGATCGCCGACATGCCGCACAAAACCGCGGGCCAGCGCCGGGCGCGGCGGAACGATGATCGGCTCCACCGCCTCGATCACGGTGATGCACGGCAACTCGCCGATGCCGTCGGCCGCGAGGTCGGCTTCGCTATAGACAGCCACAACGCCGGGGACCGCGCGCGCCGCCGCCAGATCCAGCCGCGCGATCCGGGCGAAGGCGACGGGCGAGCGAACCACATGGGCATGCAGCACGCCGGGCACGTGATCATTGGCGACATATTTGCCGTGGCCGGTGAGGAAGCGATGATCCTCCAGCCTGTTCAGGGATTGACCTTGATAACGTTCTTGCAATTGCTCACCTACATTCCGGGAACCTGCCCACTTCCAGCATAAACATCGAAAACAACCCCATGCACAGATACAGAGGTGGGGAAATCAATGCCTTACGCGAAAACAATTTAGCATGCCGCCCCGCCCAACGGGCCGCTAGTCGACCAGACGGATTTCGTCCCCCGCGCGCACCATGCCTTCCACCAGCACCGCGGCATAGATGCCCGCTTTGCCGTCGTGGTTTCGCGCGACATATTTCAGGACGTCGGGGTTTGCCTCCGCGGTCTCCGGATCGAGGCTGATCATCTTGCATCGGATGTCGCGCTCGAGCACCGCGATCACGACCTTGCTGCCGATCCGGAGTTGACGACCGACATACCGGTCCTCCGCAAACCCCTCTCCCGATGCAAGGTCGACATAGATGTTGGCGCGAAATCGCCGCTGATCCAGCGAGAGGCCCAGGGCGTCACCGATGGTGCGGATCGTCTGGGTCGAGAACATCGAAATGGGACGGCAATCCGTCATGGCGCGGTCCGACCGTCGTATGGTCAGAGCGGACGCCGGAATTTTGTTGTCGCTCAGCGCAGCGAGCAATCGGGGATCATCGATCCCAAGCACTTCTCCCGAGGGCGTCTCGACATCGACGGCGAGTTCGTCAGGAGACGGATAGAGCGGGGTGACGCCAGGTCCGAGCGCTTCGGCCTCCGCAAGGTTGGACGGCAGCACCGCGCGTTCGGGATCGCGGAAGAACGGACGGTACAGCAGCATGTCGTTGCGGCCACGTGCGGTGAGATAGGGGAAAGCCTTCGGCGCCGCCGAGTTGTGGACGGCGTAGAGCCGATCCCCCAAAATTCCGGAAAAACTGACAAACGCTTCCGGCAACGCCTCCCCGCGCATGCTCTTGACGGGATAGCGCCACAGACTTTCGACATGTCCGACCACGGTCGTCTTCATGGGTCTTGGGCTTTCTCATTTGACCATGCAGGAGGCCGGGGATGCTGTGCGAGGTGATCGGATAAAATTCCGTTGCCAACCGGCAAAGGAACCGGCAAAATAACCGGCAATTTCAAGGTCAAAATTTTTATAAACCACTGATAAATATATACTATACCCACAAAGAAAGCGGCAAAAGTGACCAGTCCCACCGCCATGGAACCGCTCTTCCCGGAAGAGAGCAAGCGCCTTTCCGACCTTGCTACCGACCTCGTTGCCAGGAGCAGCGCCCTGGCCGGCCGCCTTCACCCCGTCATGCAGGAGGGCCTCGGCAACCTCGTGCGCTCCATGAACTGCTACTACAGCAACCTCATCGAGGGACACCATACCCACCCCATCGATATCGATCGCGCGCTGGCTGGCGACTACAGCGCCGAACCCGAAAAACGCAATCTCCAGCTCGAAGCCCGCGCGCACATCGACGTGCAGCGAAAGATCGATGCTGGCTCAGCGCCGCAACCTTCCACTTCGATCGCGTTCATCCGCTGGGTCCATCAAGAATTCTGCCGGCAATTGCCGGAGCAACTCCTGATCGTCAAGGATCCCGGCACCGGCCGGGAAGAACGGATCGTTCCGGGCGAGCTGAGGCACAGCATGGTCAAGGTCGGGCGCCACATCCCCCCTGCCCCGAAAGACCTGGCTGCGCTGCTCGAACGCTTCGCCTCTGCCTATGGCAACGATAACCTCCCCAAGATTCAACGCATCGTGGGCGTGGCGGCCTCACACCATCGCCTGCTTTGGATTCACCCGTTCGCCGACGGCAATGGCCGGGTCGCACGCCTCACCTCGCACGCGCTGCTCAACGAGCTTGGCATCGGATCGAGCCTCTGGTCGGTCTCGCGCGGCCTCGCCCGCGCGGTCGACACCTACAAGGCGGCGCTGCAATCCGCCGATCAACCGCGTCGCGGCGACCTCGATGGCCGCGGCAACCTCACCCAATCCGGCCTAGTCGATTTCTGCGTGTTTTTCCTGTCGAGCTGCGTGGCCCAGATGGTCTTCATGGAATCGCTGTTCGAACCCGCTGAGCTTCAGCGCCGCATGGAAATCTGGTGCGAGGAGGAGACACGCTCTGGCCGCTTGCCGAGAGGCAGCTGGCCGCTGCTGCGCGAAGCCGTGCTGGTCGGCGAGTTTTCGCGCGGCAAGGCTCCGGATCTGACCGGCTACCGGGAACGCCAGGCCAGGACGGTACTCAACACCCTCATTGAAAAAGGCTTCCTCGTGTCGCCGACCTCGCGATCGACCGTACGGCTGGGGTTTCCGTTGTCGGTGGTCGATCGATGGTTTCCGCGGCTTTATACCGGGCCGGCTAGGACGAGCTAAATTCGCGTCTTGTGCTAGCAACAGACAAAAAAGCCCGGCAATCGAAGCGTGATCGCTTGAATACCGGGCTTAATTTGGTTGCGGGGATAGGATTTGAACCTATGACCTTCAGGTTATGAGCCTGACGAGCTACCGGGCTGCTCCACCCCGCGATAAACCGTTGCGCGCCTTCAAGAAAACGATACCGAAACGAATTGGGCCAACGCCCGGGGGCGCCGATCGATCTGGTCCGGAGGCTTCCTGAGAAGGCTGCCCGCAGGCGTTGCCATTGGGTGCGAGCGGTATGTACCAACGCGAGCCGGCTTTGGAAAGGCCCGTGGGCGATCTTTTGAGCTTTTTATGACGGTGGAAACGAGGGTTTATTGCGCCAGATCAGCCCGCCGACACCGCTCTTGCCAGAAACTGCGCAAAAGCCCAGCTTCCGGGCCGGGAACCCGAAGGAAACGCCATGGACCAGCCCCTGAAAAGCCCCGGGCAGAACGCCCTGGAGGACGCCTTTCACCGCCTGTTCGAGCTGACCCGGACCGCGCCACCGCCATCCCTCGCCGAGCGGCTGGACCGGCTGGCGCGGCTGCGCGCGGCGGTCTCGGACAACGAAAGCCGCTTCGAACAGGCGATCTCGGCCGATTTCGGCCATCGCAGCACGGTCGAGACCACGATCGCCGAGACCATGCTGGTGCTGGGCGAGATCAAGCACGCCGCCAAATCCCTCGGGAAATGGATGGCGCCGAAGCGGGTGGCGACGTCGCTGCAGTTCTTCCCCGCGAAAAACCGGCTGCTGCCGCAGCCGCTCGGCGTGGTCGGCATCATCGCGCCGTGGAATTATCCGCTGCAGCTGACGCTGGCGCCGGCGGTGGCCGCATTGGCCGCCGGCAACCGGGTCATGATCAAGCCGAGCGAGCTGGTGCCGCGGTTCTCCGCGCTGTTAAGGGAAGTGATCGCGGCCAAGTTCGACCGCACCGAGATGATCGTCACCGGTATCGAGGACGAGATCTCCAGGGCCTTTGCGTCGCTGCCATTCGACCACCTGATCTTCACCGGCTCGACCCGGGTCGGCCGCCTCGTCGCGGAAGCCGCGGGGCGCAACCTGACGCCGGTCACGCTCGAACTCGGCGGCAAATCGCCCGCCATCGTCGACCGCTCCGCCGATATCGCCGAAGCCGCCGAGCGCATCGCCTACGGCAAATTGCTCAACGCCGGCCAGACCTGCATCGCGCCCGATTATGCGCTGGTGCCGGAAGCGTCGGTGCAGGAGTTCGCCGGCAAGGTGCAGGCCAGCATGCAGCGGATGTTCGGGACCGACCCTGATAACAAGGACTACACCTCGATCGTATCCGACCGGCATTACAGCCGGCTCGAAGGCCTGGTGGCGGACGCCGCCGCCAGGGGCGCGCGGATCATGCAGGTGACAACACCCGGCGATCCCGCCTGGAAATCGAAGCGCAAGTTTCCGCCGACCATCGTGGTCGGCGCGACGCCCGAGATGGCGATCATGCAGGAAGAAATTTTCGGGCCGCTGCTGCCGATCATGGGTTACCGGGAGGCGAGCGAGCCCGTCGCC
This sequence comes from Bradyrhizobium sp., assembly GCF_030646015.1. Classification (GTDB taxonomy): domain Bacteria; phylum Pseudomonadota; class Alphaproteobacteria; order Rhizobiales; family Xanthobacteraceae; genus Bradyrhizobium. The sequence goes on from NZ_JAUSLT010000166.1 coordinate 15,537, forward strand.
TATATCAACAAGCACGACCGGCCGCTGGCGCTGTACTGGTTCGGCAAGGACGAGGCGGCGCGCGACGCGGTGCTGGACCGCACCGTCTCCGGCGGCGTCACCGTCAACGACTGCCTGTTTCACTTCGCCCAGATGTACCAGCCGATGGGCGGCGTCGGGGCGTCCGGCACCGGCGCCTATCACGGCGAATGGGGTTTTGATACCATGAGCAAGCTGAAGCCGGTGTTCTATCGCTCGAAGTTCAACCGCCTCGCCGATCTCTATCCGCCCTATGGCGGCAAAATCGCGCGGCTGGAAAAGCTGCTGCGATTCATGTCGTAGTAGTAAAAGGTCGTCATTCCGGGGCGTGAGCGAAGCGAGCGAACCCGGAATCTCGAGATTCCGGGTTCGATGCTTCGCATCGCCCCGGAATGACGAAAAGGAAGTAAGAACTGGGGGAAATACGCGTGACGGATACATACGATTTCGTGGTGGTGGGCGGCGGCTCGGGCGGCTGCACGGTGGCGGGCCGGCTCTCCGAGGATCCCAAGACCTCGGTGGCGGTGCTGGACGCCGGCGGCAGGAACGACAACTGGGTGGTGACCACGCCGTTCGCGCTGGCGCTGATGGTGCCGGGCAAGCTCAACAACTGGGCGTTCGACACCGTGCCGCAAAAGGGCCTCAACGGCCGCATCGGCTATCAGCCGCGCGGCAAGGGACTCGGCGGCTCCTCGGCGATCAACGCCATGGTCTATATCCGCGGCCACCGCAGCGACTACGACCAATGGGCCTCGCTCGGCAATCCCGGCTGGTCGTTCAGCGACGTGCTGCCCTATTTCAAGCGCTCCGAAGACAACGCCGATTTCGACGGCGAGTATCACGGCAAGGGCGGGCCGTTGTCCGTCAACAAATTGCGCACCGACAATCCGGTGCAGGAGATCTTCCTGCAAGGCGCGCGGGAAGGCCAGTTCCGGATCCGCGAGGACTTCAATGGCGATGAGCATGAAGGCCTCGGCGTCTATCAGGTGACGCAGAAGAACGGCGAGCGCTGGAGCGCGGCGCGCGCCTATCTCCATCCGCATATCGGCAGCCGCGCCAATTTGCGCGTCGAGACATCAGCGCATGCCACCCGCATCCTGTTCGAAGGCGCGCGCGCGGTCGGCGTCGAATACAGGCAGGGCAAAGAGACAAAACAGATCCGGGCGCGGCGCGAGGTGATCGTCGCTTCCGGCGCGTTCCAGACCCCGCAACTGCTGATGCTGTCGGGCGTCGGCGACGCCGCCTCACTCGGCAAGTACGGTATCGAAAGCCGGCATCATCTGCCCGGCGTCGGCCAGAACCTGCAGGACCACCCCGATTTCGTGTTCGGCTACATGTCGGACAACCCGAACTTCAACGGCCTCTCGCTGAAGGGCATTCCGCGCCTGCTGCGCGCCATCAGCCAGTACCGCCGGGAACGCCGCGGACCGATGACCTCGAACTTCGCCGAATGCGGCGGCTTTCTGAAAACCCGCCCCGACCTCGACGTGCCCGACATCCAGCTGCATTTCGGCATGGCGATGGCCGACGACCACGGCCGCAAGCGCCACAGCGGCACCGGCTTTTCCATGCACGTCTGCCTGCTGCGCCCGAAGAGCCGCGGCAATGTCGCACTCGGCAGCGCCGATCCGCTCGCCCCTCCCCTGATCGATCCGAATTTCCTGGGCGAAGAGGCCGATCTCGAATCCATGGTCGCGGGCTTCAAGGTGACGCGGCGGCTGCTGGAGACGCCGGCGCTGCGCGCCCTGCAGCAGAAGGACATGTTCACCGAAGGCGTCGAGACCGACGACCAGATCCGCACGCTGCTGCGCCAGCGCGTCGACACCGTCTATCACCCGGTCGGCACCGCCAGGATGGGCAGCGACGCGATGGCCGTGGTCGACGCCAAACTGAAAGTCCACGGCCTCGAAGGCCTGCGCGTGGTCGACGCCTCCGTGATGCCGACCCTGATCGGCGGCAACACCAACGCACCGACCATCATGATCGGCGAGAAGGCCGCCGACATGATCAAGGCGGAGATGCGGGCTTAGGTTGATTGCCGCACTTGCTTCCTTCTCCCCTTGTGGGAGAAGGTGGCGCGGATGAAATCCGCGCCGGATGAGGGGTCTCTATCCGCGGAGACAGACCCCTCACCCGTCTCGAATGCGCGAGCGCATTCGATCCACCCTCTCCCACAAGGGGAGAGGGAAGTCAGCGTTGCCGTCACGTCAGCAGAAACCCGCCATCCACGGTCACCACACTGCCGGTCATGTAGCGCGACGCATTCGAGGCCAGCAGCATGATGGCGCCGTCGAGGTCGGACTCGGCGCCGACGTGACGCTGCGGAATCCGCTTGGCCAGTTTCTCGCCCGCCGGCGTTGCCCAGAATTCGTGGTTCATCTCGGTGTCGATATAGCCCGGCGCCAGCGCGTTGACGCGGATGCGATTGCCGGCCAGTTCCAGCGCCATCGATTTGGTGGCCTGGATGATGCCCGCCTTCGAGATGGTGTAGGGCGAGAGAAACTTCATCACGCCGAAGCCGAGCACCGAGGCGACATTGACGATGTTGCCTTCCTGCTTGCGCGCGATCATCCGCCGCGCCAGCTCGGTCGCCGTGAAATAGGCACCCTTCAGGTTGGCGTTGATGACGGCGTCCCAGTCCGCCTCGGTCTGGTCGACCGCGAGCTTTTCGATGGCGATGCCGGCATTGTTGATGAGCACGCTGACCGGGCCGAGAGCGGCCTCGGCGCTGTCGATCGCACTGGCGATCGAGGCGGTATCGGTGACGTCCATCTGCACCGCGACGGCGCGGCCGCCCTTGGCCCGGATTTCATCCTCCAGGCTCTTCAGCTTGGCGGTCTGGCGCGCCGCCAGCACCACCGCGGCGCCATGGGCGGACAGCACGCGGGCGAACTGCCGCCCCAGTCCCTGCGAGGCGCCGGTGACGAGTATGATTTCTTTACTGACGTCGAACAGGCCGGACATGACGAAATTCCTCGGGGCGCTTTTGGGCATCCCTCATACGGCGATTTTGGCCGGGTGCAAAGCCGGGGTCGCGGATATGCATTTCGGCCGTGCGCCATCCCCTTATCAAGCGCGCCCAGGTTGGCTACAAGGGTCCGGACTAGACCTCAAAAAACACCAGACATAACGGGAGTGAGACAGTGGATCTTGGAATCAAAGGCCGCCGCGCCATCGTTTGCGCATCGAGCAAGGGCCTCGGCCGCGCCTGCGCCATCGCGCTCGCCAATGAAGGCGTCCATGTGACGCTGACCGCCCGCGGCGCCGAGGCGCTGAAGAAGACCGCCGACGAAATCCGTAAATTGAGCCCCGGCGTCACCGTGACCGAGGTGGTCGGCGATATCACCACCCCTGAGGGACGCGCGGCCGCGCTGAAGGCCTGCCCGGATCCGGATATCCTGGTCAACAACGCCGGCGGCCCGCCGCCCGGCGATTTCCGCAACTGGACCCGCGACGACTGGATCAAGGCGATCGACGCCAACATGCTGACGCCGATCGAGCTGATCAAGGCCACGGTGGATGGCATGATGGCGCGCAAATTCGGCCGCATCGTCAACATCACCTCGGCCGCGGTGAAGGCGCCGATCGAGGTGCTGGGGCTGTCCAACGGCGCCCGCGCCGGCCTCACCGGCTTTTGCGCCGGCGTCGCGCGGAAAACCGTGATCAACAACGTCACCATCAACGGCCTGTTGCCGGGCCCGTTCGACACCGACCGCCTGCGCGGCCCGGTCGCCAAGATCGACGCCGAGAAGCGCGGCATCACGGTCGATCAGTTGCTGGCGGAGCGGGCCAAGCTCAATCCCGCCGGGCGCTTCGGCGACCCCGAGGAATTCGGTCAGGCCTGCGCGTTTCTCTGCGGCGCCAAGGCCGGCTTCATCACCGGGCAGAACATCCTGCTCGACGGCGGCGCCTTCCCGGGCACGCTGTAAGTGAAGGCGGTCTGGTATGAGCGCACGGGTGCCGCACCCGATATCCTGAGCTTCGGCGACATGCCGACGCCAACGGCCGGCCCGGGCGAAGTCCGGATCCGGCTGGAAGCTTCGGGCATCAATCCCGCCGATGTCGGGCGCCGCGCCGGCAGCTATCGCGCGATGGAGTTTCCTCGCGTGATACCGAACAGCGACGGTGCCGGGATCATCGACCAGATCGGCGGCGGCGTCACCCGGCTCAGCGTCGGGCAGCGGGTCTGGCTGTTCAACGGCCAGCGCAACGGCCGCGCCTTCGGCACCGCGGCCGAGTACATTGCGCTGGCCGAACAACTGGTGACGCCGCTGCCGGACGATGTGTCGTTCGCGGCCGGCGCCACGCTCGGCATTCCCGGCATGACCGCATGGTGCGGCCTGTACAGCGACGGACCAATCGCCGGCCGGACCGTGCTGGTCACCGGCGGCGCCGGCGCGGTCGGTCATTATGCCGTGCAGCTGGCGAAATGGGGCGGCGCGCGGGTGATCGCCACGGTCAGTTCCGCCTTCAAGGCGGAGCAGGCGCGGCTGGCCGGCGCCGACCTCGTGATCAACTACAAGACCGAGGACGTCGTCGCCAAGGCGATGGCTTTTACCGAAGGGCGCGGCGTCGATCGCGTGGTCGACGTCGATTTCGGCGGCAACATCGCCACCACGCTTAAACTGATGGCGATGAATTCAACGATTGCGGTCTACGCCACCAACGGCAATCGCAGCCCTGTGGTGCCGATGCGCGAACTGATGGAGCGATGCATCACGCTGCGCGCGCTGGTGCTGTTCGCGCTGCCGCAACCGTTGCTGGCGGCGGCGCAGGCCGACATCTCGAAATGGCTCGCCGCGGGAAAACGCATCCACAACATCGCCGCGCAGTTTCCATTGTCGGAAACCGCGCAGGCCCACCTCGCCGTGGAGAGGGGCGACAAGCTGGGAACCGTGGTGGTCGACTGCGCGCGGTAGAGGCTGATCGAGCGAACTCTTGTTTACCCTCCCCTGGAGGGGGGGGGGGGTAAGAGATCATCAACAACACGCGGGGAAACGCCGGATGCATTGGAAGATCGGCAAAGTCAGGATCACGAAAATCGTCGAACTGGAGACGGTCGGCAGCACGCGATTCATCCTGCCGCTGGCCACGAACGAAGAAATCCAGAAACTGCCCTGGCTGATTCCGCATTTCGCGACCGAGGAAGGCCGGCTGAAAATGTCGATCCATTCGCTTGTGGTGGAAACGCCGACGCGGCGAATCGTGGTCGATACCGGGCTCGGCAACGACAAGGAAGGCCGCAAAGTGCCGACCTGGAATAACCGCAACGACCCCTTCCTCGAAACCATGACCGCGGCGGGCTTTGCGCCCGACAGCATCGACACCGTGCTGTGCACGCACCTGCATGTCGATCATGTCGGCTGGAACACAAGGCTCGTTGGCGGCCAATGGGTGCCGACCTTCGCCAATGCGCGCTATGTGTTCGGCCGGACCGAATATGAGCACTGGCGCGACCACAGCGACGAGAGCGACAAGCTCGCGGTCTTCAATGACTCGGTCAAGCCGATCGCGGATGCCGGCCGCGCCGACCTGGTCGCCAGCGACGCCAGGCTGTGCGACGAGATCACCCTGATCCCGACGCCCGGCCACAGCCCGGGCCATATGAGCATCCATATTCAGTCGGACGGCGAACAGGGCCTACTGACCGGCGACGTCGCCCACCATCCCTGCCAGATGGCGCATCTCGACTGGTCGTCGACCGCCGATTCCGATCCCTCGCAATCGCCAGTGACGCGGCGAGAGCTGTTCGGACGCTTCGCCGATACGCCGACGCTGGTCATCGGCGGCCACTTCAACGCCGGCCACATCAGGCGCGACGGCGACGCCTTCAAATTCGTGGCGCTGGCGTGAAGCGAAGGAATCGTAGGGTGGGCAAAGCCAGCGGGTCGCGCGAATGCGCGCTGCCGATGGCGTGCCCACCATTCGCAACGGCATTGTCGATGGATGGTGGGCACGGCGCGAAGGGGCGCCTTTGCCCACCCTACGCAGCGGACCTGCAATGCAGCGGGCAGTCAGCCATTGAATTTCCCCGCCCGCTGTTCCATGAAGCATCCAGGCAAGTAAGACCTTCAAAAGGGAGTGAGACATGAAGCTCGTTCGTTACGGGGCCAAGGGCCAGGAAAAGCCCGGCCTGATCGACAAATCGGGTCAGCTGCGCGACCTCTCCGCCCATCTGAAGGACCTTGACGGCGAGGCCTATTCGCCGGCCTCGCTCGCCAAACTCGCCGGCCTCGATGCATCGAAGCTGCCCGCCGTCGACGGCAAGCCGAGGATCGGGGCGCCGGTGGGCGGCGTGCCCAAATTCATCGCCATCGGCCTCAATTATTCCGACCACGCCGCCGAAGTGGGCATGCCGATACCGGCCGAACCCATCATCTTCATGAAGGCCATCAACAGCCTGTGCGGCCCCAACGACGCCGTGGAGAAGCCGCGCGGCTCGACCAAGCTCGACTGGGAAGTCGAAATCGCCATCATCATCGGCACCCGCGCCAAATACGTCACCGAGGCCGACGCGCTCAACCACGTCGCCGGCTATTGCGTCTGCAACGACGTCTCCGAGCGCAATTTCCAGATCGAGCGCCTGGGCCAGTGGACCAAGGGCAAATCGCACGACACCTTCGGCCCGCTCGGCCCGTGGGTCGCCACCAAGGACGAGATCGCGGACGTGCAGAAACTGTCGATGTGGCTCGACGTCAACGGCAAGCGCTGCCAGACCGGCTCGACCGCGACCATGATCTTCGGCGTCGCCAAGATCGTTTCCTACGTCTCCCAATTCATGACGCTGATGCCCGGCGACATCATCACCACAGGCACGCCGCCCGGCGTCGGCTCCGGCATGAAGCCGCCGAAGTTCCTCAATGTCGGCGACGTGGTCACGCTCGGCATCGAGGGCCTCGGCGAACAGCGCCAGGAAATCGTCGCGGCGTGACGTTTCCATCAACTCGTCATGCCCGGGCTTGACCCGGGCATCCACGCCTAAGCCGTCTCACGGGAAGAAAGACGTGGATGGCCGGGTCAAGCCCGGCCATGACGGAGGAAAGCAAAAGGACGTCAATAATGAAACTCTCCTTCTCCCCGGCCTCGCCGTTCGCCCGCAAGGTGCGCATTGCCGCGATCGAACTCGGCCTGATCGACAGAATCGAATTTATCTCGGCCACCGTGGTGCCGGGCCAGCCCAATGACGAGTATTCGCGCATCACGCCGCTGAAGAAGCTGCCGGTGCTGATCCTCGACAATGGCGACGTCATTCTCGATTCCTACGTCATCGTGGAATATCTCGACGAACTCGCCGGCGGCGGAAAGCTGGTTCCGGCATCGGGCGCGACGCGATGGAAGGTCAAGAGCGATCACTCCATGCTGCAGGGCATGCTCGATTCGATGCTGCTGTGCCGCTACGAAAAGATGGTGCGGCCGGAGCCGCAGCGCTGGCAGGCCTGGGCCGACGATCACTGGGCCCGCGCCTGGAACGGCATGGCACGGTTCGAGAAACAGACCGAGATGCTGGCGCGGCCGCAACTCGATATCGCGCAGATCGCGCTGGTCTGCGTGCTCGGCTATGCCGACTTCCGCTTCGCCGATTGCGGCTGGCGCAAGGCCTTCCCGAAGCTCGACGCCTTCCACGAAAAGATGCTGGAACGTCCGTCGGTCAAGATCTCGGTGCCGCCGCCGGCGTAACGGGCAGGAATAACCATGACTCTCAAATTTACCGTCGGCGATCTCACCATCCATCGCCTGATCGAGCAGGAAACCACCTTCCTGCCGGCGCTGGATATGCTGCCCGGGCTGACGACGGAACAACTCGCCGAAAACCGAGCCTGGATGCAGCAGGCCGGAGCGCTCGACGCCAACGATGTGCTGATCCTGTGTTTCCAGTCCTATGTCGTGAAGACGCCGCACCACACCATCCTGGTCGACAGCTGCATCGGCAACGACAAGCCGCGGCCGCTGCGCCCGAAATGGAACATGAAGACCGACGACACCTATCTGCGCGCGCTGGGTGCAGCCGGTTTTTCAGTCAATGACATCGACTTCGTGATGTGTACCCATCTGCATGTCGACCACGTCGGCTGGAACACGCGGCTGGAGAACGGCCACTGGGTGCCGACCTTTCCCAACGCACGCTACGTGTTCGGCAAGAGCGAGTTCGACTACTGGACCGAACAGAACGCCAAGACGCCGGTGCCGCCGTTCGGCGACAGCGTGCTGCCGGTGGTCGAAGCAGGTAAAGCCGAGATCGTGCGCGACGATTACGCTATCGGCGACCACACGCGGATCCTGCCGACGCCGGGCCACACCCCGGGGCATGTCGCATTCACCTTCGGCCGCGGCAGGGACGACGCGGTATTCTCCGGCGATTTGATGCACTCGCCGCTGCAGACGCGCTATCCGGAGCTGTCGGTGAAATTCGACGTCGATCAGGCGGCGGCGGCCGCGACGCGGCGCGGTTTCCTGGAGCGCTATTGCGACACCGACACGCTGTGCTGCACCGCGCATTTTCCCTCGCCCTCGACGGGGAGGATCCGGCGGCTGGGCAACGGGTTTTCGTGCGAGGCGGTTTAGCTCGTCCGCTGCCGCTCGAGAGTTTTGCAAGCGCATGAGGAGCGCTCAGTGCCACCTCTCCCTCTGGGAGAGGTCGCGAGCACTGGCGAGCGGGTGAGGGGTTACGGTCTTTCGATAGTCCGTAACCCCTCACCCGGCGCTACGCGCCGACCTCTCCCGAAGGGAGAGGTGTGGCACCGGGCTTTATCGCACCACCCATGCACTAATCGAACAAACTCGGCGTGTGATTGACCACCGCGCCTTCGATCGCCAGCATCTTCAGCTTGGTTACCACGCCGCCGTTGGCCGAGAAGCCGCCCGGCTTGCCGCCGGCCGCGAGTACGCGGTGGCAGGGCACCACGATCGGACAGGGGTTGCGTCCGAGCGCCTGGCCGACGTCGCGCGACAGCTCGACGCCGCCGAGCTTCTTGGCGATATCGCCATACGTCAGCGTCTTGCCCGGCGGGATGCTGCGGGCGATGTCGTAGACGCCGCGGTTGAACTCGGGAACGCCGTCGAGATCGAGCACGACGTCGGCGAGATCGTTCGGCTTGCCCGCGAGCAGTTCGACGATGCCGTCGATCGCGCGCTGCACCTCGGCCGGCGGCGACGCCTCGGCGAGGTCGCCATGGCTCTGGCGAATCCGGGTGCGAGTCTTGTCCTCGCTGCCCATCGGCAGCTGCACGCCGTTGATGCCGCGCGCGCCCCACACGATGCCGCAGCGGCCGATCGATGTGTCGAATATTGCAAAAGAGCGGCCGGTCATGGCTGCCTCCAATCCTGTAGCTCCATGTTTGAGCTTGATGCTGACCTCAAAGATAGGCTTGGAGATTGTTGCTATCCACCCGGATTCCGGGGGAACATGGCAGTGTCCCATGGGAAAAGGTGGTCGTCGCCGGGCAAGCCCGCGTATGACATCCGGGCGCCCTGCCCAAAGCTACTCCATCCAGCGAGTCCTCCATGCAAACCCTTCGCGTCAACGGATACGACATGGCCTATCTCGAGGTCGGCCGGGGACCGCCGCTGGTCTGCGTGCACGGCTCGCTGTGCGATTTCCGGATCTGGTCGGCGGTGCTCGGGCCGCTGACGACGAAGCATCGCGTGATCGCGGTGTCGCTGCGGCACTTCTTTCCTGAGCATTGGGACGGCGCCAGTGACACCTATTCGATCGCGCAGCATGTCGACGACGTCATCGGCTTCATCGAGCAGCTCGACAGCAAGCCGGTCGACCTGATGGGGCATTCGCGCGGCGGGCACATTTCGTTTCGGGTGGCGCAGCGGCGGCCCGACCTGTTGCGCAGACTGATCCTGGCCGAACCCGGCGGCGAACTCGACGCCACGCTCGATCCCGCCTTCAGGGGCGGGCCCTCGCCGCTGGCGGCGCGGTTCGCGGCATCGGCGGAAAAAATCGCCGGCGGCGATATCGACGGCGGACTGGCGTATTTCCTGGACACGCTGGAAGGCCCCGGCGCCTGGAACCGGCTGCCGGCGTCGCCGAAGCAGCTGTTGCGCGATAACGCGATGACGCTGATCGGCCAGGTCCGCGACAACCGCCCGCCGTTTTCCAAAGCCGATGCCGAGGCGATCAGGACGCCGACCTTGTTCATCGGTGGCGGCAATACCAAGGGCACGCTGCCGCAGGTGCTGCGGGCGCTGGCGGCGCATGTGAAGGGCTCAACGACGGCCATGATCCCGGGCACCACGCACCCGATGTTCGAGCAGGCGCCACAGAAATATTGCGAGATCGTGCTGGAGTTTCTGGCGGCGAATTGATCGCACCTGAGGCTCCGCGCGCCTTGCCGTGGTCGGCTTAATCTACTATAAGAGACGAATGTCAATTATAGGAGACGGCACCGGGACCCGGATCGCGCGCCGGCTGCGGCTGGAGCGGGACGCGCGTGGCTGGTCGCTGGCGGATCTGGCCGAACGATCCGGCGTCTCCAAGGCCACCATCAGCAAGATCGAACGCGAGGAACTGAGCCCCACCGCGGTGATCCTGGTGCGGCTCGCCAGCGCCTTCGACCTGACGCTGGCGGGCCTGCTGGTGCGTGCTGAAGGCGACGCCACCCAGCCGCTGCTGTCGCGCGCCGCCGACCAGCCGGTGTGGCGTGATCCCGCGACCGGCTATTCGCGCAAGCAGGTGTTCGGCCGGCCCGACCATCCCGTCGAAATCATCCAGGTCGAGATGCCCGCCGGCAAGAGCGTCGTGCTTCCGGCCTCGTCCTATGCACGGATCCGCCAGGCGGTCTGGGTGCAGACAGGCGAGCTCGTCATCACCGAGAATGGCGAGCGCAGTGTGCTGGCCACCGGCGACTGCCTTGGCTTCGGTGCGCCGGCGGAAACCACCTTCGCCAACGAGAGCAAAGCCCCCTGCACCTATCTCGTCGCCCTCGCACGGAGCTAGCGCGATGCATGGGACCAATGCCTCCAGCACGCCGACCGACATCCGCGAAGAAACGAGCGCGCCCGCCGGTCACAATGGCGGGCCGCCGCTGGAGGAGCACACGCCGGAATGGGGCAATGGCGGCATCGGAAACTATTTCTGCTGGAAGGCGGCGCACCGCGCGGCGTGGAAAAACCCCTCGCCCGGGATCGTCATGTTTCGGATCCGGAAAGCCGAACGGCTGGGGCTCACCTACGAAGAGTACACCTTGGAAATTCTGGAGCGCGGCCGCCATCTCCAGATCGAGGACGTCGAGAGAATTGCGGAAATCAAGCAGGCGCGGGCAGTCGATCGCACTTGATCAAACGCCATCGCCGACTCACGAATCTGTTTTGTTTTGGGGCCGAACCATCATGTCCGCGATCGAGATCAATGCACTAAGTGCCTCGCCCGATACTCTGAGAATGCTGAGTGAGATCCTGATCGAGACGGTCGCGCACGGCGGATCGGTCAGCTTCATGCATCCGCTGCAGCCGAAAGCGGCCGATGCCTTCTGGGACAACGCGCTGACGGCAGCCGGCCGCGACCAGCGGATCATTCTCGGCGCCTGGGACGGCGATGTGCTCGCCGGCACCGTCACCCTGCTGCTCGACTGCCCGCCCAATCAGCCGCATCGCGCCGAAATCGCCAAGATGATGACCCGCCGCAGCCACCGCGGCCGCGGCATCGCCACCGCCTTGATGCGGACGGCCGAACAACTGGCGGTCGAGCGCAGGCGAACGCTGCTGGTGCTGGACACCGCGACCGACGGCGGCGCGGCGGGACTGTACGAGAAACTCGGCTTTACCCTGGCCGGCGAAATTCCGGACTACGCTTTCAAGCCGCATGGCGGCTTGAGCGGGGCGCTGTTCTACTGGAAGCGGATCGGCACACGGCCGTAGCCCGTATGGAGCGAAGCGGAATACGGGGCGCGCCCGCCTCAACATGGGTCCCGGATTTCGCTTCGCTCCATCCAGGCTACGACATCGTAGCGGGCCCTTGACGGCCGCGTACCCCGTCGTTAATTTCCGAATACGGAATTCCGTATTCCAACCGGACGCGCCATGACCCCGCTCGACCCGACCCCGAACCTGATCGACCAGGTCTATGCGCGGATTCTCGACGGCATCGTCGATCGCACCCTGCCGCCGGGGCACCGCATCCGGCAGAACGAGCTCGCCGAACAGCTCGGCGTCTCGCGCCAGCCGGTCAGCCACGCGCTGCATCTGCTGCACCGGCAGGGGCTCGTTGCCGAAAGCGGCCGCAAGGGCTTTGAGGTCACGCAGCTCGATCCGGTGCGGATTCGCCAGCTCTACGAGGTGCGCGGCGCCATCGATGCGCTGGCGGCAAGGCTCGCCGCCGGGCGCGTCAAGACCGACACGGCAGCACGCGTGGATCTCGAAACGGCGTTGCGCGCCGGGCGCGGGGTCGACAAGAAAACACCGCTGGCGAAGCTGATCGCGCTCGACGTCGATTTTCACCGCGCGATCTACCGGCTGTCTGGCAATCCCGCGATCGAGGAAATGATCGGGCCGCAATGGCCGCATATGCGCCGCTCCATGGCGACAGTGCTGGCCGAGCTGGATTATCGCCAGAGCGCCTGGAGCGAACACGAAACCATCGCCGCGCATATTCTGTCGGGCAATGCGAAAGCCGCGGAAGGCGCCGCGCTGGCGCATGCGCTCGGCGCCGGACGAATGACCGAGGAGCGGCTGAAAGCGACAGCGAGAGCTGCATAGGCAAGCCAGGGCGTGGATGGCCGGGACAAGCGCGGCCATGACGAAGACAAGAACAGAGCCAAGGGAGCAACCGATGAAACTGACCCAGCAACAGATCGACGACTTCAACCGCGAGGGCTGGCTGTTCCTGCCCGAATTGTTCAGCCCCGAAGAGGTCGCGCTGCTGGCGCGCGAGGCGGAGGGCATCTACGACACCAAACGCCCCGAAGTCTGGCGCGAAAAGAGCGGCGCGCCGCGCACCGCCTTTGCCGCCCATCTCTACAACGAGGCATTCGGGCTGCTCGGCGCCCATCCGCGCATGATCGAACCGGTCGAACAGATCTTCGGCGAGAAGGTCTACATGCACCAGTACAAGATCAACGCCAAATCGGCCTTCACCGGGGACGTCTGGCAGTGGCACCAGGATTACGGCACCTGGAAACGCGACGACGGCATGCCGCAGCCGCGCGCCATGAACATCGCGATCTTCCTCGACGAGGTGATGCCGATCAACGGCCCCCTGATGCTGGTGCCGAAGAGCCAGACCGCCGGAGACCTCAAGGCCTCGCACGATCTCGAGACCACCAGTTACCCGCTGTGGACGCTGGACGAGGAAACCGTGACGCGCCTGGTCAAGGACGGCGGCATCGTCGCGCCGACCGGCAAGGCCGGCGGCATGCTGATGTTCCACGGCAATCTGGTGCACGGCTCGGCCGGCAACATCACGCCCTATCCGCGCAAGATCGTGTACCTGACGCTGAACGCGGTTTCCAACTACATCCGTACCCCCACGCGGCCGGAATACATCGCGCATCGCGATTTTACCCCGATCCAGACCGTGGATGACGATGCGCTGCTGCGTCTGGCACGGGCGCACCGGCAGGCGGCGGAGTAGGATATATCTCTCGTGCCCCGGACGCAGCGCAGCATGAAGTGATGCGCTGTTGAGCCGGGGCCCATACTGCGCTCCCACCGATTCCCATGGGTCCCGGCTCTGCGGAGCAGCGCGAAAAGCGCTGCACCGCGTCCGGGACACGTTCATTTTCAACCGGATCCCCTTCCCCATGAACCTGCATCACCTCCTCACTGCCCGCCATGCAGCCGGCAAACCCGTCCGCGTGGCGCTGATCGGCGCCGGCAAATTCGGCTCGATGTTTCTGGCCCAGGTGCCGCATACGCCGGGGCTGGAGGTGCCCGTGATCGTCGATCTCGATCCGGAACGCGCCCGCGAGGCCTGCCGCACCGTCGGCTGGGATGCGGAGCGGATCGCGGCGACGACATTTACCGACGACGGCGCCAAGGCGGCGTCGGGCCCTATCGAAGTGATCGTGGAAGCCACCGGCAATCCCGCCGTCGGCATCCGGCACGCCCGCGCCGCGATTGCGGCCGGCAAGCATATCGTCATGGTCAATGTCGAGGCCGACGTGCTGGCGGGGCCGCTGCTATCCGAGGAAGCCCGCAAGGTCGGGGTGGTCTATTCGCTGGCCTATGGCGACCAGCCGGCGCTGACCGCCGAGATGGTGGACTGGGCCCGTGCCACAGGCTTTCGCGTCGTCGCCGCCGGCAAGGGCACAAAATATCTGCCCGCCTATCACGACGTCACGCCGGAAGGCGTCTGGGGCCATTACGGCCTGACGGCAGGCGAGGCGCAGTCCGCCGGCATGAACCCGCAGATGTTCAATTCGTTTCTCGACGGCACCAAGTCCGCCATTGAAATGGCGGCGATCGCCAATGCCACCGGGCTGGACGTACCCGGCGGCGGCCTGCTGTTCCCGCCCTGCGGCGTCGACGACCTGCCGCATGTGATGCGGCCGCGCGAGGCGGGCGGCGTGCTGGAGAAATCCGGCGTGGTGGAAGTGGTGTCGTCGCTGGAGCGCGACGGCCGCCCGGTGTTCCGCGACCTGCGCTGGGGCGTCTATGTGGTGCTGGAAGCGCCGAACGATTATGCCGCGGACTGTTTTAAGCAGTACGGCCTCAAGACCGACGCCTCAGGGCGCTATGCGGCGATGTACAAGCCGTATCATCTGATCGGGCTCGAGCTGAACATCTCGATCCTGTCGGCGGCATTGCGCAACGAGCCGACCGGTCAGCCGCTCGGATTCAGGGGCGACGTCGCCTCCGTCGCAAAACGCCATTTGCGCGCCGGCGAAATGCTCGACGGCGAAGGCGGCTATACGGTGTGGGGCAAACTGATGCCGGCGGCGGCAAGCCTTGCCGCAGGCGCGCTGCCGATCGGGCTCGCGCACCGGCTAAAACTGAAGAATGACGTCGCCCATGGCGAAGTGGTGCGCTGGAGCGATGTCGAGTTCGACGCCAACAACGACACCATCAAGACCCGCAAGGCGATGGAAGCGGCGTTTGCCGCAAGCTGACGCGTATCCGTCCAGCATCGCATGATTCACTTACCCTCCCCTGGAGGGGGAAGGTCGACGCGACTGAAAGGAGCGGCGGGGTGGGGTGACGGTCTCTCGTTTCGAACGGTGCCCGAGTGGAGAGACCTTCACCCCACCCCGCCTCACATTTCGCTGCGCTCCATGTGAGCCGACCCTCCCCCTCCAGGGGAGGGTGAAGAAACCTCACGGCAACAACCGGCTCGCCCGCGCCTGCCTGAACCATTTCTGGAACATCACTTCGGTGTCCATCATCTCGGTAAAACCGGCCTGGTTGATCTTCACGGTCGAGACGAGCGCGGGCGGCCCCGGTTCGGTCTGGCCATAGCGCATGGTGTAGTCGGCGTACTGGAACGACAGGCCGACGAAGGCTTCGAGGCCGGGCGATGCCAGATCATGTTTTTTCCGGAGCGCGTCCCATGGCGCGATCCATTGCGGCCAGGCTTGCGCCAGCGACAATGGAACGGCGGCGCCCGGTTTCATGTCCAGCGCTTCCGCTATCGCCGGCCAGACATTTTCCCAGGTGAAGACGTCGCCATTGGTGACGTTGAACACTTCATTGCGCGCCGCCTCCGCCTCGCCGCTCCAGGCGATGGCGCGCGCCAGCAGGTCGACGTCGACCGCCTGCGACACCCGTGCCGCACCTGCCGGGTAGTCCAGCGCCCTGCCCTGCTCGCGCAGCATGGCGGCATAGACGCCGAGCGGCGGGATCAGGTCCATGGCGCCGCCGATGGCCTCGCCAACGATCAGGACGGGCCGCAGAATGCTCCAGTGCCAATTCTTCCCAAGATCTGCCTTGCCCGGCTGCAGTCCGCGCAAAAAATTCTCCTGCGCCCAGTAAAAATTCGGCTGCTCGTACATTTCCGAGCGGCCTTCCCGCGCCGGCACCTTGAGCGGGCGAACATGAACGCCATAGGCCTTGGTGCCCTGCAGCAGCGCCACATGGCGCAGCGTTGGCGCGGCCGGCTGGAGAACCGCCATCAGGTTGCGCAGCATGGCGTCATTGGTGCTGATCTGGCCGGGATCGCGCCAGCCATCGACCAGGTTCGGCGCCTCATAGAGCGCGGCGTAGACGAGGTGGGTGGCGCCCCGCAGCTCCGCGGCCGCGTGCTGACACTGGTTGGGGTCGGTCAGGTCTACCGCGACGTGACGGGCGCCGTAGAGCTGGCGCGGCTTCCGCCGCGACAGTGCGACCACTTCGGATCCGCCGGCGGCGCCGAAATGCCGCAAGGCGGCGCCTCCCACCAGGCCCGTGGCGCCCGCGATAACAACCTTCTTGCCCGCCATTCACACATTCTCCGGTGCGGTTGCCTGGCCCTGCCTAGCAGATCACGGCGAGCGCGGCAGCCCGCGGCGCCGCGCGTCGCTGCCCGCCAAACGTGCACTTTAGTCGAAGGCGCAGCATTGCGGGGCCTGTTCGCACCTGCGTCGTGAAGGAAGCCGAAGCGACACCCTTGATTCCTGGGAACCGATTGGTCATCCTGCCCACGGTTCGGGATGTCCAGAGTTCGGTCGGGCCCAAAAAAGGCCAATTGGTTTATTTGGGGGTTTGTTTTCGGGGTCTGGATTCAGGTACCAATCTCAGTCGACCGTCGGCGATTTAAAAAAGCGACAATCAAGATCGTTGCCCCTCGTCGATAACGCGACATAAAAAAACACAGAGGAGGAAGCACATGAAGCGTCGTGAATTTCTGAAGGCCGGCGGTATTGGTCTTGCCGCGAGCGCAGTCGCCGCGCCCGCCATCGCACAATCAATGCCTGAAATTAAGTGGCGGCTGGCGGCCAGCTGGCCGAAATCCCTCGATACGCTGTACGGCGGCGTCGAATTCTTCACCAAACGCGTTGCCGATCTCACCGACAACAAGTTCCAGATTC
>NZ_JAUSLT010000166.1:37500-38815 GCF_030646015.1 Bradyrhizobium sp.
CCAAAAAGAACATTTACAACCCAATCATCTTGCGATGATCAGGCGCCGAAATGTCCTGGAGATTATGAATGGACCCTGCGAATTGCTTCGCCGGATCCAAACTCGGATCAATCTCCTCTATACGATGTCAGAAATCCCGCACGCGCATCCGTTAGGATGCAACGTGCGAAGTGATGTTTCGCGGACGGTATGAACGAGCACTCGTCGATCTCGGATCAACCATCTGGTGGAGCCAGACGGGATCGAACCGACGACCTCATGCTTGCAAAGCACGCGCTCTCCCAGCTGAGCTATGGCCCCGTACCAGAAGACGAATGCCGTTGCTGCCATTTGTCGGTTTAAGCGACGCCTACGCTCGATCAAGGTGGTGGGCCTGGGAAGACTTGAACTTCCGACCTCACGCTTATCAAGCGCGCGCTCTAACCAACTGAGCTACAAGCCCCTAACACGAGGAGCATGCTTGCGCGCACCGGCTTGCACCAGATGCGTCGCACAAGCGCAGCCCCTGGCGCGTGTTCGTCCGCGAAGAAAGAGAAACGAAGACGGCGAAATCCCGCCAATGCAGCTCAACAGTCCTGAAACTGTTGGCCACTGATGTTTCAAAAGAGGTTCGATAGAAGCAAGCTTCTGAAGAACCATCCTTAGAAAGGAGGTGATCCAGCCGCAGGTTCCCCTACGGCTACCTTGTTACGACTTCACCCCAGTCGCTGACCCTACCGTGGCCGGCTGCCTCCCTTGCGGGTTAGCGCACCGTCTTCAGGTAAAACCAACTCCCATGGTGTGACGGGCGGTGTGTACAAGGCCCGGGAACGTATTCACCGTGGCATGCTGATCCACGATTACTAGCGATTCCAACTTCATGGGCTCGAGTTGCAGAGCCCAATCCGAACTGAGACGGCTTTTTGAGATTTGCGAAGGGTTGCCCCTTAGCGTCCCATTGTCACCGCCATTGTAGCACGTGTGTAGCCCAGCCCGTAAGGGCCATGAGGACTTGACGTCATCCCCACCTTCCTCGCGGCTTATCACCGGCAGTCTCCTTAGAGTGCTCAACTAAATGGTAGCAACTAAGGACGGGGGTTGCGCTCGTTGCGGGACTTAACCCAACATCTCACGACACGAGCTGACGACAGCCATGCAGCACCTGTCTCCGGTCCAGCCGAACTGAAGGATTCCGTCTCTGGAATCCGCGACCGGGATGTCAAGGGCTGGTAAGGTTCTTCGCGTTGCGTCGAATTAAACCACATGCTCCACCGCTTGTGCGGGCCCCCGTCAATTCCTTTGAGTTTTAATCTTGCGACCGTACTCCCCAGGCGGA
>NZ_JAUSLT010000173.1 GCF_030646015.1 Bradyrhizobium sp.
GCCCATGAACTGGCGCACGTCGGCGACGACCTGGTTCGACAAATTGTTGCGCGAGTCGAACATGGTCAGCACGATGCCGTGGATCGACAGATTGGGATTGAGGGTCGAGCGCACCTGCTCCACCGTCTGCAGCAATTGCGACAGGCCTTCGAGCGCGAAGAATTCGCATTGCAGCGGCACCAGGATCGCATCGGAGGCGGCCATCGCATTGACGGTGAGAAGATTGAGCGACGGCGGACAATCGATCAACACGTAGGTGTAGTCGGCATCGGGCGCGGCGTCGGTGTTCAAGGCGGCGATCGCATCACGCAGGCGGAAGGCGCGGTCACGCGTCGAGCCGAGTTCGAGTTCGAGGCCGGAAAGATCCATGGTGGAAGCCGCGATATGCAGCCGCGGCACCGCGGTCGGCACCACGGCGTCGCGCAGCGGCGCCTCGCCGATCAGCACGTCATAGGTCGAGCAGCTGCGGCTGCGGCGGTCGATGCCGAGACCGGTGGAAGCGTTGCCCTGTGGATCGAGGTCGACGATCAGCACCCGCTCCCCAATCGCTGCGAGTGCGGTTCCGAGATTGATCGCGGTGGTGGTCTTGCCGACGCCGCCCTTCTGGTTGGCGAGCGCCAGGATGCGCGGATGGCCGGCCGGATGTGGGGCCTTATCCTCTTGATAAATATGATCAATTACGGTCATGCGCTGACGCCATTTTCTGTCGCGGATGGATTGCGCCGCTCGATCTGGTCGAGCTCGACGATCCAGCCGTGTCCGCCGGTGCGGCTGGAATGAAGATGCGGCTTGATATTCCAATATTTAGTGGCTTCGGTCAATTCAGCCTCTACATCTTGGCCTTTGAGCAACAGCGCCTTCGCGCCATGTCTCACCAGCGGCTCCGCGAAGCCGATGAGCTGGTGTAGCGGAGCCACCGCCCGGGCAGTGACGCAATCGACAGGCCCGGTGATTCTATCCACACTATCCCCGATATCCGCGAGGTGAACTTTGCCGGGCGAGTTGGTAACTCGCAGCGCCTCGCGCAGGAACGCGGCCTTCTTGGCATTGCGCTCGACCAGGTGAATGATGGCGCCCGGCGTCTCCGCCAGCGCACAGGCCAGCACCACTCCCGGAAAGCCCCCGCCGCTGCCGAGATCGGCCCAGACCCTGGCGGAGGGAGCGATTGTCAGCAGCTGCAGCGAATCGGCGATGTGGCGGGTCCACAGATTGGGAAGCGTCGACGGCGCCACCAGATTGGTTTTGGCCTGCCACTCCAGCAACAGATCGACATAGCGATCCAGCCGCGCCTCGGTTTCACGTGAAACAGGCGTCAACGCCAGTGCTGCGGCCTTGTCGGCAAGCGGGATGGGGGATTTCAGAGGTTTGAGCATGTGATGGGGTACCGACCGTATTCAAGCCGTCATTGCGAGCGTAGCGAAGCATTGCTTCGTCGCTACGCTCCTCGCAATGACGATTAAAATCCCCGATCCCAACGTTTCACGTGAAACAGTCTAGGCGGACACCACGCTGGGCTTCTTTCGGGCTTCCCGCCGCAGATAGGCCGCCAGGATACCTAGCGCCGCCGGTGTCATAGCGTCGATCCGTCCCGCCTGCCCCACCGTTCGCGGGCGAGCGGCTTCGAGTTTCGAGCGAGCCTCGTTGGAAAGCCCCGGCACCAGGCTGTAATCAATATCGGTCAGGCTCAGCCCCTCGTCGCGCCGGAAGGCATCGACGTCGGCGGTCTGGCGCTTCAGATAGACGTCGTATTTGGCGTCGATCTCAAGGTGAACTGCGATCGCTGGGTCAATGGCCGACAACTCCGGCCAGATGCCGCGGACTTCGCTCCAGCCGACCTCGGGATAGGCCAGCAATTCGAACGCCGAGCGGCGCTGGCCATCCCGGTTAAGCAGCAGCCCATGCTTGCCGGCTTCATTGGGGGTGATGTTCAGCGACTTTGCCAGTGCCTTCGCATCATTCAGCGCCGCCATCTTGGCGCCGTGACGGATCGATCGAGCCCGCCCGACGCACCCCAAGGCGATTCCCTTGTCGGTCAGGCGCTGGTCGGCATTGTCGGCCCGCAGGGTCAGCCGATATTCGGCCCGCGAGGTGAACATCCGGTACGGCTCGGTGATCCCGCGGGTCACCAGATCGTCGATCATCACGCCGAGATAGCCGTCGGCGCGGTCGAATACGATCGATTCGGCGCCGCTGGCCGCCAAGGCGGCGTTGAGGCCGGCAACCAGCCCCTGCGCCGCCGCCTCTTCATAGCCTGTGGTCCCATTGATCTGCCCCGCCAGGAACAGCCCGGGCAACCGCCTGGTCTGCAGGGTCGCATCGAGTTCGCGGGGATCGACGTGGTCATATTCGATCGCATAGCCCGGCCGGACCATCCGGACCCGCTCAAGACCCGGGATGGTCGCCAGGATCGCGAGCTGTACCTCTTCCGGCAGCGAGGTCGAGATGCCGTTGGGATAGACCGTGCTGTCATCGAGCCCTTCGGGCTCCAGAAAGATCTGGTGCCCGTCGCGATCGCCAAAGCGGACGATCTTGTCCTCGATCGACGGGCAATAGCGCGGACCCGAGCTCTTGATCTGGCCGGAATACATCGGCGAGCGATGAACATTGGCCCGGATCACCTCATGGGTCGCCGGCGTGGTGCGGGTGATCCCGCACTGGATCTGCGGCGTGGTAATCCGGTCGGTCATCACCGAAAACGGCTCCGGCGGATCGTCCCCCGACTGCATCTCCACGGCCGACCAGTCGATTGTGCTGCCATCGAGCCGGGGTGGAGTTCCGGTCTTCAACCGCCCAAGGGTAAAGCCGGCCTGCTCGAAGGATTTTGAAAGTCCCAATGCCGGAGCCTCGTCGACGCGTCCGGCCGGCCAGTTCTTCTCGCCGAGATGGATAAGGCCCCGCAGAAAGGTGCCGGTGGTGATGACCACGGCGCCCGCCGACAGCTCACGGCCGCCGATCAAGCGGATCCCGGTGACGCGACCGTTCGAGATGGAGAGTTCGTCCGCCTCGCCCTCGATTACGCTGAGGTTGGCGGTCTCGCGGATGGCGGCCTGCATCGCCGCGGCATAGAGCTTGCGGTCGGCCTGGGCGCGGGGCCCCCGGACCGCGGGACCCTTGCGCCGATTGAGCATGCGAAACTGGATACCGCCGGCATCGGCGACCCGACCCATCAGGCCGTCGAGCGCATCGACCTCGCGAACGAGATGGCCTTTGCCGAGCCCGCCGATGGCGGGATTGCAGGACATCGCGCCGATCGTTGCAAAACGATGGGTCACCAGCACCGTCCTGGCGCCCAAGCGCGCAGCGGCGCTCGCGGCTTCACAGCCGGCGTGGCCGCCACCGACCACGATGACGTCGAACGATTTGAGGGTGGTAGTCATGCGAAGCTTTTATCGCGGAGCGGCAAAAGCCGGAAGTGGTAAGTTCGTTGAAATGGCCTGTTTCACGTGAAACACCGGATCCGAGGACAAGACTGTTGTTTCACGTGAAACAATTCGGGTTCCATTCGGTTCCATAAAATGAACCAAGAAATATTACTTACCTATACAAAACTCCCGGAAGATCACATCGAGGATATCCTCGACATCCACCCGACCCAGCAGCCGCCCCAAGGAATGCGCCGCCGCCCGCAGATCCTCGGCGGCAAGTTCCTCCCCGGTCGCGACGACATCAATGCTGCGCAGCAACGAGGCCGCTGTTTCCTGCAACAATTTTCGCTGCCGCGCCCTGCCGATCAGCCCCCCATCATCGGAGCCGAAATAATCATGCGCGAATCGGACCAGGGCCGACACCAGTTCCGGCATCCCGTCGCCCCGGCTGGCCGAAATCCGAAATTCCGCCACGCCTTCGCCCTGCCCCACACCCGGAACTGATCGCGTCCCATCAGGCCGGCGGGCGACGAGGTCGATCTTGTTGCGCACCAGCCAAACCGGCGCAGCACCTTCGAACGAAATCTTCTCGTGCTGCGAATCGGCAAGCCACAACACCAGGTCGGCCTCGGCGGCACGGGCGCGAGCCCGACGGACGCCTTCCTGCTCCACTGGATCGTCGGTCTCGCGAATCCCGGCGGTATCGATCACCGTCACCGGATAGCCGTCGAGATCGAGCTGCACCTCGATGATGTCGCGTGTAGTGCCGGCATGCGGCGAGACGATCGCGACCTCGCGCCGCGCCAGATAATTCATCAGCGTCGATTTGCCGACATTCGGCGGGCCGGCGATTGCCACCACCAGGCCATCGCGCAGACGTTCACTTCGTCCCTGTGCCGCAAGGACTTCTTCGATTTCCGCAAGCAGCCCTTTGATCTTCAGGAGTGCCGGCGCGATCAGTTCGGCCGGCACGTCAGCCTCGTCGGAGAAATCAATCCCGGCTTCGATCAATGCCGAGGCCTCGATGATCTGCGCGCGCCAGTCGCGCGCGCGGTCGCCGAGCAGGCCCTTCAACTGGCGCAGTGCCTGGCGGCGTTGCCGGTCGGTGTCGGCATGGATCAGATCGTCGAGGCCCTCGGCCTCGGTGAGGTCGAGTTTTCCGTTCTCGAAGGCCCGGCGGGTAAATTCTCCGGGCTCGGCGGCGCGGACATTTTCGAAGGCTGCGAGCGCCGCGAACAACGCCCCCAGCACCGCGCGCCCGCCATGAACGTGAAATTCCGCGACATCCTCGCCGGTCGCGCTGGCCGGTCCCGGAAACCACAGCACTACCGCGTCGTCGATCGGCTGTCGGTCGGCATCCCGCAACAGCGCCCGCGTCGCCATCCGCGGCGCCGGAATCTTACCAGCCAAAACGGTCAGAACCGGCCCGGCCCCGGGTCCGGAAACCCGCACCAGGGCGATCGCGCTCGGCGGCCGGCCCGACGAAAGGGCAAAGATGGTCTGTTCCCGCGGGTGCATCGCCTATTTGTGCCGGAGCCATTGAAAAGGCAACGCAATTGCCATCAGTCGGCGATCTCGCCGAAACGATACGTCACACCGGGTAGACCCCATTACCGCAGCATTTCCGCAGCAATCTGGCGCAGAAATCGGCCCGTTTCCCGGATGCGCTGGAAGAACCAAATATATAATTACTTCCATTACTTAGATAGATATCGGGGGCCGGATACACTCGGTATGCTGCAGCTATGCTGCAATATCGACCGCAGCATGAACTTTGGACACGCAACGAAAAGGGCGCCCCTACCTGCGCAAGGACGCCCCATTCAATACAGAGCAGATCGGTCAAGTATTCATCGACTCGAAGAATTCCGCGTTGTTCTTGGTGTTGCGCAGCTTGTCGAGCAGGAAGTCGATCGCGTCCATGGTGCCCATCGGATTGAGGATCCGGCGCAGCACATACATTTTCTTCAGGAGCTGCGGATCGGTGATAAGCTCTTCCTTGCGGGTGCCTGAGCGCGATATGTCGATCGCCGGGAAGGTCAGCTTGTCCGAGACATTGAGATCAAGAATCAGTTCGGAATTGCCGGTGCCCTTGAACTCTTCGAAAATGACTTCGTCCATGCGGCTGCCGGTATCGACCAGCGCGGTCGCGATGATGGTGAGCGAGCCACCCTCCTCGATGTTGCGCGCGGCGCCGAAGAAGCGTT
>NZ_JAUSLT010000176.1 GCF_030646015.1 Bradyrhizobium sp.
CTTCGGCGTGATCTCGACCAGTTCGTCGTCCTCGATATAGGCCAGCGCCTTTTCCAGCGTCATGCGGATCGGCGGAGTCAGGCGCACCGCCTCGTCCTTCGAGGTGGTGCGGATGTTGGTGAGCTGCTTGCCCTTGAGGATGTTGATCTCGAGGTCGTTGTCGCGGGTATGCTCGCCGACGATCATGCCCTTGTAGACCTTCCAGCCGGGCTCGATCATCATCGGGCCGCGGTCTTCCAGCTTGAACATGGCGTAGGCCACGGCCTCGCCCTGGTCGTTGGAGATCAGCACGCCGTTGCGACGACCCTGGATGTCGCCCTTGTAGGGCAGGTAGTTGTGAAACAGGCGGTTCATGATCGCCGTGCCCTTGGTGTCGGTCATCAGGTCGCCCTGATAGCCGATCAGCCCGCGGGTCGGCGCGTAGAACACCAGCCGCAGACGATTGCCGCCGGACGGGCGCATCTCGATCATCTCGGCCTTGCGCTCGCTCATTTTCTGCACCACGACGCCGGAGAATTCCTCGTCGACGTCGATCACGACTTCCTCGACCGGCTCCAGCAACTCGCCGTTCTCGTCCTTGGTCAGCACGACGCGGGGACGCGACACCGAGAGTTCGAAACCTTCCCGGCGCATTTGCTCGATCAGGATGGCAAGCTGCAATTCGCCGCGGCCGGAGACGATCATCGAGTCCTTGTCTTCGGCCTCGACGACCTTCAATGCGACGTTGCCTTCGGCCTCGCGCAGCAGCCGGTCGCGGATCAGGCGGCTGGTTACCTTGTCGCCCTCGGTTCCGGCGAGCGGAGAATTGTTGACGATGAACGACATCGATACGGTCGGCGGATCGATCGCCTGGGCCTGGATCGGAACTTCAACGCTCGGATCGCAGAAGGTATCGGCGACGGTGCCCTTGGGCAGGCCGGCGATGGCGACGATGTCGCCGGCTTCGGCGAGTTCGAGTGGCACTCGCTCAAGTCCGCGGAAGGCGAGGATCTTGGTGATGCGGCCGGTTTCCACCAGCTTGCCGTCACGCGAGATCACCTTCACCGCCTGGTTCGGCCTGACCGATCCGGACGCGATGCGGCCGGTGATGATGCGGCCGAGATAGGGGTTGGCCTCGAGAATGGTGCCGAGCAGCCGGAACGGGCCTTCCTCGACCACCGGCGGCGGGACATGCTTGATGACGAGGTCGAACAGCGGCTTCATGCCGACATCGTGGGAGGCGTCCGGCGAGGCGGCCATCCAGCCGTTCTTGCCGGACCCGTAGAGAATCGGGAAGTCGAGCTGTTCGTCGGTCGCGTCGAGCGCCGCGAACAGGTCGAACACTTCGTTGACGACTTCGGTGATGCGTGCGTCGGGACGGTCGACCTTGTTGATGGCGACGATCGGCTTCAGGCCGAGCTTCAGCGCCTTGCTGACCACGAATTTGGTCTGCGGCATGGGTCCTTCGGCGGCATCGACCAGCACGATCACGCCGTCGACCATCGAGAGAATACGCTCCACCTCGCCGCCGAAGTCGGCGTGACCAGGGGTGTCGACGATGTTGATCTGGGTATCTTCCCAATGCACCGAGGTGCACTTGGCCAGAATGGTGATGCCGCGCTCTTTTTCCAGATCGTTGGAGTCCATCGCGCGCTCGACCTGGCGCTGGTTGTCGCGGTAGGTGCCGGATTGCTGCAGCAGCTTGTCGACGAGGGTGGTCTTGCCGTGGTCGACGTGGGCGATGATGGCGATGTTGCGAAGGTTCATGACTGTTCTTTTGGCTCGGACAATGGCTGGAGCGCGATCTCGCCGGAAAACCGGGACCCACTTTTCCGGATCACGCTCAAAACCTGGAATTCTGAAGGCGCCCATGGCGCCCAAAAACGAAGCCCGGCCATAAGGACCGGGCGTATCTTGCTCGTTGCGGCGCAATATAGTCAGAAAACGCCAAAAAACAATGATTTGTTTGGCAGTTGGTTACCCCATTTTTGCCGATCCTGCCGCCCTAATTGCCTTTTTCAGGGGCGGGATAGACGCCCCGCAACACCTCCTCGAAATGATTTTTGACCGCCTCATTGCAAAGGCAGGCCCGGATGCGCAGGGCGTCGGGGTTGCGGACCATGATCGAGCCGCGGCGGGTCTCCAGGACGCCGTCCGCCTTGAAGGTCTGGATCACGCGGCTGGTATAGCTGCGGCCGACCCCGAGCAGGGTCGCCAGCTGCTCATGGGTCAGCGGCACGACGTCGTCGCCGTCGGTGCGCTCCATCGCCGAGATGATCCATTTGGCGGTGCGCTGCTCGATCGAATGGATCGCGTTGCAGGCCGTGGACTGGAAGATCTGGGCCAGCATGCAGTCGGCATAGCGCGCGAAGACGTTACGCAGGCTGGCCGATCTGGACTTCGCCGCATCGAGCTTTCCGACCGGCATTCGAACGAACGGCCCGCCGAACTTGACCATGATGCGGGTGTAAGCGGGCAGATAGCCTTGGCTGACGATACCTCCCACCGCGCCTTCGCGGCCGATCAGGATGGTCTCGACGTCACGACCGTCCTCATTGGGCACCAGATAGGACGCGAGACTCGCGCCGCAGGGAAAATGCACGGTCTCGACATCGTCGCCGGGATTGTAGAGCAGATCGTTGGGCCCGGCCTCTGCCGGCGACAGATGCGGTGCAATCAAGGCAAAGTCGCCGGCGCTGAGCCGTCGCAACAGGTTGTTGTAAGGACGGTCGTTCCCGTCAGGAGCGTCGCCGCTTCGCGCTGTCATTCCGGATGTCCCCTGGCCCGCCACCCCACAATATCTGATCGCACTGGACTGCTGTGTGCACAAGTGAACAGACAGGCGGGTCGGGACGTGATGGTTTCACAATCGGAACCGGTCGATGCCGACCCCCTACAACGTGACGAATGATGGAACCCGCAGCTTCTGACGGCATGCCCGGCGACGTATTGATTGTCGAGGATGACCCGATCATCGCGCTCGATTTCGAGGACACCATTCTCGGTTTCGGCGTGAAGGGGGTTCGTACCGCGGCGAATGTCGCCAGGGCGCTCGCCATGATCGCCGATCGTACGCCGGATTTTGCCCTGCTCGATGTCGGACTGGTGCGCGAAAAGAGTTTTGCGATTGCCGAGCGGCTGGATGAGTTGAAGATTCCCTTCATCTTCGTCACCGGATATGGCGTCGATGTCAGGTTGCCGGCCCCGCTCGCCGACAAGCCGCGGCTGCCAAAACCGTATTCGTCGGAGGCGCTGAAGGCGCTGCTGCTGCGTTCCCGGCAGAATGCCGGGCGCTGAATCTATCCTGGCTTGCCTGGCCTGGGATCGAGCGTTGTCGACCACAGCGCCACATCGGCGCGGTCGCGCAGGGTCACGGTCATCTGTCCGGTCGCGCCCTCGATTCTGACGTGACCGAAGAACTGCATGCCGGCCGATGGCGGCAGGTTCTGCTGGCCTTGCCCCGGCGCCTTGATGAATTTCACCTCCGGCCCGAACGTGTTGTCGAGTTGGTTCGGCCCGAAGGTGCCGGCATGAAGCGGACCGGCGACGAACTCCCAGAACGGCTCGAAATCCTGAAATTGCGCCTTGTCAGGATTGTAGTAATGCGCCGCTGCGTAGTGCACGTCCGCCGTCAGCCACACGGTATTGACGATCCCGGCTGACTTGATGAAACGCAGGATATCCGCGATCTCGAGTTCGCGGCCGCGCGGTGGACCGTCGCCTTGCGCGAACGCCTCCGAACCGCTCCTGTTGGCGGCATCGTCATAGACGATGATGCTGAGTGGCATGTCGGAGGCGATCACCTTCCAGGTGGCGCGCGAGTTCAGCAATCCGCGCTTCAGCCAAGCCAGCTGGTCGGGCCCGAGGAAGTAGCTCTCGGGGCCGTAAGCGGTCTGCTGGTTTTCCCCGTTGGCGCCGCGATAGCTGCGCTCGTCCAGCATGAAGACATCGAGATGCGGTCCATAATGGAGCGTGCGGTAGATCCGGCCAGGCTCGGCGAGGCTTTCGCGCATCGGGTACATCTCGTGGAACGCGCGGGCCGACCGCGCGGCGAGCAGACCGATGCTGCGCTCTTTGTAGGCGGCGGGCAGCTGCTTCGAGGCCGACCAGTTGTTGGTGACTTCGTGGTCGTCCCACTGCACGAAGATCGGCACCTCGGCATTGAAGGCGCGCACATTATCGTCGAGGAAATTATACTTATGCGCCGCGCGAAACTCGTCGAGCGTCTCGGCAACTTTGGCCTTCTCCGGGATCGTGACGTTCTTCCAGACCTTGCCGTCGGCGAGCTTCACTTCGGCGGCAATGACGCCGTCGGCATAGATGGTGTCGCCGGAATGCAGCAGGAAATCCGGCCGGTGTCTGCGCATGGTAGCGAAGGTGACCATGCCACCGTCGTCGGGATTGATGCCCCAGCCTTGTCCGGCGACGTCGCCGCCCCACACAAAACTGACGTCGCGGCGGTCGGCGGGCGCGGTGCGGAAGCGGCCGATCGCCGGCTCGCTCGAGATGGCGGGATGGGCGAGGTCGCGGAACCGAACGCGATAAAAGGTCTCCTGCCCGGCCGGCAGGTTTTCCAGCAGCATTTTCGCGGTGAAGTCGCTTTCGGGCAGCGCCGCGATCGGCGGCAAGACCTTCGCGTGGCTGAACGATTCAGTGGTGGCGACCTCGACCATCATGTGTGACGGCCGGTCCGCGCGCGCCCACACCACGCCGCCATCGGCCCCGACGTCGCCGGATTGCACGCCATGGGTGATCTGCGGCCGGTCGGCGGCGCGGCTGAGATAGGGCATCGCCAAAACGCCGATGCTCGTAGCCGCGGCGGTCGTCAGCAAACGCCGGCGGGAAATCCTGATGGTCATGCAAGGCTCCTTATCGGGCTGTCAGGATACGCCGCGCTGACAGACGTAGAAAGGTTCTGTGACGACCCGATTACAGGAGGCGCGCATCATACACGGTGTCGTCCCGGCCAAGCGAAGCGCGAGCCGGGATCCATACGCCGTGTCCTAACGGTGATACGCTGGCGTTAGATACTTCGTGCAACAACAGACGACCGGGATTATGGGTCCCGGCGTCCGCCGGGACGACATGCGGAGGGTGTCTACAACGTGCCGGTGGCCCGGAACTGGGCGCCCGCCCGTTGCAGGCTCTGCGGCAGGCTCATCAGCACCGCCTTGCGGTCGGCCACTGCGTTGTGGAATTGATCGAGCGCGATATTGAAGGCGGTCAATGAACCTTCCTCGATGGTGCCATGCTCGAAGCAGCGTAACGTATCGCGCAGGATATCGTCCGCCTCCGTTTGCATCTGGTCGAGTTCTTCGGTGGAATCGCTGTGCCGCGCGGCGACAATCATGTCCAGCAGGCGTTCGCGCAAGGTGCTGTTGTTGTGGCGCTCGTCCTTCTTCAGGTAGCCGGCGAACCAGGCGCCGGCCGAGCCCATCGCCGACAGTCCCATCAGTCCCCACCAGATGAAATCGCTGTAGCGGTCGAAGAAGGTCTTTTCGTCGCCATCGACATAGGCCGCAGCGCCGGGATGCGCGGGAAGCACGGCGTCCTTGTCGGTGTCGGGGGTTTCGATCTGCGCCGCCAACGGAAAATCCGTCTTCAAGGTTTGGCGTACCGCGAACAGCTGCCGGGTAAAGGTGGCGACCGTCGATTCGGCCAGGCCCTTCCGCGCCACGATGTGGTGGGAGAAGCTGATCGTCTTGACCTCTTCCTCGGGCCTGGCGGGCGAGCCGCCAAAGGCGCCGGCAGGTATTTCGGAGGCCTCGTAAACCGGATGGTTCTGGGCGATTGCCGCGGCCGAATCGATCGCGAGGAAGGTCGGAACCCCGCCATCCCTGGTCGAGGCCGCAATCGCGTCCGCGGTGATCTTGCTGTTGACGGGGCCGGCGGCGAGATAGGCATCCGCCTTCTGGTTGCGGATGGCTTCGGCGGCTTCATGGGCCGGAAACTGGACGATTTCGACCTTGGTCGAATCGACGCCGTATTGCTGCAGGATCACCTTGAGCAAATTGACATTGGCTTCGGTGCGGCCGACCACGCCGATGCGGCGTCCGGCAAGATGGACGATCTTGGTGATCTTCGGCCCCGCCTTCTTGCCTTTGACTTTGGGCGCCGGAGGCACCCACAGCACCGCGACGTTCTTGCGCAGCGTCGCCACCGCCTGGGCATTTTTCGGCACGTCGAGATCGCCGCGGATGATGGCGAGATCGGCCTTGCCATCCGCCAGCGCCTGCGCGCTCGCCTTGGCGCCATCGGTCTGCATCGGGCGCAATCGAATCTGGCCGCGCGCCGGGACAAAGGCCTGCGTCAGGGTTTGAATCACCTTGACGTCTTCGCTGTTGGCCGGGCCGACCGCGATCCGCAGCGTCACCGGGCGCATCGCAAAATAGTAGGCCGCCGCGACCGCGCCGACCACGGCGAGGAGCGCCGCCAGCACGACGAACATCAGCCGCCGCTTCGCCGAGCGAGGCGATTGCGGCCTCGGCGGCTCGACCGGCTCGACTCCTCCGGTCGATCTTGCAAACAATCGTTTGACGTCCAAATTCATGCTGCCAATCGGTTGAAGCAATATTCTAGCAAATTTTCGGCCGGCGCGGGGTTACATCGGCGTAATGGTTACCGGCCGTCTTTGGACCGGTTTTGCCGCCTTATTGTGGCATGGATCCCTGAACCCAACTTCGGTGTTAGGGTAAAGTTCACGTGAAACGGGAGACGGTCATGGCGGAGCGGTTGTCGGCGGAGGCTCGAAAGGCGGCGCTGCTGGAGTTGCTGCCGGGATGGGCTGAAACGCCAGGCCGCGAGGCGATTGCGCGAACCTTCGTCTTCAAGGATTTCAACGAGGCGTTCGGGTTCATGACCCGCGCCGCACTGGTGGCCGAGAAGAGCGATCATCACCCCGAATGGCGCAACGTCTACAAGACGGTGGAAGTGGTGCTGGCCACCCACGACGCCGGCGGCGTTACCGCCCTCGATATCGCCCTCGCCAAGGCCATGAACGCGATATCAAGGCAATTCGGCGTCGCCTGATACCGACCAATCTTGCAGCAGGGGCACGACATCCCCAACTCTTACCTGCGACAGCTGCGGCGATCCGCCGCGCAAGTTTGGGGGAGCCCTGAGCGATGGCATCCGAGCATACCGTGGGTTTCGAGCCGGCCGACGAGCTGGCAAAAGACCGCGAAGGCGTGCGCCGGCGCTTCTGGATCAAGCTGAAGCGGGTAGCGGCGAAACTGCCGTTCGCCGAGGAACTGCTCGCGGCCTATTACTGCGCGTTCGACCGGCAGACGCCTCGCCACGTGCAGGCGGCGCTGCTCGGGGCCATGGCCTATTTCATCCTGCCGTTCGATTTTGTCCCGGACATGCTGCCGGTGCTGGGTTTCACCGACGACGCCGCGGTGCTCGCCACCGCGATCCGGATGGTCGCCAGCCACATCCTGCCGGAGCATCGCGATGCCGCCCGCGCCGCGCTGCAGCGGGGCATCGAGGACGCCGACCCCGGCGAGGCCGGTGCCTGAAGGTTTCAGGCCTCGCCGGGTCGCGTGCTAGCGCGGCTTCTGCGGTGAACGCAGCTGCGCCCGGGCGTTTTGCTCGGCGTCCCAGGCCTGGAACTGCTTGAACAGCGCATCCCGCTCGGAGTCGGAGGGCAGCTTTCCGCCCGCCGTCTTCTGCTTCAGGAATTCGTCGAACCGGCTGCGCGCGACGGGCTCGATCTTGTGCTCGTCGAGCCATTGTCTGGCGGCTGGGAAACGGTTCCAGTCCTGCAGCGGCGCCGCCAGCGAGACCTCCTTCCATTTCGGATGGAAGGGCGGCTTCTGGAAGGTCGGAAATTTCGTGAAGAAGTTGTCCACGAACAGCGCGAGCTTGCGATAGCGCTCGGTGTTGGGCGCCCAGTTGTAAGCCGCCAGCACCGCCGGCACCGCGATGGTGTCGACCTGCGCTCCTTCCGCGATCAGATTGGGGTAGTCCTTCGCGGTCAGGGTGGCGGGCAGATAGTCGCCCTGCAGCGGCTTGGCGTATTCGACCGGCACGAGGTGAAACCGGTCGTCCTTGAACTGGCTGACGGACTTGTACGGCTTGCCGCCGGCACAGATCACGGCGTCGATCTCGCCGGCCTTCAACTTCTCCATCGAGATGCGTTGCTCGATGTAGGCGAATTTCGGCTTGATTCCGAGCCGCTCGAACACGTTCGTCGCCGTGATGAAGGTGCCGCCGTTCGGAAGGTCGACGCTGACGGTCTTGCCCTCGAGATCCTTCATGCTGCGGATCGATTTCGAGGCGATGACGTACATCTCCTCATTGTACAACTTGGTCACATAGGTGAACTGCTTCTTGATGTCCTTGGCGAAGCCTTTTTTCTCGAGATAGTCGAGCGTGTCGGACCGCACGATGCCGAGGTCGACGCCCTGCAGGAACAGAATATCGGCGACGCTCTGCACCGAGCCGCGGCCGACGATCGAAAGCACGCGCAGCTTGTTGCCGTCATCAAGCACGGATGCCAGGTCGGCGCCGAACTGGACGTAGGTGCCGCCGATGGTGCCGGACATCACCGTCACCGTATTGGCGTTCAAGGCCCGCTTCGTCTCCACCGATCCGAACTGGAATATCGCCTTGAGGCTTTCGCTGACCTTGGCCGGGTCATATTCCTTGTCCTCGGCGCGCGCCGCGAAGCCATAAGCCATCGTCATGGCGATGATCGCCATCCCTACTGAGCGTTTCATGGTGTCCCCTGCTGTCGTGAGTTTAGTTCTGGAGTTGACTGAGGCGCTGCTGCGCTTCCTGTGAGCCGAACTTGGCCGCCTTGCGGTACCAGTCCCGCGCCTTCGCCGGATCGGCAGTGATGCTTCGGGCATCCAGTGCTCCCAGCACGGCCGGATCCCAGGTCTGGGCCAGCAACAGAGCGGCGCCGGCCTCTTGCGCGTCGGCGGCGCGTTCGAGCAGCAATCTTGCAGAAGCGATATCGCCGATTTCGATCAGGCCCCTGGCCCGCTTCAGCAGTGTCGCGAGTTCGCCGGCATCGAGCCGTCGTGCCGGCGGGGCCTCGACCGCGGGCGGACGGGTTTCCATCTGGCGCTGGTGAGCGGCTCGCAGCGCGAGAGCGATTTCGTCGCGCGTCGGCGCTGCCGGTTCGGACTGCGGCAAGGCGGCGAGGTTGACCGGTGATGGCGCGGCCGGCGCCGGCTGAGCGGAGGCCGCCGGTGCTGCAGGCGCTGGTCCCAAAGCTGTTTTCGGCGAAGCGCTGGCCTGAGTGCCGATCAGCGCCGCCTTGGCGTTTGCAAACAAGGCGACGGGATTTTCCACGGACAGGATCGCGATCGCGAGGGCTACTCCGGCTGCCACCAAAAGGCTCGCCTTGATATACTGCGACCGGACATCCGCTCTGGCCAATTCGCTTTCGCCGCCGTTTCCAAAGCCCCGCTGCCTGGGTTCGGCGGCGTCGTTGCAAAGAAAAAGTGGAATGTCCTCGGGAAGGAAATAGTCTCGCTTCGCCATCGATGGCGTCGGGCCGTATTCGATGAATTCGCCGCCGCCTGCAGCTTCGTGAAGCGACTCGACGGATTGTTCGCCGCAAGCTGTGAGCCTGGTATTCTGCGCCATGGTGATGCCTCCCGCGCTACACACGCAACATCGGGCATCCCGGCATCAGCTTCTTGTTATTGTTGTTGTCGACCGGGCGCCCGTACTGAGGGCCCTAAATCGCCGTTTGAATCAGTCCAAAAAGCGACCATCGCCGGCGCGAATCGGGAGATATCTTGATTTCATTGCGGCAAGACCCGACGTTATCAGGGCGAGTTCGTGCAAGGCCTCGTCGCCCCGGCCTCCGAGCCGGGGCCCATACGCCGTGCCGTCGCGTTCGGGCAAGACGTCGGACACCTTCTTCTATCCATAGCCGCCGCGGCGTATGGGTCCCGGCGCGGAGGCCGGGACGACGTTGTTGAGAGAGTGCGCGAATCGCAATGACGGGCGCACAATCACGGATGCAGGATCACCTTGCCCATCGCCTTGCGGCCGGCCAGCACCTTTAGCGCGTCGGCGGTCTGCGCCAGCGGGAAGGTGCGGTCGACATGCGACGAGATCTTGCCTTCCGCGGTCCACTTCACCAGCTTCTCCAGATTGGCGCGGTTCTTTTCCGGATTGAGCCTGGCCCATGCGCCCCAGAACACGCCGCGGATGTCGCAGCCTTTCAGCAGTGCGAGATTGAGCGGCATCTTCGGAATGTCGCCGGCGGCGAATCCGATCACCAGAAAGCGGCCTTCCCATGCGATCGAACGCAGCGAGGCCTCGGCGTAAGTGCCGCCGACCGGATCGAAGATGATGTCGACGCCCTTGCCGCCGGTCAGCCGCCGCAGGCCTTCCTTGAGGTCTTCGGTGGCGTAGTTCAGTCCGAGCTCGGCGCCGTGCGCCTTGGCGAATTCGAGCTTCTCCTCGGATGACGCGCAGGCGATCACCTTCAGGCCCATCAGCTTGCCGAGTTCGCAGGCCGCCAGGCCGGTGCCGCCGGCGGCTCCCAGCACCGCCATGGTCTCGCCCGGCTTCAGGCTGGCGCGATCTTCCAGCGCATGCAGCGCGGTGCCGTAGATGATGAAGATTCCGGCGGCGCGATCGAAATCGAGATTGTCGGGGATCTTGACGATCGAATTGGCCGGCAGCGCGATCTTTTCGCGCGCGCCATTGTGGCCGCAGGACGCCGCCACGCGGTCGCCCACTTTCAGGTCGGTGACCCCTGCGCCAACGCTCTCGATCACGCCCGCGACTTCGGCGGCCGGTGAAAACGGGAACGGCGGCTTGATCTGGTATTTGCCCTGGATCATCAGCAGGTCGAAGAAATTCAGCGCCGCGGACTTGATCGCGATCACGGCCTCGCCGGGGCCGGCGACGGGATCGGGCACATCGGCCAGCACGAGATCGTCGGGGCCGCAATATTGCGAGCAGAGAATGGCTTTCATGGACACACCTGAGTTTCGGACGCACAAAGAGGGCTGAATGCTTCATGCCGGATTTGCGGCCGGGCTACAATACGGGGCGGAGGAATCAAACGATGTTCGAAAAGGGACTGCTGGCGAAAAAGCGCATCCTGGTCACCGGCGGTGGTTCCGGGCTGGGTGCCGCGATGGGACGCCGCTTCGTCGAGCTTGGCGCCGAACTGATCATCTGCGGCCGCCGCCTCGAATTGCTGGAGGCGACCGCGGCGCAGATGCGCAGCGAATTCGGCGGCAAGGTCAGCGTCGTCAGATGCGACATCCGCGACGGCGGCGCGGTCGAGGCCATGATGGATGCGCTCTGGCGCGAGGCGCCGCTCGACGTGCTGGTCAACAATGCCGCCGCGACCTTCATCGCGCAGACCGAGCATCTGTCGTTCCGCGCGGCGGACGCGATCCTGGCGCCGACCCTGCACGGCGCGATGTATTGCACGCTCGGTGCCGGCAAGCGCTGGATCGAAGGCGCGCACAAGGGCGTGGTGCTGAGCATTCTCTCGACCTCGACCATTACCGGCCGCGCCTTCACGGTGCCCTCGGCGATGGCGAAGTCCGCGATCCTTGCGATGACCAGGAGCCTCGCGGTGGAGTGGGGACCCAAGGGCATCCGCACGGTGGCGATTGCGCCGGGCGCATTCCCGACGCCGGGTGCATCGGGCCAGCTTCGGCCCGAGGGCCGTGACGACAAATGGTCGTCGAAAAATCCGCTCGGCCGTGTCGGCGAACATGGCGAGTTGGCCGATCTCGCGAGTTTCCTGATTTCGGACCGGGCCGGCTACATCAACGGCGAGATGGTGGTGCAGGACGGCGGCGCGCATCTGCGCAGTTCCGGCGCCGAGGATCTGCTGCAATGGACCGACGCGCAGTGGGAGAAGCAGCGCACGGCGCGCTCGAAGGGCTGAGGCTTAGCCGCATCATAACTTGCTGGATGCGCCGGCTCGGCGATCCCCCGACTGCCTTCCCAAAAAGGCATTTCCCGGCTATCCATCGGTGCGTGATCGGGGAATGCCGGGGGGCCATCTTCCAGTCACAATAATGAGGGAACCAGATTTGGTCATGTCCGTGCGGCGAATTCTGATATCCCTGATGGCGAGTGTGGTTGTGTGCGGGATCGCGATCCCGGCGCAGGCGCAGAGCGCGTCGTCGAAGGCCTCGAAAGATGCGGCCAAGTCTAATTCTGTAAAGCCCGCAGCCGCCAAGCCGGAGGCGAAAGCCGCTGCTGCCGCTGGCGGAGCGGAACCGACACTGATCGGCCAGTTCGGCACCTGGGGCGCCTACACCGCGACGCCGAACGGCAAGAAGGTGTGCTTCGCGCTGGCAAAGCCCTCGTCGTCGAAAACCAATCCGCCGAATCGTCCGCGCGATCCGGCCTACGCCTTCGTCTCGACGCGTCCGGCGGAAAAGGTCACCAACGAAGTCTCCATCATGATCGGCTATGCGCTGAAGCCGGGCTCGGAATCGTCGCTGGAAGTCGGCGGCGCCTCCTACGCCATGTACACCCAGGGCGACGGGCTCTGGATCAAGAACGCCGCCGAGGAAGAGCGCATGGTGGAAGCCATGCGCAAGGCCGCCGAGGTGACGGTCAAGGGCATATCCGCCAAGGGCACCGAGACCACGGACACCTTCTCGCTGAAGGGCCTTGCCCAGGCGCTCGACCGGCTGGCGCAGGATTGCAGGCGTTAAGCCGCTTTTGATGCCGAAAACGATGTATTTGGTGGCTTTCCAGCAGGCCCTGGAAGGCCTATTTGATGTCCCATGACTGACACCCTGACCCATTCGCCGGAAGCCGGTTCCGGCGCCAGCGCGCCGCTGGAAAAAATCGCGCTCGAAACCTACGTGCCGCTGGCAAAACCGTCGCTGGTCGGGCTGTCGCGCGCGGAGATTTCCGACAAGCTCGGCGCCATCGGCGTTCAGCCCTCGCAGCGCAAGATGCGGGTGCAGCAGTTGTGGCACTGGATCTATGTCCGCGGCGCGCAGAATTTTGCCGACATGACCAGCATCTCCAAGGATATGCGGGCGCAACTCGAGACGCATTTTACCGTGGCGCGGCCCGAGGTGGTTGCAGAACAGATCTCCAACGACGGCACCCGCAAATGGCTGCTGCGATTGCCGAGCGGCGATTCGATCGAGAAAGCGCATGAAGTCGAGTGCGTCTACATTCCGGAAACCGACCGCGGCACGCTGTGCGTTTCCTCGCAGGTCGGCTGCACGCTGACCTGCTCGTTCTGCCATACCGGCACGCAGCGGCTGGTGCGCAACCTGACCGCGGGCGAAATCGTCGGCCAGATCATGGTGGCGCGCGACCGCCTCAACGACTGGGCCGACCGCGAAACCCCGACCGGCAGCCGCCTCGTCACCAATGTGGTCATGATGGGCATGGGCGAGCCCCTGTATAATTTCGAGGCGGTGCGCGATGCGCTGCTGATCGTGTCGGACAATGAAGGCATCGGCATTTCCCGCCGCCGCATCACGCTGTCGACCTCGGGCGTAGTGCCGAACATCGCCCGCGCCGGCGACGAGATCGGCGTCATGCTGGCGATCTCGCTGCATGCGGTGCGCGACGAGTTGCGCAACGAGCTGGTGCCGCTGAACCGGAAATACCCGATCGCCGAATTGCTGCAGGCCTGCCGCGACTATCCGGGCTCGTCCAACGCCCGGCGCATCACCTTCGAATATGTGATGCTGAAGGGCGTCAATGATTCGCTCGACGACGCCAAGCTGCTGGTCAAGATGCTGAAGGGCATCCACGCCAAGATCAATCTCATTCCGTTCAATCCGTGGCCGGGCACGCGCTACGAATGCTCGGACTGGGACCAGATCGAGAAATTCTCCGAATACATCTTCAACGCCGGCTACTCCTCGCCGGTGCGCACGCCACGTGGCCGCGACATCCTGGCGGCCTGCGGCCAGTTGAAATCGGAGACCGAGAAACTGTCGGCACGCGAGCGCCAGGCGCTGCGCGCCATGGCGATGACGGATTGATGTGTTTCAAAGCGTCATGATGCGGACGGGTGGTTTGCGCGGCAGTACGTACAAATCCCTCATGGCGAGGAGCGCGTCCGGCAGCGCCCTGGCGCTGCCAGCGTGCGTCTCGAACCATTGGGCACACAGCTTGTTGCCATCCTTCGAGACGCCGCGCGAAGATGCGCGGCTCCTCAGGATGAGGTCGGGGTGGGGCGTCCGACAGGTGAGAATCCGATGTCCCTGATCGGCCGGCTCTTCGTCATCCTGTTCGGTTTCCTCGCCGCCTGCCTGGTGGCGGGGATCATCGTGGTCGGCGCGGTGCTGTTCCCGGAATTTTCCGATTTCGCAGATAGTCAGATCGACCCGTCCGCGCTCAACGTAATACTCGGCTTCGGTTTCATCTTCCTCAGCGGGTTTGCGCTGTTGCCGGCGACGATCGTGGTCTTGATCACCGAGGCGTTTTACATCAGGAGCGTGCTGGCTTACGCGCTGGGCGGCGGCATCGTCGGGCTCGCCTGCTATCTCGGCCTGATCCCGTTCGATCCCGACACCCTTCGCTTCGACGGCATTGTCCGCCGCCATCTCGAAATCATGACCGGCGCCGGCATCGTCGCGGGTCTGGTGTACTGGATGATCGCGGGCCGCAACGCCGGCGCCTGGCGCGAACCGCGCCGCCCGCTGACACCCCCGCCGCCGCTGTCCTCGCATTCGCCCGCACCACCGCCGCCACCAGCGTCATGAAGAAGCGGCCCGGACGCCTTTTCATCCCCGGCGGGCTCGGCTAAACCCCGCGCCATGAACCGATCGGGACTTTATACCGCGCTGGCGCTGGCGCTCATTGTCGGATTGCTGTTCGGGATTTATCCCGAGCTCGATCTGCAGCTGGCCGGCCTGTTCTTCGATGCATCCAACAAGACCTTTCCGCTGAAATTCAACACGCTGGCGGCGATCGCGCGCGACGCCGCGATGTGGATCGCGTGGGGCCTGGCGCTGCCGTCAATCGTGGCACTTGTGGTGAAGCTGGCGCGGCCGGACAAGCCGTTGCTGGTATCCGGACGGACGGTCATGTTCCTGCTGGTGACGCTGGTGCTTTCCGCCGGGGTTCTCACCAATCTCACCTTCAAGAGCTATTGGGGCCGGCCGCGTCCCATCGTGGTCACGCAATTCAACGGACCGGCGGATTTCGTGCCGTGGTGGGATCCGCGCGGCAGCTGCGGCCGCAACTGCTCGTTCTTTTCAGGCGAAGGCGCCACCGCGTTCTGGACCTACGCGCCCGCGGCGCTGACGCCGCCGGCCTGGCGGCCGCTGGCGTTCACCGCGGCGACGCTGTTCGGCGTGGTCACCAGCGGCTTGCGGATGGCGTTCGGCGGCCACTTCTTCCCCGACGTCGCGGCCGCCGGGCTGGTGACGTTTTTCGTGGTCTGGTTGGCCTTTGCCTATATCTACCGCTGGCCCTCGACCCGGCTGACCGACGCGCGGATCGACGCTGCGCTGACGCGGTTCGCCTGGCCGCTCTACCGGTTGCGGCAGAAATGGCGCGGGCGCTCCGTGTAGTTCGACTTCATCGCGCCTGTCGCCATTAAACGCGTGCCCATCGGCGGGAAATTTGTTATTCGCGCACTCAAACCGCACACGCCGCCAAACAACGTCCGTCATTTCGACCGATTGGAAGCTCCATGAGTACCATCCTGAAAAGCCTGCCCAAGGGGGAAAAAGTCGGTATCGCTTTCTCGGGCGGCCTCGACACGTCGGCGGCGCTGCTGTGGATGAAGCAAAAGGGCGCCCGCACCTTTGCCTATACCGCCAATCTCGGCCAGCCCGACGAGACCGACTACGACGAGATTCCGCGCAAGGCGCTGGAGTTCGGCGCCGAAAAAGCCCGGCTGGTGGATTGCCGCACGCAGCTGGTCCACGAAGGCATCGCCGCCATCCAGTCCGGCGCCTTCCACGTCTCGACCGGCGGCATCGCTTATTTCAACACCACGCCGCTCGGCCGCGCCGTGACCGGCACGATGCTGGTGTCGGCCATGAAGGAGGATGGCGTCAACATCTGGGGCGATGGCTCGACCTACAAGGGCAACGATATCGAACGGTTCTACCGCTACGGCCTGCTGACCAACCCTAACTTGCGGATCTACAAGCCCTGGCTCGACCAGGCGTTCATCGACGAACTGGGCGGCCGCGCAGAAATGTCGGCGTACATGACCGCGCAGGGGTTCGCCTACAAGATGAGCTCCGAGAAGGCGTATTCGACCGACAGCAATCTGCTCGGCGCCACCCACGAGGCGAAGGATCTCGAGAGTCTCGACAGCGGCATCAAGATCGTCAACCCGATCATGGGCGTGCCGTTCTGGCGAGACGATTGTGTCGTCAAGGCCGAAAAGGTCGCCGTGCGTTTTGAGGAGGGCCAGCCGGTTGCGCTGAACGGCAAGACCTTCGCCGATCCCGTCGCGCTGTTCCTCGAAGCCAATGCCATCGGCGGTCGGCATGGCCTCGGCATGAGCGACCAGATCGAGAACCGGATCATCGAGGCCAAGAGCCGCGGCATTTACGAAGCGCCGGCCATGGCGCTACTGCACATCGCCTACGAACGCCTGGTCACGGGCATCCACAATGAAGACACCATCGAGCAATACCGGGTTAGCGGCATGCGCCTTGGCCGGTTGCTCTACCAGGGGCGGTGGTTCGATTCCCAGGCCCTGATGCTGCGCGAAACCGCCCAGCGCTGGGTGGCTCGCGCGGTGACCGGTGAGGTGACGCTCGAACTGCGCCGTGGCAACGACTACTCGATCCTGAACACCGAAAGCCCGAACCTGACCTATGCGCCGGAGCGGCTGAGCATGGAGAAGGTGGAAGATGCGGCGTTCACGCCGGCAGACCGTATCGGTCAGCTGACCATGCGCAATCTCGACATCACCGATACCCGCGCCAAGCTGAATCTCTACGCAAAGACAGGTTTACTGTCGATCGGCGAAGGCTCCGACATCCTCAAACTCGAGAACGACAAGAGCTGAACCGTGCGGGCGTAACTTTGTGGATGGACGCCGCGGGCTTCATCAAGCCTGCGTAATGGAGTTGTCATTCTCGGCCGGTAGGATAGCAGACTCCGCGCGCGCTGTTCTGCGATAGAGGTCGCCCCAGTGCCCGCGCTGGAATTTTCTGACGCGGAGCCCTCATGATCAAGTATTTCGCCGCAGCGTCCCTCATGGTCATGGCGTCGGGATCGTCCCTTCTTGCCCAGACCGTCTATCCGATCGACCGCGCCGAGATTCTTGCCGGCGCGACATTCGACTTCAAGGTCGAATTCCCCGACCGGGTCGATCCGGCGAAGTTGCAGGTGACCGTGAATGGCGAGGATTATGCCGCGGTGTTCGGCCGCACGGGCGCGTTCATTGAGCGCGAAGACGGCAAGGAGCAGTCGGCGCTGATGCTGCGCGACGTTGCGCTGACCAAGCCCGGTCGTGTCACG
Source organism: Bradyrhizobium sp. (assembly GCF_030646015.1). GTDB lineage: Bacteria > Pseudomonadota > Alphaproteobacteria > Rhizobiales > Xanthobacteraceae > Bradyrhizobium. Next base: position 17,389 of record NZ_JAUSLT010000176.1, read on the forward strand.
GTCGAAGTCGGCGATGGCACGCGCCGCCGCAAGCTGGTGTGGACGGTCTACGACACCGGGCCGCGCAAGGCGAAGAATGTCATCCTGTTCATCGGCGACGGCATGTCGCCGGCCCATCGCACCGCCGCGCGGCTGTTGTCCAAGGGCATCGCGGAAGGCAAGAGCCTCGGCAGACTGGCGATCGACGACATGCCCCACATGGCGCTGGTGGCGACCGCCGGCTCGGATTCGATCATCACCGATTCAGCCAACTCGGCCAGCGCCTATGCCACCGGCCACAAGACCGCTTCGGCTGCGATGGGCGTCTATGCCGACCGCACCATCAGTCCGTTCGACGACCCCAGGGTCGAAACCATCACCAGTCTGGCGAAGCGGCGGCTCGGTCTCAGCATCGGTATCGTCACCAATACCGAAGTCGAGGATGCGACGCCGGCCGCGATGATCGCGCATACCCGCCGCCGAGGCACCTATGACGAGATCGTCGCGCAGTATTTCGCCGCCAGGCCCGATGTCCTGATGGGCGGCGGCAGCGCCAATTTCCTTCCGAAAGATGCGCCCGGCTCGAAGCGCAAGGACGATATCGATTACGTCGCCCGGTTTCGCGAGGCCGGCTACAGGATGGCGACGACCGCGGGCGAACTCAATGCGCTGGCGGCCCAACCCGAGACGCGCCGGTTGCTCGGCCTGTTCGCCGCGGGAAATATGGATGGCGCGCTGGACCGCAAATTTCTCAAGGGCGGCGGCGTTGGCAAGTTTCCCGAGCAGCCCGATTTGACCGAGCAGGTCCAGGCCGCATTGGACGTGCTGTCGAGGAATGATGCCGGTTTCTTCCTGATGGTCGAATCCGGAATGATCGACAAATATGCGCATCTACTGGATATGGAGCGCGCGGTGTACGACACCATCATGCTCGACAATGCGGTGCGGCTGGCGCGCGACTGGGCGCGGTCGCGTGGGGACGACACGCTGATCCTGGTTGTGGCGGATCACAATCATCCCAACAGCCTTGTCGGCACACTCAATGACGACATGGGCGTGACGCCGAACGTGCCGCTGCGCGAGCGCGTCAGCGTGTACGAGAAGGCGGGATTTCCGAATTATCCTGATCCGGACGCGGAAGGTTATCCGTCACGCGTCGATGTCAGCCGCAGGCTGGCGATCTTCTCGGCCGCGCTGCCGGATCACTACGAAACCTTCCGCCCGAAGCTCGATCATCCGAACGAACCGACGGTGAAGGGCGAGGCGCCCGGCACCTTCAAGGCCAACGAAAAATACAAGGATGTTCCGGGTGTCGCGCTGCGTTTCGGCAATCTGCCGGCCATGATGGGCGCCAGCGTGCATTCGGGAGAAGACGTGATCCTGACCGCGGCCGGGCCCGGCAGCGAGCGGGTCCGCGGATCGATGGACAACACCGAAATATTCCGCGTCATCGCCGACGCTCTGGGGCTGGCGGCGGCGGGGCCGTAGTGCGCTTTTTTCTCCCCTCCCCCCACGCGCCCTTGCGCGTGGCGGGGAGGGGTCGGGGGTGGGGGGTGTTTCCGCAGACTCGCTGTCGGTAGTAAGAGGTCACAACTCGCAGCGAGTGCGTTGATAGACCCCCCACCCCCGACCCCTCCCCACCGCTTCGCGGGAGGGAGGGGAGAAGAAAGTGCCCTCAGGAAAGCGCCGGCCCCGAGAACATCAGCTTGACGCAGCTGCGGAAGATCAGGATCTGCCGTTCCAGCCGGCGCGGGTCGTTCAGCGTCTTCGATAGGATGATGGCGCCGTCGACGATGCATGACAGCATGTCGGCGAGATCGTCGAGGTCGACCGCTTCCTTCGGCGGATAGACCGCGGCAATGCCCTCGAAGATGCCGCGGAAGCGCGCGTTCCAGTCGCGCACCGACTGCGCGGTGAGGTCGCGCACCTCGCGGTCGAACAGCCGCTCCTGATAGCAGATGCTGGCAATCAGGCAGCCGGGATGGCCGTTCGGCAGGTCGGCCATTACTTCGGCAAGCAGCTTCAGCGAGATCAGGAACGCCTGTAGCGGATCGTCCGACAGCTGCCGGCCGCGCTCGAAGATTTCGTCGAACAGGCGATCATTGGTGTCGACGTAACGGCGAACCATCTCGCGGGCGAGCGCGTTCTTGTCCCTGAAGTGATAGAAGAAGCCGCTCTTGGTGAGACCGGCCTCCGCGATCACTTCCTCGATCGAGGTGGCGCCGAATCCCTTGGCGAGGACGGCTGCTTCCGCGACCTCGAGGATCCGCTCCCGCGTGGCTTCGCCTTTTCCCATTCAACACTCCGAAAACGGCTCTTGGAAAAACTGTACTCGCGGTACGGATTGCTGCGCTCGCGGCCGCGCCGTGGCTTCGTCCGCGCCGTACAACCTTCTGATTTCGTATCAATTTTCAGCCAAAGGTTCAGCCGCACCACGCGCTCGCTAGGAAGCCGCGACATTATGCGGCACCAGTGGCACGAGACCCGGGCCGGCGTCGTGAGACCAAACGGACGGCACAGGGCGGATTGATGACGGAGATGATTGAAGTGACAAAATATCGACATGACCTGCCGCAACGCCGCGGCGGCATTTTTCTCACCGACGGCGGCATGGAAACGACGCTGATTTTTCACGAGGGCGTGGATCTGCCGCACTTCGCAGCCTTCGTGCTGCTCGACAGCCCGAAAGGCCGGCAGAAGCTGCAGAAATATTATGCAGCCTATCTCGCGGTCGCGCGCGCGCACGGTACGGGTTTCGTGCTCGACAGCCCGACATGGCGCGCCAATTCCGATTGGGCCGACAAGCTCGGCTATGACGCCGCAGCGCTCAAGGCGATCAATGTCCGTTCGATCGCGTTCCTGGAGGGCCTGCGTGCCGGATGGGAAAGGCCGGAGGCGCCGTGCGTCATCAGCGGCGCGATCGGCCCGCGCGGCGACGGCTACAAGGCCGGCCGCATGGATGCGGCGGAGGCCGAGGCCTATCACGCGACACAGATTGCCGCGTTCGTCGAAGGCGGCGCCGACATGGTGACGGCCTATACGCTGAACAGCATCAACGAAGCGATCGGCATCGCGCGCGCGGCCAGGGCGCAGCGAATTCCAGCCGCGATCTCGTTCACGGTGGAGACCGACGGCCGCCTGGTCAACGGCGAGACGTTGCGCGAGGCCGTTGAGGCCGTGGATCGCGAGACGTCAGGCGCGCCGGAATATTTCATGATCAACTGCGCGCATCCGGCGCATTTCGAAAGCGCGCTGCAGGCGGGTGAAGCCTGGACCAGGCGCATCCATGGTGTGCGGGCCAACGCGTCGACCAAAAGCCACGCCGAACTCGATGAATCCACGACGCTCGATGCGGGCGATCCGCGCGATCTGGGCCGGCGCTACCGCGATCTCAGGCGCGCGTTCCCGGCGATGCGGATGCTCGGCGGCTGCTGCGGCACCGATCACCGTCATGTCCAGGCGATCTGCGACGCCGTCCTGCCGCCGCGCGCCCTCAGCGCCTGAGCGGCGAACTACAAAATGAAATGGCCGGGATTTCTCCCGGCCATTTTTTCCTTGCGATTGCCGTGCCTCAGCGCGGCGGCGCGGTGCCGGGCGGCGGGGGCGGCAGCGATGCCGTTCCGCCGTTGAGCAGCGGCGTGATGTTGCGGATCGTGACGCGCCGATTGATGGCGCTCGGCCCGTCGGTGTCCTCTTTCGGATATTGCTCGCCATAGCCCTGCGAGGTCAGGTTTTCCATCGGCACGCCGAATTGCTGCGTCAGCAGCGTGGCCGCCGACTCGGCGCGGCGATCTGACAGCGACAGATTGTCGACGTCAGATCCCACCTTGTCGGTATGGCCTTCGATCAGGAATACCGCGCGCGGGTTGGCCGCAATCACGCGATTGAGGCCGTCGGCGATCGTCTGCAGCTTCGAGGCCTGATCCGGGGGAATCTCCCACGATCCGGTCTCGAAGTTGATGCTGTTGAGATCGATGCTCGGCATACGCTGGCGCACCGAGGGGCTGTAACGGATCTCGTCCAGCGAATAGCGCCGTTCGAGCCGCTCCACCGGCGGGGCCATCAAGGTATCGTAGAGCAGCGCCGGCGACGCTTCGTCGGCTTCGACGATGTAGCGATTCTGCGGGATGCGCAGGATCG
>NZ_JAUSLT010000017.1 GCF_030646015.1 Bradyrhizobium sp.
GATCGCGATTCGGGATGCCGAGATCGCCATCGAGCAGGAGCCCGCGCGCCGCCGCGAGCGCTAAACGGGCGGAACCCGCGCATTTGTGCAATGCAAAAATATCCATTGAGTTTCTGACCAGATCCCGTATTTATGCTGGCAACAACGACGCACAGCAACCAGACCGGGAATCGCCATTATGCGGACCGGGCCGCTTGCTGTTTTGCCAATCCATATCGGGAATTAAACAAAATGACAGAGCACAGCCTCTGGCGTTTTTCGCGCGCGTTGCATCGTGCGATCAATGAACGCCGGTTCGAAGACATCGAAGCCTTGATCGATGACGATGTCGATTGGGCGATCTATGGCCCGATCGACATGTTTCCATTCCTCGGCGCGCGCCGCGGCCGGGAGGCCGTGATCGAGGTGATCAAGCAGATCGCGCACAACGTCCGGGTCCACCGCTTCGATCGCGAGACCATGATGCTGGGCGTGGATTCGGCGTCCTCGATGCTGCGCTATTCGCTGACCGCGCTGGATTCGAACAAGCCGATCAGCCTGCGGATCGCGCATTTCGCGCAGTTCAAGGCGGGCCGGCTGTTCAACATCCGGGTTCTCGTCGATACCTTCGACCTGGTGGAGCAGGCGCTCGGGCGTCCGATTCATCTGCCGAAGATGGCATCGTTCGCCTGAGCTATCCGTGATTGTAGGGTGGGCAAAGGCGCTCTTGCGCCGTGCCCACCATCTATCGTCCGCGTAAGCCTATGGTGGGCACGGCGCGCGAAGAGCGCGCCTTTGCCCACCCTACAAAGCCACCAGCCACCGTGAACACCCGCCACAATTTTGCGCCGATGTACCCGCATCAATGACCGTGTGCAGGCGGGCGGGGTTATGATTTCGACAACACGATACGGGCTGGCGATGCTGCTGTTGCTGGCGACAAGCCTTGCCATGGCGCCGCTGGCGCATGCGCAAGCGCTGCCGCCGGATGAGGATCCGGACGCCGTGGCGGAAACTGCCGACACCGACACCGATACCGACGTCGAGGATCTGGAGCCGGACTGGAGCCAGCTCAACGTCGATACCGCCACGCTGCTGCTCGGTCCGGCCGCCAAACCGCCATCGAAGGCGCGCCAGCCGCGAGCCGCTGATGGCTCCGACACCTCGTGGAAATCCACCAACAAGGCCAATGGCACGGCCGAAATGTCGGTGAAGCAATCGCTGTCGCCGTTCTGGGATACACGGATCGGCGCCGACATGACCGTGGTCGGCCCGCCCCAGACATTGACCAGCGCGGACCTGCTGCGGCAGAAGATTTCGGGCGACGGCCAGCCGTCGCAGTCGTCCGGCAGCGCATGGGCGGCGATCACCGCGCCCGGCGTCGGCTCGATCTGGGACAAGACCGCGATCGAGGCCCGGGTCGATCCCGCGTAGGAGCAGGGCAAGCTCGGCACCAGCCTCAGCAAGTCGCTGCCGCTCGGCGAGCAGTATTCGCTCACCTTGCAGAACGGTCTCAACGTCACCCAGCAAGGCTACGTGCCGGTGCCCGGCAGCATCGCGCACCATCAGCGCAATTACCAGACCGAGCAATCGGCGAAGCTGAGCATTGCCGATACCGGCACCAGCCTCATTGCCGGCCAGTCGATGTCCTCCACCGAGGACAAGTGGCTGCGCAAGATCGGCGCCGAGCAGAAATTGTTCGGTGGCGTCACCGTCAACGGCTCGATCGGCGAAACCGCGCTCGGCACCTCGAACAAGAGTCTCAGCGCCGGCTTCAAGACCAGCTGGTAAAGGCTGCAGGCTGCGTTTCCGGCGCAAATCCCGCGAAAGATCGAGCATTGCCGCATATTGGCCGCGATGCGGTCAAAATCAGCAGCCCTGATGTAACAGTTGAATTTCGTCGTGCGGGGGACAACCGCGCTCGCTACACACGCAGGGGAAAAGCCGATGAATGCGACCATCCGTTCCGATAAAGTTGAATCAACTGAAGCGGACCCGAACCTCGCCGCCGTCTCGGAAGTCGAGGCCGGAATCCGCGACTTCGTCCGCAACGACGTCGCCTATCTGCGCCGTCCGCCGACGCTGACGCCTGACGCCGCCGCGCTCGAGCCCTCTACCGAGGCCACCGTCAACAATGTCAACTCGCTGATCCAGCGCGTCGCCGGAACGTCGCTATCGGAAATCGAAAACCTGATCGGGGAACTCGAAAGCCTGCGCGACCTGCTGCATGCCGAGGGTCAGCGCGTGCAGCGTGAGATTTCCGGCTATGCCCAGCTCAGCCAGGCCGCGATGAAGTCCACCCGCATGATCGCCGACAATGTGACGCAGTGGAAGCGCGCCGCCGACGGCCTCCGCAACAGCTGATCGCTGATCTCGAGCCTTTTGCCGCCGCCTCCCTTGCCGGGAGCGCGGCGGTTTCATTTTTACCACGTCGCATTTTCATCAATTGGCTTTGAACTTGCCGCGTCCCGGCCGCGACCAAGGGCAGGCGCCATCATGCGGCGGGGGGACACGTTTCCATGAAAACCATTCGACCTGACAATGCCGATCCGATTCCGCTGCGGGTCTCGCCGCACCGGATGGGCACCATCATGATCCGGTTTGTCGGGCTGTTGTTGCTGGCGGTGGTGGTGATGGCGCTGGCCTGGCGCTGATTTTGGCGTTGATCAAATCATCCGCGATTTCGCTGCCATGGTTAGCCGGAGGTAACTTATCGGCTGACGATCCGGGCGCCGTCGAACGAATAGGCGCCGTCGGCGTGGCCCTTCACCACCATTCCGGTGGCCAGCATCACCGCAAGCGTCACGGTTGCGAAGATAAAGCCGACAATTTTCAAGCCGCCGCGGTCTGCCATCGAGGTCCCCAAAACTTCTGTCCTTGTGTCAACTATGGCAGGCACAAGGTTCAGAATGCGTTAGCAAATGAATGGTTCCCGACGATCATCGCGATCGATCGGTTACTGCGACAATCCGGTAACCATGTCGATTCAGGAAGTCGGGTTCCGCCGCGGCACGAAGGCCGTGGCCAGCAGCGAATAGGTCGGTTCGCCGCGCTGGTTGGTGCCGGTGTGGCGGGCCGTCACGATGCCCCATTCCGGGCGCTTCTCCGAGGTCCGCAGCGATTCGACCTCGCTGGAAAAGCTGATGGTGTCGCCGGCCAGCACCGGCCTGATCCAGCGCAGTTCGCGAAACCCCGGCGACGGTCCCCAGATCGCGATCTTCTCGCCGCGGGAGGCTGCTTCCCGCGCCTGGCTCTGGCCGTCGGCCACCAAGAGCTTCATGCAGACCGAGCCGACATGCCAGCCCGAGGCCGCCAGCCCGCCGAACAGCGATTGGCGGCCTGCCTCCTCGTCGAGATGAAAAAGCTGCGGATCGAATTGCGCGGCGAATGTCCTGATCGATTCGGCGGTGAAGGTGAACGACCCCACGTCGCGCCGCTGCCCGATCGCCATGTCCTCGAAGAATCGCATCAGCCGGCCTGCCCCGAGGTAACTTCGGCGCGACGCCGCACGATGATCGGCGTGACGATCTCGCACAGTTGCTGCCCGGCGGCGTTGCGCACCATGCCCCTGAACGTCACGATGCCGGTGTCGGGACGGCTGTTCGAAACCCGGGCCTCGGCGACGTCGATATCGAGCGTGATGTCGTCGCCGGGCCGCAGCGGCGCCAGCCAGCGCAATTCATTGACCCCGGGCGAGCCCAGCGAGGCGGTGCGGCCGATAAAGCCGTCGAACATCATCCGCATCATGATCGAGCACAGATGCCAGCCCGACGCCGACAGGCCGCCCAGCATCGAGCGCGAGGCGGCCTCCTCGTCGAGATGCATCGGCTGCGGATCGTACTCCGCGGCGAACGCCAGCACCTCCTCGCGGGTGACCCGGCGCGGGCCGAACGTCCCGAATCGGCCGGGGGAGAAATCTTCGAAGCTGAGCGTCATGCGGGGGATTGTTTGAATGGCGATTGAATCGGGATGGATGCGAGGAAGGCCTGATTGTGGCCGTTATTTGTGGCAATCTCAACCCGCCCACCCGCATGGCTCGTGCCCGGCGGGGGAACACCGCCGTTCGGTGCTTGTCACGATCTTGCCCGGAACACCTTTCGGAGCTAGCCCTGTGCAGGCAGGTTTGGACAGAACTCATACGCGACTCGCCGGGAGAACGACCGATGTTTGAATTTCGGGATCTGTTTCAGTGGGACCGCTTCATCACGCCCACCATCATCAAGACCTTCTACTGGCTGGTGATCGCGCTGATTGCGCTGTTCGGCATATCCGGCATTTTTACCGGCCTGTCGGCGATGGCCATCAGCCCGTTCGGCGGGTTCATCGTGCTGCTGTCCTCGATCGCCAGCGTCATCGTCGGCGTGATCTTTTCGCGCATCGCCGCGGAATTCATCCTGATCGTGTTCCGCATCAACGAACACCTCGGCGCCATCCGCGACCAGGGGCAGGGGCAAGGGCATTGAGCCCGCGGCAGCGTTACACCGCTCCCTCATGGTGAGGAGCGCGTCGGGCAGCGCTTGCGCTGCGCGGCGCGCGTCTCGAACCATCTGGCACATTGCCTGCAGCCATACTTCGAGACGCCGCGCAAAGCGGCGCGGCTCCTCAGGATGAGGACCGCGGGCTGCTTCGAGGCTACGTATTAAACCGGAAATGCATCACGTCGCCGTCGGCGACGACGTATTCCTTGCCTTCCAGCCGCAGCTTGCCGGCGTCGCGGGCGCCGGCTTCGCCGCCGAGCGCCACATAGTCGTCATAGGCGATGGTTTCGGCGCGAATAAAACCCTTCTCGAAATCGGTATGGATGACGCCCGCCGCGGCCGGCGCCTTGGTGCCGCGGGTAATGGTCCAGGCGCGGGCTTCCTTCGGCCCCACGGTGAAATAGGTGATGAGGTCGAGCAGCTGGTAGCCGGCGCGGATCAGGCGGTCGAGACCGGCTTCCTCGAGGCCGAGCGTATCGAGGAATTCGGCGCGCTCCGCGCGCGACAGCGTCGCGATCTCGGATTCGATCTTGGCGGAGATGGCGACGGCGACCGCGCCCTCTTTCTTCGCCTGCTCCATCACCGCCCGGGAAAAATCATTGCCGGTGGCGGCAGCACCTTCCTCGACGTTGCAGACATAGAGCACGGGTTTCGAGGTCAGCAATCCCAGCATGCCGAAGGCGCGCTCCTCCTCGGGCTTGCGGGTCAAAAACCGCGCCGGCTTGCCCTCGCGCAGCAGCACCAGCGCGCGGTTGACGAGCTCGAGCTGCTCCTTGGCGTCCTTGTCGTTGCCTTTTGCCTTTTTGGTGAGGTTATCGACGCGCTTCTCGAGACTGTCGAGATCGGCGAGCATCAGCTCGGTCTCGATGGTCTCGATGTCGGCCAGCGGCGCGATCTTGCCCTCGACATGGGTGATGTCGGAATCCTCGAAACAGCGCACCACATGCGCGATCGCATCGACCTCGCGGATGGTGGCGAGGAACTGGTTGCCGAGGCCCTCGCCCTGCGAGGCGCCGCGCACGAGGCCAGCGATATCGACGAAGGTCAGCCGGGTCGGAATGATCTGGGCGGACCCGGCTACCTCGGCCAGTTTGTCGAGTCTCGGATCCGGCACAGCGACTTCGCCGACATTCGGCTCAATGGTGCAGAACGGATAGTTCGCCGCCTGCGCCGCCGCCGTCTCCGTCAGCGCGTTGAACAGGGTCGATTTGCCGACATTGGGCAATCCGACGATACCGCATTTGAATCCCATCGCAGCTTCCGATCTTGCGCGCGACACCAGCAGCGCGCGAATTGGTTTAAGGTCGTCATACGCGGGCAAAAGGTGCGAAGCACCGTCTTCCCATTTAGCCACCCGCGTATCCATCTTCTTTGAAGGGATGGATCGCCGGCTCAAGCCCGGCGATGACGAGCGTTACTTGATGACGAGCGTTACTTCTTGTCGTCCTTGTCTTCGAAAAATCCCTTGGCCTGCAGCGCCAGATGCACCCTGTTCTGGAACGTCGAGTCCTTTTCCGTCGCCAGCAGCCCGGCGTTCTCCGCCATCGCCTCGCACAGCGCCACCACCCAGGGACGGTCGCTCTTGGCGAAATCCGACAGCACGTGCCCGTGCACCAGTTCCTTGACGCCGGGGTGGCCGATCCCGATCCGCACCCGGCGATACTCGTTGCCGATATGCGCGGATATCGAGCGCAGGCCGTTGTGGCCGGCAATGCCGCCGCCGAGCTTGATCCGCACCTTGCCGTCGGGCAGTTCGAGCTCATCCTGAAACACGGTGATCTCGCCGGGTGTGAGCTTGAAGAAGTTGGCGGCTTCCTGCACCGCGCGACCGGAATCGTTCATGTAGGTCATGGGCTTCAGCAGCACGACCCGTTCGCGATCGAGCGTGCCTTCCGCGGTCTCGCCCTGAAAGCGGCGGCGCCATGGTGCGAAACCATGACGCCGCGCAATTTCATCGACGGCCATGAAACCGATGTTGTGCCGGTTATGCGCGTACTTCGCGCCGGGATTGCCGAGACCAACGAACAGTCGCATGACGCGGCATCCCGCGTCCGCTTACTTCTTCTTGTCGGCGGGCTTCGCCGCCGGAGCCTTGGCGCCGGCCGCGGGCGCCTTGGCGCCTGCCGCGGGAGCCGCACCAGCCGCAGGAGCCGCCGCGGCACCAGCCGCAGGAGCCGCACCGGGCGCTGCAGCTGCAGCGCCGCCAGCCGCGGCAGCCGCCGCCGCCTTGATTTCTTCGGCGTAGCCGGACGGCGGCACGATGGTCACCAGCGTGATGTCCTCGCGCGTCAACGACTTGACGCCGGCGGGCAGCTTGACGTCGGACAGATGCAGCGAGTGGCTGATTTCCAGCGAGCTGACATCGGCCTCGATGTACTGCGGAATGTTATCGACCGAGCATTCCAGGTCGATCGAATGGGTGACGATGTTGACGGTGCCGCCGCGCTTCACGCCGGGCGCCGCATCGGCGTTCTGGATGTGCAGGGGAACGCTGACGCGGATGGTGGCGCCTTCGCCGAGCCGCATGAAATCGACATGCAGCGGAAAATCGCGCACCGGATCGAGATGGAAGTCGCGCGGAATCACGCGGTGCTTCTTGCCATCGAGTTCGATGTCGTAAATCGTGGTGAGGAACCGGCCGGCCTGAATGCGCAGGCGCAGTTCGGTATCGTCGACCGAGATCGGCTGGGGGGGCTGGTTGTTGCCATAGATCACTCCGGGAACTCTCCCGGCGCGACGTACTGCCCGTGCGGCCCCCTTGCCGCCTGCCGGACGAGTGGTCGCCTTCAATTCCTTGACGGTCGCCATCTGGTTTAAGTCCTTGTTTCTAAAAAGTTAAAGGCCGCATCGCGGCCCCGTTTGGACGCCGCAGCAAGCCTCCAGGGGTGCGGGGGCTGCGGACGTGGCGGGGTTCTAGCCCCAAAGGGGCGAAATGACAAGGAAATGCGGGGATTTTTCTGCGGTTTTGGCGGCACGCGGTGATCCCAACTCGTCATGGCCGGGCCCGACCCGGCCATCCATCTCCTTCGCCAAAACTCTCATTGAAGAAACAGCCCTCACCTGACAAGCGGAAGCGAATTGACTCAATGTTCTCTTTTTGTTCTTATGATGTCTCGCCCACACCGGAGGCCACCATGGACAATCGCATCAACGAACTCCGAAAATTGATCAGGGCGTTACGTCTCAGCATGCTGGAGGCTGAGGCGATCATGCGTGAGCAGGTAAACCAGGACCTGGAATGCGCCTTCGTGGCGGGAGAAATCCTGAAAATGCGTACAGTCATGAGCGTCCTGGTCCGGGAAAGGGAAAGTCTGGGCGATCGCGAGCCCATCCTCGTGAAAAGCTTTTTCATTCCCCGGCGCCTCCCGGCGGCTCCACGGCCGCTCGCTGACCGTCCGGTAAAGCACCACCTGCGCCCTGCGCTGCAGCGTGTCCAATGAGCTGGAAATTTTGAGGCTGCGGGCGCAACTGGCTCGAAGTCGGTTCGACCGTGCGTCGGCGGCGTAGGGCGGATTAACGTAAGCGTAATCCGCCAGCCGCTCACCATACAGAGGTGAGCCTGCGGCCAATCCACCCTACGGGCTGGTTACGCCGCCAGCACAGCCCTCTTGACCGCTTGCGGCAGTGCGATGGAGCGGAAGAATGCCTTCGGATAGAGATAATCCTCGCCGGATTCATCGACGATCCGCAGCATGTTGTGCTTCTCGGCTGCGGCATCGCGCAACGCAACGTAGATTTTGCGTTTCTCAAGCGAGACCGCATACCCGTCGTTTTCGATGCAGATGACCAGTTGTTTTGCTTGTGTCTTGGTCATGGTCTCACAGCAGGTGCTTTATCTTGAATTCCTTGCGCCCGATACCGGCGGCCTCATACCAGTGTAACTCAGCGCCGTGGATCGAACCATCGTTGTGAGCCAAGCAAAGACTCACCTCTCCTCATCCGGATGCACCCACTGATACGGCGTGATCTCGCGCGTCGCCGTCAGCTTGATCATGTGCACCGGCGGCGCGGTGCGCCCCTTCCGACAGGAGCGGCATTTCAGCGACGCCTCCAGTTTCCACAGCGGCGTGTCGCGCGGGCGGCGGATGGCTGACAGCGGCAGGCTCGCGCGGGTCCTGCAGCGGTTGCACTCCACCTCCAGCCAGCCGAGGCCGCCGTTGAGGCATTGCGCGATCGTCGGCGCCGGCTGCGCCGGGCCGCCATAGCCTTCCATCCGCACCGACCAGGCCGCCGCCTCGGCGCGGTCGGCCTCGCGCACGGCCTTTGTCGCCGCTTCCCTCATGTGGTCGGCATGCGTCTTCGCGCCGCGGATGCGGCTGCCCCAGATGACCTCGCGCGACTTGGTGCTCATGGCCGGGGCATTACAGCGGACCTTGCGGGCGCGGGCAAATTCGCTAGGGGTTGATGCCGGGAACCTGTCTGGTGCCCTACCGGTCGGGCTGATGCGTGCCGGCGCGAATCCACCAATCCAGAACCGGCCACTGTGCAAAATTGAGCAGCGGGAACCCGAGGCGATGTGATTGCGTCACGGCGAACGCCGGTCGCCTTGCGCCGCGCTGTTCTCTTCTGGCCCCGGCGTGCTCAGCCCCCGCGCCGGGGCCGTTTCGTTTCAGCCCCGCACCATTTCCCCGGATGTCTCCGCTTGAATCCCGGTTCTGTTGCGGTCAGCCGGGCGATGACAGCGGTGTTTGTTTCATCCACCTCGGCTCCGTGGACCGAGCCATCAGAGTGTTGGACAATATGGGCAAGTGGGTCAGCCAGGATGGTGCAAATAAATTAGCGCCGCCATCCAGCGGACAGCGGCGCCAACGAGATCCGAACGATCGGGGTGACTACTTCTTCTTCGCCATGCCGGATTCCATCTGGCTTTTCTTGTACAGCGCCTTATCGGCGGCACTGACCTGGCCCATCATCGGCATCGGGCTGGCCGTGGCAGCGGGGGCGGCGGCGGGTGCTTTCTTCTTCGCCGCCAAAGCGGCAGAAGTAGAGACGGCGAAGATAGCAAGACCAACAAGTATGATTTTCTTCATGCTGAGCTCCCTTGAAAAAAAACGCACGGCAGTCAACCACGAACCCTGGATAAGGGTCAAGAACCGCAGCCCAAGCGAGCCCACGAGTGCAATGCATTCAAGCGATGCAATGCCTTCGGGTGGAGGTAATCCACCTTCTTGGCCTGGAAGAAACCGGGCTCAGGAAAGGTAGCCGCCAAGTCGGAATTCGAAATCAAGCCTTGTCCTGCGCGTACTTCTCGAGGACCAGCCGGTTATACTCATCTCTCACGGCTTTCCGTGAAATATGCCCTTTGCGGTCCTTGGCAATCTTCAGAAGATCGGGGTCAGTCGGCGCCTTTGATTTCCTTTTGAATCTGGCAACGAGTGCGCTTCCAAACAGCCGGTCAAACCATCCCATGGCGTCCTCACCGGTCATACTGCAATGACGACAGCCTACCACCACGAGTTGGCGGCGCAAAGGAAGAATGGATTGCTTCGTCGCATCCGCCTTCGCCCGAAGGCGGGCTTCGGCGGACAAGAGCGCTCCTCGCAATGACGCGAACCCTTACCTCCCGGCGACCTTCAGGAGTTCTTCCGCCCGGCTGATACCGTTCTTTGCCTTGAGGGTCAGGGCTGTCGGTTGCTCCCTCCATTCCGAAACCAGTTTTTCTGCTTTCTCGAGTTCCGGTTTGGACAACATGCCAGCCATCTCATTGACATTTTTCTTCGGCGCCACTTTCGAGAGTTTGAAATACGCATACGACAGAGACAGATCCCTTGGCGTGCCTTTTCCCGCGGAATACGCCATGGATAAACTGAAGAGCGCCCCGGGATATCCCTGATCGCCTGCCGCCTTCCACCACTTCAGCGCTTCTTCCGGATTTCCCTGCCTGGCATATGATTGGCAACATCGTGCTGGGCCAGCGCATAACCGGCCTTGGCAGCAACGAGCTTGTATTTCAGGGCTTCATTCGAGTCGGGCGTTACAACGCCCGCGAACTGCCCGTCATAATAACAACCAAGCTTGTAGGCTCCCAGCGGGTCGTTCGATGCCGTGGATTTTTGAAACCACTCGAATGCCTGCTTCGGATCCTGTGGGGTGCCGATGCCATTATTATGCATCATGCCGACATGGTATTGCGCCTCGGCATTTCCGTTGTTGGCCAATGCCACCATCGCATTGAAGGTATCGGCATCGCCGGCATGGGCCGGCATTGAAAGCGTCAAAAGGCATGAAAAAGCCAGGGCCGCAAATTTCAGGGCGATGAGTTTCATGTTATCTCCCCGATCGGCGGGATTCGAACGGACTGTCCGGTTCCAGCTGGCAAGCGGATCACGCGATATCTCGCGTGCTTGCACAAAGTGTCGAATTCCACCTTCCTAGGTCGGCGAGGACGTGATTTGGGTTCACGCCGGTTCCTGCTTTATTGCGCACTTGCCTGGAAGGTTCGGCCCTCCGGGAAAGTCGCACGCCGGGCGACGACAACTGAACAAATCAACCCGACGGGCAAATCACTTCGGTTTATCGGAATTGCTGTCAAGCCCCCACGCGAAAAAATATTTCTGTTTTCCAGAAACATAAATCAGGCTATATCAACAGCCATCCCGTCCCATCAAGAGGGGCGTTGCGCAACGTACCAATGCGGGGCGGGGATGCGGTGGACGTGGATGGTGCTTCTGACGAGGGCGCCTGAAGCGGACGGCGAAGTCGTGCGGTTCCGACACCTCGGTGCTGGTGTCAAGTTCGCGTTAAGGCACGCGGGCGACGGTGGCAAGAAAGCCGATCGCCGGGGAGATCACGTATAAGCCGTAAACTTCCGCGCAGGGAAAGTCGGATGTCTCCGCTGGACCTGTATGCTCGTGTGCGTTTTTTCGTGCAACTTTTGCACACGAGACCGCGGGTGCAGCGCGCATCCGGCTTTCCCTGCGCCCTCTGACTGCAGAGGGCGTGACGTGACGGGCAAACCTCGGGCGAATCGCGCCGCGAGATCGTGAAGCACTGTTTGTTGTACTGAAGCGGAATCTATCATCCGTCGTCCCTGCGAACGCAGGGACCCATAATCCCAGTCATCTCATGCAAGGACGAACCGGTTCAACAGGCCCGCTAACACCTTCTACCCGATCGATGGCACGGCGTA
>NZ_JAUSLT010000032.1 GCF_030646015.1 Bradyrhizobium sp.
CACGCCGAGCCGTTCCACCATTTGTGATACAGCGCCCGGTCGGTGCCGATCACGAACACGTCGAGCCGATCCGGCCCCCATGAGACCACGCGCGGATCGCCCAGGCAGACGCCGCCCATGCGTTCATAGCCGGTGAGCGACGGACCCCAGGCCGAGCCGTTCCACCATTTGTGGTACAGCGCGCTATCGGTGCCGGTCACGAACACGTCGAGCCGGTTCGGGCCCCAGGCCACCGCCTGCGGCACGCTGGTGCAAACGCCGCCCATGTTCTCGTAGCCGGTGAGCGACGGGCCCCACGCCGAGCCGTTCCACCATTTGTGATAGAGCGCGCGGTAGCTGCCCAGCACGAACGCGTCGATCCGGTTCGCACCCCACGACACCACCGGCGACGAACTCGACCGCGCACCGCCTGCGGCCGACCCGATCGAGCTCCGCGGACCATCGAGACAGGCCTGCATGCGGGCGACCTGGCCCGCGGTGAACATGACCATCGCGGGATCATCGACGTAATCCATGTAGTTCATGAACATGTCGCCGTTGGGTCCATTGCCGCAGGAGACACGCGGGAACGTCGGCGTGCCGGTGTTGGGGCCCCCCTGATTGGGCGTATCCGCCACGTTGTCCGTGCCGGAGCAGCCGGTGCCGTCATCGCCCCAGATGTGGTTGAGGTTCAGCCAATGGCCGATCTCGTGGGTTGCGGTACGGCCGAGATGGAACGGCGGGGCGGCGGTGCCGACGGTACCGAATGCGGAGTGAAGAATGACCACACCGTCGTTCGCGGCTGGTCCGCCGGGGAACTGCGCGTAACCGAGCAATCCGCCCGAGAGCTGGCAGACCCAGATGTTGAGATAGCGGTCCGCCGGCCATGCATTGGTGCCGCCGGTCGCCTGAGACTTGACCGCATCGTCGGAACCGAACGAGGCGACGGTTGTTTGCCGACGGGTGATGCCGTTGGTCGGAGCGCCATTCGGATCGACATTGGCGAGGAAGAACTCGACTCTGGAGTCCGCCGCCAACGGCAGGAACGCGGCCGGCGTGCTGCTGACGTCCGGATTGGTGCGACGGAAGTCGCGATTGAGCACATCGATCTGGCTGGCGATCTGCGCGTCAGAGATATTTTGCGCCGCCGTGTTCGACACCACGTGCACGACAACCGGGATGCGGGTGACCCCCGGCCGTGCCGCCGAGCCTCCGCTTTGCTGGAGGCTGCGGGCCTGATTTTCGATCAGGGCCCTGGCTCGGGCGTAGGACGGGTCTCGCGACAGCAGCCGGCGGTGCACCTCCATGGTCGCGCAACTGCGTGAACGCGGCGTGTTGCCATCTCCATCTCCGCCGCCGCCCCCACCCTTACCGCCACCACCATTGCCACCGCCGCCACCGCCCATTCCGCCTCCGGGCATGCCGTCGTCCGCGTCCTCGTCGCGAGCGTCCATCATGCCTGCGGGCATGCCTCCGTCATTGTCATCGTTCGCGTGCATGCCGACCGCCGATATGTTGCTGATATCCTCGCTGCCCGGCATCAAATGGAGAGTATCCGGCTCCCCGTTCTCTCCGGCCATCGTATTGGACGCCGACGGCATACATCCGCAGTCATCGCTTTCGCTGCTGCTCACACGGCGTGACGGTTTTTTGGATTTGTGGTGCGACATTGCAGACCTCCTGTGAATTCGACCGGAATTGTGAATGCGCGGTCCTTGGACGGCCGCACGGCCATCCAGGTTTTTCTTCAGGGCCTTGTCATCGAAGCTTGTTGCTGTCTCCCGCAGGCAACGGAGCGGGGCGACCGGCGCGGAATAATAGGTTGAGTTTGTATCATAATATATATCTTAGGTAGCAGCTGGGGAGAGGTGAAGCAGTTCACACTCCGTGATTATTTTTTCTATGGATGAGGTGATTGCGGTCTTCGATTTTCCGCCGCTAACGTCCGGCAGGAATGGTCTGTGGGCCAGGATCTGGCAACCGCTCGATCGAGTTCTCTTGCATTCGCCATGGCGTCCATCCCGTATGGTGCCCAGCAGCCCTCGCCCGCTCAGGCTACGCCGGCGCACGTCAGACGCAACCAAAAGCTTTCATGCGGCGCAATTTCGCTTGATCAAGAATTCGTGTTGGCCGTCGTCGTGCGAATCTCGCATGCGCCACCCGGCAGCGATTACGACAGCAGCGCTGCCACGCGCCAGGCGGCAGGACACTGACCGCGACGCCCGCGCAACAGGTTAATTTAACCCCTCGTTAACCGGATTCTTTACCGCTTTAAGTCAGCTCTTAATGATTTAGCGGCAGAGATAGACAATGCAAAAGCTCGCGCGTGCAGCGGGCAGGATTTGTGTTGTTTGATGAGTAAACCCGCAGAAAAGCCCGAAGTCGTTCAACTTCCGGCCGAAGCCCCTGTCGCCGCGCCGGTCAGCAACCGCCGCGTTGCCGCGCAGCGGGTGCGCGAGGCCCGTGACAGGTTAACGTCAACCAGCGGAACCCGCCCTGCTTTCGATCGCGAACTGCTTCGGCAATACGCCCAGACCCGGATCTCGGCGTCCTACGTCGTGATGCTGCTGGTAGTGACGACCGGCCTGCTGTTCGGCTTCTTTATGGAACCGATCGCCGCCGCGGCATGGACCTGCGGCATGTTCTGCATCCAGGCCGTCATCATCCGCAATTGCCGCAAGTTCCTGGGCGAGCAGGCCTCCCTCACCGCCACGCAAAAATGGCGGACGCGGTTCGTGCTGCTCGATCTCCTGTACGGCCTGTGCTGGACCGCGATCCTGCTCCACCCGACAACCCCCGGCGTGGTCTCGAACACGCTGATGATGTTCCTGATGCTGCTGGTGATCGCGGTCTCCAGCATGCTCGCGGCCAGCCTGCCGATCGCGGCCCTGGTGGCGACCGCGCCGGTGACGGCGGCCATCGCCATCAACTTCGTGCTGGGCGGCACCTTCGACAATTATTTGCTGGCGCTGCTCGCGCTGGCCGCCGAGGGATATTTCGCGCTGCTCGCCCATCGCCTGCATTCGACTACGCTGGCGACGCTGGAGGCGCGCGCCGAAAAGGATGCGCTGATCGGCGAGCTCGAGCAGGCCAAGGCGATCTCCGACGAGGCGCGGCATCGCGCCGAATCCGCCAACGTCGCCAAGTCGCGGTTTCTCGCGCAAATGAGCCACGAGCTGCGGACGCCGCTGAACGCGATCCTCGGATTTTCCGAGGTGATGAAGAGCGAAATTTTTGGCGCGCATGCGGTGCCGGTCTACAAGGAGTATTCCGCCGACATCCACAATTCCGGCGTCCACCTGTTGAACCTGATCAACGAGATTCTCGATTTGTCGCGGATCGAGGCCGGCCGGTACGAGCTCAACGAAGAGGCGGTGTCGCTGGTACACGTGGTGGCCGACTGCCATCACCTGTTGAAATTGCGCGCCTCCAGCCGCGGCATCACCATTCACGAGGTGTTCGAGCAGGGCATGCCGCGAATCTGGGGCGACGAGCGCGCCACGCGCCAGATCGTGCTCAACCTGTTGTCGAACTCCATAAAATTCACGCCGCAGGGCGGCGAGATCTGGCTGAAGGTCGGATGGACCGCGTCGGGCGGGCAATATCTCAGCGTCAAGGATACCGGCTCCGGGATCGCCGAGGACGAAATCCCGATCGTGCTGGCGTCGTTCGGCCAGGGCTCCAATTCGATCAAGTCGGCCGAACAGGGCGCCGGCCTCGGCCTGCCGATCGCCAAGAGCCTGATCGACATGCATGGCGGCACCTTCACGCTGAAATCGAAACTTCGCATCGGCACCGAAGTCATCGTCACCTTCCCGCCGGAGCGCGTGATGTCGGCGCTGGCGCCGATGGCCGAGGAGGCGCCGCCGCTGCAGCCGGAAAGCACCGTGACCGCCGAGGACAAGCGGCGAATCCGCAACAAGCCGATCATGAGCGCCGGCACCGGGCTGTGACCGGAGCGCTTGCGCAAACAACCGAAACCGCTTCACTATTGCAGAATGAGCAAAGAAACGCCGTGCATCGCAGTCTGTATGATGGATCCCAGAACCAGCCTTTGTTTGGGCTGCGGACGTACCCTGCCGGAGATCGCGCGCTGGCACCGGATGGACACAGCCGAGCGGCATGCGGTGATGGCGGGGCTCGCCGGTCGCATGGCCGACGCGGGTATCGCGCAGCCCGAGCTGGCGGCCGGCCCGAAGCCGGACTGATGTGCACCTCCCCTTGCACGGGAGGCGCGCTGTGAGCCGCTTTATCCTCGTTCTCATCATGCTGGCGGTGACCGCCACCGGCGTGATCGCCTACCGGGATCCGGAGCAACTGGCACGCGCCAGCGACAGCGTGTCCGACATGCTGCGCAATCGAACCGTATCGCCGGCGCACGCTGTCCAGATCCCGCGCCGTCAAGGCGGTGAATTCGCCCTGCACGCCAAGATCAACGGCGTCACTACCCCGATGGTGATCGACACCGGCGCGACCTCGGTGGTGCTGACCTGGGAAACCGCGAAGGCGATCGGACTGCCGCTCGAAATGCTGGAATACAATGTCGACGTCGAAACCGCGGGAGGCCATACCAAGGCGGCGCGGCTGACGCTGGACCGGCTTGCCGTCGGCAAGCTGGTCGAGCGTTCGGTGCCGGCGCTGGTGGTGCCGCGCGGCCAGATGAAGACCAACCTGCTCGGCATGAGCTTTCTGGACCGGCTGGAAAGCTGGGGCGTTCAGGCCGACAAGTTGAAGCTGCACGGCTATCCCGACGTCTCAGGCCGCAATCGACGCGACCGCGCGGCTGCCAACTAGCGCAACCGCATCGCGCAGCACATCGACGCCCGCACCCGGCTTGACGCCGTTCTCGGCGAGGTAGCGGCGGAACGCACGCGCGCCCGGCACGCCGAAAAACGCGCCGACGAAATGCCGCGTCATCGAATGCAGCCGCGTGCCCTGCGCGAGTTGATCCTCGATATAGGGCACCATCGCCTCGAACACGTCCTTCATCGCCGCGTAGGGCGCGGGCTCGCCGAATAATTCGGAATCGGCCGTGAGCAATCGCCACGGATCGTGATAGGCCGCGCGCCCCAGCATCACGCCGTCGACATGCGCAAGGTGCGTTTTGGCCGCGGCGAGATCGGCGATGCCGCCATTGATGATGACGGGCAGACCCGGCATCGCGGCCTTCAGCCGATACACCCTGTCGTAGTCGAGCGGCGGGATGTCGCGGTTTTCCTTCGGCGACAATCCGTTGAGCCAGGCTTTTCGGGCATGCACGATCAGCGCATCGGCGCCGGCGGCAACGACGCCGCGCGCCAGCGCATCGAGCGCCACTTCCGGATCCTGATCGTCGATGCCGAGCCGGCATTTGACGGTGACGGGAATACGGACCGCGCGCTTCATGGCGTGGACGCCCTCGGCGACCAGCGCCGGCTCCGCCATCAGGCAGGCGCCGAAGCGGCCGTCCTTCACCCGGTCCGACGGGCAGCCGACATTGAGATTGATCTCGTCATAGCCAAACTCCTCGCCGATTTTCGCAGCCGTGGCGAGATCGCGCGGCTCCGAACCGCCGAGCTGCAGTGCTACCGGATGTTCGCTGGCATCGAAGCCAAGCAGCCGCGCGCGGTCGCCATGGATGATGGCGCCCGTGGTCAGCATCTCCGTGTAAAGCCGGGCACGCCGCGTCATCAGCCGGTGAAACACGCGGCAATGACGGTCGGTCCAGTCCATCATCGGGGCGACGGAAAAGCGGTGAGCTAACATGTTGCTTTCATTGAATTTCGTCACGAAAATAGGTGGAGGCTGTCTTGCACCGACAGGCGGTAACGGCGATAGAGCTAAAGCATGTTGGGATAGTTTCACAAGGACGACTTGTCGAAACATACAAAATTCTGTATAAATGATGTAAATGCCCGATCCGAAACCCGTAGAGTTTCGCGGCAGCGCACTTGACGATTTGCGTGCGTTTCCCGAAGCGGCTCGGCGTGAGGCAGGTTATCAGCTCGACCGCGTCCAGCATGGCCGTGAACCGGATGACTGGAAGCCCATGACTGCCGTGGGTCGAGGGGTGCGGGAAATTCGAATTCGAGATGCCGCCGGTGCATTCCGAGTGCTGTATGTGGCGAAGTTCGACGATGCGGTCTACGTGCTGCATTGTTTTCAGAAGAAGACACAGAGAACGAGCAAAGCCGATCTGAAACTGGCCGCGCATCGTTATCGGGAATTGCTGAAGGAGCTTGATCAATGAGCAAGAAACGCTTCGCCAGTGTATGGGATGCCATTGAGGAGACACCTGCGCAAGCCGAGAACATGAAGCTCCGTTCCGCGTTGATCATAGCCTTGAAAGACCATATCGCCCGGACAGGGCTGAGCCAGTCGGAGGCCGCCAAGCTGCTCGGCGTTACCCAGCCGCGCATCTCTGATCTCATGCGCGGCAAGATCCAATTGTTTGGCCTCGACACACTGGTCAACATGATCGGAGCCGCCGGCCTGCATGTTGAAATGCGCATTTCTGACGCGCCTGATCAAAAGGCCACGTAGTCCCTGCCTTATATTCAGCTCCTTTCCGCGCGCGCGGCTCCACACGGATTGACTTCCCATATCCGCGGTCCCGAGGCGTCATTTCAACCATGGCGGCCTGCGTAGACTGGGGATTGACTGGCCGGCGCCGGTGATGGCTCAACACGGCCTGCCAACAATGAAACATCAGGGAGAGAAATGCATGTCGGAGAAGGTCGCGGTCATCGGAATGGGACAGATGGGATCGGGGATGGCGGGACGCCTCAGGGAGTCCGGTCTCGATGTCGTCGGTTATGACGTCAACGCCGATCAGCGCGCCCGCCTGGCCAGGGACGGCTTCCAGATGGCGACGGGCATCGCCGAAGCGCTCGCCGGGCGAACCCTGGTCCTGACCAGCCTGCCCGATCCGAAGGCCGTGATGGAAGCGTGGCTCGGCGTCGACGGGATCGTCGCCCACGCCGCCAGGGGCACGCTGTGCATCGAACTCTCGACCATCGACCCGCAGACGATGCGGCAGGTCGCCGAGGCCGCCACTGCGCGCGGGCTGGCGGTAGTCGATTGCCCGGTCAGCGGCAGCCCCAACGAGGCACGCAGCGGCAAGCTGATCCTGATCGCCGGCGGCGAGATGGCCGACGTGACCCGTGCCGAACCGATCCTCAAGCTGCTCGGCACCGACTGGAAATACACCGGCGGCGTCGGCACGGCCAAGGTCGTCAAGATCGTCAACAACATGATGTCGATGGGCAACGTGCTGGTGGCGGCCGAAGCCTTCGCACTCGGCGTTGCCGCCGGCGTCGAGCCGGACAAGCTCTACGACGTGTTGTCGGTGAGCGGCGGCCGTTCGCATCACTTCACCAAGCGCTTCCCGAACGCGATCAAGGGTGATTTCTCGCCGGGTTTCAAGATGGAGCTGGGCGAGAAGGATTTGGCGCTTGCAGTCGAACTCGGACGGGCGACGCGGATGCCGACGCCTTCGGCTTCCGCGACCCGCGAACTCTACGCACTGGCGCTGGCCGAAGGATATCGCGGTCAGGACATCGTCTCGCTGCTGGCAATGTACCAGAACTGGGCCAAGCCGGCGCAGTCAGGAGGAAACAAATGAAGGCGGTCGTAGTCGAGAACTACGATTCAATCGACAACATCCGGCTGAAGGACGTTGCCATGCCGGATGTATCGGCCGGTCAGGTTCGTATCAGGATACAGGCTGCAAGCGTCGGCTTCGTCGATGGCCTGAAGGTGCAAGGGTTATATCAAACCAAGGATCCGCTTCCCTTTACGCCTGGAACGGAATTCGCCGGAATCGTCGATGCGACGGCGGCCGATGTCACGGGATTGGCGCCGGGAACACCGGTCATGGGCATGGCGCGATCGGGCGGGCTGGCGGAATACATCACCGTCCCGGCGGCGGCGCTCGAACCGATGCCGGTGGGCATCGCGCCGGAAGTCGCGGCCTCGTTTCGCGCCAACTACCTCACCTCGCTCTACGCGCTGAGCGAACGCGCCGCGTTGCGCGCGGGCGAATATCTTCTGGTGCTGGGTGCTGCCGGCGGCGTCGGAATCGCCGCGGTTCAGCTCGGCAAGCTGCTGGGCGCCCGTGTCATCGCCGCCGCCTCGACCGAGGAGAAGCGAGATTTTGCCATCCGCTTCGGCGCCGACGCGACGGTGGATTATACGCAAGCCGACTGGCGCGACAGGCTCAAGACGCTCACCGACGGCCACGGTGCCGACGTGATCTTCGATCCCGTGGGCGGCGAGATCTCGCTGCAGGCGTTCCGGTCGATCGCCTGGAACGGGCGTCATCTGGTGGTCGGCTTTGCCGCCGGCAGCATCCCTGCGCTGCCGTTCAATCTGCCGCTGTTGAAAGGCGGCTCGCTACTGGGCGTCGACCTCGCCCAGATTCCCCGCCGCGAGCCGGAGGCGCACCGGCGTGTGATGGCGCAATTGTTTGCCTGGCTCACGGAAAAGAAGCTGGAGCCGGTGGTCGGCCAGGTGTTCGCATTCGATGATTTTCGCGACGCGTTCCGGACCATGCAGAATCGCACAGCGCTGGGGAAGATGGTGGTCAGGATCGGTTAGCAGAGTACACCAATCCATCAACGTCATTGCGAGGAGCTCTTGCGACGAAGCAATCCATCTCGCAGCGGTGCCGGTTGTGAGATGGATTGCTTCGTCGCTTCCGCCTTCGCCCGAAGGCGGGCTTCGGCGGACGCTCCTCGCAATGACGTGGACAGCGCCGGGGAAGATGGTCGTCAGGATCGGCTAGCAAAAGGGCTAGCGAGCCGCCTCGAATCCGGCGAGGGCGGCGGTCAGATTGGTGCCGAGAATATCCGACAGATATCCGCCTTCCTGGACGAAAACAGTTGGAAGCCCCAATCGCGCAATCGCCTCACCGATACGGCGGAATCCGTCAGTGGTCACGGCGAGACCCGCGAGAGGGTCATGCTCCGACGCATCGAGACCGAGTGCCACGACCAGCGCCCCCGGCGCAAAGGCACGGATCGTCTTCTCGGCCACGCCGAGCGCCTGCGCATAGCCGTCATCACCGGTGCCGAGCGGCAAGGGAAGGTTGAGATTGGCGCCAAGCCCCTGCCCCGCGCCGCGCTCGTGGGCATAGCCCCAGACGTAGGGATAGTAATGGGCCGGATCGGCATGGATCGATACCGTGAGAATGTCAGGCCGTTCGTAGAAGATGCCCTGCGTGCCGTTGCCGTGATGGACGTCGACGTCGAGGATTGCCACGCGCTCATGCTTCAGCCGCAGATGGGCCGCGGCGACCGCGCTGTTGTTGAGAAAGCAAAAACCGCCGGCGAGGTCGCGATAGGCGTGATGACCGGGAGGACGGCAGAGCGCGTAGGCCGCGTCCTCGCCGTCCAGCACCAGTTGGGCTGCCGTGGTC
>NZ_JAUSLT010000018.1 GCF_030646015.1 Bradyrhizobium sp.
CGCTGCTGTACAGCCGCTCCAACCTGTCGGACGTGCTGCCGCCGGCGGCCAACATCACGGTGTCCAACGTGCCGGGGCCGCGCCAGACGCTGTACGCGGCGGGCGCGGAATTGCTGCATATCTTCCCGGTGTCGATCTCGACCCACGGGCTGGCGCTCAACATCACCGTGCAGAGCTACCGCGACCAGCTGGATTTCGGTTTCATCGCCGGCGCCAACATCATTCCCCATGTCCAGGTTTTGTGCGACATGCTGCCGGGCGAGTTCGCCGCCCTCGAGGCCGCTTATGCTCCGCCGGCCGATCTCAAGAGCGCGGCAAGCTGAAGCCTTCGAACGGGAATTCTTTGCCAGAGTGAGACACCAATGATGATAGAGATGCCGCCGCTGCAGTTCGCCCAGACCAACGGCATTCGCATGGGTTACTACGAAGCCGGCCCGAAAACCGACGCGCCGCCGGTCATCCTCTGCCACGGCTGGCCGGAGATCGCGTTTTCCTGGCGCCATCAGATCAAGGCGTTGAGCGAGGCGGGCATCCGGGTGATCGCGCCCGATCAGCGCGGCTATGGCGCGACCGACCGGCCCGAGCCGGTCGAGTCCTATGACATCGAGCACCTCACCGGCGATCTGATCGGCCTGCTCGACCATCTCAAAATCGACAAGGCGATTTTCGTCGGCCACGACTGGGGCGGCTTCATCGTCTGGCAGATGCCGCTGCGGCACATCGACCGCGTCGCCGGCGTGGTCGGCATCAATACGCCGCACACCAACCGGGCGCCGTCGGATCCGATCGATCTACTGCGCAAGCGTTTCGGCGAGCACATGTATATCGTCCAGTTCCAGGACCCGGCGCGCGAGCCCGATAAAATTTTCGGCAGCCGGGTCGAGCAGACCTTCGATGCCTTCATGCGCAAGCCGGTGCCGCGCGGCAACGCGCCGGCGGAAGAGGTGGTCGCCGGCGTCGGCGCATCGCCACGGCTCAATCTGGCCTTCCCGCAAATGATTGCGGCGTATGACGCCAAGCACGACCCGCGGACGCCGATCCTGTCGCCGGAAGAGAAAAAAGTGTTCGTCGACACCTTCACAAAATCCGGCTTCACCGGCGGCATCAACTGGTACCGCAACATGTCGCGCAACTGGCAGCGCTCTGTAGACATCGACCATACCGTGCGGGTGCCGTCGCTGATGATCATGGCCGAGAACGATCACGTGCTGCCGCCGTCCTCGGCCGACGGCATGGAGAAGATCATTCCCGATCTCGAAAAATACCTGGTTCGCGACAGCGGCCACTGGACACAACAGGAAAAGCCGGACGAGGTCAGCGCCAAGCTGATCGAATGGCGCAGGAAGCGGTTTGGGTGAAAAGCGGCACCAGCCTCTCATCGTCATTGCGAGGAGCCCTTGCGACGAAGCAATCCATTCTTTCTTTCTGTTGCACGATGGATTGCTTCGCTTCGCTCGCAATGACGTTGTGAGGGCGGTGCGCTACTAAAGTAAGATCAGCCAGGAGAGACTATCGCGATGGCGTCGACCAACAAACTGAGCCCGATCCCGCATCCGCCGAAGAAGCCGGTGGTCGGCAACATGCTGTCGCTGGACGCCAATGCGCCGGTGCAGCATCTGGTACGGCTGACCAAGGAGCTCGGGCCGATCTTCTGGCTCGACATGATGGGCGCGCCGCTGGTGATCGTCGCCGGCCACGATCTGATCGACGAACTCAGCGACGAGAAACGGTTCGACAAGGCGGTGCGCGGTGCGCTGCGCCGGGTGCGCTCGATCGGCGGCGACGGCCTGTTCACCGCCGACACCACGGAGCCGAACTGGAGCAAGGCGCATAACATCCTGCTGACGCCTTTCGGCAACCGCGCCATGCAGTCCTACCATCCGAGCATGGTCGATATCGCCGAGCAGCTGGTGAAGAAGTGGGAGCGGCTGAACGGCGACGAGGAAATCGACGTCGTTCATGACATGACCGCGCTCACGCTCGACACCATCGGCCTGTGCGGCTTCGACTACCGCTTCAACTCATTCTACCGGCGCGATTATCACCCCTTCGTGGAATCGCTGGTGCGCTCGCTCGAGACCATCATGATGACCCGCGGCATTCCGCTGGAGAATCTGTGGCTGCAGAAGCGCCGCCGCGATCTCGCCGCCGACGTCGCCTTCATGAACAAGATGGTCGACGAGGTCGTCGCCGAACGCCGCAAGAATGCCGAAGCCGCCGAGGGCAAGAAGGACATGCTCGGCGCCATGATGACCGGCGTCGACCGCGCCACCGGCGAACAGCTCGACGACGTCAACATCCGCTACCAGATCAATACCTTCCTGATCGCGGGCCACGAGACCACCAGCGGGCTGTTGTCCTGCACGCTCTATGCGCTGCTGAAGCATCCCGAGGTGCTGAAGAAGGCCTATGAGGAAGTCGACCGGGTGCTCGGCCCCGATATCGACGCGCGCCCGACCTATCAGCAGGTCACGCAGCTCACCTACATCACGCAAATTCTGAAAGAGGCGCTGCGGCTGTGGCCGCCGGCGCCGGCCTATGGTATCTCGCCGCTGAAGGATGAAACCATCGGCGGCAAGTATCAGCTCAGGAAGAACACCTTTATCACCGTGCTGGTGATGGCGTTGCACCGCGACCCCAGTGTCTGGGGACCCAATCCCGACGCCTTCGATCCCGAGAATTTCAGCAAGGAGGCCGAGGCGGCGCGTCCGGTCAATGCTTGGAAGCCGTTCGGCAACGGCCAGCGCGCCTGCATCGGCCGCGGCTTTGCCATGCACGAGGCAGCGCTGGCGATCGGCATGATCCTGCAGCGCTTCAAGCTGATCGACAACCATCGCTATCAGATGGTGTTGAAGGAAACGCTGACCATCAAGCCCGACGGCTTCAAGATCAAGGTGCGGCCGCGCACCGACACCGAGCGCGGGGCGTTTGCCGGCCGCGCCACGACGACCGCGGCGGTTTCGACCGGTGCTGCGGCGCCGCGTGCCCGCACGCGTCCGAGCCACAACACGCCGCTGCTGGTGCTCTACGGATCGAACCTCGGCACCGCCGAGGAACTGGCGATCCGGGTCGCCGACCTCGCCGAGGTCAACGGTTTTGCCACCAAACTCGCGCCGCTCGATGATTTTGTCGGCCAGTTGCCGGAACAGGGCGGCGTGCTGATCTTCTGCGCATCCTATAATGGCGCGCCCCCCGACAACGCCACCCAGTTCGTCAAATGGCTCGGCGGCGACCTGCCGAAGGACGCCTTTTCAAAAGTGCGTTACGGGGTGTTCGGCTGCGGCAACAGCGACTGGGCCGCGACCTACCAGTCGGTCCCGCGGCTGATTGACGAGCAACTGGCGGCCCATGGCGCGCGCAGCGTATATCCGCGCGGCGAAGGCGATGCCCGCAGCGACCTCGACGGCCAGTTCGAGAGCTGGTTCGCCAAGGCTGCCCCGCTGGCGATGAAGGAATTCGGCGTCGATTCGAGTTTCAGCCGCAGCGCCGACGACGAGCCGCTGTACCAGATCGAGCCGGTGGCGCCATCGGCGGTCAATGCGATCGTGGCGCTGGGCAGCGTGGCGCCGATGAAGGTGCTTGCCAATCGCGAACTGCAGAACAAGGCCGGCGCCGGCGCCTCGGATCGCTCGACCCGGCATATCGAGGTGCAGTTGCCTGCCGGCGTCAGCTACCGGGTCGGCGACCATCTCAGCGTGGTGCCGCGCAACGACCCGTCGCTGGTGGATGCCGTCGCGCGCCGCTTCGGATTTCTTCCCGGAGACCAGATCCGGCTGCAGGTCGCGCAAGGCCGCCGCGCGCAATTGCCGGTTGGCGACGTGGTGTCGGTCGGGCGCCTGCTCTCCGAATTCGTCGAGCTGCAGCAGGTCGCGACCCGCAAGCAGATCCAGATCATGTCGGAGCACACGCGCTGCCCGATGACCAGGCCGAAGCTGCTGGCCTATGTCGGTGACGATGCCGCCGCCACTGAACGCTATCGCGCCGACATCCTCACCAAACGCAAATCGGTGTTCGATCTGCTGGAAGAACATCCGGCCTGCGAATTGCCGTTCCACGCCTATCTGGAAATGCTGTCGCTGCTGGCGCCGCGCTATTATTCGATCTCGTCGTCGCCGTCGGTCGATGCCAACAGCTGCAGCGTCACCGTCGCCGTGGTGCAGGGACCCGCGAGTTCCGGACGCGGCGTCTACAAGGGCATCTGCTCGAACTACCTCGCCAGCCGCCGCGCCGGCGAGATCATTCACGCCACGGTGCGCGAGACCAAGGCCGGCTTCCGGCTGCCTGACGACAACAGCGTGCCCATCATCATGATCGGACCGGGCACGGGTCTGGCGCCGTTCCGCGGCTTCCTCGCCGAGCGCGAGGCGCGCAAGGCCGGGGGTGCCAGCCTGGGTCCGGCCATGCTGTTCTTCGGCTGCCGTCATCCCGATCAGGATTATCTCTATGCCGACCAGCTGAAGGCGTGGGCCGCCGCCGGGATCACCGAACTGCACACCGCGTTCTCGCGCGCCGACGGCCCGAAGACCTATGTGCAGCATCTGGTGGCGGCGCAGAAGGAGCGCGTGTGGAGCCTGATCGAACAGGGCGCGATCATCTACGTCTGCGGCGACGGCGGCAGGATGGAGCCGGACGTCAAGGCCGCGCTGGTGGCGATCTACCGCGAGCGCAATGGCGCCGACCCGGAGGCGGGACTGCGCTGGATCGACGAACTCGGCACCAGCAACCGCTACGTGCTGGATGTGTGGGCAGGGGGCTGAGGTTTGGCGCAGGGCGTGACGGCGGTGCGGCCGCCAGTTGGTGCTGAACCCGCTAACGCTTGCTCGCCCTCCAGACCACCGCCTGCTGCGTCAGTACTAGCGGCCATAGGGTGCTGGAGCCTAACGGCGATCCGAGCCCATCACCGGTTGCGAGAATTTCCTGAGGAGCGAGCGGGCGCTCGTCTGGAAACTTCCAGACCCCGATCTGTTCCGCGGCGCT
>NZ_JAUSLT010000043.1 GCF_030646015.1 Bradyrhizobium sp.
CCCTATACCGAGGCGCTGCTGGCGGCGATCCCGAAGATCGATGCCAAGCCGCATACGCGGCTGCCGGCGATTTCGGGACGCCCGCCGGACCCGACCCGGCCGATCCAGGGCTGCTCGTTCTCGCCGCGCTGCCGCTATGCCCGCGGGCTCTGTCATCAGGAGAAGCCTGCGCTCACGGTTGCGGAATCCGCCGACCACCGATTTGCCTGCTTCCACCCCATTCCGGCACCCGTCGGGGTCGGCGCGTGATGCAGGAAAGCCAAAAATCCGCGGCGCGCGAACCGCTGCTCAAGGTCGAGCATCTGGTCGTCGAATATCCCGTCGGCAGCAAGACGGTCCACGCGGTGTCGGACGTCAGTCTGGACGTCGGGCGCGGCGAGACGCTGGGCCTGGTCGGCGAATCCGGCTGCGGCAAGTCGACACTCGGCCGCGCGGTGCTGCAGCTGCGGCGTCCGGTTTCGGGCCGGGTGCTGTTCGACGGCCAGGATCTCACGGCGATGCAAGGCGACACCTTGCGGAAAATGCGCCGGCGCGTACAGCTTATCTTCCAGGACCCGATCGCCTCGCTGAACCCGCGGCGGCGGATCGGCGACATCGTCGCCGAACCGCTGGTGATCGCGGGCGTGAAGGATCCGAAGCAGCGTCAGAAACTCGTCCATGAGGTGCTCAGCGCGGTAGGCCTCGACCCAAACCTGGTGATGGGACGTCTGCCGCACGAATTTTCCGGCGGACAATGCCAGCGCATCTGCATTGCCCGCGCGCTGGTGCTCAATCCCGAATTCATCATCTGCGATGAGCCGGTGTCGGCGCTCGACGTCTCGATCCGCGCCCAGATCCTCAACCTGCTGGAGGATATGAAGGCGCGCTTCGGACTGACGCTGCTGTTCATCGCCCACGATCTGGCGGTCGTGAAGGCGGTCAGCGACCGCGTCGCCGTGATGTATCTCGGCCGGCTCTGCGAGGTCGGTCCGTCCGAGCAATTGTTCGCGCATCCAGCTCATCCCTATACCGCGCTGCTGATCGAGGCGATCCCGGTGCCGGATCCGGACGTGCGGCCGGCCGAAAGCGTGGCGGTGGGCGAGCCGCCGTCGCCGATCGCGCCGCCCTCCGGCTGCCGGTTTCGCACCCGTTGCCCACGCGCGGACCAGCGCTGCAGCGACGAAGTGCCGGAGCTTCGCGAGGTCGCGCCGGAACAGTTCGCGGCCTGCCATCATCCATTGATTGGCGCTGCCTAAGCGTCTAACAACGGCATCGAGAAAATAAAAAAAACCATCGGGAGAGAAGCGATGAAGAGTTTCCAGGTTGCCGATTTCAACGCCCCCTTGCGGGAAGTGGACGCACCGACGCCGCAGCCGAGCGGCACCCAGGTGCTGCTCAAGGTCAAGGCGGCCGGCGTCTGCCACAGTGACCTGCACATCTGGGAAGGCGGCTACGATCTCGGCCATGGCAGAAAGCCGCTGTCGCTGAAGGACCGCGGCGTGTCGCTGCCGCGCACCATGGGGCATGAGTCCGTCGGCGAGGTGCTGGCGTTCGGGCCGGACGCGAAAGATACCGCCGGCCTCAAGGTCGGCGACATCGTGCTGGTCTATCCCTGGCTCGGCTGCGGCAAATGCGAGACCTGTCTCGGCGGCGACGAGAACATGTGCGCCGTCAAGCCGAACGCGATCGGGGTCTATTGCGACGGCGGCTATGCCGACCACATGACGGTGCCGCACCCGAAATACCTGATCAATCTGAACGGTCTCGATCCCGTCACCGCGGCGCCCTATGCCTGCTCCGGCGTCACCACCTACAGCGCGCTGAAGAAGGTCGAGAAGGATTTCAACACGCCGATCGTGATCTTCGGCGCCGGCGGCCTCGGCCTGATGGCGCTGTCGCTGTTGAAGGCGATGGGCGGCAAGGGCGCCATCGTCGTCGATATCGATGCGCGCAAGCGCGAGGCCGCGATGGCGGCAGGCGCGCTCGCCACCGTCGACGGCAAGGCCCCCGACGCGCTGGAGCAATTGACAAAAGCCGCCGGCGGCCCGATCCGCGCCGTGATCGACCTGGTCGGCAATGCCGCGACCGCGCAGCTCGGCTTCGACTGCCTCTCCAAGGGCGGCAAGCTCGTCATCGTCGGCCTGTTCGGCGGCGGTGCGCCGTGGGCGCTGCCGCTGATCCCGATCAAGGCGATCACCATCCAGGGCAGTTATGTCGGCAATCTGCGCGAGACCAAGGAACTGCTCGATCTGGTGCGCAACATGAAAATCCCGCCGATTCCGGTGACGACGATGCCGCTGGCCCAGGCCAACCAGGCCCTGCTCGATCTGCAGAAGGGGAAACTGGTCGGCCGCGCGGTGCTGACGCCGTAGGTTGCCGTCATTGCGAGCGCAGCGAAGCAATCCATCTTTCTTCGCGCGACCACATGGATTGCTTCGCTGCGCTCGCAATGACGTTGCTAGTAGATTGCTTCTATCTCTCGCTAAGGAACTCTCATGTCCGCCAACAACGCCCTCCACATCGCCGTGCTCGGCGGCGACGGTATCGGCCCCGAGGTGATGGCGCCGGCGCTGGAAGTGCTGCGCAGGATCGAGGCGACGACCGAGCTGAAATTCCGCTTCACCGAGGCGCCGGCCGGCGCCAATCATTACCGTGAGACCGGCAAGTCGATGCCGGAAAGCACGATCCGGCTGTGCGACGAGGCCGACGCCGTCCTGCTCGGCGCCTGCGGGCTGCCGTCGGTGCGTTACCCCGATAACACCGAGATCGCGCCGCAGATCGAGCTGCGCGTTCATTTCGATCTCTATGCCGGCGTGCGGCCGGCGCGGCTCATCCCGGGCGTGCCGAGCCCGATCGTCGGCGCCGATGCGCGCGGCATCGACCTGATCGTGATCCGGGAATCCACCGAAGGCCTGTTCGCCTCGATGGGCAAGGGCGTTGTCACCCACGACGAGGCGCGCGAGACGCTGGTGATCACGCGAAAAACCTCGGAGCGGCTGTTCGAGTTTTCCTTCCGCCTCGCCGAACGTCGCAAGGCACGCGGCAAGCCCGGCTCGTTGGCCTGCGTCGACAAGGCCAATGTGTTCAAGGCGTTTGCCTTCTTCCGCGGGATTTTTGACGAGGCCGCCAAAAAACATCCCGGGGTCAAGGCCGATCACATGTATATCGACGCCTGCTCGGCGCTGCTGGTGAAACGGCCCTGGGATTTCGACGTCATGGTGACGGAGAACATGTTCGGCGATATTCTCTCCGACCTGACCGCCGGTTTGATCGGCGGCATGGGCATGGCGCCGTCGGCCGACATCGGCGACAAACACGCCGTGTTCCAGCCCTGCCACGGCACCGCGCCCGACATCATGGGGCAGGGCAAGGCCAATCCCACCGGCATGATCCTCTCCACCGCGATGATGCTGGACTGGCTCGCCGACAAGCACGGCATCGAAGGTGCCGCGGAAGCCGGCGAACGCATCGAGCGCGCGGTCGACAAGGTCTATGCCGACGGCATCAAGCCGATGGAATTCGGCGGCAGCAACGGCACGGCGGATATCGCGAAAGCGGTGATCGCGGCGTTGTAGGGGAGGCGGCGCGTGTGACGCGTTATCTCTCTGCGTCGTCCCTGCGAACGCAGGGACCCATACGCCGTGCAGTCGATAGGGTGGATGGTGTTGGCGGACTCGTTGAACCATTGCGCCGTGTCCTAAGCCGACCAGGGTTATGGGTCCCTGCGTTCGCAGGGACGACGCGAGAGGGTTCAATTTTCAAACACACCTTCTCGTTCTCGCGGCATGTTCCGCCCGAGGTTTGCTAACAATTTCCTTGCCCTCCAAATCACAAGGGCGCAGGGAAAGCCGGGTGCGCGCTGCACCCGCGGTCTCGTGTGCAAAATGCACGAGTAAAAACGCACACGAGCATACAGGTTCAGCGGAGGCATCCGACTTTCCCTGCGCAATGGTTTACGGCTTATACGTGATCTCCCCGGCGATCGGCTTTCTTGCCACCGTCGCCCGCGCTGCTTAACGCGAACTTGACACCAGCACCGAGGTGTCGGGACCACACGACTTCGCCGTCCGCCTCAGGCGCCCTCGTCAGGAGCGCCATCCGCGTCCACCGCATCCCCTT
>NZ_JAUSLT010000098.1 GCF_030646015.1 Bradyrhizobium sp.
GGTATATTTTCATCACCGGCGGCGTGGTTTCTTCGCTCGGAAAAGGTCTGGCTTCAGCGGCACTCGGTGCCCTGTTGCAGGCGCGCGGCTACAAGGTCCGCTTGCGAAAACTCGACCCCTATCTCAATCTCGATCCCGGAACGATGTCGCCGTACCAGCACGGCGAGGTGTTCGTGACCGACGACGGCGCCGAGACCGATCTCGATCTCGGCCATTACGAGCGATTCACCGGTCGTCCCGCCACCAAGGCGGACAACATCACCACAGGGCGCATCTATCAGGACATCCTCACCAAGGAACGGCGCGGCGACTATCTCGGCGCCACCATCCAGGTGATCCCGCATGTCACCAACGCCATCAAGGATTTCATCCTCGACAGCAACGAGGCGTATGATTTCGTGCTGTGCGAGATCGGCGGCACCGTCGGCGACATCGAGGGCCTGCCGTTCTTCGAGGCGATCCGCCAGATCAAGAACGACCTGCCGCGCGACCACGCCATCTACATCCACCTGACGCTGCTGCCGTTCATTCCCAGCGCCGGCGAGCTGAAAACCAAACCGACCCAGCATTCGGTCAAGGAACTGCGCTCGATCGGCATCCAGCCGGATATCCTGCTGTGCCGCACCGACCGCGAGATTCCGAAGGAGGAGCGGCGCAAGCTCGGCCTGTTCTGCAACGTCCGCGAAACCGCCGTGATCGAGGCGCGCGACGTCGACAACATCTATGCCGTGCCGGAGGCCTATCACGCCGCCGGCCTCGACGACGAAGTGCTGGCGGCGTTCGGCATCGAGCCGCAGATGGCCCCGGCGCTGCAAAGCTGGCACGTCATCAACGAGCGGGTGCGCAATCCCGAAGGCGACGTCACCATCGCCATCGTCGGCAAATACACCGGCATGAAGGACGCCTACAAATCGTTGACCGAGGCGCTGTCGCATGGCGGCATCGCCAACAAGGTGAAGGTCAATCTCGACTGGATCGAGAGCGAGGTATTCGAGAACGAGGATCCCGCGCCGTTCCTCGAGCACGTCAACGGCATCCTGGTGCCCGGCGGATTTGGCCAGCGCGGCGCGGAAGGCAAGATCCGCGCGGCGCAGTTCGCCAGGGAGCGCGACGTGCCGTATTTCGGCATCTGCTTCGGGATGCAGATGGCCGTGATCGAGGCCGCGCGCAATCTGTGCGGCATCGAGGCGGCGAACTCCACCGAGTTCGGTCCGACGTCCGAACCCCTGGTCGGTCTGATGACCGAGTGGCTGCGCGGCAATGAGCTGGAGAAACGGTCGAAGGCCGGAGATCTCGGCGGCACCATGCGTCTTGGGGCGTATCCCGCAGTGCTCACGCGCGGCAGCCGGGTGTCCGGGGTCTATGGCGGCGCCACCGAGATTTCGGAACGCCACCGCCACCGCTACGAGGTCAACACCGCCTACAAGGACCGGCTCGAGCAGCACGGGTTGAAATTTTCCGGACTTTCGCCCGATGGCGTGCTGCCCGAGATCGTCGAATACGAGGATCATCCCTGGTTTATCGGGGTGCAATTCCACCCCGAACTGAAATCGCGCCCGTTCGACCCGCATCCCTTGTTCGCGTCGTTCATTCAGGCCGCGATGGTGCAGTCGCGGCTGGTCTGACGCTGCGGCACGACCGGGTCATCACCCAGTAACGGTGCTTCCGTCTGCGCGGCAAACGCATTCAGCCGCAGCGGTGCGCGCCGCGTCAAGCGATAGACCGCGGCTGGCGGGACATTGCGCAGCAGGCGATCGACGCGGCGGGCGCGCAGGCCCAGCCGCTCCAGGATCGCACGCGGCACCGGGCAGGTTGGGCCGTAGGTGAACTGATAGAAGGCGCCGCCAGGGCGCAACCTGGCGAAGGCTCCGGTCAGGATCGCGATCACCTTGCGCGGAGGCATATTGAGCAGCGGCAGGCCGCTGACGACGGCGCCGAACGGCGTGTCGGCGAGCGTATCGTCACTGCCGATCCGGGCCGCGTCCATCCAGAGCACGCGGGCGCCGGGAAAGCGCATTTGCAACAGGCCGATGAAATCGGCGCCAGATTCGACCAGTGTGAGGTCTTGCTGCCGCAGGCCGCGCTTGAGCAACTCGTAGGTGAAGACACCGGTACCGGGGCCGAGTTCGAGCACCGGCGCGCTCTCCGGCGAGATCTCGCGCGTGATCAGCTCGCCGAGTGCTGCGCTGGAGGGCGCAATGGCGCCAACGCGGCGCGGCGCCGACATCCAGGCGAGGAAGAAAGACAGCAGGTCGTGTGCCATGGGGACTCCCCTTGTTCTGGTCTGACGCCAGCATTGCGGAGAGGCGCGCACAAATCGATGGCACGTTCGTGCCATGAGCCCGTGATTGGAGAAGCGCCTCGCCCATGGTGATCGTTCTGCCGGAACAGGCCGTCACCCGTCCTTTGACGGCCGCGCGATTTATTGCGACAAAGCCTCCCGTGAACCGCAAGAACAATAAATCGAGGGATTGAAGCCGATGATCATGGAAATGCGCATCTATCGCTGTCTGCCGGGCCGCCTGCCGGCGCTGCTGAAGCGTTTCGAAAACACCACGCTGAAATTGTGGGACAAGCACGGCATCAAGCAGGCCGGCTTCTTCACCACGCTGATCGGCACGTCCAACCAGGAACTGACCTATTTCGTCGCCTGGGACTCGCTGGCGGATCGCGAAAAGAAGTGGAATGCATTCCAGACCGATCCCGACTGGATCGCCGGCCGCGCCAAGAGCGAAGAAGACGGCCAGATCATCGACAACATCGTCAGCCAGCTGCTGGTGCCGACAGCCTTCTCGGCGGTAAAATAGCCACCGATGCAACCCTGATATTCGGGGGCTGAACGGGGTTGATCCTGATGGCGTGGACCGGCATGGTCCACGCGGAAACGAAGGAAAACCCGTGAGCGCGAACACCTTTGCAGCACCAATCGTGGCGGCTGGCCCGGTCAAATTCGGCAATGATCTGCCGATTTCGATCATCGCCGGCCCATGCCAGCTCGAGAGCCGCGCGCATGCGCTGGAGGTGGCCTCGGCGCTGAAGGAAATCGCCGCGCGCTTGCGAATCGGCATCGTCTACAAGACCTCGTTCGACAAAGCCAACCGCAGCAGCGGATCGGCCCCGCGCGGCATCGGCCTTGCTCAGGCGCTGCCGATCTTTGCCGAGATCCGTTCCTCGCTCGGCATGGCCGTGCTCACCGATGTCCACGATGCCTCGCAATGTGCCGAGGTCGCACAGGCCGTCGACGTGCTGCAGATTCCGGCGTTCCTGTGCCGGCAGACCGATCTGCTGCTGGCGGCGGCGGCGACCGGTAAGGTCGTCAACGTCAAGAAGGGCCAGTTCCTGGCGCCCTGGGACATGGCAAACGTCGTCGCCAAGATCACCGGCGCCGGCAACGCCAATGTGCTGGTCACCGAGCGCGGCGTCTCGTTCGGCTACAACACGCTGGTGTCGGACATGCGGGCGCTGCCCATCCTGGCGCGCACCGGCGCGCCTGTCATTTTTGACGCCACCCATTCGGTGCAGCAACCGGGCGGCAAGGGCACCTCGTCGGGCGGCGAGCGCGAATTCGTGCCCGTGCTGGCGCGTGCCGCGGTCGCGGTCGGCGTCGCCGGCGTCTTCATCGAAACCCATCCCGATCCCGACCGCGCGCCGTCGGACGGTCCCAACATGGTGCCGCTGCGCGATTTCGAGGGCCTGGTGCGGACGCTGATGGCGTTCGATGCACTGGCCAAGAGCGCGCCGCGCTGATGCCATCGGGGCAGGGAGCAGCGCCGCACGATCAGCGTATTCCCTCGGTAATCTACGTCATTGCGCTGGCGACCTTTTCCGCCGCCCTGTCGGCGCGGGCGCTCGATCCCGTGCTGCCGCATGTCGCCGAGGATTTTGGAATCACCATCGCCACCGCGGCGGGCTTCTCGGCGGCATTCGCCTTCACCTTCGCCATCATCCAGCCGGTATTGGGCGCAGCCGCTGATTTGTTCGGCAAGGCGCGGCTGATGGTGATTTGCCTGCTGCTGCTGGGACTGGCCAATATTCTCGGCGCGTTCGCGACGTCGTTTCCGATGCTGTTCGCCTCGCGCATTCTCGCAGGCATCGGCTCCGGCGGTGTTTTTCCGGTCGCGCTCAGCCTGACCAGCGACCTCGTGGGTCCGGAGAAACGACAGGTCGCGATCGGGCGAACGCTGGCCGGCGCCATGACCGGCAACCTCCTGGGCGCGTCCCTCTCGGGCCTGATCGGCGACTTGCTGGGCTGGCGCGGCGTGCTGGCGGTGCTCGGCGTGCTGGTGATCCTGGCCCCGATCGCCGTGGCGCTCGGCTTTCGCGGCGCGGCGCTGACGCGGCCACCGAAGACGAGCCTGGCGATGCTCAGGCAGGGCTATCGCACGATCTTCAGCAACCCCAACGCGCGCATCGTCTACGCCGCCGTCTTCATCGAGGGCTGCTGCGTGCTCGGATTGTTTCCGTTCGTGGCGGCATTCCTGTTCGAACTCGGCGAAACCCGGTTGTCGATCGCGGGGATCGTGATCGCATTTTTTGCCGTGGGTGGTTTGTTCTACACCATGAGCGTTTCGCGGTTCCTGCCATGGCTCGGCGTCAAGGGCATGATGATCGCGGGCGCCGCCCTGGTCGGGCTGCAGCTCGCGGTGGTGGCATTCGGCCCGGGCTGGCAGATTCAGGCCCTCAGCCTGCTGTTCATGGGCTGGGGCTTCTACATGATTCACGGCTCGCTGCAGGTGGT
This sequence comes from Bradyrhizobium sp., assembly GCF_030646015.1. Lineage (GTDB taxonomy): Bacteria > Pseudomonadota > Alphaproteobacteria > Rhizobiales > Xanthobacteraceae > Bradyrhizobium. The sequence goes on from NZ_JAUSLT010000098.1 coordinate 4,739, forward strand.
TGCCAGCGAACTTTCGGTGCAAGCCCGCGCCACCGCGCTATCGCTGCACGCGTTTTTCTTTTTCATGGGACAGACTGTCGGTCCGATCGCCTATGGATTCGGCATCGAGAAACTCGGCAAGGTTCCGACCCTGCTGGTATTCGCGGTTGTGATGGTTGCGGTCGGCCTTGCCTGCGCGCGGCTGCTGCGACAGACGAGACCTGCGGATGCAAGTGCGACATAGCGGCTGCCTGGCAATGGCGGCGGGAGGCTTCAATGATTGAAACGCATGTTCTGTTGGTCGTTTTGCTCGCCGCGGCACTTCACGCCACCTGGAACGCGCTGGTGAAGGGGGCGTCGGACAAGCTTGTCAGCATGACCGCCGTGGTTCTCGGCCACGTGCCGTTTGCGCTGCTGGCGCTACCGTTCGTGCCGCTGCCGGATGCTGCGTCGGTCCCGTACATCATCGGCGGCGCAGCGCTTCACGTCGGCTACCAGCTGTTTCTGTTCTGGGCCTATCGACAAGGCGATCTGACGCAAGTCTATCCGATTGCCCGCGGCACTGCGCCGCTGATCGTGGCGGCCTGTTCGGTGCTGATCTTCCGCGAGACGCTGACAACGCTGCAGCTTGTCGCCATCACCACGATTGGCTGCGGCATCATGAGCCTGGTGCTGGTTCGCGGTGCCCAAGGCTTGCACAATCCGCATGGCGCCATGCTGGCGCTGGTGACGGGATGTTTCGTGGCGGGGTATTCGATGGTGGACGGCTACGGCGCGCGCGCCGCCGGAACCCCCGTCGGGTTCTACGCCTGGGAAACCATTCTGAACGCCGTCGCGTTCTCCATGATTGTCGCGACGGCATCTCCCGGCACGTTGCGCAAGACGGTCCGCAACCACAAGAAAATCATGGCGATCGGCGGCGGCGCGTCGTTTGTGGCCTATGCGCTGGTGGTGTGGGCGTTTACCCAGGCGCCGATCGCCGTGGTCACGGCGCTGCGGGAAACCAGCATCGTGTTCGCGCTGCTGATCGGAGTCTTTTTCCTCAAGGAGCGCCTCAACCTCGTAAAGCTGGTGTCGGCGATGCTGACGATGCTGGGAGCCCTGATGTTGCGTTTCTCGAAATGACCATGGTTGCCGCCATCCCAGCCGGAAGGTTCGAATGAAGATCCTTGCCTTCAGCGATTTGCATCGGGATGCCGCAAAGGCCGAGGCGATCGTGAACGAAAGCCGCGGCGCAGATGTGGTGGTCGGAGCCGGCGATTTCGCCTCCTGTGGCCTCGGCCACGGGGATACGCTCAACGTCCTCCGGCGAATGACGGTCCCCTTCGTTCTGGTCCCGGGAAACCACGACGACCTTGGCGAGTTGTTCGCAGCCTGCGCCGACTGGCCGCTGGCCCATCTGCTTCACGGCCAGTCGGTTGTGATCGACGGCGTGGCGTTCTTCGGAATTGGATTGGGCAGTGGCGTGATCGATCCGGAGCCGTGGAACATGGTGCTGGATGAAGCGGAGGCCGCGCAATTGCTCACGCTATGTCCTGCGCGGGCGGTGCTGGTTTCGCACTCGCCGCCGCACGGCATTGCCGATCGGCAAAAGGACGGCAGACATAGCGGCAGTGCGGCGCTGCGCGACGCCATCGGTCAACACCAGCCCCGCATCACGATCTGTGGCCACGTCCACAATGGCTGGGGGCAAAGCGGAACCATCGGGCAGTCGCCGGTGCACAACATCGGTCCGAAGCCGAGATGGTTCGTCGTGTAGGCAAGCTTGCCAAGTTCCAGCGTTATGCAACAATGCAACCGGAGCCGGGCAGGCCTGCCAAGACCGCTCGGGTTAGTCGAGCGGGATAGTGTTTGAAGGGAGGGTTGCGTGAGCGAACCACTTCATCCCAGCGCGCCGCACCATTTGCCGGGCTTCATCACCGCTCCCGGTGACACCGACGTCCTGATGATTGTCGTCGGCCTGGTTCTCATTGGCGCCGTTCTGGGGGGCGGCAATCTCTATCTGCATTTGCATACCCTGCCGGAGCGCATGGCGCACAAGTCGCAGAAGCTGCAATTCGAAATCGTGGCGGTGCTGGGCTTGCTGGCGCTCTTTACGCACAACCATCTGTTCTGGGTGATCGGGCTGTTTCTGGCCATGGTCGACCTGCCGGATTTCGGCACGCCGCTGCGCCGGATCGCGGGCGCGGCCGAAAAGATGGCCGGCGTTCCGCCTGAGCCAGACCCGACCTTGCCGGCTGAAACCATAAGCCACGCGGCCGATGCGAACGGCGGCGCTGCCAAGAGCGAGGTCAAGAGCGAGGTGCAGGGGCATGCTTGAGATCATCCTGTGCTCGCTCGTGACGATACTGCCGGATTATCTCTATCGCCGCTACCGGCAGGGCAAGCGCCTCGGCCGCGAGATCACGCTGTTTTCCGTCTGGTTCGAATTGCGGTTCGGCATCATCACCTGCTTCATGCTCGCTATCGCCCTGATCACGATGATCTTCTATTTCCATCCGTCCACCACGTCAGCAACGTTGTACTACCGCACCGTTCCGATCGTTCCGGAAACGACCGGCCGGGTGGCGGAGGTTCACGTTGAATTCAGTGCTCCCGTCAAAAGGGGTGACGTGATCTTCAGGCTGGATAACTCCAGGCAGCAGGCGGCATTGCGAACGGCCACAGCCAAGATTGCCGAGGTCGATGCTGCCATGCTGTCGGCGCAGGCCGATATCATGAAGGCGGAAGGTCAGCTTCAGGAAGCAAAGGGTTCCGTGCAACAGGCTTCGGACGAACTCGACGTCAAGCGCGAGTTGCAGAAGCGCAACCCTGGTATTGTGCCACAGCGTGATATTGAAAAGCTCGAAGTTACTCTCGCGGGCCGTCAGGGCTCGCTGGATGCCGCCACTGCTTCGAAGCAGGCCGCGATGGTGCGGGTGAGCGCGCTGCTGCCGGCGGAGAAAGCAAGTGCCGAGGCGGCGCTGGCCGAAGCGCAGGTCGACCTCGACAAGACCTACATCCGAGCCGGCGTGGACGGGCGCGTCGAGCAATTCGGATTGCGGCCGGGCGATGTCGTCAATCCCATGATCCGGTCGGCCGGCATTCTGATTCCGGAGGGAGCCGGACGGCGTTCCCTCGCGGCGGGATTCGGACAGATCGAAGGGCAGGTCATGAAGGTCGGCATGGTGGCCGAGGCCACCTGCATCTCCAAACCGTGGACGATCATCCCGATGGTCATCACCAGCGTGCAGGATTACATCGCGGCCGGCCAGTTCAGGGGCGGCGAGCAACTGGTCGATACCCAGCAGTCGGTGCGCCCGGGGACGATTCTCGTCTTGATGGAGCCGATCTTCAAAGGCGGCCTCGAGGGCGTCACGCCGGGCAGCAGCTGCATCGCCAACGCCTACACCAGCAACCATGACCGGATCGCCGCAAAGGAGACCGGCGCCTTCAAGGGTTTTGCGCTGCACGTCGTCGACGCCGTCGGAATTGTGCACGCCATGCTGCTGCGGATTCAGGCCCTGCTGCTGCCGATCAAGACGTTGGTGCTGAGCGGGCATTGAGTCGGTGGGAATGATCGACCCGGCCGCGATACCGGAGGCGGCATCGCGCTATTTCCCTAGCGCCGCCGTCAGCAGCGCCTCGGCTTGCCTGGTGGCCTCGACAAATGACGGCTGCTGCGGCGCGCGCTCGGTGAAGCAGCGCTTGTAGGCGTCTTCGCCCTGTTGGCGAAGGTCGCCGAGTTTGTCGTAGGCCTTCCTGCCGATGCGGTTGGACTGCAGATCGTCGGCGGCCTTCTCGGCCTTCTTGTCGTAGTCAGCCTTGATCGCAAGGCAGGCCGGGATCTGCACCTTGGGCTTGATCGAACCGTAGGCGACATAGACCTTGCCGTTCGCCAGCGCCGCAACGAACACTTCGTCCGCAGCATCAGGGACGGCGTCCTGGGTTCGCGCCGCCAGCATCGCATGGGCTGACGTGGCGGACGCCGACTTGGCAATCGGCAATTCGCCAAAGTTCACGACCGCCGCATCGGTCGAGATTGCCTGGGTATAAAAACTCTCGTCCTTGAAAGCTGCGCGCATTTGTTGCGGCACGTTCTTGACCTTCTTGCCCCACCAGTGCTTGTGCGCGCGCAGCCAGCGCTCGAACAGCGTCTGCGTCGTGATGATGATATGGGCTTTTGGATAGACATATTTGCCGTCGGCGCCGTTGGCGCCGGCTTTCTCGCCGTTTTCGCCGACCCGCGCGTCGAAGCGCAGGCCGTCGAGCAGGCCAAAGCCCTGGTCGCCCCTGGAAAAGGCGTCGAGATTGAGCCTGGCCGGTCCAAACTCCTTGCGATCGGGCTCGGCCACGATCGCCTTCATTTGCCGCAGCAGATCGGCGCCAACGGTCTTCTCGGCCTTCGCGGCGTCATCGGCCTTTCCGCTGTCATACAGTTTCGAGATTTTCTCGATCGCCGCGTCGCGCGCGGCAACGTAACGATCCTCCGGTGACAGAGGAGCGGCGTTGGCGCTCGAAAGCGCGCCGAGCAGACACCAAGCGGCGGCTGCTCTGATGATGGCGGCGTGGACTTTGTGCATAAGCGGTGGTCGATATGTCCGGCCGTTCGGTTCAACCACGGCCGCGATAGGGCGCCACGCCCTGATCCGGAATCCACATGCCATCAGGCAATTTGCCGGACTGCCAGAACACGTCGATCGGGATGCCGCCGCGCGGATACCAGTAGCCGCCGATGCGCAGCCACTTCGGCTTGATCTCGGCGACAATGCGCTTGCCGATCATGACCGTGCAGTCCTCGTGGAACGCGCCATGGTTGCGAAAACTCGCGACATAAAGCTTCAGGGATTTCGACTCCAGCAGCCACGGACCGGGGACATAGTCGATCACCAGATGCGCGAAATCCGGCTGGCCCGTGACCGGGCAGAGCGAGGTGAATTCCGGCGCGGTAAACCGCACCACGTAATTGGTGTCCTTCTGCGGATTGGGCACCCGGTCGAGCTTTGCCTTTTCCGGGCTGTCGGGCCATTCCACGGCGCGGCCGAGCTGCAGGGATTTTTTGGCCATCTTGTCGTCCTCTAGGAAGCGCTGACATGGACGCAACGAGGGTGGCCGTCAACCGTCAGCGCGAGGCGGACGCTGCCAGGAAGCGTATCAGCGCCTGGCGCTCGGTCGCGTCCTCGACGCCGCGCATCGACATCCACAGGCCCGGAAACATCGCGGCGGGATCGGTGAGGAAGCTGTCGAGGCGCGTTGCGTCCCAGCGCAGGCCGTCATCGCGCGCCTTGCGCAGCACCGGCGAGTAATCGAACGCGGAATCGCCGCCGATGCTGCGCCCGATCAGGCCACTGAGATGGGGGCCGGGCAGGCCCCGCTCGGTTGGGTCGAGGCTGTGGCAGGCGCGGCAGGGCGCGAACTGGCGCTCGCCGGCATCCTCTGCCGCCGCCGGAGCGGCCGCCAGGGCAGGGAGCAGCAGCAGGGCGACGAAAGTTCTCACGCCAGGAATTTTCACGCCAAGACGGTCTGGATCACCACGAGACGGTTGGTGCCGGATTCGCCGCCCCATGCTTCGCCCGCGCGGCCGGCCATTTGCCGGACATTGGCGCCTGATTTGTCGCTGGGGAAGGCGTTGAATTTCTCCGTTACGGGGTCGAAACGCACGATCGCGTTGGCCGAAAAATCGGTCAGCCAGACCTTGTCCTTGTCATCGACATAGACCGAATAGGTGCGGGGATTATCACCCGGCAGCTTCCAGGCCTTCCAGGAACCGTTGGCGGGATCGTGCACCGACACATTGCCGCTGTTCCATTCGCTGACCCAGATCCGGCCCTGGGAATCCGACCACACCCGCCGCGCGCCCTGATTGGGCGTCGGCGGCTCGACCACGGTGGCATTGCCGGTGGCCAGATCGATCTTGGCGATATGGCTCCCGGCGAGCGAGGCGTACCAGACGTCGCCCTTCGGCGTGATGGCGATGCCATAGGTTCCACGGCCCCGGGGCGACTTGAAAACGGTCATGTCACCCGATTTGGGGTCGAGCCGGCCATAGATGCCGGACTGGCCGGTGAACCAGAACATGCCGCCCTGGTCGAACACGCCGGTGTTGAGGTTGGCGTAAGCCTCCTTTTCGGGCAGGCGGAACAGGGTGACCTTGTGATCTGCAGGATCGACCCGGGCGATGGCGTTCTGCCCGCCCTCGGTCACCCAGAGCGCGCCGTCGGGTCCGATGACGACCCCGTGGGGGGCCGCCCCTTTGCCGAGATCGACCAGCTTTAACGAGCCGTCGCGCGGATCGAGCCGCCCCAGCGTGCCGTTGCGCTGGCCGCAGAACCAGACCGTGCCATCGGGAGCGGGCGCGACATCGCGAGAGCCCATACCGGCGGCGACGGGATAGTATCTGGTTCGGAACGGGCCTTCCTGGGCGCCGGCACTGCGCAGCAGCGCGGGCGCGGCAAGGATTCCGGCAGTTGTGCAGCTGAGAAACTCCCGGCGATTCATTGCGTTACCTTGGGCTTGTGAGAAGGAAGGTTTAGACGCGAAGATCAACCTTTAAGCAGCATAGACCGACCATATCAGCCCGTCAGGCCGGGCATGCAGGGCAACCGTTCACATTTGCTTGCGCGCCGTGTAAGACGCGCCCAACCCAGCCAGCACGATCAAGGGAAGCGCCACATCATGACAGCCATCGTCGACATCATCGCCCGCGAAATACTCGATAGCCGCGGCAATCCCACGGTCGAAGTCGACGTCGTGCTGGAGGATGGCTCGATCGGCCGCGCGGCGGTGCCGTCGGGCGCTTCCACCGGCGCCCATGAGGCGGTCGAGCTGCGCGACGGCGACAAGGCGCGCTATCTCGGCAAGGGCGTGCAGAAGGCGATCGTCGCCGTCAACGGCGAGATCTTCGAGGCGCTGAGCGAGATGGCGGTCGAGGAGCAGGTCCAGATCGACCAGATCATGATCGATCTCGACGGCACGGCGAACAAGAGCCGGCTCGGGGCCAACGCCATCCTGGGCGTCTCGCTCGCCTGCGCCAAGGCGGCGGCGGAATCCTTCGACATGCCGCTCTACCGCTATGTCGGCGGCACCTCGGCGCGGACCCTGCCGGTGCCGATGATGAACATCATCAATGGCGGCGCGCATGCCGACAACCCGATCGATTTCCAGGAATTCATGATCATGCCGGTGGGGGCACCGACGTTCGCGGAGGCGCTGCGCTGCGGTTCGGAGATTTTCCACACCTTGCGCGGTGAACTGAAGAAGGCTGGCCACAACACCAATGTCGGCGACGAGGGCGGTTTCGCTCCGAACCTGCCGTCGGCGGATGCGGCGCTCGAGTTCGTGATGGCCGCGATCGGCAAGGCCGGCTACAAGGCCGGCGGCGACGTGATGCTGGCGCTGGACTGCGCCGCCACCGAATTTTTCAAGGACGGCAATTACGTCTATGGCGGCGAGAACAAGACCCGTTCGGTTTCCGAACAAGCCAAATATCTCGCCGACCTCGCTTCGCGCTATCCGATCGTCTCGATCGAGGACGGCATGTCGGAAGACGACATGGCCGGCTGGGAGGAACTGACCCGACTGATCGGCAACAAGTGCCAGCTGGTCGGCGACGACCTGTTCGTCACCAATGTGACGCGGCTTTCCGACGGCATCAAGAACGGCCGCGCCAACTCCATCCTGGTCAAGGTCAACCAGATCGGTACGCTGACGGAAACGTTGAGCGCGGTCGAGATGGCCTACAAGGCCGGCTACACCGCCGTGATGTCGCACCGCTCCGGCGAGACCGAGGACTCCACCATCGCCGACCTCGCGGTCGCCACCAATTGCGGCCAGATCAAAACCGGCTCGCTGGCGCGCTCCGACCGCACCGCCAAGTACAATCAATTGCTGCGCATCGAGCAGGAGTTGGGCGCGCAGGCGAAGTACGCAGGGAAAGCGGCGCTGAAGGCGCTGGCGTAACGCCAGAGCGGGCCCAAACAAAAAATCTCGAAAACAACCCCATGCACAGTAAGGCCAGCTGTCCGTAGAGGTATTTTGATACCTAGATCGCCATCGACCCCACGGCCTGGCGAGCTGGAAATTCCCCTAGCGCGCTTCGGCAAGCCGGCTGGATGGTTTGGCGGCCGACGGTCTCGCGGCAACCTGGCGCTTCGCGGCGGCTGGCTTGGCTTGCGCCACCTGCTTCTGGCGCTTCTTCACATCCGCGACCGTCGTTTTCGCGCCGCCGCGGCGGGAGACATATTCCGGGCCGTCGATCGGGCCGACATGCGGCGGATCGAATCGGAGATACGGTCGCCCGATGCCGAATTGCTTGCCGTTGGCATCGACCCATTTCCACAGGACTTCAGTCGAAGTCCAGCGCTGCGCCCGATTGGCCCCGTTGACGCTCACGATGTCGGCCGCCAGTCCGCGGCCATAGCCGCCGCGAAGACTGCCGCCGTGGTACGACCGGTTGCTCGCCGCCTTCAGGCCGCTGGCGATACCTTGACGGTAGTCGTCGCGAAACGCGCTGGTGATGCCGGGCTGCAGCCCGGCGGCCTCGGCGGCGTAAAGCGTATGAAACAGCTTTAGCTTGAAGCTGCGATCCATGCCGCCGATCACGTAGTCCATCATCGACATGCCGGCGCGTTCGGCCGCGCTGGGATCCTTCCACGTGAAATCGTTCTCGACCAGCTTGGTGAAGCTTCGGGTGACGGTGATCATCTTGCCCTTGCGCTTGACCTGCACCTTGCGCTGCTCTCGCTCCTTGATGGTGTCTTCCTTCGGCGTCCGCTGGTAGAGCGTCCACAGGAACTGGTCGATGCAGGCCTCCGCCACCATGCACTCGCCGACCAGATCGACGTGACTCCTGGCCGTCGGCACGATGTCCTGCGGCGGCGTGTCGGCCGTCATCGCCGATGGCAAGGTAGGTGTCTCGGCGGGCGCAATTCCCCCGGGCAAGACTTCCGCCGGATCGCCCAGCGCGGCCAGCACGAACGAGCGCGGCGGCGGTTCGGCGGGCGCCGCTGCATCGGGAGAGGGCCTGGTGTCGGCCGAGGGCATCGCCACCAGTTCGGCGGCGGCTGCGACCTCAGGCGTATCGGGAATGGCAATGGTCGCTGCGATGGCTTGCGGCAGGTCGATCTTCGGCGCAACCGTCGCGCTGGCCCGTGGCGCCGTGGCGATTTCGATACTGGCGGTGAGGGCCGGTGCAAGACGGTCCACCGCCTGCGCCGCCGCGGCGGTTTCGATGCGGTGCGAGCCCGTGCCACCCAGGCTGACCACTGCCCAGGCTGCAATCACGACGGCGGGATAGATCGCCGCTGCTGTTGTCGCTGATCCCCGTGGGGTCATGATTCCTGCCTCCAACGGCTCGATCGAGCCGGTTGCACAGAAAATTATCCGACGCCCCCGATGTGTCGGGTCACAATGTGGAGTTACAAGGGCGAACTCGCCCGATTATGACCGTTTTCGGGAACTGTTGCCAGCGTACAACGGATTGCCACACACCGTAAATTGCGGGCGAGGGGTCTAGCCAGTGTCTCGACCCAGCTGCCGGCGAATGAATTGGCCGGCTTCCGCGAGCGCGCGCCGGCCCGGCTCCAGATGCGCGTTCCACATCGGAAAGGCGTGGATCATGTCGGGCCAGACCTGAAGTGTGAGCGCGACATTGGCGGCGCCCGCGGCTGCTGCAAAACGCGTGGAATCCTCGAGCAGGGTTTCGCAGGCGCCGACCTGGATCAGTACAGGCGGAAGGCCGCCGAGATCGGCAAACAGCGGAGAGACGCGCGCGTCCCGCCTGTCCATGTCCGGGGGCAGATAAGCATCGGCGAGTTCGGCCAGATAGGCCCTGTGAATGATCGGGTCGACCGCATCCCTGGTGGCGAGCGTAGCGCCGGATAGTGTCAGGTCGGTCCATGGCGAGATCAGCCATGCGCATCCCGGCACTTGTTCGCCGGCGTCGCGCAGCCGGTTGATCAGGGCGACGGTGAGCCCGCCACCCGCGCTGTCACCGCCAACAGCGATATGTCCGGCGGCGATGCCGCTGCTTCGCAGAAAACGCCAGGCCGAAAACGCGTCATCGAGAGCGGCCGGAAACGGATGTTCGGGTGCCAGCCGGTACGCGATCGCGAGCGTTCGGACTTTGGCGGACCGGCCGGCTTCGGTGACCAGCCGGCGATGGCTCAGGATCGAGCCCGAACAGTATCCTCCGCCGTGGAAGTACAACAGCACGCGGGAGGCGTCGCTATCAGGTGCGATCGACCATTCTCCCGGCATCCCGTCAATGTCGACGCCTTCGAGCGCAATATCTTCGGCGACCGGCCAGACCGAGCCGACTTCCTCGATGCGCTGGCGCCGCTGCTGCCAGCCGACCGGGCGCGGCTTCGAACTCAGCAAGGCTCTGATGGCGTCGATCTCGCTTTGGCCCATGGGTGTTTCTCCTTGCGACGCGGGCAGGCTAGCGCAAAGGCGACGACGTTCGAAGGCCGAGCTGCGATCAAAAAGCAACGACATTGTGAGTAGCGTGGAGGCTTGCGTTTCCCGGCCAACATGAGAACACTCCCGGCCGAAATTCGGTTGAACCGAACATTTTGGGAGATTTCTGATGAGCGCCGACACCACGACCGGACTGCAGCTTCGCTCGCTGATCAAGAAGAGCGGCGAACTTGAACTATCGCTCGTCAGCATTCCGACGCCTGAACCGGGGCCCGAAGAAATCGTGGTCCGGGTCGAGGCCTCGCCGATCAATCCGTCGGACCTTGGCCTTCTGGTCGGCGCCGCCGACATGACAACGGCGAAAGCGTCGGGCACCAAGGAGGCTCCCGTGGTCACCGCGAAGGTGCCTGACTCCCTGATGCGGATGATGGCCGGGCGATTGGACGAGTCGATGCCGGTCGGCAACGAAGGCGCCGGCACTGTCATCAAGACCGGCTCGTCCGATGCGGCGAAAGCGCTGATGGGCAAGACGGTCTCGATGATCGGCGGCGCGATGTATTCGCAGTATCGCACGATGAAGGTGCGCGATGTGATGGAGCTGCCCGCCGGCACCACGGCCGCCGACGGCGCGTCGTGGTTCGTCAATCCGCTCACCGCACTCGGCATGACCGAAACCATGCGGCGCGAGGGCCACAAGGCGCTGGTCCATACCGCAGCCGCATCCAATCTCGGCCAGATGCTCAACAAGATCTGCATCAAGGACGGCATCGGCCTCGTCAACATCGTGCGCAGCAAGGAGCAGGCGGATATCCTGTACAAGATCGGCGCCAAGCATGTCGTCGATTCCACGGCGCCGACCTTCATGGACGATCTCACCAACGCGCTGGTGGAGACCGGCGCGACCATCGCGTTCGATGCCATCGGGGGCGGCAAGCTCGCCGGGCAGATCCTGACCTGCATGGAAATCGCCGCCAACAAAACGGCAAAAGTCTACAGCCGCTATGGCTCGGACGTGTACAAGCAGGTCTATATCTATGGCGGCCTCGATACCCGCCCGACCGAATTGAGCCGGTCCTTCGGACTGACCTGGGGTGTCGGCGGCTGGCTGCTGACGCCGTTCCTGCAGAAGATGGGCGCGGATGGAATGAAGCTGCGCCAGCGCGTCGCCGCTGAACTGAAAACCACCTTCGCCAGCCATTACACCCAGGTGGTGTCGCTGCAGGAAGCGCTGCAGCTCGACCATATTGCCGTCTACAACAAACGCGCCACCGGCGAGAAGTACCTGGTCAATCCGAGCAAGGGCGGGTGACGCTCCGACCATAGCCGCAGCGAGGTGGATACCTGCGATCGCCGGCGCGGCGCGAATAGCGCCGGCCACAAACGACGTCTGCGACTATGCGCTATTGCCTACAGAGCCCGTCGCATCGGCGGCGGTACCGGGTTGAATTCGAACACCAGCCGCCCGCCGACCGAGAAAATGTCGGACGAACTGGAGGTAAGCCCGATCGGCTGGCGCACCGGTGAAGTCGGCACGGCGAAAGACTTCAGCTGGCTCAGATATTGGTATGAGGCTTCGCCTTGCACCCTGAAATTCGGGTTGAACCGGTATCCTATAAAGCCGTTCACGCCGGTCATGACCGCGAAACTGGTGTCGCTAAAATTTCGCTGCAGGACAAGGTCGAATTCCGGGCTTGCGCCACCGCAAGGCCCGCATCGGCTGGCCTGCCTGGCGCTCGCATCCGTAATCAGCGCGCCTGGCGAGATGGAGGCCGAAGCGCCCCCGAACATTCCAGAAGGCAAGGGCTGCATCGCTTCAAAGCCGACCGTAAAATTCGGGCCGATGAAATGCGAACGCAGAGCGAGGTTAATCGCAACGTTGAGGTCGGGGAAGGTAAGGCTTTGCTGCGTGATGTTGTGTTCGGTGTTCATGTTGGCGTAGCGAACGCCAAATCCATAGGTCCAGAACGAGCCGGTCGGGCTGGCAAAAATCGGACCCGCGGGTACGCGGGTCGTGGTGCCGAGCGCTATATCCCAGAACTGCCCCCTTGTATCGAGCGTCACGCTCTGGCCGGTCACGGTGGGGCCGAGGCCGGTCGACCCGCTTGCGGGATTGGGGAAAATATAAGTGAAAGCCGAGGAGGTTCCGACCGGAACGTTGCCACGGACGCTGTCGTTGAAACCGTTAAAGTTTGCGACCATGGTGAAGTAATCGAAGTTAAAAAAGGCCCGATCTCTAGGAGCAGGAATATTGACGCCCACGGCGGCGGTCACGCCGGGAATGCTGCGCCGGCTATCGACGATCGAAACCTCGGCTCCGCCGCCGCCGAAACGTGTCCCGCCGGAGACTTGCGGGATTCGCGTCCAGCTTGCACCGGAGGCGAGTGGGAAACCGCCGGCGCCCGGGTAAACCACCGCCGGAAACGGTTCGGCCGGCGGCCCCGTGCGCGGCGCGGGACCCGCGGTCTGTGGCGGTGCGCCGCCGGGCACGTCGATAACAATCTCCCTGTCCGTGAGCAGCGTAACGTCGAGGCCGGTACGGGTCTGCGTCTGGCCGGTTGCTGTCGTCACCGTAATATCGGCGGTCCTGGTATTGTCGGGGATCGCAACCGTTCGGGTTCCGGTCTTCGGGCCGGTGCGAAGCACCGGGCGCTTGACGGTCTGGAGTGGCTTGCCCGCCTGGTTCTTGAATGTGATCGTGATGGTGGCCTGCGGGATCGCGGCCGCACCGTCGGTTACCTTGACGGTGGTTTCTCCGACAAGGGCCAATGCCGGAGACATCCACGCGAGAGTGGCCAAAGCCACGATCGAAAATCTCAACTTGCTCATCATTGCCCCCTGAAACAAAAACCGTCATCCCAAATTCAGCTTGAACCGTGCTTCCCGCGTCGCTCCGCTGGTGTGTTCGACTAACACACGAATCTGCCACACCTTCCCGCCCTGGAAGGCGGTAGCAGGAATTTCGCCCAGGTTGCCGTCCGGACCGGCAGTCTTCCTGGCTGTCCCCACCTGTTTCCAGCTTGACGGCGCGTCGCCTTGGCCTATTTCGATCCGGGCGGACTTCAACGCGTTGGCGTCCGCGGTGCCGAGAACGCGAACCGCCTGCTTGCCGCCGGTCTGCACCACCTCGACACGCTCGATTCCCGCGGCCAGCAGATAATCCTTCGGCGCTTTCAGCGCCGCCGCGGCGTCGATGATACCGTAGCCGGTGTACTGATCGACACCAGGAGTTCCGACATCACGCGCGGTGCTCTTGATAATTGCCATGACTTGTTTGTTGGTCAGACCGGGATCGTTCGCAATCATGAGCGACGCCAGCCCGCTCACCATCGGGGCCGAGAACGATGTTCCGCTGGCCCGGTAATAGCGCTTGTCGTCGCCGACATAAGCAGTCCCCGCGGTGTATTTGACGCCCTCGATCCCCAGCATGGTGTCGGTGCGCCGCGCGCGCAGGCTCAGGATATCGAGGCCCGGCGCCGCCACCGATACCTTGCCCCAGTTCGAGAATACAGCGCGCTTGTCGTCCATATCGGTGGTGGCGACGACGAGCACCTTGTCGGAACTTGTGATGCTGAACTTGCTGACATCAACCCCTTCATTGCCGGCCGCGACCACGATCACCGCACCCTTGCCGAAGGCGTAGTCGATGGCGGCCTGCTCGACCGGGCTGATCTCCTTGCCGCCGAGCGACAGATTGATGACGCGGGCACCATGGTCGGCCGCATACGCAACCGCTTCGGAGATGAAGGAGGACCGGGTATGCCCGAAGTTGTTAAGTCCCTTCAGGATCATCAGCCGTGCGAAGGGATTGATTCCGGCAATGCCAGTCTCATCGTTCCAGTCGCCCGCGATAATGCCCGCGACGAACGTGCCGTGGCCGTCATGATCCCAGGGCTTTGGATCGCTCTTAAGAAAGTCCCAGCCGATAACATCGTCGATGTAGCCATTGTTGTCGTCGTCGATGCCGTTATCTGGAATCTCCTTCGGGTTGCGCCAGAGCTTGTCCGAATCGATGCTCCTGTGATTCCAGTCGAGCCCGGTGTCGATGATCGCCACAATTACTGGTTGGGCATTTTTCCTGACCAGACGCCATGCCGATTGCGGCGAGGTGTCGAAGCCGATGCGAGGCAGGGCCCATTGGTCGGGATAGGTCTGGCCCCATGACCCCTTACTGACAAAGTAATGATTTTCGGGCGGCGCCAGCATGGGGCTTTGCGCCGGTCCCTGCGCCAGCGCCGGGCCGGTCAGCAGGCCCGCGAGCGCTAGCAGCCCGACACGGTGCCCCGTCATCATCTTGCGCCCCCGGAGTGGATCGATCGATGCAGATCGACCGTGGCTTGCGGCAACTCACTGTTCAAGGCGCTGAACGAGACGGGCGTCATGCCGAGCGGTGGACCCGGTGCTTTTTCACCGCATTGATCGACCTGGGCGTCCTTGCCGAAGCTGTCGGCGAACTTCCTGGCTGCCGCGGTGGTGATCGCCGTTGGGCCAGAGAAGCCGACGCGGGTGTAAGTCTTGTTGCCGATCTTGAAATCGGATCTTTCGACCTGCACACCGGGCGGCATATCCTTGAGAGCTGCATCGAGCGCGGATGCAGGCTTGGCGGCATTCTTCTGGATCACCACCCCGGTGGTCCCTGCGCGTGCCAACTCCACGCTGTAGTTTCGGCTTGCCCCGCTGTGGGCCCTCAAAAATTCAAGCAGCGGATCGTCATCCGCAGCAGTGACCGTCTTATCCTGCGGGTCGGTTGCCGTCGTCGACGCTGGCAGGCCATAGCTCTCGAACTCGTCGGCCGGGACCTGCGCCTTGCAGCGGTTGCCGGCGCCTGCGATGCAGGTCACCGGACTGTGGTCATGGCCCTTGTCCAGCTTCGCCTTTACGGTTTTGCTCTGGCCGGTCTTCGGCAACGCTGGCTCCAACGCGGTGAGCTTGGTCGTTAGCGTCTTGAGGTCGTCGCCCTGCGGGCCGCCTTGCAATACGGATTCGGCCACCTTGAAAATGATGGTAACCGTGCCTGCATCCTTTTCGGGATAGGCAACATCCTTGTCAGGTGTCTTGGCGCCAGGTTCGGCCTTCAGGTTCGATTTCTCAACCGGCGGCGCGCTTTTGTCGCCAGGTGTCGTTGATCGCGGTGGAGTCGCGGCCGGATTGGGCTTGACCGAGGGGCTGGAGGTTGACGTCGGCGCTGCAGTCGATGATCCGGCAGCCGGCCCCGCTTGCGGAATCGGCGCGGCCACTTTGGCCGGGCCAGTCAGTAGTGGGTCGTCCATTTGATCGAGGATGCTGACGGCCGGGGCGCCAGCAGGAGGCATCGTAGCCGCGGCTGACGCCGGCGTTGCAGTTGGTTGTCCAGCGGCAGTTCCGGGCGTGGCTGTCGGCGACTCCGGAGGGGGCACAAATTGCCAATCCGAGAGCTCCTTGTAGTAGTTCCGCCATAGACGCCCGTTGGCATGCAGAAATCTGGTGTCGGGTCCATGTTCTTTTATTATCTGGCGCGTTAGGGCCTGCGCCGCACCCCGGTAGAATTCGAAGCTGGTCTTGTCGCCCTTCTCGCGCGCCTCCGCGGCCAGCTTGATGAACCGGTCGATCGCGTCTTCGTGCCATTCCCCGCTTACCAGTTTGGGTAATATCATTCCGCTATCGGTGGGGCGCTTTGGTGCCGTTTCCAATGCGGGCGGCCCTGAAGCGGCTGGGCCGGACGCGACTGCCGGGGACCCGGCAGGCGGTCCGGAGGCCGCCGGATCTGCGGGTGGAGTTGTCGTTAAATCCGACTTGGTGGGGGATTTTGCGCCCGAAGGCTCGGTACCGGGAGCTTGCGAGCCTCCCGCGGCGGTTGTCGGGCTTTCACTACCCTTTCTCGGCTTATCCGGCTTCGGTGCATCGGGATCGGGGTTGCTTATATTGATTGGCGCCGTTGCATCCGGAAACAGCCGCTTCATGGCTTCCTTGAGTTTGGGACCCAATTCTTCCTTGAGCGGATTGCCGTCTTCGTCGGAAGGCTCGAACGCGACCGAGGTAGGAGTTGCCTTGCCGAACGTGCATTGCTTCTGAGAGTCGGTTGCGACATTGGCTTTCGTGGATTGGAATAGCTTCAGCCCCACCTTTGTTGCGGTTCGCGGAACAATCGGATCGTCCGAGGTACCGATCCTGCTTTGCAGGCGATTGATCTCCTGCGTCAGCTCCTGGGCGTCACCCGCGGCACGACGTCCACGGACCCAACCGCGCATCTGCTCCACGAGCCTTTTCATTTCCTCCCTTGCCGCCCGTCGCTTGTCGAGCGCATCCCGGTATTTCTCAGCGCGCTCTTTCTGTTCGTCTCTGGTCTTGTCTTTCATTTCTTCGCGCAGATCATCCGCGACCTTGTCGGCAATTTTCTCGGCCTCCTTCGCCGCCTCTGCGTCTTTTGCTGCTCTTGTCGCCGCTCGGACCGCATCGCTGGCAATCTTCGCATTGGCATCGGTACTGTTTTTTTCGTAATTTTCCTTTGCGGCCGCTTCGGCTTGCTCCGCGGCCTTTTGCGCTTCCGCGGTATCCGTTACGGCGCGGTGCGCAGCGTCGCGCGCGTCTTCAGCGGCCTTCACCCGGGCGTTTCCCGGAATATTGTCGTTCGCCTGCTTTACCGCCTTGGTGTAGTCGGCCAGCGCTTTGTCGATTTCCTTCTGGTTCTCTAAACTCGCGAACGCGCCGGACGCGGAAATCAGGATCGCAGCGAGCGCCGGAATCCACGTGCGCGGGTGCAAGATCGGGAATACCAGGCGCCAGGGAATGATAGATTCCATGATTCCTCCTGCATTTCCGCCTGCAAGCCGACCGGACGGCCAGAGGCTCCGCAGTCATCCTGACCCCAGCCTATCCGCGGCGCGCTATGGCTGCATCAGAAAAATCGCGCAGGCAATTGATCCAGTGGGCGTGCAGCCTTTCGGCCACAGCGCAAAGGGTGCGGTGCAAGCGCAAAAATTCCTTCAATTGCACTGTCGGCGCCAATTCATGCACTTGCATCGTTTGCGCGCGCATGGCTAGGGTGCGGCCGAGCCGCTCCCACACCCCGCTCAAAAGGAAATTCCATGGCCACCCAAAACATCGTCGTGATCGTCGGCAGCCTGCGCAAGGAGAGCTTTACGCTCAAGATCGCCAACGCGCTGGCCAAGCTGGCGCCGGCGACGCTGAAGCTCGATGTCGTCAGCCTGCACGACATTTCGTTCTTCAATCAGGACCTCGAAGCCGCCCCGCCGGCCGACTGGCTCGCGTTCCGCGACAAGCTGCAGAAATCGAACGGCGTCCTGATCGTGACGCCGGAATATAACCGCTCGATTCCCGGCGTGTTGAAGAACGCCATCGACGTCGGCTCGCGCCCCTATGGCAAGAGCTCGTTCCTCGGCAAGCCGATCGGCCTGGTCGGCAATTCGCCGGGCGCGCTCGGTGGTGTCGCCGCCGTCAAGCACCTGCAGAACATCATGCCGGGCATTGCCGGCCCGATCATGGGACAGCCGGAAATCTACCTGAACGGCGTCGGCGATGCCTTCGACGACAAGGGCCAGCTCACCAAGGAACCGGTGCAGAAGGTGCTGCAGCAGTACATCGACGCCTTTGCCGCGTTCGTCGAAAAGCAGAACAAATAGGCCGGCGACGCCGCTGGACGGTCCGGGTCTTAAGATACTCTTAACCGGGCCGTCGCATCGTCGGGGCATGGTCTCACGCTCCCGACTCAAATCCCTGCTCACCGGGCTTGCCCTCTATACGATGGCGGCGGCGATGGTCGGCTATTTCGGCGTCAACGCCTATACCGGCAAATACGGGCTGAACGCGCGGCAGGAACTCGACCAGGAGATCATCGCGCTGACGTCCGAACTGGCGCGGCTGAAGCGCGAGCGCCTCGAAGGCGAGCAGCGGGTATCGCTGCTCCGGTCCGACGGGGTCGACCCCGACATGCTGGACGAGCGCGCGCGCTATCAGCTCGATTACGTCAACCCGCGCGATCTGGTCAAAATCGTCAAGCCGAAGTGATACCGGCGTCATCTTGAGAGCCGATGAACAAATCCGGACCTCATCCTGAGGAGCCGCGCCTCTTCGCGCGGCGTCTCGAAGGATGGCAGCGGGCAAGGTGCCAGATGGTTCGAGACGCGCGCCAGTAGCGCAATGGCGCTGCCGGACGCGCTCTCACCATGAGGGACGGAGATGGCTTGGTCGTCCAGCCGCAAATTTCAAAAACCCGCAAAATCGATTTCGAAAATGTCGCCGGTTGCAGTGCGGCATAGCCAAATTTTGCTGCGACCACGCAATCCTTTCATGGCGGTTTGAGTTGGGATAGAGAGGGCTATTCGTTCTCTCATCCGGAAGTGCCATGGCCGCAGCGAAAAAAAGCGTCACGAAGGAAACGGGACAGGAAAAAGGGCAGGAAAAAGCAAGCGGCGCCGGCAGTCCTCCTGACTTCACCAGGGAACAGGAGCTTCGCGCACTGCGCGACATGCTGCTGATCCGCCGCTTCGAGGAAAAGGCCGGCCAGCTCTACGGCATGGGCGCGATCGGCGGCTTCTGCCATCTCTACATCGGCCAGGAAGCCATCGTGGTCGGGATGCAGATGGCCCTGAAGCAGGGCGATCAGGTCATAACCGGGTACCGCGACCACGGCCACATGCTGGCCTGCGGCATGGAAGCCAATGGCGTGATGGCCGAACTGACCGGGCGCCAGGGCGGCTATTCCAAGGGCAAGGGCGGCTCCATGCACATGTTCAGCAAGGAGAAGAATTTCTTCGGCGGCCACGGTATCGTCGGCGCCCAGGTGTCGCTGGGCACGGGGCTGGCCTTCGCCAACCGCTACCGCGGCAATGATTTTGTCAGCCTGGCCTATTTCGGCGACGGCGCCTCCAACCAGGGCCAGGTCTACGAGAGCTTCAACATGGCGGAACTGTGGAAGCTGCCCGTCATCTACATCATCGAGAACAACCGCTACGCCATGGGCACCTCGGTATCGCGCGCCTCGGCGCAGACCGATTTTTCCAAGCGCGGCATCTCCTTCAACATTCCTGGCGAACAGGTCGACGGCATGGACGTCCGCGCCGTGAAGGCCGCCGGCGACAAGGCGGTCGCGTGGTGCCGGGCCGGCAAGGGCCCCTTCATTCTGGAAATGCAGACCTACCGCTACCGCGGCCATTCGATGTCGGACCCGGCGAAATACCGTACCCGCGAGGAAGTCGACAAGGTCCGCCACGATCAGGATCCGATCGAGCAGGTGCGCAACCGCCTGCTGGCGGCCAAGGTCAGCGAGCAGGAGCTGAAGGCAATTGATGCCGAGGTGCGCGAGATCGTCAACGCATCGGCCGACTTCGCGCAAAAAGATCCCGAGCCTGATGCGTCCGAACTTTATACCGATATCTACCGCTGAGCGTGAGGCGCGCGCCTTCCAGCCTGACGAGTGAATTTCTGGAGCCACCATGCCAATTCAAGTGCTGATGCCCGCGCTGTCGCCGACCATGGAGAAGGGGAACCTTTCGAAATGGCTGAAGAAGGAGGGCGAGGCGATCAAGTCGGGCGACGTCATCGCCGAGATCGAGACCGACAAGGCGACGATGGAAGTCGAGGCCACCGATGAGGGCACCCTCGGCAAGATCCTGATCCCCGAAGGCACCGCCGACGTCGCGGTCAACACCCCGATCGCCACCATCCTGTCCGACGGCGAAAGTGCCGATGATTTGGGCAAGGCGCCGGCTCCGGCGAAGCAGGAGAAGGCCGCCGAGCAGGCCGCGCCGGCCGAGGTCAGGGAAACGGCGAAGGCGGAAGCGCCGGCGGCCCCGAAAGCCGCCGCTGTTCCCGATCCTGAAATCCCCGAAGGCACCGAGATGGTGACCATGACCATCCGCGAAGCCTTGCGCGACGCCATGGCCGAGGAAATGCGTCGTGACGCGGACGTGTTCGTGATGGGCGAAGAGGTCGCGGAATATCAGGGCGCCTACAAGGTCACCCAGGGCCTGCTGCAGGAATTCGGCGCCAAGCGCGTGATCGATACGCCGATCACCGAGCATGGCTTTGCCGGCATCGGCGTTGGTGCGGCGATGGCGGGCCTGAAGCCGATCGTCGAATTCATGACCTTCAACTTCGCCATGCAGGCGATGGACCAGATCATCAATTCCGCGGCCAAGACGCTGTACATGTCGGGCGGCCAGATGGGCTGCTCGATCGTGTTCCGCGGACCGAACGGCGCCGCCGCGCGGGTCGGCGCCCAGCACAGCCAGGATTACTCGGCCTGGTACTCGCAGGTCCCAGGACTCAAGGTGATCGCGCCGTTCTCGGCCGCCGACTACAAGGGCCTGCTGAAAGCCGCGATCCGCGATCCCAATCCGGTGATCTTCCTCGAAAACGAGATGCTGTACGGCCATTCCGGCGAGGTGCCGAAGCTCGACGATTACGTGATCCCGATCGGCAAGGCGCGGATCGCGCGGTCAGGCAGCCACGTCACCATCGTGTCGTGGTCGAACGGCATGTCCTATGCGCTGAAGGCCGCCGACGAACTGGCGAAGGAAGGCATCGAGGCAGAGGTGATCGACCTGCGCACGCTGCGCCCGATGGACACCGATACCATCGTCGCTTCCGTCAAGAAGACCGGCCGCGCGGTGACGGTGGAAGAAGGCTGGCAGCAGAACGGCGTCGGCGCCGAAATCGCCGCCCGCATCATGGAGCACGCCTTCGACTATCTCGACGCGCCGGTGGGGCGGGTGTCGGGCAAGGACGTGCCGATGCCGTATGCGGCCAATCTCGAAAAGCTGGCATTGCCCTCGGTGGCCGAAGTGGTCGCCGCCGCCAAAGCCGCTTGTTATCGGTGAGCCATGGCCCGTCCCAAGGAGCAGCCATTGCCTCCTGACGTCATCGGCCGCGATGACGCCACCGAGGTGTTGCGGGCGTTCGTCGTCGATGGCGGATTGTCGATCGCGTTCCAGCGCGCGTTCGAGGAGCCGGATATGTGGGGCATGCTGCTGGTCGACATCGCCCGCCATGCCGCCCGCGTCTATGCGCGCGAGGGCGACTACACCGAGGAGGATGCGCTGAGGCGCATCGTCGACATGTTCGAAGCCGAAATCGCGCGGCCGACCGACCTCGGCAACACCACGCCACGGTCGCAACAGGGTCACTGACAATGCCAATCAACATTCTGATGCCCGCGCTCTCGCCGACGATGGAAAAGGGCAACCTTGCCAAGTGGCTCAAGAAGGAGGGCGACAAGGTCAAGTCCGGCGACGTCATAGCCGAGATCGAGACCGACAAGGCGACCATGGAAGTCGAGGCGGTCGACGACGGCACCATCGCGAAGATTGTGGTGCCCGAGGGCACCCAGGATGTCGCCGTCAACGACGTGATCGCGGTGCTGGCCGGCGACGGCGAGGACGTGAAGGCGGCGGGGGCGGGGGCGGCAAGCGCGCCCAAAGCCGCTCCGGCGGCTGAAGCGCCCGCCGCTGCGAAACCTGCTCCGGCGGCTGCACCCGCTGCGGCTCCGGCAGCGAAGGCCGCGGCACCGGCCGCTGCCGCGCCGCAGGCAGCCCCCGCGCAACAGACCAATGGCCACGCCCGCACGTTCTCGTCGCCGCTGGCGCGCCGCCTGGCCAAGGAAGCCGGCATCGAACTCGCCCGCGTCAACGGCTCCGGCCCGCATGGCCGCGTCATCGCGCGCGACGTCGAGGAAGCCAAATCCGGCAAGGGGCTGAAAGCGCCTGCCGCCGCGCCCGGTGCCGCGCCGTCCGTCGCGCCGTCAATGTCCGACAAGCAGATCCTCGCGCTGTACGAACCCGGCAGCTACGAGGTGATCCCGCACGACGGCATGCGCCGCACCATCGCGCAGCGGCTCACGGCGTCGGTGCAGACCGTCCCGCATTTTTATCTGACGATGGACTGCGACATCGGAAAACTGCTCGCCGCCCGCGAGGAGATCAACGCGGCCGCTCCGAAGGACAAGGAAAAGAAGCCGCTCTACAAACTCTCGGTCAACGACTTCGTCATCAAGGCGATGGCGATCGCGCTGCAGCGGATTCCGAACGCCAATGTCAGCTGGACCGAAAGCGGCATGCTGAAACACCGACATTCCGACATCGGCGTCGCCGTCGCGATGCCGGGTGGCCTGATCACGCCGATCATCCGCAAGGCCGAGACCAAATCGCTGTCGACCATCTCGGCCGAAATGAAGGATTTTGCCGCGCGCGCGCGAGCGCGAAAACTGAAACCGGAGGAATATCAGGGCGGCACCACGGCGGTGTCCAACCTCGGCATGTACGGCATCAAGGATTTCACCGCCGTGATCAACCCGCCGCACGCCACCATCCTGGCGGTCGGCACCAGCGAGGAGCGCGCGGTGGTGCGGGGCGGCAGGATCGAAGCCGCCCACATCATGAGCGTGACGCTGTCCTGCGATCACCGCGCCGTCGACGGCGCGCTGGGCGCCGAACTGATCGGCGCGTTCAAGATGCTGATCGAGAATCCCGTCATGATGATGGTGTGAGCGGAATGAGAGGTGCCGAACGCACCTCTTTCTTCCCTCTCCCCCTGTGGGAGAGGGTGGCCGCCGAAGGCGGACGGGTGAGGGGGATGCGTCAACGGGTACCGAAGCAGAAGCGAGCCAGAACTCTGCGTGCCAATGCGACGGACGCTGAGATTGCGCTTTGGAGGCTGCTTCGTTCGCGCCGCCTGGCAAGCCTGAAGTTTCGTCGCCAGGTTCCGATCGGACCTTGGATCGTGGATTTTGTTTCGTTTGAGAAGCGTTTGATTGTCGAGGCGGATGGTAGTCAGCATGCGGAAAGCGACAATGACAAGCGGCGTGATCACGATTTGTCGGAGCGTGGATTTCGCATCCTGCGCTTCTGGAACAACGACATTCTGTTGCGGTCGCAGTCGGTGCTGGAAATGATCTTCGAGTCTGCTGCGCCATCCCCCTCACCCGTCTGCGCGCCTGACGGCGCGCATCCACCCTCTCCCACAAGGGGAGAGGGGAAGGAAGAGAAGAGCGAGTAAAAATCCATGGCCGACACTTCCTTCGACGTCATCATCATCGGCGCTGGTCCCGGCGGCTACGTTACCGCGATCCGCGCGGCGCAGCTCGGTCTCAAGACCGCCGTGGTCGAGAAGGCCTATTTCGGCGGCATCTGCAACACTTGGGGATGCATTCCGACCAAGGCGCTGCTGCGTTCGGCGGAGGTGTATCACCTGATGCAGCACGCCAAGGATTATGGTCTTGCGGCGGAGAAAATCTCGTTCGACCTGCAGGCGGTGGTGAAACGCTCGCGCGGCGTGGTGAAGCGGCTGAACGACGGCGTCGGCTATCTCTTCAACAAGAACAAGGTCACGGTGATCTGGGGTGAGGCGACGCTGGATGCGCCGGGCAGACTGACCGTGAAGAAATCCGCGGTCGAGGCGCCGAAGGGCGCGCTGGGCGAGGGCACCTATCAGGCAAAGCACATCATCGTCGCCACCGGGGCGCGGCCGCGCGTGCTGCCGGGGCTGGAGCCCGACAAGAAGCTGGTCTGGACCTATTTCGAGGCGATGGTGCCGGACAAGATGCCGAAATCGCTGCTGGTGGTCGGCTCCGGCGCGATCGGCATCGAGTTTGCCTCGTTCTTCCGCACCATGGGCGCGGAAGTCACGGTCGTCGAAGTGCTGCCGCAGATATTGCCGGTCGAGGATGCCGAGATCTCAAAATTCGCGCACAAGGCATTCGAGAAGCAGGGCATCAAGCTTCTCACCAACACCAAGGTGACAAAACTCGAGAAGAAGAGCGACAGCGTGGTCGCCACCATCGACGACGGCAAGAAGCCGCAGTCGATCGAGTTCGACCGGGTGATTTCGGCGGTTGGCGTGGTCGGCAACATCGAAAACCTCGGGCTGGAAAAGCTCGGGGTCAAGACTGACCGCGGCTGCATCGTGATCGACGGCTACGGCAAGACCACTGTCCCCGGCATCTACGCCATCGGTGACGTCGCCGGCCCGCCGATGCTGGCGCACAAGGCCGAGCATGAGGGCGTGATCTGCGTCGAGGCCATCAAGGGCCTGCATCCGCATCCGATGGACAAGAACCTCATTCCCGGCTGCACCTACTGCCATCCGCAGGTCGCCTCCGTCGGCCTCACCGAGGCGAAAGCGAAAGAGGGCGGCCGTGAAATCCGCGTTGGCCGATTCCCGTTCGTCGGCAACGGCAAGGCCATTGCGCTCGGCGAGGATCAGGGGCTGGTCAAGGTGATCTTCGACAAGAAGACCGGCCAGCTGCTCGGCGCGCACATGATCGGCGCCGAAGTCACCGAACTGATCCAGGGCTATGTCGTGGCGATGAACCTGGAAGCCACGGAAGAAGAGCTGATGCACACCATCTTCCCGCATCCGACGCTGTCGGAGATGATGAAGGAAGCGGTGCTCGATGCCTATGGCCGCGTGCTGAACATGTAGCCCGTCAGGTGGAAGCCGCACACTCAATCCTCATCCTGAGGAGCTTGCGAAGCAAGCGTCTCGAAGGATGGGCAGCAACACCGGCACTCCCCGCCATCCTTCGAGACGCATCGCTGCGCGATGCTCCTCAGGATGAGGTCGGAGAAAAACAAGCGAGAGATCAATCCCGTGAAAGACAATGACAATCTGACGATCGAACGGCCGAACTTTGTCACCCATCTCGAATGCGCCATGGAAGGCGACCATTATCCGGCCGACCAGGTCCACAACCTCTCCAGGGCCGGCAAGCCGCTCCTGGTTCGCTACGACCTCGCCGGCGTGAAGAAGGCGCTGACGAAAGACGCGCTGGCGCAGCGGCCGGCCGATCTGTGGCGCTACCGCGAGATGCTGCCGGTGCGCAAGGTCGCCGACATCGTCAGTCTGGGTGAAATCACCACGCCGCTGATCCGGCTGCCAAAACTTTCGAAGAAAATCGGCGGCGGCGAAATCATCGTCAAGGACGAGGGCCGGTTGCCGACCGGTTCATTCAAGGCGCGCGGCCTCGTGATGGCGGTGTCGATGGGCAAGGCGCTCGGCATCAAGCACATGGCGATGCCGACCAACGGCAATGCAGGTGCGGCGCTCGCCGCCTACGCCACCTCGTGCGGCATCAAGACCACGATTTTTTGCCCGGCCGATACGCCGGAAGTGAATGTCAGCGAGATCGAGCTGCAGGGTGCGACCGTCTACCGCGTCAACGGCCTGATCGACGACTGCGGCAAGATCGTCGGCGAGGGCAAGGCAAAGGCCGGCTGGTTCGATACCTCGACGCTGAAGGAGCCCTACCGGATCGAGGGCAAGAAGACGATGGGGCTGGAGCTGTCGGAACAGCTCGGCTGGGACGTGCCCGACGTGATCTTCTATCCGACCGGCGGCGGCACCGGCCTGATCGGGATGTGGAAGGCGTTTGCGGAGCTCGAAGCCATCGGCTTCATCGGCTCAAAACGGCCGCGCATGATCGCGGTACAGGCGTCGGGCTGCGCGCCGATGGTGCGGGCCTTTGAAGCCGGGACCGAGCACGCGCCGCGCTGGGAAGATGCCCACACCATCGCCTCGGGGATCCGGGTGCCGCAGGCGATCGGAGATTTTCTGATCCTGCGCGCGGTGCGCGAGAGCAAGGGATTCGCCATTGCGGTCGATGACGAGAAGATTTCCGCAGCCCTCAACGAAGTCGCGCGCGAGGAAGGCCTGCTCTTGTGTCCGGAAGGGGCTGCGACCTATGCTGCCTACAAGGAAAGCCTGGCCGACGGCCGTGTGACGAAAAATGATCGCGTGATGCTGTTCAATTGCGCGACCGGGCTCAAATATCCGCTGCCGCCGGTCACACGGACGCTCGACCGTCATCAGCCGATCGACTACGCTAAGCTATAAGCCGTCGTTAGAGCTGTAACCATCATCAGAATGGTGCGGCGCAAGGGGGAGGATACGATGCGAAGAGTGGTCCTGACCGCGTTGCTTGCGATGCTCGCATTCGGCGGCGTCGCGCGGGCGGATAATTTTCCGTCGCGCTCGATCACCATTGTGGTGCCGTTCGCTGCTGGCGGTCCTTCCGACGTCATGGCGCGGATCCTGGCCGAGCGCATGAAGACGACGCTCGGCGAATCCGTGCTGGTCGAAAACGTCACGGGGGCGGGCGGCTCCATCGGGGTCGGACGCGCGCTGCGTTCGCCGCCCGATGGTTACACCATCAGCTTCGGCCATCTCGGCACCCACGTCGCCAACGGCGCGATCTACAAGCTCGGCTATGACCTCGTGACCGACCTCGAGCCGGTGGCGCTGCTGCCGAGCAATCCGATGATCGTCGTCAGCAAGAATGCGATTCCGGCCAAAACGCTCGGCGAATTGATCGCGTGGCTGAAGGCGAAACCTGCCCCGGCGGCCGCCGGCACCGCCGGCGCCGGCTCGGGCAGTCACATTGCCGGGCTCTATTTCGAGAACGCCACCGGCATCAAGCTGCAATATGTGCCGTATCGCGGCACCGGCCCCGCGATGAACGATCTCGTTGCCGGCCAGATCGATGTGATCTTCGATCAGCTTTCCAATTCCATCAACCAGGTGCGCGCCGACAAGATCCGCGGCTACGCCGTCACCGACACCAAGCGCGCCGGATCGGCACCGGACATTCCGACTACCGACGAAGCGGGCCTGCCAGGGTTTCACATGACGCTGTGGTCCGGCCTGTGGGTGCCGAAGGGCACGCCGAAGGAGATCGTGGCGAAGCTCAACGCCGCCGCGGTCGATGCGCTGAACGATCCCGCCGTGCGCAAGCAGCTGGAGAACCTGGGCCTGGCGATGCCGCCAAAGGACAAGCAGTCACCGGCGGCGCTGGGCGACTGGCAGAAGGCCGAAATCGCAAAATGGTGGCCGATGATCAAGGCCGCCAACGTCAAGGTGGATTAGGGCCCGAGCTGATTGCTACCCTCCCCTGGAGGGGGAGGGTCGCTCGCGCCCGGCGATGCGAAGCATCGGCCGTAGCGAGCGGGGTGGGGTGACAGTCCATCCGCGAATGAGCTACCTGCGATTTCAACATCCGTTCGCCAAGCGCTGAGACAACACTGGCGACGATAGACCGTCACCCCACCCCGTCTCGCATCTTCCGATGCGAGCCGACCCTCCCCCTCCAGGGGAGGGTAAGAATCGGCCGAACGCAGCGCCTGCGACAAATTAACCCGTCGGGCAAAATTTCGCTTTTCCCGAAAGGCAAATCACCCGTACAAATTCGCCGTCTCACCCGACAAGAGGGGCGTATCATGATCGTCACGAACGCGCGGTGGGATGCGGTGGACGCGGCAGCGTCGGGCGCGCAGGTGGTTGCAGGGCGGGATCAACTCCGTGAGCGATCGAGCGGCGCGCCGACGAACGACGCTGAAGCGTACGGTGAAATCGTGTGGACCCGACGCCTCGACGCTGGCGTCAAGTCTTGCGGAGGTGCTGAAAGCCCGACCGGGCCGAGGTGCCGGTTTCCGGAAGGCGACGGAGACTAGAAAGCCCGCTACTCCGGGGTGAGCGCGAGATAAGCCGTAGAGCCATTGCGCAGGGAAGGCCGGAGTGTTTCCGCTGAACCTGTATGCTCATGTGCGTTTTGTTTGTGCGAGTTTGCACATGAGACCGCGGGTGCAGCGCGCACCCGGTCTTCCCTGCGCCCTCTTTTTCCAAGGAGGGACAGAATTCGATCCACACCTCGGGCGCCTCGCGTCGCGGGAAGGCGGACGCATATTTGAATGCGGCATGACATCGAAGATGCTGAGGCGGGGCCGAAGTCAGTTGACGTCAGCGGTCCTCGGTCGGTGTGTCGCGTTCACGGCCTTCAGCGGCCCGTGCGGCACATTCATCCATCCCGTGACACTTGCTGCGATAGTTGAAATACCAGGTCACGGCGATCGCGCCGATCAGGATGAGACCGATCAACAAAGCCCAACGTCGCATCGACATGACCGGCACGTCAGGATCCCTCCGCGGCACCAGATTGCGGCGTCGAATACAGGCGCGGTGCGGGAGCGCCATCGCGAAAGCTAGCAAGTACGGAACGATTCGCCACGCGTGCTTCCGGGCTGGCGCGCTGCACCTGTGTGCATGAGAAGCGTAGCGGTAGCCGGGCAACGTCTCGACATCTTTGGCGGGTGCCGGGCGCTGCGCCGGGAATGATGGTTGCCGAACCGCCACGATTGTTGCTGGTGCGCAACACTCGGCGAACATTTAACTGTCATTGCAGCAACCTCTTGCGCGCGCCGCTATTTAGCCACACCCCTCAATGAAATCATTCCTTCGTAGGCTATCAGCCACGGCGCTCGCGAAGGCGAAGGGAACATCCTGATTTCCCGGGTCCAACAAGAGTAGGCTGGGGAAACAGGTTCGCGATGGACGCCAAGACCAGCATCAAGAGCAGGCTGCCGAGCCGTCACGTGACGGAGGGCCCGGAACGGGCGCCGCATCGCTCGTATCTCTATGCCATGGGATTGACCACCCAGCAGATCCACCAGCCGTTCGTCGGCGTGGCGTCGTGCTGGAACGAGGCCGCGCCCTGCAACATCTCGCTGATGCGCCAGGCCCAAGCGGTCAAGAAGGGCGTTGCTTCCGCCGGCGGCACCCCGCGCGAATTCTGCACCATCACCGTCACCGACGGCATCGCCATGGGCCATGACGGCATGCGCTCGTCGCTGCCGTCGCGCGAATGCATCGCCGATTCCGTCGAATTGACCATGCGCGGCCACGCCTATGACGCGCTGGTCGGGCTCGCCGGCTGCGACAAGTCGCTGCCGGGCATGATGATGGCGATGGTCCGGCTCAACGTGCCCTCGATCTTCATCTATGGCGGCTCGATCCTGCCCGGCAATTTCCGCGGCCAGCAGGTCACGGTGCAGGACATGTTCGAGGCGGTCGGCAAGCATTCGGTCGGCGAGATGTCGGACGCCGACCTCGACGAAATCGAGCGGGTGGCTTGTCCGTCGGCCGGCGCGTGCGGCGCACAATTCACCGCCAACACCATGGCGACGGTATCCGAGGCCATCGGGCTGGCGCTGCCGTACTCGGCCGGGGCGCCGGCGCCTTACGAAATCCGCGACGCGTTCTGCATGACCGCCGGCGAGAAGGTGATGGAGCTGATCGCCCTCAACATCCGGCCGCGCGACATCGTCACCCGCAAGGCGCTGGAAAACGCCGCGGCCGTGGTCGCCGCCTCCGGCGGGTCGACCAATGCTGCACTGCACTTGCCGGCCATCGCGCATGAATGCGGCATCAAGTTCGACCTGTTCGACGTGGCCGAAATCTTCAAAAAAACACCCTATGTCGCGGATTTGAAACCGGGCGGCCGTTATGTCGCCAAAGACATGTTCGAGGTTGGCGGCATACCGCTTTTGATGAAGACGCTGCTCGACAATGGCTACCTGCACGGGGATTGCTTGACCGTGACGGGCCGGACGATCGCCGAAAACCTCAAAAGCGTGAAATGGAATCCGCACCAGGACGTGGTGCGGCCCGCCGACAAGCCGATCACTGTCACCGGCGGTGTGGTCGGGTTGAAGGGGAATCTCGCGCCTGAAGGCGCGATCGTGAAGGTCGCGGGCATGTCGAACTTGAAATTTACCGGTCCGGCCCGCTGCTTCGATCGTGAAGAGGATGCCTTCGAATCGGTCCAGAAAAAGACCTACAAAGAGGGCGAGGTCATCGTGATCCGCTATGAGGGGCCGCGCGGCGGTCCCGGCATGCGGGAAATGCTCTCGACCACGGCGGCGCTGACCGGGCAGGGCATGGGCGGCAAGATCGCCCTGATCACCGATGGCCGGTTCTCCGGGGCGACCCGCGGTTTCTGCATCGGCCATGTCGGGCCGGAAGCGGCGATCGGCGGGCCGATCGCGCTGTTGCAGGACGGCGATATCATTGAAATCGATGCCGATGTCGGGACTCTTAACGTAAAGTTGACCGATGCGGAGCTGGCTGAACGCAAGACCAAATGGAAGCCCAGAGCGACCAATCATACATCGGGTGCGCTCTGGAAATATGCCCAACAGGTTGGGCCGGCGGTGGATGGTGCCGTAACCCATCCGGGTGGTGCGCACGAGAAACAGTGTTATGCGGACATCTAGGCGTATCCTTTTTGCGTTGCTGTTAGGGGCCGCTCCTGTGGCTCCGGCCTTCGGATTCGACGGTTCGCCGGTCAATTCGGATGCGGCCATTCCGGTGGCTTCGCCTCAGCCCGGCACCGCGGCGCCCCTGAAGAAGCTGGTTCCGCCGGCGTCCGTGCCGACAGCCGCCTCGACCAACTCGCTGACCTCGCTGCAATACGCCGCCGAAGGCGGCCACCCGATCGCGCAGTGGAAGCTCGGCCGGATGTATGCCGACGGCGAAGGCGTCGCCCAGGACGATCTGCGCGCCTTCGACTATTTCAGCCGCATTGCCAACCAGCACGCGGAAGACAGCCCGTCGGCGCCGCAGGCCGGCGTGGTCGCCAACGCCTTCGTGGCGCTGGGCCGCTATTACCTCAAGGGCATTCCCAATTCGAAGGTCAAGTCCGATCCGGACCGGGCGCGGGAGATGTTCTCCTATGCCGCGTCCTATTTCGGCAACGCCGATGCCCAGTATGACCTGGCCCGGCTCTATCTGAAGAGCGCCGGCTCGTCGCGGGACGACTTCCGCTACGGCGCGCGCTGGCTCGGCCTCGCCGCCCAGAAGGGCCAGCATCAGGCCCAGGCCATGCTCGGCCAGATGCTGTTCAACGGCGAGCGGCTGCCGCGGCAGGCCGCCCGCGGACTGATGTGGTTGACGCTGGCGCGCGACAGCGCAGCCCCGGACGAGACCTGGATCAAGGAAAGCTACAACAAGGCGATCGCCAAGGCGTCCGAGGACGACCGGGCGATGGCGCTGCAGATGCTCGAGCACTGGGTGCAGGGCCGCAAGGACTGATCGCGGCCCAAGGGTGGGCAAAGCACTTGCGTGCCCACCTTTTTTTGATTGCCACTGCGGATGGTGGGCACGGCGCAAGAGGCGCCTTTGCCCACCCTGCCAAATTTCACAAGCTCACGGCCTCAAGCCGCCTCCAGATCCAGATCGATCCAGATCGGCACGTGGTCGGACGGCTTTTCCCAGGCCCGCACGTAGCTGTCGATTCCGACCCCGCGCAGGCGGTCGCTGGCCTGTGGCGACAGCAACAGATGATCGATGCGAATGCCGTGGTTCTTCTGCCAGGCGCCGGCCTGGTAGTCCCAGAAGGTGTATTGGCCGGGGGCATCGGTGACCGCGCGCAGCGCGTCGGTGAGCCCGAGCCCGAGCAGCGATTGAAAGCTCTCCCGGGTGGCGGGGCGGAACAGGGCGTCGTTGACCCATGCCGCCGGATTATGGACGTCCGCAGCCTGCGGAATGACGTTGAAGTCGCCCGCCAGCACCAGCGGCTCTTCCGCTTTAAGCCGCTGCTTAGAATATTCAAGAAGTCGCGACATCCATTTGAGTTTATAGGGATATTTCTCGGTTTCCGGTGGGTTGCCATTGGGCAGATACAGGCAGGCGATCCGCATCACGCCGTGCTTCAGCGGGACCACGCCCTCCAGAAACCGGGCGTGGGCGTCCTCGTCGTCGCCGGCCAGGCCCGATTTGGTTTCCTCGAACGGCAGCTTCGACAGCAACGCAACGCCGTTGAAGGTCTTCTGGCCGTGGGTGACGACGTTGTAGCCGAGCGCCTCGATGGCCTCCCGGGGGAACGCCTCATCGACGCATTTGATCTCCTGCAGACAGACGATGTCGGGCGCGCAATCCTTCAGCCAGACCAGCAGGTGATCGATCCGTTGCCGGACCGAATTGACGTTCCAGGTTGCAATACGCATCAAGGGGTTCCGTTGGCTTACCGCAATTTTAGTTTCGCTGGCATACCATGCGCGGCGGGGGTGTGATATCCGTTTAGACAAAGGCGTAGAGGCGGCCTCAAGGCAGGAAATTGGACCGTCCCGGTCGTCGTGGACCGGCTGACGTGAAATGCGATGAAAAAACGTAATCTGATGATTCTGGCAGGCGCGCTGGCTGTTGCGGCGCTGACTGCCTACAGTACCCGCGCTGCATGGCTTGGCGGCGGCGCCAGTGTCCAGGGGCCGCCGCGCGCGCGCGTGGTCTCGGTTGAAGTGGCCAAAGCCGAGCGCAAGCCGGTGCCGGTGGACGTCGACTCGATCGGAACGGTAACGCCGATTTCCAGCGTGGCGCTGAAATCGCGGATCGAAACCACCATCGTCTCGGTGCACTTCGAAGACGGCGCCAGGGTCAACAAGGGCGATCTCCTGTTTACGCTCGATGCGCGCCAGATCGATGCCCAGATAGAACAGGCCGAGGGTGTGCTGGCCCGGGATCGGGCCCAGCTCGAGGCGGCACAGCGCGATGTCCGGCGGTATGCCGACCTGATCGGCAAGGGCGCCACCACGCAGGTCAACGTCGACAACGCCAAGACCCAGGCCGATATCCTGACCGGCACCATCAAGGCGGACCAGTCCGCACTGGATAATCTGAAGGTCCAGAAGAGCTTTACGACCATCCACGCACCGTTTACGGGACGGATCAGCGTCGCCAATGTGAAGGTCGGCAATTTCGTCCGGCCCGCAGATACCGCGCCGCTCGCCGTCATCAATCAAATGGCGCCGGTCTATGTGACTTTCGCCATTCCGCAGCGGATGCTGGTCGATCTGCGCGACGCCATGGCAGCGGGCGGCGCCAGGGTGATTGCGACCATCCCGGGCCACCAGCGATCCGAAGACGGCAAGGTCGCGATGGTCGAAAACACGGTCGATGCCACCACCGGCATGGTCACCGTGCGCGGTATCATGAACAACGAGAACGAAACCCTGTGGCC
>NZ_JAUSLT010000054.1 GCF_030646015.1 Bradyrhizobium sp.
GCTCGACGCCGATCAGCCAAAGATTCCCGGCCCCAACGGGCTGTTAAAACAGGAGAACAGGATGCGAGGGTTTGTTTTCGTTGCACTTTTGGCGGTTGCCGGCGCCGGTGAAGTCAGAGCTCAGGATGCCGCGGCCGGCGAGAAGGTGTTCGGCGTGTGCAAGGCCTGCCACCAGATCGGCGAGACCGCGAAAAATAGTGTCGGACCGCAGCTGAACGGCATCATCGACCGCAAGGCGGGCACCGTCGAGGGCTATAATTATACCGCCGCCAACAAGGGCTCCGGAATCACCTGGGACGAGGCCACCTTCCGCGAATACATCAAGGACCCCAAGGCGAAGATCCCGGGCACCAAGATGATCTATGCCGGCCTGAAGGACGAGCAGAAGACCAACGACCTGCTCGCCTATCTCAAGCAGTTCGATGCCGCCGGGAAGAAGAAGTAGCCCTCACTTCGCGAACGGGTTCTGCCAGCCGCCACGCGCGGCTGGCGCCCGCGGCGGATAGGTCGCCTCGAGATAGTTCAGCACCACCGCGCGATCCTTGTCGTCGAGCGGCGGCATATTGTGGCGGCGGATCATCAGGCTGATGGAATCGTCCCACTGCGTCCGCGTCATGCCCTGCTGCGCCACGAGTTTGAAGCCGTGGCAGGCGGTGCAGGCATAGAAGGTTTCATCGCGGCCGGCTCCGGCCGGAAAATCCTCCGGGCTTTCGTCACGCGGCGTGAAGGTCGATTGCGCCATGGCGGGTGCGAACGACAGCAGGCCCGCCATCACATGGCTGCCATCCGGCGCGACCCTCCTTCGACCCTTGCGCTTCCCGGCCGCCGGCTGCACATTTGCGCCGCGGCGCGAAGCGCCTGCCAAGAATGAGACTTCAGGGAAACGCGCATGACGGCGACGCGGATCGACTGCGATATCCATCCGGCCGTCGGTGGAACCCGCACCACGCTGTTGCCCTATCTCAGCGACCACTGGAAAGAACAGGTGGTCAGCCGCGCCATCGACGGCCTCGATCTCAATTCCTACCCGCCCAACATGCCGCTGTCCGGCCGGGCCGACTGGCGGCCCGCCAATGGCGACAAGCCCGGCAGCGACCTTGCCATGGTGCAGCGCGGCGCGTTCGACCAGCTCGGCGCCAGCCACGCCATCTGCAATGTGCTGTACGGCGCCCAGGCGGTGTTCGATCCCTATATGGCGGCCGACTTCTGCAAGGCGATCAACGACTGGATCGCGGCGGAATGGCTTTCGAAGGATTCGCGGCTGCGCGCGTCGATCGTGGTGCCGATGCAGGCGCCTGACTTGGCGATCGAGGAAATCGAGCGCCGCGCCTCCGATAACCGTTTTGTTTCGGTGCTGGTGCTGGCGCAGGGCGAGAGCCTGCTCGGTCGCCGGCATTATTGGCCGGTGTGGCAGGTGGCGGAAAAATACAAGCTGCCGATCGCGATCCACGCCGGCAGCCAGTACCGCCAGGCGCCAAGCTCGGTCGGCTGGCCGTCCTACCGCTACGAATATTACATGGCGGAGGCGCAGGCGTTCCAGGCCCAGGTGTTGAGCCTGATCTACGAAGGCGTGTTCGGCAAATTCCCCGGCCTCAAGGTGGTGCTGATGGAATCCGGCATCAGCTGGCTGCCGGCCTTCATGTGGCGCGCCAACAAGACCTGGCGCGGCGTTCGCGTCGAGGTGCCCTGGGTCGAGCGCGAGCCGGCATCGATCATGCGCGACCATATCCGCTTCACCACGCAGCCGTTCGACTCGCCGCCCGACGCGGCGGGGGTAGCCGACATCATCGACATGATCGGCTCCGACAAGATGTTCCTGTTCTCGTCGGATTATCCGCACTGGCAATTCGACGGCGACGACGCCATCCCAAAGCATCTGCCGGCCAGTCTGGTGCAACGCATGTGTGCTGACAATCCGCTTGAAACCTTCCCGCGGCTGTCTCTGGCCGCATAGATTACGCTACCGAAGGAGGATCGCATGAGCGACGTCATCGACCGCCCGCTATCAGGGCAGGAAGCGCCCGCGAAAAGTCGGCTGCGGATCATCGATTGCGACATCCATCCGAGCATCCATGCCCATTCAGATCTCAATCCGTTCCTGCCCAAGCGCTGGCAGGAGCATCTGAAGACCTATGGCAGCCATCTGCGCACGCCCTATATCGGCACCACGCCCTATCCGCGCTCCTCGCCGCTGATCGCGCGGCGCGACGCCTGGCCGCCGACCGGCGGCGTGCCGGGCTCCGATCTCGCCTTCATGCAAAAGCAGCACCTCGATCCATTCGACGTCGAGTTCGGCATCCTGCAGGTGCTGGATCTCTTCATCTTCTCGCAGCAGAATCTCGATTTCGGCGCGGCGATCCAGCGCGCCGTCAACGACTGGCAGCTGGCGTTCTGGGCGCACCGCGATCCCAGGCTGAAAGCCTCGATCCTGGTCGGGCAGGACGATACGCAACTGGCGATCGCCGAGATCGACCGCTGCGCGAAAACAGGCGAATACATTCAGATCAACGTCTCGCCGCGCGCCAACGAGCCGCTCGGCCGCCATCGCTACTGGCCGATCTATGCCCGCGCGCAGGAGCTCGGCCTGCCGCTCGGCATCCATGTCGGTGGCTATGGCGGGCACGCGCCGACCGGCGGCGGCTGGCCGTCCTATTACGCCGAAGAGCACCAGAGCAACGCGCATACCATGGCGGCGATGCTCACCAGCCTCGTGATCGAAGGCGTGCCGGAGCAGTTTCCAAAACTCAAGATCGTCTTCATCGAGGGCGGATTCGGCTGGATCCCGTCGACGATGTGGCGGATGGACCAGCATTTTGAAAAGTTCCGCAGCGAGGTGCCGCATCTGAAGCGCCGGCCCTCGGAATACGTCAAGGAGCATTTCTGGTTCACCACCCAGCCGATCGACGAACCCGACGAGGCGAAACATTTGCGCTCGCTGATCGAATGGGTCGGCGTCGACCGCCTGCTGTTCTCGTCTGATTATCCGCACTGGGACTTCGACGATCCGCGCTATGCCTTCAAGACGCCGCTGACCGAGATCGAACGCCGGAAAATATTCAACAGCAACGCCCGCGGGGTTTACAAGCTGTGATCGGGTCGGTGAGGTGCTTGCTGCCCATGCTTCGAGACGCTCGCGCTGCTCGCTCCTCAGCATGAGGTTGTTTTGTTGCAACAGGCTAAACCTCATCCTGAGGAGCCCGGCGAAGCACCGCGAAGCCGGGCGTCTCGAAGGATGGGCAGCAATACCGATTTGTGTTTCCAAGGTACTCGCATGACCCGTCATATCGTCGCCCGCACAAGTGAGATCCCGCCCGGCGGCAACAAGGTGGTCGACGTCGACGGCCGCGACGTCGTCGTGTTCCACGTCAACGGCGAGTTCTTCGCGCTGCTCAACCGCTGCCCGCATGCCGGTGCGCCGCTCGACAAGGCCGCCTGCGTCGCACGGCTGACCTCGCCCGAGCCCGGCGTCTATCAGCGCTCGCGGGTCGGCGAACTCCTGCGCTGCGGCTGGCACGGCTGGGAATTCGACATGCGCAACGGCCAGTCCTGGTTCGATCCGAAGCGCGTCAAGGTCCGCACCTATCCCGTCGTGATCGAGGATGGCGAGACACTGGCAAAAGGCCCCTATGTCGCCGAGACCTTTCCTGTCCATATCGAGGACAGCTACGTCATTATCGAGACCTGAACAGCCCGCACCATTTCCCTCTCACTTTACCTCACCCCAAGGAGCCCATCCATGACGCATGCCATTCGTTTTCACAAAGCCGGCGGTCCCGAAGTTCTGGTTTGGGAGGAGGTGCAGGTGGGCAAGCCCGGTCCGGGCGAGGCGCGCATCCGCCACACCGCGGTCGGCTTGAACTTCGTCGACATCTACAACCGCTCCGGGCTCTATCCGTTGCCGTTGCCGAGCGGGCTCGGCGGCGAGGCGGCGGGCGTGGTCGAGGAGGTCGGCGCAGGCGTCACGGATATCAAGCCCGGCGACCGCGTCGCCTATGGCGCCGCACCGATCGGCTCCTATGCCGAAGCCCGGCTGATTCCGGCCGATCGCCTGCTCAAGCTGCCCGATGGCATCGACGACAAGACCGCCGCGGCGATGATGCTGAAGGGCCTCACCACGCAATACCTGATCCGCCAGACCTATCGGGTCAAAGCCGGCGACACCATTTTGCTGCATGCCGCGGCCGGCGGCGTCGGCCTAATCCTCGGCCAGTGGGCCAAGCATCTCGGCGCCACCGTGATCGGCACCGTCGGCAGCGACGAGAAGGCAAAGCTCGCGCAGGCCCATGGCTGCGCCCATACGATCAATTATACCAAAGAGGATTTCGTGAAGCGCGTCGACGAAATCACCGGCGGCAAGAAAGTGCCCGTGGTCTACGACTCCGTTGGCAAGGATACGTTCCTGAAATCGCTTGACTGCCTCGCGCCGCTCGGCGTCGCCGCTTTGTTCGGGCAATCCTCCGGCGCAGTCGATCCGCTCAACCTCGGCCTGCTGGCTGCGAAGGGCTCGCTCTACGTCACCCGCCCGACGCTGGTGACCTACGCCGCCAAGCGCGAGAAGCTCGTCGAGATGGCGAACGAACTGTTCGACGTGGTGAAATCGGGCGCGGTCAAGATCGAGGTGCACCAGACCTATCCCTTGAAGGACGCCGCCAAAGCCCACGCCGACCTCGCCGCGCGCAAGACCACGGGCTCGACGGTGCTGACGGTGTGAGGGACTGCGTGGGCACGGTTTCAACCGTGACTTTTTACCGACCCGTCTCGCAAAAGCGAGACGGGTGCTGTAAGGTTGCTTTGGCAAACACGACAGGTGGAAGCGGATGGACAAGCAGGCGATGCGCGAAGAGGCCGAGCGCCTGATCCGCGAAACCATGGAACGCAAGGCGCTGGTGGTGAAGCAGGGCAATACCCGCATCGAAACCACCTGCGGCAAATGCGGCGCGCCGAACCGCATCTCGGCGGAAAAGGGCGCCACCCGGGTCAAGTTCGCCTGCAAGCAATGCGGGCACAAGCAAGAGACGCTGTGATCGGGACGCTCCTCCGAAGCCCGTAGCCCGGATGGAGCCCTTGCGTAATCCGGGGCCACCACATCGTCCGCCCCCGATTGCGCCATTGGATCGGTGCTTGTATCCCGTCGGGCAAATCACTTCGGTTTATCGGAATCGATGTCAAGCCCTTTCGGTAAAAATATTTCTGTTTTTCGGAATTGAAAATCAAGCTATATGTTTCGCCATCCCGTCCCATTCAGAGGGGCGTTGCGCAAGGTCACCAATGCGGGACGGGGATGCGGTGGACGCGGATGGCGCTCTAGACCCGAGCGCCGGAAGTGGACGGCGAAATCGTATGGTCCTGACACCCCAGATGCTGGTGTCAAGTTCGCAGCTTAAGGCAGCGCGGGCGACGGTGGCAAAAGTGCAGGGCTCACCGGGGAGACCACGTATAAGCCGTAAACCATTGCGCGGGGAGTGCCGGGTGATTCCGGTGTGACCTGACTAACGCGTGTGCGCTCTACCACTACCCATTGCACACGCGGCTATCGGGCGCATCGGGCGCCCGGCCTCCCCGCGCCCTCTGATTGGAGGGCAAGGAGATTTGATAGCAAACCTCGGACGCATCGCGCCGCGAGATCGCGAGGGTGTGTTTGCCGTGGTGTTCGAAAAACCCTCTCGCGTCGTCCCTGCGAACGCAGGGACCCATAACCCCGGTCATCTGACGCAATGGCGCTGTGGTTCAACAAGCCCGTTCACACCATACACAATCTCGACGGCACGGCGTATGGGTCCCTGCGTTCGCAGGGACGACAGCTACTCCCCCTTCACGAACCTCGCAAACGCCTCGGCGTAATCGGGATGCCAGCGCGACAGCGCCGGGCGGTTTTCGATGATGTCGCCGGCGGCCCACAGCATGCGGCGTTCGTCGAGGCTGCGCGGCACGTCGTTGTCGGGGCAGAGAATATAGAAGTCGCCGGCCGTCACGCGCGCGATCATGAAATCGACAGTCTGCTCCGGCGTCCAGGCGCCGGCGGGTTTTTCGGTGCGGCCGCGGGCGGTGAGGGCGGTGAAGACGTGGCCGGGAATGAAGAGATGCGCACTGATCTTGCAGCCCGCCGTGTTGCGCAGCTCGTGCTGCAGCGCCTCCGTAAAAGCCTTCACGCCGGCCTTGGAGACATTGTAGGCGGGATCGCCCGGAGGGGTGGTGATGCCCTGCTTCGAGCCGGTATTGATGATCAGGCCGGCCCGCCCGCGCTCGATCATGCGGGGCGCGAATACCTGCGAGCCATGGATGATGCCCCACAGATTGACGCCGAGAATCCGCTGCCAGTTCTCCAGCGGGCCGAACGCCGTGCTGCCGGGCTGAATCCCGGCGTTGTTCATCAGGAGGTCGGCGCAGCCGAACCGCCTGCGCACCTCGTTTTCCAGCTCCGCCACCTGTTCGATACGGCTGACGTCGACCGCCATGGCCATGATATCGGCGGACGCGCCTCGCGCCACGGACGCCAGCTTCGCTTCGGCCTCCTTGAGGCGGTCGCCGCCGAGATCGGCGATGCAGACCTTCATGCCGAGACCGGCAAAGCGCATCGCGGCGGCAAGCCCGATGCCGGAAGCCCCGCCGGTGATGACGGCGACATGGTTGGGGGCGATGGCTGGATGGGACACGCGTTCCTCCTGAGTTTTATGCGCGGCATCCCTGACGATGGCGATGCGGCCCGCCCACCATGCACGAAACCGCATGGGAGGTCTTCATATCAGGCGATCTCGCCCGGCCAGCCTTTTGCGCGCGGCGGGAACCGGCTACACAGCCATTTCAAGAACAATCAACCGGGGCGGACATGAAATTGACGTCGTTGTTTTCACCACTCACCATCGGACCGTATCAGCTCAAGCATCGCGTCGTGATGGCGCCACTGACGCGGATGCGGGCGGAAAAGCCCTCGCTGGCGCCCCGGCCGCTCAACGTGGAATATTACGCGCAACGCGCCACCTCGGGCGGCCTGATCATCGCCGAAGCCTCGCCGGTGGCGGCGACCGCGTTCGGAAGCCCCGGCGTCCCCGGCATCTATACGGACGCGCAGATCAAGGGCTGGCGCGACGTCGTCGATGCCGTTCACGCCAGGGGCGGCGTGATCTTCCTGCAGCTCTGGCATGTCGGCCGCGTCTCGCATTCCTCGTTCCAGCCCGGCGGCGTGCTGCCGGTGGCGCCTTCGGCGGTGCCGATTCCGGCCGAGTTGAAGACGGGAACGGCGGACGGCAAGTCGACGAGTTATGAGACGCCGCGCGCGCTGGAGACATCGGAAGTGGCCGGCGTGGTCGAGGCCTTCCGGCAGGCCGCCGCTAACGCCATGGCGGCCGGTTTCGACGGCGTCGAGATCCACGGCGCCAACGGCTATCTCATTGAGCAGTTCCTGCAGTCGCACACCAATTTGCGCACCGACCAGTATGGCGGTTCGATCGAGAACCGCACGCGCTTCCTGATGGAAATCACGCAGGCCGTGATCGGCGTCTGGGGCGCCAACCGCGTCGGCGTGCGGCTGTCACCCTATGGCATCGCCAACGGCAGCGGCGAGCCCGATCCGATGCCGCTCTACAGCCACGTCATCAAGGCGCTCGATCCGCTCGGCCTCGCCTATTTGCATTTCGTCGAGCCGCGCTCCAGCGGCGCCGGCCGCGCCGAGGTCAACTGGCAGAACGTGCCGTCGGCGATGGAACTGTTTCGGCCGATGTGGAGCGGGGTTCTGATTTCCGCCGGCGGCTTCACCGGCGAGACCGCGAACGCGGCGATATCAGCCGGCCACGCCGACGCCATCGCGTTCGGACGAATTTTCATTTCCAATCCCGATTTGCCACGCCGGCTGCAGCACGGTTTCCCGCTGACGCCGTACAACCGCGCGACGTTCTATGGCGGCGATGTCGCGGGGTATACGGATTACCCTGTTCATGATGAGCTGGAGAAGGCGTGACGCAATCGTAGGGTGGGCAAAGGCGTCTTCGCCGTGCCCACCATTTGATATTGTCGAACGAAGATGGTGGGCACGGCGCGAAGAGCGCGCCTTTGCCCACCCTACGCGTCGCTCGAGCAGCTGCAGGAGTGGACGTATACCGGCGAGCCGCTGGGGCCGCTGAAAGGTTTTCCCGGCGTGGTCTGGCAGCGCCCGAAAAAGAAGAAGCGCGTCGAGCATGAGGGGATGTTCTGAAACGAGCGGTGGCGGACGCGATCAGCCGGGCCGCGGGATCGCGATCAGGCGCAGGAAGCTCATCAGGCTGCCGATCGCGGCTACGCCCGCGGCCAGCGCCAATGCCACCACGGCGCCATCGCGGCCGACGAAGCTGAAGCAGGAAGCGGCCAGCGCCGCACCAATGGTTTGTCCGGTGAGACGGGCGGTCGCCACGATGCTGCTGGCGCTGCCGCTGCGGCCCGCCGGCGCGCTCGACATCAGCGCCTTCAGGTTCGGAGCCTGAAAGAACCCAAATCCGCATCCGCACAGCGCCATGCGCCAGACGATATCGGCGGTCGTGGGCGCCGCTGGCAGCACCGCCAGCAGCCACATTCCCGCGCAGAGCAGCGCCAGGCCGATGCCGCCGAGGATCCCGGCCGGATAGCGGTCGGACAGGCGGCCCGCGATCGGCGCCATGATCGCGACCACCAGTGGCCAGGGTGTCATGAACAAACCGGTCTCAACCGCGGTGCGGTGCAGTGTTTCCTGGAAGTAGAAGGGCAGCGCGACGAACGCCAGCCCCTGCACCACGAACGAGCACACGGCGGTGGCCGCCGACAGGGCGAAGATCGGCAGCCGGAACAGGTCTACGGGAAGCATCGGCGCGGGATGATCGGCGTGCCGGCGGATCAGAAGCCATCCGAGCACGATCCCGACCACCAATGCGACCCCGACCAGCCCGACGGCGGCATGATGCGCCGCGCCGCTGATTCCAATGATGATGAGACCGAGACATCCCGCGGCCATCAGGGCACCCAGAAAATCGAACGGGTGAACCGCCCGCGGCGGTCGCGGCAGCGTCTTCAATCCGATCGCGATCGCGATCAGGCCGATCGGAATGTTGACGGCGAACAGCCACGGCCACGGCCCCAGCGCCAGGATGCCGGCCGCCACCGTCGGCCCGAGTGTCGTCGCGGTCGCAACGGTCAGCGCATTGTAACCGAACGCGCGGCCGAGCAGGCGGCTCGGATAGACGAAGCGCACCAGCGCGGTGTTCACGCTCATCAGGCCGCTGGCGCCCAGTCCCTGCAGCGTGCGGGCCACCAGCAGGCTCTCCAGCGACCACGCGCAGGCGCTGGCGAGCGACGCCACTGTGAACAGCAGCAATCCGCCCAGATAGATTCGCTCGTGACCGACGATTTCGCCGAGCGCGCCGAGCGGCAACAGGGTCGCCACCAGCGCGATCTGATAGACGTTGACGACCCAGATGACATCGGCGGGGCTGACATGCAGGTCGGCGGCGATGGCGGGAAGCGCGATGTTGGCGATCGCGGTATCGAGCGATGCCACGGCGACCGCGATGAAGATCGCCGCCACCGCCCAGCGCCGGCGCTCGGCCGGCAGACCATCATGCGGGGATGGTCCCTTCGCCGAACCCACTTCTTCCGACATCGCGGGGCGTGCTCCAGACCTGATAAACGGCCTTCGGCCATGCGGTTTGCAGGGTCACTATGAATCAACCGGCCGCCAATACAATAGCGGATGCGCGCGTGCCGGCGCAGGGCAGCCATGACCGCGTTTCCTTGCAACTGGCGGTGCGGATCAGCCATGATGGCAGCACCCGCAGGTCAACGAGCCGCGGGGAGGAGGAGACATTTGATGAATCGTATTACCGGGCGCTCGGCGTTCCTGGCGCTGCTCAAGGACGAGGGCATCACCCATCTGTTCGGCAATCCCGGCACCACCGAATTGCCGATCATGCACGCCCTGAAGGAACATCCCGATCTCACTTATGTGATGGCGATGCAGGAGAGCCTGGTGGTCGCCATCGCCGACGGCTACAGCCGCGCCTCGGGCAAGCTCGTCGCCTGCAATGTCCACGTCGCGCCCGGGCTCGGCAACGCGATGGGGTCGCTGTTCAACGCCAGCTTCACCGGCACGCCGATGATCCTGACGGCCGGCCAGCAGGAGCAGGGCCATGGCCTGATGGAGCCGGTGCTGTACGGACCGCTGGTGCAGATGGCCGAGCCGCTGGTGAAATGGGCGGTGGAGGTCACGCGTCTGGAAGACCTGCCGCGGATCGTTCGCCGCGCCGCCAAGATCGCGATGACGCCGCCGACCGGGCCGGTGTTCATCTCGCTGCCCGGCGATATCCTGAATGCCGAGGCCGGCATCGAACTGGGCAGCTCGACCCGCGTCGATACCAGGGTCAGGCCGTCGGAC
Source organism: Bradyrhizobium sp. (assembly GCF_030646015.1). Lineage (GTDB taxonomy): Bacteria > Pseudomonadota > Alphaproteobacteria > Rhizobiales > Xanthobacteraceae > Bradyrhizobium. The sequence goes on from NZ_JAUSLT010000054.1 coordinate 10,373, forward strand.
GAGTCGCTGCAGGCGCTGGCGCAGCGGATCCTGAAGGCGCAAAATCCCGTCATCATCACCGGCGACGAAATCGTCAAGAGCGACGCGCTGCGGGAAGCAGCGGATCTGGCGGAAGCGCTGGGCGCGCCCGCCTATCAATGCTCGACGCCCTACGGCGCGCACTTCCTGTCGGAGAGCCCGTGCTTCATGGGCGCGCTGTCGCGGCTGCAGAAGCAGGTGCGCGAGGTGCTGTCGCCCTACGATCTGGTGATCGTGCTCGGCGCCGATCCGTTGCGGATGTCGGTCTACAGCGAGATCGATCCGCTGCCGGACGGCATGCCGATCGTGCAGATCGGCCTGGTCGACTGGGACCTCGCCAAGAATTACGGCGCCGAAATCGCGCTGAAGGCCGATGTGAAGGAGACCCTGCGCGTGCTGGTGCCGGCACTGAAGGCCGGCGGCGGCGCCGCGCTGGAGACGCGGGCGAAGCAAGGGCTCGCGACGCTGGCCTCGAAGAACTGGACCGCCAAACGCAAGACGCTGGTCGAACAGATTTCAAAGGCAAGAGATCGTTCGCCGATTGATCCGGACTGGCTGGCGCTGCAGGTGGTGGAGGCGATGCCGGACAATGCCATCCTGGTCGACGAGGGACTGACATCGTCGCGCCAGATCCTGGCGCTGCGCCCGCACCGTGACCGCTACGGCTATCACGCGCTGGC
>NZ_JAUSLT010000059.1 GCF_030646015.1 Bradyrhizobium sp.
GCCGTTCATGCAGCGGATCACCTGGTCGGGCATCGCGATGCACGCCGGCGTGCTGCCGGGCTACCCGGCGTCGCACGGCTGCATCCGCATGCCGATGGCGTTCGCCGCCCGGATATGGAACTGGACCAAGATGGGCGCGCGGGTCGTCGTCACGCCAGGCGAAATAACCCCGGCCAGGTTTGCGCATCCCCTGCTCGCCGAACAGAAGGTCGCGCCGCCGCCACCGCCGACGGCCGCCATCGAGCCGAATCCGGATGCGCCGCCGGCCGCGAAAGCCGACAAGGCCGCCGACGCCGCAGCAACCGTCAAGCCCGCCATTTCCGAGGCGAGCCTCGAACTGCGATCGACCGTCGGCCACGACGGCGGCAAGCCGGTCATGGACGAGACCAGCGCTTCGCGGCCGTTGCGCGACCAGACCCGCACCGCGGACGCCAGCAGCGCCATCCCGGCGACGAGCCCCCCGGTCACGATGTCCGATGCCTTGTCCTCCGCCGCGAGCACCGGCCGCAGCGCGTTGCGCGAGGCGGCCGTGGCCGCCGCCAGCAGCATCCCCCTGATCGCCGCGGACGCCGCCGCTGCGGTTGACGATGCACCGAAAGCCGAGGCGAAATCCGAAGCCGCAAGCGCGGAGGCTGAACCGGCCGCGGCAAAGCCCGACCAGATCGCTTCATCCGCGGACCAACCCGCCGAGACCAAACCGTCGGAAGCCGCGACCGCCGAGATCAAACCCGCCGAGAAACCTGCGGAGACCGAAGCCGCTGACAGCACCGAAAAGAAACCGGATGGACCTGCCATCACCGCGCAGGCGAGCGGCGATGCCGTAAAGGCCGAGGCGCCTGCCAGCGAAACCGCAAAGCCCGACGACAGCGTCACCGCGGCGACCGATCCGCGCCCGGCCGCTCCCGAGGTGACGAAAGACCAGACCCGCCTGCCGAACGCCGAGAAGGCCGTGGTCGCCAAACCCGAACCGCCGAAGCCTGCCGGCCGGATCGCGGTGCTGGTCAGCCGCAAGGACGGCAAGCTCTACGTGCGGGAGAATTTCAAGCCGCTGTTCGATGTGCCCGTGACCATCGCCCCGAGCGACCGTCTGCTGGGCACGCATGTGTTTACGGCGGAGGTCGACAAGGACGACGCCAATGCGCTGCGCTGGTCGGTGGTTTCGCTGCCGGTCGCGGCGCGCAACGCGCAGAAGAATGAGGACGAAGAGCGCTCGTCGCGGCGGCGCAGGATCGCAGGCGTTGTGCCGGCCGAAGTGAAGCAGCCGTTGCCGGCGCCGAACAGCCCGGCCGAGGCGCTGGACCGCATCACGATTCCGCCGGAAGCGATGTCGCGCATCGCCGAGGCGCTCAGCACCGGTGGCTCGATCGTGGTGTCCGACCAGGGCATCAACCAGGGCGGCGAAACCGGCGAAGGCACCGATTTCATCGTTTCGCTGCGGTAAGGCGATCTCGGGCGACCCCGACCGTTCGGCGCCATCGCTTTGCGGCGGCGGCTGAGCTAAGAGACCGGCGGCATGAACGAGCTTCCTACCCCGGCCCGCACAACCGCGCCGCCGATCGTTGCGGCTGATGACGCCTTTGGCCGGCTCAGTTTCCTCGGCTGGCGATGGGGATTGACAGCCATCGTCGCCGGTATGGCGGCATCGTTTTTTCTGTTCGGCTATGCGCTGGTCTACTGGCGCAATGCCGACATGGATTTCATGGTGGTCTACAACGCGCTTGTCCTCAACGACGGCAAGCCGCAGCGGTTCTTCGATCACACCGCCTACATCAGCATCCTGTCGGTGCAATACTGGTTCAGGCTGCTGCACGGGCTCGGCCTGCTCGACGCCTGGACGCTATCCGCCATTCCACCGGCATCGGATACAGCCGGCTTCGACGCGGCGATGACCAGCGCGGTCCGCGCCGGACGCGTGCTGGTCCTTCTGACCGCGACCGGCTGCGTGCTGGTTTTCGCCGGCCTGATCCGCCGCGTGGTGCGCGACTGGCGGATCGCGATGATGGCGATCTTCGCCTTCGCATTCTCCGGCGGCGTCGCCGTGCATTCGCGTATCCTGCGCAGCGAAATGCTGGCGGCCTGCCCGGTCATTTTCGCGCTGTTGATCCTGATCCTCGTCGGCCGCCGCGCCAGCCCTGCCCGTCCGCTGGCAATGGCGCTCGCTGCCGCATTATGCGTGCTCGGTCTCGAGAACAAGGTGCAGGCGATCCTGCTGATCGGCGCGCTGCCCGTCATGATCCTGCCGTTCGGCAGCGCCACCGGCACCAGCGTGGCGTTCTGGCGCCATTCGCCATGGCGCTGGCTGGCACTGGTCGCCGCGGCCGGCGCCGCCATTGCCGCTGTGGCGGCGGCGTGGCCGATCATCGCCACCGGGTTCGACCGCGCCTTGCTGGACGCCGCCCAGTTCCGCCCCTTGCTGGGCCGCTTCGGCATCTATCAGGCCGCGCTGCTGGTCCTGATCGGTGGCTGCATGGTCGCTTATGCCAGGATCTGGCGCGTCAGCGCCGCCGAAACGCTGGCGTCGATGTTCACCATGGCCGCCGGCGCATCGATTGCCCTGCTCGCGCTCAACCTGGAATACAACACCAGCAATGTCATCGCCGTCGTCAATCCGCTGGAGAAAATGCTGTCGTTTGCCGATGCAAGCACCACCAACGCCGCGATCGCCTCCGGCCCGTGGGGAATCCTGTCGCTGCTCGATGGCATCGGATCGGTGCTGGCGCGCTATGCGTTCGTGCTGCATCCGTCTCCGCGGCCGGCGATGTTCCTGCCATGGCTGATCGTCCCGTTCATCATCCATGCGTGGCGGCGCGACGAAAAGCTGGCCGCGGTCCAGGCCCTGGTGCTGCTGCTGGCAGCGATCGGAATCGACACGCTGACCGTGCGCCGCGGATTGAAATCCGAATATTTCATCTTCACCGATCCGCTGATTATCCTCGCCTTCGCTGTTCTGCTGGAGCCGCTGTGCGATTTGCGCTTTCACAAATGGGCCTATCCGGTCGGCGCGACCCTGTTCGTCCTCCATATCGCCGTCGGCCAGGCCGAGGCGGTCAAATACGCCACCAAGCGCAGCGGCCCGCAATCGATCTGCGAGTGGAACCGGCATTACCTGCCGCTGCTGCCGCTGCCCTGGTGCCCGGCCCGGGCATAACGGGGTGTTGAAAGCGGCCGCGCGCCGGGTGCGCTATCCTCGCCCGAGGCCAGACCTGAGAGGCATGACCATGATCGACCGCAGGACCATCCTCACGGCAGCGCTCGCTGCTATCGCAGCCCCGGCCTCGACATCAAGCGCCCTCGCGCAGGCCGCGGTCAGCCGGATCACGGCCTATGCCTTTTCGTTTCCGGCGCTCGCGGGCGGCGATATCCGGCTCGCCGATCATGCCGGCCGGCCGCTTCTGGTGGTCAACACGGCGTCGTTGTGCGGCTATACCCCGCAATATGCCGGATTGCAGGAGCTGTGGACGGAGTTTCACGGCCGGGGCCTGATGATACTGGGCGTCCCCTCCAATGATTTCGGCGGACAGGAGCCCGGCGGCGCGACCGAGATCGCGAACACCGCGCAGCAGCATGGCGCCACCTTCCCGATCGCGGCAAAGGCCATCGTGAAGGGCCCGAACGCGCATCCGTTCTACAAATGGGCCGCCGAAGCCCGCCCTAAGGATGTTCCCCGGTGGAACTTTCACAAGTACCTGATCGGCCGCGACGGCTATATCGCGGACGTATTCCCCGAGTCCGTCGCCCCCTCGGATACCCGCGTCAAAACCGCCATCGCACGCGCGCTCGCGGATTCCTGACGTTGCCGAATGAGGCGCATTGGCGACACATCTTAGGCTTTGGATAAAAGCCGTTGCCGTGGCGGCGCCGGTCCAACTAGGCTAGTATGATCACGGCGGGAAATGGCCCGGGCTGGTGCAACGAGCCCCGGGGCACGGAATCAGTTTTTTGAGGAGAATCAGATGCGTATTGCAGCAGGTTTGATCTTTGCGGGCGCGGTGTCGCTGTGTGCAACGGGTGCCGCATGGTCGCAGGCGACCGGCGCCAAGAGTGCGGCTGCGCCGCAGGCTACCGCTGCTGCGCCGGCCCCTGCTCCCGCGCCGGCCCCGGCGCCCGCAAAAGCCGCCTGCGCCAATCCCGACGCGCTGGGCATCGGCCGCATCGTGGAAATCGACACCACCGGCGGCCCCGGTTTCGGCTTCGAGCATTTCAAGCAGCTGGATTTCCTGCGCGACAAGGAAGTGGTGCTGACATTCGACGACGGCCCGTGGCCGGTCAATACGCCTTCGGTGCTGAAGACCCTGGCCGACGAATGCACCAAGGCGGTCTTTTTTCCGATCGGCAAACACGCGTCCTATTATCCTGAAATCCTGAAGCAGGTGGCCGCCGCCGGACACACGGTCGGTTCGCACACCTGGTCGCACGCCAACCTCAACAACAAGAAGCTGACCGAGCCCCAGCGCAAGGAAGAAATCGAAAAGGGTTTCAGCGCGGTGAAATGGGCGCTCGGCGCCGCGCCCGCACCGTTCTTCCGCTTCCCGGCCCTGCAGCATCCGCCCGAGATGGTCACCTATCTCGGCGAGCGCAACATCGGGATTTTCTCCACCGACCTCGACTCCTTCGACTTCAAGGCGAGCAAGGCCCAGACCATCATCGACAACGTGATGAGGAAGGTCGACAAAATGGGCAAGGGCATCGTCCTGATGCACGACTTCCAGAAGCACACCGGGGAAGCCCTGCCCGAGCTGCTGCGTAAATTGAAGGCCGGCGGCTACAAGGTCGTGCATATGAGGGCCAAGGCGCCAGTGGTGACCATGGCGGAGTTCGACGAGAGCGTCATCAAGGACATGAAACTCCCGACCGTGAGCAGCCGCCCGCTGAACAGCGTGGTGCAGACGATTTCGGAATAGCACCGAGCCGCGCGAGACCACGCGGATGTCGCAACTGCGCATCGACGGCTATGTCATCGTGTCCGCCGACGGCATGCTGGCGGACGCCGGTCGCGTGATGCCGAACGAGTTGAAATTCGAGGGCGACAAGCGGTTCTTCACCGCCGCCCTCGATTCCGCCGATCTGATCGTGCACGGTCGTAATTCCTACGAGGATCAGCCGAACTCACCGAAGCGAAAGCGGATCATCGTGACCCGGTCGGTCGGCGCGCTCGCGCCCGATCCTTCCAATCCCAGGGCCACCTTGTGGAATCCCGCGGGAGCCTCGTTCGAGGCCGCCTGCGAACGCGCTGGCGTCCGCGCAGGCACCGTCGCCGTGATCGGCGGGCCAGATGTGTTCGAGATGTTCATGGACCGCTACGACACGTTCTGGCTGTCGCTGGCGCCGCGGGTGAAGCTGCCGGGCGGCGAGCCTTGCTTTCCCGGCGTGCCCGCACGCACGCCGCAGGCGATCCTGAGCGCGCACGGCCTGACCGCCGGCGCGGCAGAGATCCTCGACAGCGCCGATGACGTCAGCGTGACGCCGTGGCGGCGGATCGCCTGACACCGCAGTTGCTGCGACCGGTTCCGGGAATGCGCAATTGATCCATTCAAACCATTGACGATTTTGGCGGGAACAGAATTGCTCGCGCAATCTTGATCGCCAATGCGACGGCATGACGGCCCGCTTCGCCATCTGTCAGCAAAATTGCCTTGAACCCGTATCGACCTAGAGTATACTTATAGCGACATACAATCTTTGATCGAATATTGAATCGAATTTTTGTTGAAGCTGCTCTCGAGCCTGTCACCCATTGGAGGTTACCATGGCGATTGGCGGCGAACCTGACGACACCAATCCGGCGGACGAAGGGACTTCACCATCCGCTTCGCCGCAAGAAGCTTCCTCGGGGACGGCAGCTGCATCCGCGGCGCCGGATTCACCGGATGAATTCCGAAGCTTCCTCGTTGCTCTGGCCACCGATCCCGCGAAACTGGGAGCCTTCATCAAGGATCCCGACGGCGCGATGGGAGCGGCGAACCTGGACCCTGTCGATCAGGTGATCCTGAAAGGCGCGCAGGCATGGATGATCCATGCCCGGCTCCTCGGTCAAAAATTTTCCTTCACCCCACCGGCCCCGACTCCAAACGTATTGGTGGTCGACATGGTCCGGCCGGCCGGCGCTGCTGCCGCCGATGCCGAGGATCAGCCAACTGTTCGCGGCAGTTCAGCTTTCCCGGCCCCTCCAACCCAAGGGAGTTTAAACATGTTTCCTAATTTTCCTCCCGTTCAGGTTCCGTTGCAGCTGGTAACGCATCCGCAATTCCCGCAGGCGTTTCCTCAGTTCCCGCAGATCTTCCCTCAATTCCCTCAGATCTTTCCGCAGGTCCATCCACAGGTCGTGGTGCATCCGCAAATCTTCCCACAGGTTCATCCGCAGGTCGTCGTGCATCCGCAGATCTTCCCGCAAGTTCATCCGCAGGTCGTCGTGCACCCGCAGATCTTCCCGCAGGTCCATCCCCAGGTCGTGGTGCATCCACAGATCTTCCCGCAAATCTTCCCCCAGGTTCATCCACAGGTCGTGGTGCACCCGCAGATCTTCCCGCAGGTCCATCCGCAGCTCGTGCCGCAGATCTTCCCGCAGATCTTCCCACAGGTTCATCCGCAACTGGTGTTCCCGACTCCGAACGGTTGAGAGGCCACACGACGTGGCCCGTCCATAGAAGCGAACGAGCGCCGCCGGTTTTCGCAGCTTGCGTTTGCGATGATGCGGCGCTCGTAAGTATTAGATGAGGTGAAGCGCCATGACCGTCCATGATGACCAGCATACGGACCAGCCGGACCCCGACGCAGCGGCGGCAGCGTTGGACGCCAAGACAGCGGAAGGCGCCGGTTCCAACGGCAAGCACAAGGGGTCGTTGGTAGTCGTCGGGACCGGCATCCGGACCGTCGGCCACTTGACGATGGAGGCGGTGGCCTGGATCAAGCAGGCAGACAAGGTCCTGTATGTCGTCGGGGATCCCGTCGCAGAATTGATGCTCAAGGAGCTCAATCCAGCCGGCGCCGAATCCCTGACCGGCATGTACGCCGAGGGAAAGCAGCGGATCGAAACCTACAACCAGATGGTCGAACGCACCCTTGAATGCCTGCGCGCGGGAATGCTGACTTGCATGGCGTGCTACGGCCATCCGGGAGTCTTCGTATATCCGTCGCACGAGTCGATCCGGCGAGCCCGCGCCGAAGGTTACAGCGCCCGGATGCTGCCGGGAATATCGTCGGAAGACTGCCTGTTCGCGGATCTGGGCGTCGATCCCGGCATCAGTGGCTGTCAGTCTTATGAAGCGACCGACTTCCTGCTCAACGGCCGCGTGATCGATCCGTCAAGCTCTGTCGTTCTTTGGCAAATTGGCGTCGTCGGCGACGCAACATTCAAGAAGACCGGATACGATCTGTCAGCCATGCCACTGCTGGTCGAGCGGCTGCTCGCGATCTACCCGGCTTCACATCCGATGTATTTGTACGAGGCAGCCGTTTTCCACGGTTGCGATCCGATCATTCGCCCAATCACCGCGGCGGAACTCGCTCACGGTCCGCTTTCGCCGGGATACACGTTGTATATCCCGCCCGCCTACCCGACCCGCAGCGACCCAACGACCTACTACCGCATGAACGCAATGATAGCGGCGAAACACGCGACATCAGGCGCTTCGATCGGCTAGCATTTCGAGGCTTTGGCTTCGGGCTGGGCGGACTTCGCGCATGGCCGGCGACAGTTCGACGATGGGGCTCATCAATCCCTACCTGGAATTCTACCGCGCCATGCCGGCGGCCTGTCGGCGCGATCCCTCGGTGCCGATATCGGCGGCCGAATTGCTGTCACCGCAATGGCTGAATCTGAAGGCGGCGATCGCGGGACATTTTGCCTGGGCGGTCCCGACCGAACAAGCGGTACGGACCATTCTGAAATACTCGGCCAGGGTGGTCGAGATCGGCGCAGGCAGTGGCTACTGGGCATGGATGATGCGCCAGGCCGGGATCAAAGTCGTCGCATTTGATGCCAACCATGCCCCCTTCACCTGGAGCGAGGTCGCTCATGGCGACGAGCGAGCGGCGCTTTTCTATCCGGATCACGCGTTGTTTCTGTGCTGGCCGCCCTGGAACAGCGATATGGCCTGCAACGCCCTCACCTGCCATCGCGGTGATTATCTCGTCTATGCCGGCGAATGGATGGGCGGTAGCGCGAACCCGCGCTTCTTCGCCCTGCTGGCCTCGACCTACGACGCGGTCGATGTGGTCAATCTCCCGCAATGGTACAATCGCGATGACCGTCTCATGATCTTCAGGCGCAGGATGCGCTAGACATCGCCATAGGCCGGCTCCGGTGTCTGCGACGAGCGGCCGTAGCCGGCGATGATGAACAGCGCGCCGATGATCGACAGGTTTTTCAGCGCCTCGATCACCATCTTGCCATCCGATGGCGTCGGTTGATTCCAGAAGTCGTGAAAATAGAAGGTCGCCGCGCCCACAAAGAAGATCAGCAGAATGGCAAAGAACCGCGCGCCGAAATTGAGCGCGATCATCAAGCCGGCGATCACCTCGAAGGCTCCGACCGCGATGGCGAGCATTTGTGGCATCGGCATCCCCGTGATGCCTTCGAGTTGCGTCACATAGGGCGCGACCAGCGCCGGCATCGTCGCCACGACCTTGCTCGCGATGGCATCCGAAGTGGCCTGGATACCGAAAAGCTTGGCTACTCCCGAATAGATAAAGAGCACGGCAAACAGGATTCGCCCGAAAGTAACAAACGCTGGCATGGTTGGCCTCGTTGAATGCTGCAAATACCGAAGTCGCGCCGGCGGAGCGATTATGGGCGCTCCGGCGTGGCTTTTCAAACGCTCAAATCAATTCCGCGGCTCCGTCGACCACCAGCGGAGCCGGCTTGTTTTCGCCTGATCTATCCGAACAGGCTCGGTTGCTGGCGGCCGGCGCGTTCCTGGGCTTCGACAGCGGCGACCGCGGTCATGTTGAGAATGCCGCGCGCGGTCACCGAGGGGGTGAGAATGTGCGCCGGGCGCGAGGGACCGATCAGGATCGGCCCCACCGGCAGCGCGTCGGCCAGCACCTTGATCATCTGATAGGCGACGTTGGCGGTATCGAGGTTCGGCATGATCAGGATATTGGCGACGCCTTCCAGCTTCGAATGCGGCAGGATCAGTTTTCGCGCGGTTTCGGATAGCGCGGTGTCGCCCTGCATCTCGCCGTCGGCCTCGATTTCCGGATGGTTCTGCTTCAGAAGCGCCGTGGCGCGGCGCATCTTGCGCGAGGAATCGGTGTCGTAGCTGCCGAAATCCGAATGCGAGACGAAGGCGACCTTGGGCTTGATGTTGAAGCGCTGGACATGGATCGCCGCCAGCGCCGCCACCTCCGCAAGCTCCTCGGCGGTCGGGTTCGGCCTCACCTGGGTGTCGGCGATGAAATAAGCGCCCTTGCTGGTGATCATCAGCGCCAGTGCCGCGAAGTCGGCGACACCAGGCATGAAGCCGACGATCTCGCGGACATGGCGCAGATGGCTCATGTAACGGCCTTCGACGCCGCAGATCATGGCGTCGGCTTCGCCGCGCATCACCGCGAGTGCGGCGATCACTGTCGCGTTGGTGCGCACCACCGTGCGCGCCGCATCGGGAGTCACGCCGTGCCGGCCGGCGGCATCGATATAGGACTGCACGTAGGAGCGGTAACGCGGATCGTCCTCGGGATTGACGAGGTCGAAATCCTGGCCGGCCCTGATCGACAGACCGAACCGCTTGATCCGCGCCTCCACCACCGACGGACGTCCGACCAGGATCGGCCGCGCCAGCTTCTCCTCCAGCACGACCTGGGTCGCGTGCAGCACGCGTTCGTCCTCGCCTTCGGCATAGATCACGCGGACCGGCTGGGTCTTGGCCTTGGCGAACATCGGCTTCATGACGAGGCCGGAACGGAACGCGAAGCGCTCGAGCTGCGCGCTGTAGTCGTCGAAGTCAGCGATCGGCCGCGAGGCCACGCCCGACTCCATCGCCGCCTTCGCCACCGCCGGCGCAATGCGCAGGATCAGCCGCGGGTCGAACGGACTTGGGATCAGCGAGCCGGGCCCGAACCCCTGCGCTTCGCCGCTGTCAAAACCGGGGGACACCGCATCCGACGGCGGATCGCGTGCCAGCTGCGCGATCGCATCGACCGCGGCCTTCTTCATCTCCTCGTTGATCGCGGTGGCGCCGACGTCGAGCGCGCCGCGGAAGATGAAGGGAAAGCACAGGACGTTGTTGACCTGGTTGGGAAAGTCGGAGCGCCCGGTGCAGATCATCGCGTCAGCGCGGGCCTTGCGGGCCTCGTCCGGCATGATTTCGGGGGTTGGATTGGCCAGCGCCATCACCAGCGGCCGGTCCGCCATCGCCTTGACCATGTCAGGCGTCAGCACGTTGGGCGCCGAAAGCCCCAGAAAAATATCGGCGTCGCCGATCACTTCCGCCAGCACGCGCTTGTCGGTCTTCTGCGCATAGACCGACTTCCAGCGGTCCATCAGCGTGTTGCGGCCTTCATGCACCACGCCGTCGATGTCGCAGACCCAGATATTCTTGCGCTGCGCGCCCATCGAGACCAGCAGATTGAGGCAAGCGATGGCAGCTGCGCCGGCGCCGGAGGTGACGATCTTGACGTCGGCCAGCTTCTTGCCGTTGAGCAGCAAGGCATTGGTGATCGCGGCGGCGACAATAATGGCGGTGCCGTGCTGGTCGTCGTGGAATACCGGGATCTTCATGCGCGCCTTGAGCTGCGCCTCGATCTCGAAGCACTCCGGCCCCTTGATGTCCTCCAGATTGATGCCGCCGAAGGTCGGCTCGAGCGCGGCCACGGTCTCGACCACGCGCTCGACGGTGTCGGCGGCGATTTCGATGTCGAACACGTCGATGCCGGCGAATTTCTTGAACAGAACCGCCTTGCCTTCCATGACGGGCTTCGACGCCAGCGGACCGATATTGCCGAGGCCGAGCACCGCGGTGCCGTTGGAGACGACGGCGACCAGATTGGCGCGGATGGTCAGGGATGCGGCTTCCGCCGGATCGGCGGCGATGGCCATGCAGGCCGCCGCCACGCCCGGCGAATAGGCCAGCGCGAGGTCGCGCTGGTTGGCGAGCGGCTTGATCGCCTGGATCTCGAGTTTGCCCGGCCGCGGCAGCCGGTGATATGCCAGCGCCGCGGATTGCAGGTCTTCAGAATGGGACGACATTGGTTTCCCCCGGCGACTTTCCTTGACCCCGAATTCAGACTTCGGTGATCGGACGTGAGCTAGTTTTTGTCCGGCAGATTGAGCCGGATGTGCAGCTCGCGCAATTGCTTCGGCGCCACGTCCGATGGCGCTCCCATCAGCAGGTCTTCGGCCCGCTGGTTCATCGGGAACAGCGAGATTTCGCGCAGATTGGTGGTGCCGCAGAGCAGCATGACGATGCGGTCGACGCCGGCCGCCATGCCGCCATGCGGCGGCGCGCCATACTGGAACGCACGGTACATGCCGCCGAAACGCTCGACCACGTCGCTCTCGCCATAGCCGGCGATCTCGAACGCCTTCACCATCGCCTCGGGCCGGTGGTTGCGGATACCGCCGGAAGCGATCTCGTAGCCGTTGCAGGTGATGTCGTACTGGAACGCCTTGATGGTCAGCGGGTCCTGGGTTTGCAGCGCCTCGAGACCGCCCTGCGGCATCGAGAACGGGTTGTGCGAGAAGTCGATTTTTTTCTCGGTCTCGTCGTATTCGTACATCGGGAAGTCGACGATCCAGGCGAGTTCGAACCGATCCTTGTCGATCAGGTTCAATTCCTCGCCGAGTTTCGTTCGCGCGAGCCCCGAAAACTTCCAGAACTTTTCTGGATCGCCGGCGACGAAGAAGGCGGCATCGCCTTCCTTCAGGCCCAGGGCATCGCGGATCGCGGCGGTCCGTTCCAGGCCGATGTTGTTGGCGAGCGGACCGGCGCCCTCGCCGCCCTCGCGCCACATGATGTAGCCGAGACCGGGCTGGCCCTCGCCTTGCGCCCAGGAGTTCATCCGGTCGCAGAATGCGCGTGAGCCGCCGCCCTTGCCCGGGATCGCCCAGACCTGGTTCTTGGGGTCTTCCAGCATCCGCGCGAACACCTTGAAGCCGGAGCCGCGGAAATGCTCGGAGACGTCCCGCATCACAATCGGATTGCGCAGATCCGGCTTGTCGCTGCCGTATTTGCGCAAGGCCTCCGCGAACGGGATCCGCGGCCATGTCTTTGTCACCGGCTTGCCCTTGGCGAACTCCTCGAACACGCCCGTAACAACCGGCTCCATCGCGGCAAACACGTCGTCTTGCGTCACAAAACTCATTTCGACGTCGAGTTGATAAAACTCGCCCGGCAAGCGATCGGCGCGCGGGTCCTCGTCGCGAAAACACGGCGCGATCTGGAAGTAGCGGTCGAAGCCCGACATCATCAGCAGCTGCTTGTACTGCTGCGGCGCCTGCGGCAGCGCGTAGAACTTGCCCGGATGAATCCTTGATGGCACCAGGAAGTCGCGCGCGCCTTCCGGCGACGACGCGGTCAGGATCGGGGTCTGGAATTCGAAGAAGCCCTGCTCCTTCATCCGTTTGCGCATGGAATCGACGATCGCGCCGCGGGTCATGATGTTCTGGTGCAGCTTGTCGCGGCGAAGGTCGAGGAAACGGTACTTAAGCCTTATATCCTCAGGATATTCCTGCTCGCCGAACACCGGCAGCGGCAGTTCGGCGGCCGGACCCAGCACCTCGATTTCGCTGACATAAAGCTCGACCATGCCGGTTGGCAAATCCGGATTGTCGGTGCCGGCGGGCCGCCGGCGGACCTTGCCGTCGATCCGCACCACCCACTCCGCGCGCAGCTTTTCGGCATCCTTGAAGGCCGCGGAATCCGGATCGACCACGCATTGGGTGAGCCCGTAATGGTCGCGCAGGTCGATGAACAGCAAGCCGCCATGGTCGCGGATACGATGGCACCAGCCCGACAGCCGAACCGTCTGGTCGATTTCGCTCTCACGGAGCGCGCCGCATGTATGTGACCGGTAGCGATGCATGGTATTCCCAAAAACAGATGTCGGAGAGGTCGAATCGAGGCCAAGAGCCCGTCCGAGGAGGGTCAGGGTTTACCCGACGCGGTCAGGCGCGGCAACCGAAGGCGGGGTCGATTTTGGCCGCCGAAACCGGCGTTGGGACCGGAAAAACGGGCAAAAAACCGGACCATCCGCGGGCAATGGCCGAAGACGATTGTCTATTCTCCCCGCGCGCCTATCTTGAAGTCCATGACGGTCCATTTTCCCTTCCAGAACACCTATGCGGCGCTGCCGGCGAGCTTTTTCGCCCGTGTGGTGCCGACCCCGGTCGCCGCGCCGCGCCTGATCAAGCTGAACCGGCCGCTGGCGGTGCAGCTCGGCCTCGATCCCGACCTGCTCGAAAGCCCCGACGGGGCCGATATCCTGGCGGGCAAGCGGATCCCCGAGGGCGCCGACCCAATCGCGATGGCCTATGCCGGTCACCAGTTCGGCCATTTCGTGCCGCAGCTCGGCGACGGCCGCGCGATTTTGCTCGGTGAAGTCATCGATGCCGACGGCGTGCGCCGCGACATCCAGCTCAAGGGCTCCGGCCCGACGCCATTCTCGCGCCGCGGCGACGGCCGCGCTGCGCTCGGCCCGGTGCTGCGCGAATACATCGTCAGCGAGGCGATGGCAGCACTCGGCATTCCCACCACGCGGTCGCTCGCCGCCGTGATCACGGGAGAGAACGTGATGCGCGAGACGCCGTTGCCCGGCGCCGTGCTGACCCGCGTCGCCTCCAGCCATATTCGCGTCGGCACCTTCCAGTATTTCGCGGCGCGCAGCGACACCGAGGGCGTGCGGCGGCTGGCCGATCACGTCATCGCCAGGCACTACCCGCACGCCGCCGAGGCCGAGCGGCCCTATCGCGCGCTGCTCGAAGCCGTAATCGCGCGGCAGGCCGATCTGGTGGCGCGCTGGCTGCTGGTCGGATTTATCCACGGCGTCATGAACACCGACAATTCCTCCGTTGCGGGCGAGACCATCGACTACGGCCCCTGCGCGTTCATGGATCACTACGACCCCGCCAAGGTGTTCAGCTCGATCGACGAACAGGGCCGCTACGCCTATGCCAACCAGCCGCGGATCGCGCTCTGGAATTTGACACGCCTGGCGGAATGCCTGCTGCCGCTGCTGTCGGACGACAAGGACAAGGCGATCGAGGAAGCCCAGATCGTCCTCGGCGGGTTCGCGGAGCAGTTCACGTCGGCCTATCAGAGCGGCCTGCGCCGGAAGATCGGCCTGTTCACGGCGCGCGACGGCGACGAGGCGCTGGTGCAGGACCTCTTGGACGCGATGGCGAAGAACCAGGCCGACTTCACCCTGACCTTCCGGCGCCTGAGCGACGCCGCGCTCGATCCCGACGGCGATACCGAAGTCCGGCAATTGTTCGCCGAACCAACAGCCTATGACGAATGGGCCGCACGTTGGCGGCAACGGATTCTTGAGGAGCCCCAGCCCCCCGCCGAGCGGCAGGCCGCGATGCGGTCGGTCAATCCGGCCTTCATCCCGCGCAATCACCAGATAGAAGCGGTGATCGAAGCCGCCGTGAACCGCGACGATTTCGCGCCGTTCGAGGAAATGCTGACGGTGCTGGCCAAGCCGTATCAGGACCAGCCGGCGTTTGCGGGCTACGCCGATCCGCCGCAGCCGCACCAGTGCGTGCTGCGAACGTTTTGCGGGACGTGAAAGCCTTCGCCGTTAACCCCGTTTTTTAAACGCGCATGCACCATCCGATCGCGCACCCGGGCCTGCGGTTCCCTAAATTAACAATCAGTCAATGGGTTCCCTACAAGTCTAACGGCCTGGCTGGGGAAACTATCGTGTTTGACGTATTGGTATTTGAGTTCATGGGTTTGGCGATGCTGGCGCTCTGCATCATCGTGCTGGCCACCCCGTCGCAACGGCGGCGCTCGCGGCAGGTTGGCGACTACTGACGGGACCCATTTGCGGGACGGGTGGACTTGACCGGACCGGGCCGCCCATCGGCGTCCCGGCGGCCCTGAGTCCCGGCCGAAAAATCCCGGCCGGGCCAAAATGCAAGGCATGAATTCGCCGCAAGACCCTTGACATATCAGCGCTTTCGGCCGAACGCGTCTCAAAAGCGTTATGGACCGTTCATGGATCTGATTGCCACCACCTCCGACCTTGCCGCGGTATGCGCCCGGCTCGCGAAACACCCGGTCATCACCGTCGATACCGAGTTCCTGCGGGAAACCACCTACTATCCCCTGCTCTGCGTGGTCCAGATGGCGAGCGCCGAGGAAGCGGTCGTGATCGATACCCTGGCCCAGGGGCTCGACCTCAAGCCGTTCTTCGACCTGATGGCGGACGAGAAGGTCCTGAAGGTCTTCCATGCCGCCCGGCAGGATATCGAGATCGTCTGGCACCAGTCCGGCACCATTCCGCACCCGATCTTCGACACCCAGGTGGCGGCCATGGTGCTCGGCTATGGCGATTCCATTGCCTACGACCAGCTGGTCGAGCGCATCTGCGGCCACCGGCCCGACAAGACCCACCGTTTTACCGACTGGTCGCGCCGGCCGCTGAGCGCCGAGCAGATGCACTATGCGGTCTCCGACGTCACCCATTTGCGCGACGTGTTCGCGGCCCTCGACGCCGATCTCAAGAAGCGCGGCCGCAGCGAATGGGTGAGCGAGGAAATGGAGGTCCTGACCTCGCCTAAAACCTACGACTTCCACCCCGAACGCGCCTGGGAGCGGCTCAAGACACGGGTCCGCAAGCCGAAGGAGCTGGCGGTGCTGATGGAGGTCGCCGCCTGGCGCGAACAGGAGGCGCAGAGCCGCGACGTGCCGCGCAGCCGCGTGCTGAAGGACGACGCGGTCGGCGACATCGCCACCCACGGGCCGACCAGTCACGAACGCCTGGCCAATCTGCGCTCGCTGCCGAAGGGCTTTGACCGTTCGAAATGGGGCGCCGACATCGTCGCCGCCGTGCAGCGCGGCCTGGCGCGCGATCCGGCTTCGCTGCCGAAGATCGAAAAGCCGCGCGGCAATTCAAATGGTGCGGCGATCGTCGAGCTGTTGAAGGTGCTGCTGCGCATGACCTCGGAACGCCACGCCGTCGCCAGCAAGATCATTGCCACGGTCGGCGATCTCGAAGACATCGCGGCGGACGATAATGCCGACGTGCCCGCCCTGCACGGCTGGCGCCGCGAATTGTTCGGCGAAGCGGCGTTGTCGCTGAAGCAGGGCCGGCTGGCGCTGGCGATCGAAAAGGGGCGCGTTATTCGGGTCGATCGCGCCTAGCCCATCAGCGGGTCCATGACTGGTGTCCCGGACGCGTCACACCGAAATCACCGTGTTGGCTTCGATCAGGTCGGCGCTGTCGACGACGCCGGCGAAATTGCCGACCACATTGACGACCGCCAGTTTGTAGGAAGCCGCGTCGCCGATCCCCTGGCGCCGGCAGGCCACGGCGTCGCTGACCACCTGATAGCGGTGGCTGCGGTGAAACCCGTCGACCACGGTCGACAGGATGGTTTCATCGAGGGAAAACCCCGATACCACGCAGCGCATGCTCTTCATGTTCGCCATGTATTCGGCGAACCGCTGGGAACTGTAGGCCGACGGCAGCGGATGCTCGAATGCAAGCTCTCCGGGCCTCGGCTTCAACTCGGCGATCCAGTCCGTCAGGTTCGATGCCGGATTGAACCAAGCGGCCTGGGCAATTCGCTTCAGGTGGATGATCGGCCAGAGGTTGCCGCGCCACAGCGTCATCAATTCGCGACAGCGCGCCGTGATCGCCTCGGCATCGGCGATGACGTGGCGGCGGCCTTCGGTGAGATACTCGGTCTGCAGATCCGCGCAGACCAGGATCGGCGGATCGTCGTGGATCGAGACCGCCAGTTTGGGATGGCTCATCATCGAAACTTACACCGTGCGCAGCGGCGAGGTCACGGCGCGCGCCGCTGAAATGTCGAGAACGCCGGGCCTGTCCCAGTCGCCCTCCGGCCGGATGATCACGTAGGGATCGCTGTCGAGCGTGATGGCGTCGGCGCCGGGCTCGATGTCGAGCACCATCTCGGTATAGGAAAAATCCGAAAAGGTGATCTTGCGGTTGTGGCCGAGCGGCTTGGCGCCGAAATGCGCCCAGAAGTCGACCAGCCGGTCTTGCGCCTGGCCGTAGATCTTCTTGAATCCCTTGCGTTTGACGTAGTCGACGCTGGCCTGCACCAGCTTGAACGACACGCGCGAGCGCCGGAACTGGTGGCGCACGGCAAGACGCTCGACCTTGGCGAACTCGCCGAAAAACCGCACCCGCAGGCAGCCGGCAGGCTCGGTTCCGACAAATCCGAGGAAGTGCGCCGCCACCAGATCGTTGCCGTCGAATTCCTCCTCGATCGGGCAATCCTGTTCGGCGAGGTAAACCGCGGACCGGATCGCGGTCACCAGCATCAGGTCGTTGGGGTCGCGCGCGATGCGAACGGTGATCGAGCGCGATGGCGTCTTGATGGAAGCTGGAATGTTAGTGCCGTGCATCTGCAAAGCTCCTCGCCGGTTGGGCTGTTGGCGCGTTCAACGGGACACGGTTCCAGGGGCGCTGGTAGCGCCAGAGTTCGTGCTGGTAGCTCGGGATCGGTTCGAAACCGATCGCGATCATCAGATTGCGCCCGTCCGCACTCGAGGGCTGGGCGTAGAGATCGGCCGGCGCCAGCCGCGGCTGGGAAAGATGCGTCGACACGTTGCCCAGTCCCGCCATCGCTCTGCCCTGCCCGGCGATCGCCCAGACATAGATCGCGGACGCCGGCTCGGAGGAACCGGCGAGCAGTCCAATGTCGGGATGCGTCAGACTCATGTCGTCGAGAATGAGCGCATCGTGGCCGCGGCTGTTGAGATAGAGAAACGCCACCGCCCCAAGCAGTTTGCCTTTTCGGCTAAATGTAAGAATGCTGCCGGGGTCGAAGGTGTAATATCGCTCGAGGTCAGGTTCCGTAATCTGAACTCCGGGCACCAGCCGGTTTGCCATGTGGGCAAGCGCCCCAAGCTCGGAACGCAGCGCGGGTTGCACTGCGATCTCCGCGCTTCTCGGCAACAGATCGAAATCGCGTTTTGCGGCCAAAGTGGCCCTTTCCATAATCGGGTCGCGCATCTATCGTCGCTCCTGCTCCGGGTGAGCACCATACCGGGCAGGGATTTAGGGTATGCAGCAACTATTGCACCGGGGTGCTGCGGTGACGCAGCACCGGAATGACGAAGTTCTGGATGCGTCCTGGGATGATCTGCGATCGTTTCTGGCATGCGCGAGATACAAGAGCTTTCGCAATGCGGCAGAGGGACTTGGCCTCACCAGCACCACGCTGATGCGCCGGATCGACCGGCTCGAAGAGTCGATCGGCTGTAAATTATTCCTGCGCGACCAGAGCGGCCTGACGCTGAGCTCCGAGGGCGCGGCGATGATCGGCGACGTGATGGAAATGGAACGTCACGCCTTCAACATTTTCCGGCGCGCGGCGCAGACGGACGATACCGCCGGCACGGTCCGCGTCGCCGTCACCGAAGGCCCCGGCAATTTCTGGATCCTTCCGAGGCTGATCGACTTCCAGAAAACCTACCGCAAGATCACCGTCGACCTTCGCTGCGCGATGGAGCAGGCCGACGTCGCCCGGCTGGAGGCCGACATCGCCATCCAGCTCGAGCGGCCGACCAACCCCGATCTGATCGTCACCAAGCTCGGCCGGCTTCACATCTATGGTTTCGTTTCGGAAGGGTACCGCAAGCTGCACGGCGTGCCCACGCTGGCCGAAATCCACAACCACCGGCTGGTGATCCAGCATGCGCCGCAGGTCGACGATTCCGCCTATGCGCGGGTGTTGGGAGTGACGTCGCTGGAAGGCATTGTCGGGATCAAGACCAATTCGAGCATCGGCGTTCTCTATGCCGTGGAGCGAGGTGCTGGAATGGGTTTCCTGCCGACATCGTCCGTCGCGCTGGGAGCGGACCTGGTCCCCGTCGATCTCGGCGTCCGCCACCACGCCGATCTCTGGCTCACCTACCACAAGGAGTTTCGCAACTCCGACCGCCACAAGATCGTCATCGACTGGCTGAAGAAGATATTCGACCCGAAAACCTATCCCTGCTTCAAGGACGAGTTCATTCATCCCGATGACCTCGTGCCGCTGATGGCGGCGGCGCGAGCGAATTTCGGGCTTCAGGGATACGTCGCCGCAGGCCCGGCCTGACCGGGCCATCAGGCGCGGGGGGCGCGCGCTGTAAATCGCGCCGCTACCATTTGAGCTCGAGGCCGAGCGTGCCCTGGTGCGACCGCATCGCGGCGCGATACTTGGCGTCATAATTGAGGTAGAGGCGCGCGGTGTTGCTCAGGCTGAGCGAAGCGGAGGCGCCGGCGTCGGCGCCATAGCGGCTTTCGCCGATCCCTTGCACGACGACGCTCTGCGCGCCGAGACTGACCGTGACCGAGTTGAAATTCTGCGCGACATTGTCGACGAACTTGCCGTAGGCCGAGACGTCGAAAATCTTCTGATCGAAAATCCAGTAGCGTCCGACTTCGGCCCCGATCAGGATCCGCGCGCGCTCCGCCGTGGCGCCTGTTGCCATCACCGGATCGAGGCCGCCGGTCTCCTGCAGCGAGCCTGTGGAGGCCCGGACATATTCGAACGCGACCTTCGGCACGATGCGGCTCTGGTCGGAACTCCAGTAATAGCTGAGTTCGGTCAGGGCGCCGCCGAGGCGGGCGTTATAGCCGGCGGTTGCGAAGCCGAACCCGGTGTCGCGGCTTGAATTGACCTTGCCGAAGCCGTGGACCAGCGCGACGGCCCAGGTCCACGGTCCCTTGTCGACCGAGGCATTGAACCCGAACTGGGTGAGATCGAGCGTTGCCGACTGCAGCGCCAGGGGAATGTCGATGGCGGTGTGACTCTGATCGACGGAGAATCCGACATTGACGCCGGGCGCGACGCGCGCCCCTACCCCGACGACGCCGCCATAGGTGCGGCGGCGATCGCCGACGAAGTAACCGAGCGGACCGGTCGTCGCCGTCAATCCGTAACCCTCTGCCCAGCTGCGGAACCGGGGCGCCTCCGTGCTCTCGGAAGCGCCGCCACCGCCTGGATTGCTTCGCATCGCCTTGTCGAAGCCGGACGTCGCCTTGTTGCCCAGGCGCTCGAGAAAATTGCTGCCGAGGTTGGTCACGGTCGAGCCGGCCGAGAAATTCGAATTGATCACCGTCGGTGTCGGGCTGGGGGTCGGCGTTGGTGTCGGGGTTGGCGTTGGGCTGGGTGACTGGGCCTGCGCCTGCGACACAGTGGCAACGGCGAGGAGCAAGGCCATCGCCAAGACCTGCACGCGTGAGAGCCGCACGCGATGGCGGCCGGCCCCCGTCTTATTTGCTCGCCAGGGCGATGGGCAGCGCATGAAGTCCAATCCAGAAAAAGAGCGCCAGCTCGAGAAAAATCCCAAAATCCCCATTGGCCCAAGGCGATTTGCGCTGAGTTCGCCGGGAGCGTCAATCGGTCAGGCTGCCCGGCAGCCGCCGATTGCCGGGCGTTGTTGTTCCGCTGCCACAGCTGGTCACCGGCAATCCTGTTCTCCGGCCAGATTTCCTGAGCCGTGCCAGAGGCTTGCTAACGCGACAATTTCGTGTTGCAATATCAGGTACAATCGGATCTAGGCCGTTCGACTGTGCGTTTCGCGACGATGAAGTTCAAGACTCGGAAATTCAGCAGACTTCCGGAAGCCCGTTTGTGGCGTGGCACGCGAAAAGCGTGGCCGCGTCTTTTTTATGTCTAGACCAGGAGACAGGCGATGCAGAAAGGCACCGTCAAGTGGTTCAACCCGACCAAGGGTTATGGGTTCATCAAGCCGATGGCCGGCGATAAGGACGTGTTCGTCCATATCTCGGCGGTCGAGCGCGCCGGGCTCTCAACCCTCAACGAAAATCAGGTTGTCGAATATGACCTCGTGGAAAATCGCGGCAAGAGCTCCGCGGAAAACCTGAAGGTCTCATAGACTTCGTCACGATTGGCGCAAGCAATCATGATGCACCCCCGGCTCGCGCCGGGGGATTTTATTTGCCGCTCGAAAACGTTTCAGCTGGCGAGCATCCGGCGTTCGCGCGCCCGGATCAGGCCGACCACGGTGTCATTGACCGGCGTTGCCACCCCGAGCGGCTTGCCGAGCCGCGGGATCGCGCCATTGATGGCATCCACCTCGCATCGGCGCCCCGCATTGTAGTCCAGCAGCATCGACGGCCGCGCGTCGGGAATCTTGCCGCCGAGCTTTTTGATGTGCTCGATGGGATCGCCGACGTCGAGCCGGACACCGGAAGCTTTTGCTACGGCGACCGCCTCCTCGGCGCAGCCACGCGCCACGCTCCAGGCGTCGGCATCGTCGAGGATTTGCCCGATGGTCAGTCCGGTGATGCAGGAGCTACCGGAAAACGCGACATTCATGACCAGCTTTTCCCAGACCATCTGCTTGATGTCGTCGAACAGCGCGACCTTGAAGCCGGCCGACTCCCAGATTTTTCCCGAGGCTTGCAGCAGCTGTTTCGGCAAGCCGGCAAAGGCGCCGAAGCGGATCATCTCCATGCCATTGTGGTGGGCATGGCCGGGTGCCCGTATCGACGCCCCGAAACCGCCGACCACACCAACGGCGATACGATCGGCGCCGAGGATGGGCGCGGCGATTTCCGGCGATCCCAGGCCGTTCTGGATGGTCTGCACGATGGTTTCGGGACCCAGCAACGGAAGGCAGGACCGCGCCGCCGCCTCCACGTCGAAGGCCTTGGTGGCGATGATGACGAGGTCACACAGTCCGATACCGTCGGTCGTTGTCGAGGCATGAATCGGCACCGTGCGGTCGCCGCTGGCGCCCTCGCAGCGCAGGCCTTTGGAAGCCATCGCCTCGGCGTGATCGGGCCACAGCGTGACGGCGTGGACCTCATGGCCTGCATCGACCATCAGCGCGGCATAGACCGATCCCATGGCGCCACAGCCGACTATCGCGATCTTTGCCATCTCTGCTTTCCCTTCAAGCCCAAACCTTTCAAGCTGAAACCTTGCAGCCGGCGATCTCGCCAAGCTCCGGATAGAAGCGCGCGGCCATGCGGCCGACATAACGCCTCAGATTGTCGTGGCTCGCGGCCGCTCGCTGCAGTGGCGACTCGAATAGCGGGCACATCGAACTGATGACGAACGCAAAGATGGCGGCGTCCGCTCCGGACGGCTCATTGCCCATGAAGAACGGCTTGCTGCCGAGATAGTCGGCGATGGCCTGCAGCGAACGCGATCCCAGCTCGGCGATCTCCGTCGCGCTGTGGCGTCCCATGCCGTGGCCGTGCAGGGATTTCCTGACCCTGCGCCGGACCATTGCGACGACCAGCGGGCGGATGATCGCGGGCGCGGCCTTGAAGAACTCCCGCGGGCCCTTCTGGAAGTTGGCATCATCCATCCAGCGCGCATGGACCATCGCCCAGTAGAGATTGTCCTCGGCCATCTTCTCGAATGCCCAGGCAATCGCGCGTTGCTCGCTCGTCAGCCCCTGATCGAAATCGACCTTGTACTTCCTTTCGAGGTGCCAGCGGATCAGGGTGGAATCGCCGAGCACTTCACCGTCATCGTCGATATAGGGAATCTTGCCCTTGGGCGCCTTTGAGAAACTCATCGGCGCTTTCTGAAACGGCAGCTTCGACATCCGCAACAGAGTTTCGGCTTTGGTGACGAAAGGGCTGGCGTCAGGAAGTCCGAAATTGGGACCGGAACCGAACAAGGCAATCATGGAAGCTCCCGATATCGGCGACGCAATGCAATGAACTCGTAGCACCAGTGGTGCTGAATTATCCAGCCGTGGGCGAAATCAGCGTACCGTCGGGGTTCGCGTTGGCCGACTTCTTGCAGATGTCGCCTTCGAGACGCGCTCGGCCGCTGGCGAGCAGCCGCAGCGCATCGGGATAGATGCGGTGTTCGACTTTCAGAATCCGCTCCGCCAGCGTCTCCGCCGTGTCGTCATCGGCGACCGCAACCGCGCCCTGCATCAGGATCGGGCCGGCATCGGTTTCCGGAATGACGAAATGCACGGTGGCGCCGGAAATCTTGACGCCGGCGCGCAGCGCCTGGCCTTGCGGATCGAGGCCCGGAAACGACGGCAGCAGCGAGGGATGGATGTTCAGCATCCGGCCAAACCAGCGCTGGACGAATTCGGCCGTGAACAGCCGCATGAAACCGCCGAGGCAAATCAGCTCGACCCCGTGCTGATCCAGCGCCGCCTGCAGCACCGCCTCGAACGCCGCGCGGTCCTTGCCGAACGGCTTGCTCTCGATGACGACGGTCGGGATGCCGCCGGCCTTCGCCCGTTCGAGCCCGCCGGCATCGGCGCGGTTGGAAATCACCACCACGATCTCGGCCGGAAAATCGCTTGCGCTTGCCGCTTCGATCAGCGCGGCCATGTTCGATCCGCGCCCGGAAATCAGGATGGCGACCCGGCGCTTCATGGTCTCACCATGCAAGATCTTACCATGAGAGGTCGAGATGACCGTTGTAGACCACGCGATGTTCGCCCTCCGCCGGGATCACCTCGCCGAGCAGCGCCACGCTCTCGCCGGCCTCGGTGAGAATGGCGGAGACTTCCTCGATCGCGTCGGGCCTGACGATGGCGATCATGCCGATGCCGCAGTTGAAGGTGCGCAGCAGCTCGAGTTCGGCGATGCCGCCCTGCTCTGCCAGCCACTTGAACACCGGCAGCACCGGCAGGCGCGCCAGATCGATGCCGACGCCGAGATGTTTCGACAGCACGCGCGGAATATTGTCGGTAAAGCCGCCGCCGGTGATGTGGGCGAGGCCCTTCACCGCGCCGGTTTCGCGGATCGCACGCAGGCAGGACCGGACATAGAGCCGGGTCGGCGTCAGCAGCGCGCCGCCCAGCGTCATGACCGGCGAAAACGGCGCCCGTGCCTCAAAACCGAGGCCGGACTGCTCGACGATCTTGCGGACCAGGGAAAACCCGTTGGAATGCACCCCCGACGAGGCGAGCCCGATCACGGCGTCTCCAACAGCGATATCGCCGCGCGGCAGCAACGTGCCCCGTTCGGCGGCGCCAACAGCAAAACCGGCCAGATCGTAGTCACCGCCCTTGTAGAGGCCCGGCATTTCCGCGGTCTCGCCGCCGATCAGGGCGCAGCCCGACTCCCGGCAACCTTCGGCGATGCCGGCCACGATCGCCGCGGTGGCCTCGGGGTCGAGCTTGCCGCAGGCGAAATAGTCGAGAAAGAACAGCGGTTCGGCGCCCTGGACCACGAGGTCGTTGACCGACATCGCCACCAGATCGATGCCAATGCCGCCATGCAGGCCGGTCTCGATGGCGATTTTGACCTTGGTGCCGACTCCGTCGGTGGCGGCCACCAGGACCGGATCCTTGAAGCCCGCGGCCTTGAGATCGAACAATCCGCCGAACCCGCCGATTTCGGCGTCGGCGCCCGCCCTGGCGGTGGCGCGCACCATCGGCTTGATCAGATCGACCAGGCGATTGCCCGCATCGATGTCGACGCCCGAATCCGCGTAAGTGAGCCCGTTTTTGCGGTCGATCATGGCCTAATCCAGATGAAGGCGGCTGGTTACGTCGGATTCCGTCATCGTGCAATGGCTCGCAAGCGGCCCCCGAGTGTACTATGTAGACAGGAACCGGTCTGGGCTGCCAAGGGCTGGATCATTTGCGAAATCAGGCCGGTAGCCGGGAAGCGACCGAGTTGAGTATTCCGAACATCATTACGCTGGGCCGCATCCTCCTGGTGCCGGTCATCGTGTGGGCAATTGCGTCGAACCAGATGGCGATCGCCTTTGCGATCTTCATCGTTGCGGGGGTCAGCGACGCCGTCGATGGCTTCCTGGCCAAGCGCTTCAATATGGCCAGCGAACTGGGCGCCCTGCTCGATCCGCTGGCCGACAAGGCCCTGCTGGTCTCGATCTACATCGCGCTCGGAACCTGGGGCGCGGTACCGGGCTGGATCGTCATCCTCGTGGTCTCGCGCGATATCATGATCGTCGCCGCCGTGATTGTGTCATGGTTGGTCGGCAAGCCGATCCCGATGAAACCGTTGATGGTGTCGAAGCTCAATACGGTGATGCAGGTGGCGTTCGCGGCACTGGTGCTTGGTTCGCTGGGTTTCGGCTTCAATCCGACCCCCTACGATCTGATCCTGATGGGTTTCGTCACGGTCTTTACGCTGGTTTCCGTATCGCTCTATCTCGTGGAGTGGGTGCGGCACATGAGTACCGTCGAAATAACCTAGAGAGATTTGCGTGGCCGCCCGCGTTCCCCGCCAGCTTGCATTCGCGCTGCCGCACGCAGAGAGCCTGACGCGCGACAATTTTCTCGAAGGTCCGGCCAATGCCGCGGGCCTGGCGCTGATCGACAGCTGGCCGGAATGGCCCAACCGCGTGATGCTGCTGGTCGGCCCGGAGGGCTGCGGCAAGAGCCACCTCGCCGCGATCTGGGCCGAGCAAGCCGGCGCACGCTCGATTTCGGCGCATGCGCTGACCGCGGCCGCGGTGCCCGGCGCGCTGGCGACCGGGGCGCTGATGGTCGAAGATCTGAGGCCCGGCGATGTCGACGAACGGGCCTTGTTCCACCTGATGAATCTGGCGCGCGAGGACGAGGCATTCGTGCTGATCACCGCGCGCGACCCGCCGTCGGCGTTCGAGGTCGAATTGCGCGATCTGCGCTCGCGCCTGCGCGCGGTGCCGGCGGTGACGCTGTTGCCGCCCGACGACCAGCTGTTTCGCGCCCTGATCGTCAAATCCTGCGCGGACCGCCAGCTCGCGATCGACGAGACCGTGGTGAGTTATCTCGCCTCCCGGATCGAGCGGTCCTATGCCGCCGTGCGCCAGACCGTCGAACTGCTGGACAGCGAAGCCCTGCGGCTGGGCCGCCCGGTGACCCGGGCGCTGGCGGCGGAATTATTCCGCAACGCCTGATCCGGCTGCGACTCTTTGGACGCTGTGTCACCTTGACGGCGCCGCGGCTGGGAACATCAATGTCATTGAAACGTCGTTGCGATAACACATGCTCTGCTGCGCATTTGCCGGGAACGGCGCAAGCACCGCGCAGGATTGGACTGAATTTTGATGGAATCCGAGCAAGCTTTTGTAATTAAAGAGAAAGATTCGGAAGCCGAAGCCGCCCCGGCAATGGCGTCCAGCCCCGAACGTTTCATCAATCGCGAGCTTTCCTGGCTGAACTTCAACCGCAGGGTCCTGGAGGAATCGGTCAATCCCGGCCATCCCGCGCTGGAGCGGGTGCGATTCCTGTCGATTTCCGCCAACAACCTTGATGAATTCTTCATGGTCCGCGTCGCCGGCATCAAGGCCCAGGTGCGCGAGGGCATTACCGAGCGCAGTCCCGATGGCCTGACCCCGTCCGAGCAGCTCGTCCAGATCAACGAGAAGGTTTCCCGTCTGGCCGGCGATCAGCAGGCGATCTGGCGCGACCTGCGCGGCATTCTGGCCGAGGTCGGCATCGTTCTGGTCGACGGTCGCGACGTCACCAAAACCGAGCGGGCCTGGATCGAGGATCATTTCCTCCACAACATTTTCCCGCTGCTGACGCCGCTGGCGATCGATCCGGCGCATCCCTTCCCGTTCATCCCGAGTCTCGGATTTACCGTTGCGCTGCAGCTGGCGCGGGTCTCCGACGGCAGGCCGATGAATGCGCTGATCCGCATGCCCGGCAAGATCGACCGCTTCATCCGGATGCCCGCGGGCAAGGACGGCGCGATGCGGCTGATTACGCTGGAGCAAGCCACCGGCCTGTTCATCGGCCGGCTGTTTCCCGGCTACACCGTCAAGGGCCAGGGCGCCTTCCGCATCATCCGCGACTCCGAACTCGAAATCGAGGAAGAGGCGGAAGATCTGGTTCGGCTGTTCGAAACCGCGCTGAAACGCCGGCGGCGGGGCTCGGTGATCCGGCTCGAGATCGAAGCCAAGATGCCGGAAGAGCTGCGCGCCTTCGTGCAGCGCGCGCTTTCCACCGCCGACGACGAGGTCCTGCTGGTCGACGGCGTGCTGGCGATGAACGAGTTGTCGCAACTGACCAGGCTCGACCGGCCCGATCTCGAATTCGTGCCCTTCGTCCCGCGCCATCCCGAACGCGTGCGCGATCACGGCGGCGATATTTTCGCCGCGATCCGGCAGAAGGACCTGATCGTCCATCACCCTTACGAATCCTTCGACGTCGTCGTCCAGTTCCTGCAGCAGGCGGCTCGCGACCCCGATGTCGTCGCGATCAAGCAGACGCTCTATCGCACCTCGAACAACTCGCCGATCGTGCGGGCGCTGGTGGAGGCTGCGGAGGCCGGAAAAACGGTGACCGCGCTGGTGGAACTCAAGGCGCGGTTCGACGAGGAAGCCAATATCCGCTGGGCGCGCGATCTCGAGCGCGCCGGCGTACAGGTGGTGTACGGATTCATCGAGCTGAAAACCCACGCCAAGCTGTCGCTGGTCGTACGCCGCGAGGGCGGCAGCCTCACCACCTATGTCCACACCGGCACCGGCAATTATCATCCGGTCACCGCCCGCATCTATACGGATCTCTCCTACTTCACGTCCGACCCGATCATCGGGCGCGACGCCGCGCGGGTGTTCAACTACATCACCGGCTATGCGGAACCGATCGACATCGAAAAGATGGCGGTGTCGCCGCTGACATTGCGCGAGCGCATGCTCGAACATATCCGCGGCGAGACCAACTTCGCCCGTCACGGCAAGCCGGGTGCAATCTGGCTGAAGATGAATTCGCTGGTCGACCCCGACATCATCGACGCGCTCTATGAAGCGTCGCAGGCCGGCGTCTCGATCGAGCTGATCGTGCGCGGAATTTGCTGCCTGCGGCCCGGCATTCCCGGATTTTCGGAGAACATCCGCGTCAAGTCGATTATCGGCCGTTTTCTCGAACATGGCCGAATCTACTGCTTCGGGATGGGACAGGGCCTGCCAAGCGCAAAAGCTACTGTGTATATCTCCTCCGCCGACATGATGCCGCGCAACCTCGACCGCCGTGTCGAGATCCTCTGTCCGCTGCAAAATCCCACGGTGCATCAGCAGGTTCTCGAGCAAATCATGGTCGCGAACCTGAAGGATACCGAGCAGAGCTGGCAGTTGTTGCCGGATGGATCGTCAACGCGTATGAAGGCCGCGAAGGGCGAGGAGCCCTTCAATCTGCACGATTACTTCATGACGAATCCGAGTCTGTCTGGCCGTGGAAAGTCTCTCAAGGAATCTTCGCCGCGCCGCCTCACGCGCCGTTCCGAGCGTCATCAGTCGCCCTGAGGGGGCGACGTGGTGAAGCGGCCGCGCAAACGCGCGTCCAGCGTCGCGGTCATCGACATCGGCTCGAATTCGGTGCGCCTCGTCGTCTATGAAAAGATGGCGCGCAGCCTGATCACCATCTTCAACGAGAAGGCGCTGTGCGGCCTCGGCCGCGAGGTCCAGAGCACCGGCTTGCTGGCGCCGGACGCCGTCGCCAGGGCGCTGACCGCGCTGCGGCGGTTTCGCGCGCTATGCCGGGTGATGAAGGTCGGCCGCGTCCATGCGATCGCCACCGCCGCCTGTCGCGACGCCAGCAACGGCCCCGACTTCATCGCCAAGGCCGAACGCATCTGCAGCAGTCCGATCGAGATCCTGACCGGTCCGCGCGAGGCGTATTTGTCGGCGCTGGGCGTGGTTTCCGGCATCCACAAGCCCGACGGCATCGTCGGCGATCTCGGCGGCGGTTCGCTGGAACTGATCGACGTGCATGGCAACCGGGTTCGCCGCGGCGTGACGCTGCCGCTCGGAAGTCTGGCGCTGCAGGACGTCTCGCAAAAATCGCTGAAGCGCGCTGAACGCATCGTCAAGACGGATCTTGACGACGTGGCACTGCTCAAGGCCGGCAGCGGCCGCACCTTCTATGCGGTCGGCGGAACGTGGCGGGCGCTGGCCCGCATCCACATCATCCAGAGCGGTTATCCCCTGCGGGTCATGCACGGCTATTCGATCCCGGCGGCGGAAGCGCTCGATTTCGCGCAGCGGCTGCGCCGCCTGGCGGCTGCAAACATGCTGGCCGATATCGAAGCCATCGCCGACGCCCGCCGGCCGCTGCTGGCCTACGCCGCCCTCGTCCTCGAATACATCATTCGCGTCGCCAAACCGAAGACCATCGTGTTCTCCACCTTCGGCGTGCGCGAAGGCCTGCTGTACGCAAAGCTGCCGCAAGCCGAGCGCTCGAAGGATGGCTTGATCTGCGCCGCGCAGTCGTTGAACGAACTGCTGTCGCGATCGACCCGGCACGCCGAGGAACTGATCGGATGGACCGATCGGCTGGTCCGGGTGGTCAAGCTCAAGGAAACCGAAGAAGATCGGCGCCTGCGTCATGCCGCCTGCCTGTTGTCGGACATCGGATGGCGGGTGCATCCCGATTACCGCGGCGAGCAGACGCTCAACCTCATTACCAACGGCAATTTCGGCTCGATCAGCCATCAGGGCCGGGCCTTCGTCGCGCTGTCGGTGTTCTATCGCTACGCGGGCTTAAGCGAACAGAACGAACCACCCGCGATCATTCAGCAGCTGGTGCCGCCGGCCATGGTCGAGCGCGCGCGGCTGCTCGGCGCGGCCTTTCGCGTCGCCCATCTGATATCGGCGGCACGGCCCGGCGTCTTGCCGCTGACCCACTTCCGAAGCCAGGGCCGCAAGCTGATGCTGGTGTTCGAACACAGGATGGTCGACCTGGTCGCCGATCGCGTCGGCAGCCGGTTCAAGCAGCTGGCGCGGCTGGTCGGCCGCGCCGGCTCGATCGTGCGGCGCTAGCGGCCTTAAGCCGCCGTCGCCGAATGCGCCTCGCCTTGCAGCTTGCGCTTCCGCCACGTCGCTCCCGCCACCAGAACGATGATGATGCCGATGATCCCGAAGACCACCTCGGCGCCATGACCGTCATTGGCAAAGTGCGGGAACACTCTGAGCGGCGCGAGGAATGAGTCGAGCGCGACACCGACCGGGCCGTTGAAGAAGGATTTCAGATACGGAACGATCGCGGGATCGGTCGCCATGACCTCGCCTGCGACCCAGCCCAGCAAGGCTGCGCCCGCCCATACCAGACCAGGCATGCGCGTGAGCAGTGCCATGATCAGCGCGGCACCGGCAACGATCAGGGGAACGCTGATCGCAAGGCCGATCACCAGCAGCGGAATGCTGCCATTGGCGGCTGCGGCAACCGCGATGACGTTGTCGAGGCTCATCACGATGTCGGCGATCGCCACGATCCGCACGGCCGCCCACAGATGCGCCGCCGCATCCACGTCGCCCTCGCCCTCATGTTCGGGGACCAGCAGCTTTGCCGCGATGAAGAGCAGCGCCAACCCGCCGACCAGCTTGAGGAAGGGCAGCGCCATCAACGTCACGACGATTCCCGTGAAGATGATGCGCAGGAAAACGGCGACGCCGGCGCCAAGGACCATGCCCCAGAACCGCTGACGTGACGGCAGCCCGCGGCATGCCATCGCGATGACAAGCGCGTTGTCACCGGACAGCAGGATATTGATCCACATGATCTTGCCGAGCGCGACCCAAAAGGTCGGCTGCTGCATCTCGACTTGAAACTGGGTGAAGAAGTTCGAGATGATCGCAGGATCTAAGATTTGCATGACCCAGTTCACGGCATTTTCCCCCCGGCCCGCGGCCGTTCTCAGCGGCTATTGTCTGCCGCTTCGGTTGTCGATCAACCGACGATTTCGTTGCCCGAGAAGAACTGGGCGATTTCAATCGCCGCGGTCTCGGCGGCATCGGAACCATGCACGGAGTTTTCGCCGATCGACTTCGCATGCAGCTTGCGGATGGTTCCGTCGGCCGCCTTGGACGGATCGGTCGCGCCCATGACGTCGCGATACTTCAGCACGGCGCCCTCGCCTTCGAGCACCTGGACCACGACCGGACCGGAAATCATGAAATCCACCAGTTCGCCGAAAAACGGACGCGCCTTGTGGACGGCGTAGAAGGTTTCGGCCTGTTCGCGGGTCATGCGAATGCGCTTCTGGGCAACGATCCGAAGTCCGGCCTTTTCGATCAGCGCGTTGATCGCGCCCGTCAGGTTGCGCGCGGTCGCGTCGGGCTTGAGAATCGAAAAGGTACGTTCAATCGCCATAGTCTCGTCCTTGAAAGCGCTGGTGGGAGTTGCGGCGCTTATATCGGCGCCGCCAGGGAACGGCAAGCGACCGGGCGGAACCGGCAAGCGATCAGGCGAAATGTCGCGGGGAGAGCCCGGTACCCCGCCTCACCCGCTGGACGTGGTCGATCTGACTGGCATCGAGGCTATTGGAGCGTCCCCGCTTGACCGCCGCCGCGCCGCCTGTGGCTACGTCGGCGGCTACGTGCGGCGATTGGTCCCGACGTGGTGGGTCGTTCCGCCAGCGGCTGGTAGCCCACGCGGTAAGCCAATTGTCCCGATCGCACGGCAAATAGCCCTGGCCGGCCCTCTGCCGGAGCTAATTCGGCGTTCCCTGGAGCGGAACCAGCGCCGGCTGTCACACCATTCCGAGGTGCAGGACCATGCCATGCACCCCGGGCGGGAAACCATTTCCCGCCCGGTGACTTAGTCCTGCAACATCACCACCGATGACCAAACCGGATGCCGTCATGAACAGCCACACCGACAACAGCGAACAGATCGATCGCAAGACCAGCCGATCGATTTGCCAT
>NZ_JAUSLT010000060.1 GCF_030646015.1 Bradyrhizobium sp.
TCGTCGAGATAGCCGACATCGCCGAGCGTCGACCAGCCCTTGTCGTTGTAGGCCTTCCGTGTCTTCTCGGGATCGTTATGATAGGTGAAAACCGGCGCGTCGGCGAAATACACCGTTCCGATCTGGCCGACCGGCACTTCCGCATCGTTCTCGTCCAGAATCTTGATCTTGCCGACCACGGCGCGGCCGACGGTGCCGCGATGGGTCAGCCATTGCTGCGAGGTCGACACCGTGACGCCGTTGCCTTCGGAGCCGGCGTAGTACTCGATCAGGATCGGTCCCCACCACTCGATCATCTTCGCCTTGACGTCGATCGGACAGGGCGCCGCGGCGTGGATCGCGCCCTTCAGCGAGGAGACGTCGTAGCGTTTGCGTACCTCTTCCGGCAGCTTCAGCATGCGCACGAACATGGTCGGCACCAGTTGCGACTGGGTGATCTTGTATTTCTCGACCAGCTTCAGGAATTCCTCGGCATCGAAAGATTCCATGATGATGGAGGTGCCGCCGAGCGTGATCGCCATCATGTTGAAGCGCAAGGGAGCTGCGTGATAGAGCGGCGCCGGCGAAAGGTAAATGCTGTCGGAGCTCATGCCGCACATGCCGGCGCACAGGATCCTCAGGAACGGGTTCGGCAGGTCGATCGGATTGTGCTCGGATTCGCGCTTGATGCCCTTCGGCCGTCCGGTGGTGCCCGACGAATACAGCATGTCATAGCCCGCGACCTCGTCCGCGATCGGCGTGGTCGGCTGGGCCGCCGCTTCCTTGTCCCACGAGCGGAAGCCGGGCAGCGGCTCGTCGAGCATGTAGAACAATGGCTCGCCGGGCGCGCCGGTCACCAGTCCCTTGATCTGCTCGGCGCATTTCGGCGAGGTGATGACGACCTTGGCGCCACAATCCTTGATGATGTAGGCGATCTCGTCCTGGGTCAAATAGCGGCTGATCGCGGTGTAATACAGTCCCGAGCGTTGCGCCGCCCAGCAGATCTCCATGAATGCCAGCCGGTTCTCGATCAGGAACGCGATGTGGTCGCCCTCCTTCAGGCCCAGCGCGCGGAACAACTGCGCGCCCTGGTTCGACAGTTCGTCGAGTTCGCGATAGGTGATCGCCTTGCCGGTGCCGGCCATCTGGTAGGCGATCTTGTCCGGCTGGGTGCGCGCGTGGATCGACGGATGGGTCATGGGGTTTCCTTGGGAATTGTATTCTTTCGTCGTCCCCGCGAACGCGGGGACCCATAACCACGGAATTGAAATGTTGAAACGAACTGGTGCTCCAGCCCGGTATCACCCCGAAAACCTGTGGTTATGGGTCCCTGCGTTCGCAGGGACGACACCGTTGTTGTTGCCGCTGTTACGGCCTTCCCTTACAGCCGCTCGATGATGGTCACGTTCGCCATGCCGCCGCCCTCGCACATGGTCTGCAGGCCGTAGCGCTTGTTGCGCTGCTTGAGCGCGTTGATCAGCGTGGTCATCAGCTTGGTGCCGGAGCCGCCGAGCGGGTGGCCGAGCGCGATGGCGCCGCCATTGACATTGAGCCGCGCCGGATCGGCGCCTGTCGTTTTCAGCCAGGCGGTAGGCACCGAGGCAAAGGCCTCGTTGACCTCGAACAGGTCGATGTCGTCGATCGACATGCCGGCCTTCTTCAGCGCGCGCTCGGTGGCGTGCAACGGCGCGTCCAGCATGATCACGGGATCGCCGCCGATCATGGTCATGTGATGGACCCGCGCCAAGGGCTTGACGCCGAGCGACTTCAGGCCGCGTTCGTTGACGACCATCACGCCGGAGGCGCCGTCGCAGATCTGGCTGGCGCTGGCGGCGGTGAGCTTGCCGTTTTCCGCGATCAGCTTGACGCCCCGGATGCTGTCGAGCGTAGCATCGAAGCGGATGCCTTCGTCGATGTGATGGGTGTCGGTCGAACCATCCGCCCGGGTGATCTGCAGCGGGATGATTTCGTCCTTGAACTTGCCGGCCTGGGTGGCGGCGATGGCGCGCTGGTGGCTCTCATAGGAGAATTTATCGAGATCGTCTTTGGAGAGGCCGTATTTCTCCGCCATCATTTCCGCGCCGGTGAACTGGCTGAACACGATGTTCGGATACTTCTTCTCGATGCCCGGGCTCTTGGAGGTGCCGAAACCGTTCTTGGCCGGCAATTGCGACGACAGGCCCATCGGTACCCGCGTCATCGATTCCACGCCGGCGGCAATCACGATGTCCATGGTGCCGGACATCACCGCCTGCGCCGCGAAATGCAGCGCCTGCTGCGACGAGCCGCACTGGCGGTCGACCGAGGTGCCGGGCACGCTTTCCGGCAGCTTCGATGCCAGGATGGCATTGCGCGCCATGTTGTTGGACTGTTCGCCGACCTGCATGACGCAGCCCATGAGCACGTCTTCGAGCTGGTCGGGAGCAGCGCCCGAGCGCTCGACCAGCGAATCCAGCACGGAAGCCGCGAGATCGGCCGGATGCCAGCCGGCGAGGCGTCCTCCCTTGCGGCCGCCTGCGGTGCGTGCGGCGGCGACGATATAGGCCTCGGCCATGAGCGTTCTCCCTGATTGTTCTGGGTGGGGTTTGAATGATGGGCCGGATTTAAGTGGCGCAGGGGGATTTAGTCAATCAATCAATTAACTCTTGAGTGCGGCCACGGCATCGGGTTATCTGCGCCCGGATTTCCCGGCAGGCAGGACGCCTTACGTAGGTCATGGAATCGCAGTTGAATACCAGCGTACCGACAAAGCTCCCGGGCGGAAGAAACCCGACGGCCGAGAAGCTGCTGGTCGCGGCCAGCGAGCTGATGATCGGGCGTTCATCGATCGACGTGTCGCTCAGCGACATCGCGCAAAAATCCGGCGTCAACGCCGCCCTGGTCAAATATCATTTCGGCAACAAGGACGGATTGCTGCTGGCCTTGCTGGCGCGAGATGCCGCGACCGAAGTGGCGAACCTCGAATATCTGCTGGCCCAGCCAATCGCGCCGACCGCCAAGCTGAAGCTGCATATCGGCGGCATCATCCGCGCCTATCACCAGTTCCCCTATATGAACCGGCTGATTCATTACCTGCTGCACGAAAGCAGTCCGGAAGCCGCCGACGAGGTCTCGAAATTCTTCGTCGCGCCGCTCTTGGATTTCCACCGCCGGCTGCTGGCGGAAGGCGTCAAGACCGGCGAGTTCCGCGACATCGATCCGGTGCTGTTCTACACCAGCCTGATCGGCGCCTGCGATCATCTGTTTTTCGGGCGCCACGCGATGTCGCGCGCCACCGGCGTAGGGCCCGTGACCGACGAGGTTTGCCGCCAGTACATCAAGCACATGGAAGCGCTGATCTGCGG
>NZ_JAUSLT010000062.1 GCF_030646015.1 Bradyrhizobium sp.
CACCCCGGAGTATCGGGCTCTTCTCGCCTCCGTCGCCTGCGGATAGCTGGCTCATCCGCGCCCGGTCGGGCCGACTTGCCTTCCGCAGACTTGACGCCGACCACTGAGGCGTCAGGTCCACACGATTTTGCCGTACGTTTCGACACCGCTCGTCTTGCGCGTCCTGTGACCGCTCACGGAATTTATCCCGCCCTGCAATCCCATTCCGCGCTCGATGCCGTCGCGTCCACCGCAATCCCATCCCAACGTTCGGTGACGATGGCCAACGCCCCTTCCTAAGGGGACAGGATGGCGGGAGTCATAACGGTGATTTGGGTTTCGGGAAAAGCGAAATTTTACCCGACGGGTTGATTTGTCGCAGGGGCCGGAAAGCGCAGCTTTGGTTCACGTTGAACCTTCAGGCCGATGGACCGCACCAAGGGGGCGCGGCAGGAGGGCGAATTCACCCGCTCCGATGTGCGTGGAGTTTTCATGTGACGGATGCTGTCAGACAATCCCGCCGGCTTGGCATCATCGGAAGCGCGGTCGGCCTGCTGGCGCTGCTGGTCTCGGCGCTGACCTATCTGTTGCCGGACGCGCTGCTTGATAGACCGATCACTCAGGTGACCGAGGCGGCCGCGAAGAAGGATACCGAGCACCTGATCTTCCGCATCAAACGGCTCGAAATCAAATCGCGGGAGACGACCGGGCAGCGTCCGGCCGGCACCACCTGGGAGCAGGCACTTTCAACGACAGCGGTCGCGCTGGGCCTGCTCGCCATCACATTTGCGGTGTTCGCCGTCATCTTTCGCGAGGAGAAACTGCTGGCGGGTATCGCGGCCACACTCGGCGGCGCAGCCATCGCGGTTCAGGTGTGGTGGGTTCTGATCATTGTGGTGTTCGCGATGGTGATCGCCAACGCCTTCGCATCCTTCCTGCCCTGAGATGCATCAGGCGAGGTGCGGCTCGCGCGTGGCGATCAAGTCCCGGATTGATTTCGTGATCGGGACGGGGCGATGGGTCTGCTGGTCGGTATAGACCCACACGATCTCGCCAGTTACCAGCGCGTCAACCCCGCCCTTCAGGAAGATGGCGAGTTCGAACACGACGCTCGAATTGCCGATCCGCGCCACCCGCGCGCCGACGTCGAGTTCCTGGTCGAACAGCACCGGCGCCTTGTATTCGATGAGCGACTTGACGACGTGGAAGTCGATTCCGGTCGCCTTGGCGTCGGCAAATTGGTCGTAGCCGAGTGCGCGAAAATACTCGGTGATGGTGGTGTCGAAATAGGTCAGGTAGTGCGCGTTGAACACCACGCCCTGGCCGTCGATCTCGGAATATCGTACCCGGAACGGGTGGAAGAACCAGAATTGTTCGCGTGACATGAATTCCCCGGTTGTCCAAGTATCAGCGGCGCCCTCGGCTTTGTTCCGCAGCGAGTTCGGAGCGGCAGGCTTTTTCCAATGTCGACAAGTCGGCCTGCGCCAGCTTCCATAGGACAGCTGCTGCGATATTCTCGTAGTTGTGGCGCAGCACGTTGCCAATCCCCGCAACTTTCTGCCAGGGGATTTCCGGATTACGCGCTTTCAAGTCATCTGGAAGATGACGACTGGCTTCGGAAATAATCTCAACACCGCGCTCGACGAGCCATTGCCGCTGCCAGTCGTTTTCGAATGCCTCGAGCGACAAATCCACCAATACACCATTGACGCGTTCGATCGCCTCGATGATGTCCGTCAAGCGTGGGATGAGCGAACGCGCCGTCACTAAAACACGCGGACGGCTGTTGCTTCTATCGCTTCCCGGAGTGTCTTGTGCAGGCTGTCGCGCGTCATGATGTCGGTCTTGCGGCCAAGGATGCTGGCGGCGTATTCCTTGACGTCCATCAGTTCGTACACGCCGAGCTTGCCCTTTTGATAATCGAAAAAGAGGTCTACGTCGGAATCGTGTTTGGCCTCGCCGCGCGCCGTCGAGCCGAACATGTAAAGATGTTCGACGCCAAGCCGCTTCAAATCGGCTTCGTGCCGCTTCAATCGGCTTATGGCTTCATCGCGTTCCATAGTAATATTGTAGCAAATCCGAGCGGCTTCCTCAACCGCGCGCCTGCCGCCACAGCATTCCCGGATTGCGCCATCGGGCGGCGCGTCGCGCCGGCCCGTTGGCTCCATCCGGGCTACGGGTCTAGCGCCTTACAAACACGTCACCCGCTCCGCGGCGAGATACCCGAACAGCAGCCCCACCCCGAACAGCAGCACCAGTCCGGCCGCGCCGAATTCGATGCCGCGCATCACCAGCGCGCCGCCGCCCTCGCTGCCGCCGCTGAGGCGGCGGGCGAGATCTTTTGCCGACACCGCGATGACGGCGATGGTGGCGACCGTGATGGCGGTGCCGAGGCCCATGACGAAGGTCGCGGCGATGCCGGCCCAGAACAGGCCCTGCGCCAGCGCGAACACCAGCACCAGAATGGCGCCGGAGCACGGCCGGATGCCGACCGCGAGGATCGCGCCAAAGCCGCGGCGCCAGCCGCCCGGGCCGGCCAGTTCGCTCGGGACCGGACCATGGGAGTGGCCGCAATGCTCGTCATGGACGTGGCCGGGATCATCGTCGTGGTGGTGGTGTCCGTGATCATGATGGTGGTGGTCGTGCGCATGACCGTGGTCATGACCATGATGCTGCGCGGCGCCCGCGATCGCGGGCACCGGCGCGCGGGCCTGCAGCGCGCGCATGAAACCGCCGCCCTTGGTCCAGACCAGCCGGGCGCCGAACGCCGCGATCAGCGCGTAGCTGGCGATCTCGACGACCCTTTCCGTCCCGCACATGGTCTTGGCGGTGGCGTTGAGCAGCCAGGCGCAAACCCCGACAATCAGGACGGCGACCAGCGACTGCATCAGCGCCGAGGCGAACGACAGCACGATGCCGCGCCGCGCGGTCTCCTGGTTGGCGACCAGATAGGACGAGATCACCGCCTTGCCATGGCCGGGGCCGGCGGCGTGGAAGATGCCGTAGGCAAAGGAAATGGCAAGCAGCGTCCAGACCGCCGAGCCATCGGACTTGGCGGCGCGGATGGTCGCGGACATCTCGCGGTAGAATTCCGATTGCTTGGCGAGAATCCAGCCGACGATGCCGCCGACCTGGGGTTCAGGGGCGCGCTTCGGCGCGCCGAACGGCGTCTGCGCCAGCAGCGCATGCATGCCGCCATCAAGCAGCCAAACGGCGATGGCCGCCGCGGCACAAAGCATGAGCCCGCGCGAAACCCTCGGGCCGGGCTGCGGGATCACGGGCATTCCACCGTGATCTTGTTGGCGAACATCGCGCCGTAGTTCGAGTTATCGCCGCTGGCGAAATTCTCCTCGTTGAGCTTCTGCGCTGTCGCGGCGGTGCCGTCATTGGGGCGCTGGAATTTCATCTGGCAGGAGGCGGGCGCCCCGACCAGCCTGATCGGGTCCTTGTCGGCGAATTTGAAGTCGATGAAATAGGCGGGATCGAACACTTCCAGCGCCAGAAGCTTCGGCTTCACCGGAGTCTTCAGCGGCAGCGTGAAATGCAGCGTCAGGGCGCCATCCCTGTGTTCCAGGAAGTAATCGACCGGCTCCAGGAACTTTTCCTTTTTGCCGTCGGCCCTGGCGAAGGTGAAGAAGGCAAATTCCTTCAGCGATTCGACATTGGTCTGCGCCAGC
The DNA here is from genome assembly GCF_030646015.1 of Bradyrhizobium sp. Taxonomy (GTDB): domain Bacteria; phylum Pseudomonadota; class Alphaproteobacteria; order Rhizobiales; family Xanthobacteraceae; genus Bradyrhizobium. The sequence goes on from NZ_JAUSLT010000062.1 coordinate 3,657, forward strand.
GGCGCCAGCTCCTCGCGGCTGAAGACGCCCTTGACCTTGGTCTCGACGCCCTGCAGCGCGTAGGTCGAGAACATGTCGTCGAAGGTCCAGGCGTGGCGCACGCCTGTCATCGAGCCGTCGGGAGCGTAGATCACCTGGCTGGAGGCCGTAATGAAGACATGCGGATGGGCCTGCGCCTGCCTGGCGCCGAAAGCGACGACGCCGGCCAGCAGCAACAAGCCCAGCAACCCCTGTTTCAGTTTCACCTTGCTCACCTCAGGCCGCCTTTGGTTCTTCAAGCAGGCCGCGGCGGCGCAGCAGCGCGTCGGGCTCCGGCTCGCGGCCGCGGAACGCGATATAGGCATCTTCCGGATCGCGCGAGCCGCCGGAGGAATAGATGTCGTCGTGCAGCCGTTTTGCAACCTTGGGATCGAAGATGTCGCCGGCCTCCTCGAAGGCGCCAAACGCGTCGGCGTCCATCACCTCGGACCACATGTAGCTGTAATAGCCCGAGGCATAGTGATCGCCGGAAAAGATATGGCCGAACTGGGTCGGCCGGTGCCGCAACGAGATTTCCGCGGGCATCCCGATCTTCTCCAGCTCGGCGCGTTCGAACGCCCCCACATCCGGGATATCCTGTGCGGGCTGGGTGTGGAATTCGAGATCGATCAGCGCCGAGGAGACGAACTCCACGGTGGCAAAACCCTGGTTGAATTTGCGCGCGGCGATGAAGCGCTTCAGCAGGTCGTCGGGCAGCGGCTCGCCGGTCTGGTAGTGCCGGGCAAACTGCCTGAGCACCTGGGGCTGCTCCTGCCAGTGCTCGTACAGCTGCGACGGCAGCTCGACGAAATCCGTGAACACGGAAGTGCCCGACAGCGAGGGGTAGGTCACATCCGACAGCATCCCGTGCAGCGCGTGGCCGAATTCGTGGAACAGGGTGCGGGCGTCGTCGGGCGACAGCAGCGACGGCTGGCCGTCGGCGCCCCTGGAGAAGTTGCAGACATTGAGGATCAGCGGCGCGACCTCGCCATCGAGCTTCTGCTGGTCGCGCAGCGACGTCATCCAGGCGCCGGAACGTTTTGACGGCCGGGCAAAGTAGTCGCCATAGAACAGCGCCTTGTGCTTGCCGGCGGCATCCTTCACCTCCCATACCCGGACGTCCGGATGCCAGACCGGAATATCCTTGCGCTCGGCAAAGGTGATGCCGAACAGCCGGCTGGCGCAGTCGAAGGAAGCCTCGATCATGTGATCCAGCGACAGGTACGGCTTGATCGCGGCGTCGTCGAAATTGGCCCTGATCTGCCGCAGTTTCTCGGCGTAGTAGCGCCAGTCCCACGGCGCCAGCGCGAAATTGCCGCCCTCTTCGGCGACCAGCGCCTGCAGGGCATCGCGGTCGGCGAGCGCGCGGGCGCGGGCCGGCTTCCAGACCCGCTCCAGCAGGCCGCGCACCGCCTCGGGCGTCTTGGCCATCGAGTCCTCCAGCCGGTAGGCGGCGAAGGTGGCAAAACCCAGCAGTTTCGCGGTCTCCTCGCGCAACTTCAGGATCTCGAGGATGGTTTCGTTGTTGTCGTTGGCGTTGCCGTTGTCGCCGCGCGCCGTAAAGGCCTTGAACACCTTTTCACGCAGGTCGCGGCGGGTGGAGCTCTTCAGGAACGGCTCCACGAAGGAGCGCGACAGCGTCATGACCGCCTTGCCGGCCATGCCGCGCTCCTCGGCCGCAGCCTTCGCCGCCGCGACGAAACTGTCGGAAAGGCCGCCGCGATCGGCCTCGCCGAGCTCCATGAACCAGTCCTGCTCGTCGCCGAGCAGATGGTGGCTGAAGGCGGTGCCGAGATGGGCCAGCCGCTCGTTGATCTCGGCCATCCGCTTCTTGGCACCCTCGTCGAGCCCGGCGCCGGCGCGGTGGAAGCGGGTATAGGTGCGTTCCAGCAGCCGCAGCTGCTCGCCGGTCAGCCCGAGATCGGCGCGGTTGTCGTGCAACAGCGCGATGCGGCCGAACAGCACCGCGTTCATCATGATCGGATTCCAGTGCCGCGCCATCCGCAGCGACACTTCCTTGTCGATCTCCAGCAGCTCCGGATTGGAGTGCGCCGAGACCAGGTCGTAGAACACCGCCGCCACCCGGGAGAGCAGCTTGCCGGAGCGCTCCAGCGCCGTGATGGTGTTGGCGAAATCGGGGGCCGCGGGATCGTGCTCGATCGCGACGATCTCGGCGGCGTGATCGGCGAAGGCCTGCTCGAAGGCCGGCAGAAAGTGTTCCGGCGCGATTTCGGGGAATGGCGGGGTCTCGAACGGCGTCTGCCAGGCCTTCAGAAGCGGGTTTGCCTGGGCCTTCGAGGCGGCCGCCATTTCCGAGCTTTCCGACATCAATATTTCCCGTTTTGGTCTGCGAATGAATGCAGGGACCTATATCACGCGATGGGGCTTTTTTAGGCCCTTTTGCGCTTGATAGCAGGGGCCTTTTCATAGAGATTGCGCCCGCAACAGGACCTTGGCCCCCATGAACGCGCAGCCCTCCCCGACCGCTCCCCGCCGGATCATCTGGCCCAGCGTCATCACCGTCATCAGTGCCGCGATCCTGATCGGCGCCGAGGTGTTCGGCGCGGCGTTCGCCGGCGGCTGGGCGCTCGCGATCCTGTTCGGGCTGGACGACACCAGCGCGCACATCCTGCAGGCGGTGCTGTTCGCGATCGGCGTCTTCATCATGGCGGCGTTCATCCGCGCCGCACAGCGCGTCGAGCCGTTCACCCGCCGCGCCTGAAGTCGGCTGCGCGACAAAGCCGCGCCGGCCCCGTGAAAATACTTGCGCGCCCTTGCAGGCCGCTTGCTCTCCCTTAACAAAACTTAACGTCTGTTCACGTTCAGCGCCGCTCGCGTGCGCCGTGAGCAACACTGCAAGCACATGTTAGGCAAATCTGTCCCCAGCCTAAAAAAAATGTTGCGAAGCAGGATCAAATCCCCTATCTGCACTCTTGCCCAATTTCGCACGTGCCTGTGGTCGTGTGTCAGTCGGTAGGTATCCGGACAAGAGGCCGGACAGCCGCCAAGGGACGAAGAACCGAGGGTCGCTCAGATCGCGAGATTTGAGAGGCCAGCATCTCTCTCAAGAGATGCCGTTGAAGGTCTCTTCGATCCTTGCAACCGTGACTGGCAGCCGGAGGCGAACCGGCGCACCTCGTTCTCAACGGGGGACGCGACTTAAAGCAACGACGGATCGGGCTTTTTTGGTCTCTGCCGGCTTTCCATCAGCCGGCGCGAATACCGAAGAGGCTTGTCCTTCATTGCCAGGTGTGCGGGCGGGATCCTTCCCAACCAATCCACGGCAGCACAGTTCGGTCTGAGTTTTTTGGCCGCGTCGCGCCTCCATCGCGCAACGTGGCCGGAGCGCTCTGATCCGAGATCATTTTTTGAACGTGTCTCCGTCGCTGGGGCCGTTTGGGAGGGTGCTACTATGACTGAACGTATCCAGGAATTCCTGCGCAGCCGCCGTAACGAGGGCCAGGACGTCGAGCCTTGCCTCGTCGTCGACCTCGAGGTCGTGCGCGACAATTACCAGACCTTCTCGAAGGCGCTGCCGGACAGCCGCGTGTTCTATGCGGTCAAGGCCAACCCGGCGCCGGAAGTGCTGTCGCTGCTGGCCTCGATGGGCTCGTGCTTCGACTGCGCCTCGGTGCAGGAGATCCAGATGGCGCTGGACGCGGGTGCGACCCCGGAGCGTGTCTCCTTTGGCAACACGATCAAGAAGGAGCGTGATATCGCGCGCGCCTTCGCGCTCGGGATTCGCCTGTTCTCGGTCGACTGCACCGCCGAGGTCGAGAAGATCGCCCGCGCCGCCCCCGGCGCCAAGGTGTTCTGCCGCATCCTCTATGACTGCGCCGGCGCCGAATGGCCGCTGTCGCGCAAGTTCGGCTGCGATCCGGAAATGGCGGTCGACGTGCTCGACCTCGCCAAGCAGCTCGGCCTGGAGCCCTATGGCATCTCGTTCCATGTCGGCTCGCAGCAGCGCAAGGTGAAGGCGTGGGACCGCGCGCTGTCGATGGCGTCGTCGGTTTTCCGCGACTGCGCGGAGCGTGGCATCAACCTGTCCATGGTCAACATGGGCGGCGGATTCCCGACCAAGTACCTGAAGGAAGTTCCGGCGGTCGTGCAGTACGGCCGGTCGATCTTCCGTGCGCTGCGCAAGCATTTCGGCAACGCGATCCCGGAGACCATCATCGAGCCGGGCCGCGGCATGGTCGGCAATGCCGGCATCATCGAGACCGAAGTCGTTCTGATCTCCAAGAAGAGCGACGAGGACGAGGTGCGCTGGGTATATCTCGACATCGGCAAGTTCGGCGGTCTCGCCGAGACGATGGACGAGTCGATCCGCTACGCCATCAAGACGCCGCATGACGGCGCCGAGATGACGCCGTGCGTGCTCGCAGGGCCCACCTGCGACTCCGCGGACGTGATGTACGAGAAGCTGCCGTACCCGCTTCCGGTGACGCTCGAGATCGGCGACAAGCTGCTGATCGAAGGCACCGGCGCGTATACGTCGACCTACTCGTCGGTGGCGTTCAACGGCTTCCCGCCGCTGCGCACCTACCACATCTGAGGCCTCGTTGAGGCTCGACTAACCGGGAGCCGGCGCGCCGGCTCCCATCCCTCCATCGACTATCTGCCGACAACGCTCCGCTGGCTCACCGCCGGCCGGAGCGAGGACTGACGTGCCATGACTGCTTTGCGGAACACCACTGTTGCCCTCATTTCCGACGCCGCCCCGTTCGCGATCCGTGCGGAGCGTGCCTCGGACGTCGTTGCGCGTGAAGCGCTGCTGGATGCCTGCTTTGGCGGAAACCGCCATACGCGCACCTGCCAGCGCCTGCGCGACGGACGCGCGCCCGCCGAAGGCCTTGCCTTTTCGGTCGTGCGCCAGGGCAAGTTGGTCGGAACCGTGCGGTTGTGGCACGTCAGCGCCGGGGGCAAGCCCGCGCTGGTGCTGGGGCCGCTGGCGGTCGACGCGTCCTGCCGCGAACTCGGCATCGGTGCTGCCCTGATGGACCATGCGCTGGCGGCGGCGAAGGTGCGGGGCCATGGCGCCGTGATCCTGCTCGGCGACGCGCCCTATTATGCCCGCTTCGGCTTCTCGCCCCTTGGCACCGGCGAGCTGTCGCTGCCCGGCCCGTTCGAGCGCGACCGGCTGCTCGGCCTCGAGTTGCGCGCGGGCGCGCTCGACGGCGCCTGGGGCATGATCGCGGCGACAGGTGCGGAAGCGCCGAAAGCCAGGCTGCGGCTGGCCGGAAAAGCCCGTAAGCTGGCCACTCACGCCGCTTGATTTGAGGGGCCAGACGCGGCATTGCGTGGCCTCAACCCCAGCCACGCCATGTTCCGCCCCGAGGTCGATACGATGCCCCGCCGCCTGATTTCCACCGGCTCGCCGTTTGAGAAAGCCGCCGGCTACAGCCGCGCCGTCATCGACGGTGATTTCGCCTTCGTCGCCGGCACCACCGGCTACGATTACGCCACCATGACGATGCCACCTGACGTCACGAGCCAGTCACGGAACTGCTTCAAGACCATCGAGGCCGCGCTCGCGGAAGGCGGCTTTGCGATGACCGACATCGTGCGGGCGACCTACTACATCACCGACGCCAGGGACGCCGACGCCGTGCTTACGGTCTGCGGCGAAGTTCTCGGCAACATCCGTCCCGCCGCAACACTTCTCGTCGTCGCCGGGCTCTACAAGCCCGAGATGAAGGTCGAGATCGAAATCACCGCGAAGCAGCGTTCCGACTGACCCCCTGCGAACGCCGACAGCTATTCCTTTTACTGGAGTCCAAAGCCAATGTCCTCGCCATCGCCCATCCACGCGAAGATCACCGGTCCCATTGTCATGATCGGGTTCGGTTCGATCGGCAAAGGCACGCTGCCGCTGATCGAGCGGCATCTCGATTACGACAAGTCGCGCATCACCGTGATCGATCCCAAGGACGAGGGTCGCAAGGCGCTTTGCGAAAAACACAATGTACGCTTCATTCAGAAGGGCGTGACCAGGGACAATTATCGCGAATTTCTGACTCCGTTGCTCACTGAAGGCGGCGGCCAGGGTTTTTGCGTCAATCTCTCGGTCGATACCGGCTCCACCGACATCATGGAGCTCTGCAACGAACTGGGCGCTCTCTATATCGACACGGTCAACGAGCCATGGCTCGGCTTCTATTTCGATTCGTCGAAGGGCCCGGAAGCGCGCTCCAACTACGCCCTTCGCGAAGCAACGCTGGCCGCCAAGAAGGCGCGACCCGCGGGCTCGACCACGGCAGTCTCCTGCTGTGGCGCCAATCCGGGCATGGTGTCTTTTTTCGTCAAGCAGGCGCTGCTCAATGTCGCCGCCGATCTGAAGCTCAATGCCCCGAAGCCGAAGACCAAAGCCGAATGGGCGGACTTGATGCGGCAGGCTGGCATCAAGGGCATCCACATCGCCGAACGTGACACCCAGCGCTCCAAGTCGCCGAAGGAACCGGACGTCTTCGTCAACACCTGGTCGGTGGAAGGCTTCCTGTCGGAAGGCGTGCAGCCGTCCGAACTTGGTTGGGGCACCCATGAAAAATGGATGCCCGAGAATGCACGGACCCACCAATCCGGCTGCGGCGCCGCCATCTACCTGATGCAGCCCGGCGCCAACACGCGCGTGCGCACCTGGTGCCCGACCCGCGGCGCGCAGTATGGCTTCCTCGTTACCCACAACGAGTCGATCTCGATCTCCGATTACTTCACCGTGCGGGACGCGTCGGGCACGGCGGTCTATCGGCCGACCTGCCACTATGCCTATCATCCGGCCGACGATGCCGTGCTGTCGCTGCATGAAATGTTCGGCCGCGCAGCGAAGATGCAGGAAAAGCACCACATCCTCGATGAAAACGAGATCGTCGATGGCATCGACGAGCTCGGCGTGCTGCTGTACGGCCATGACAACAATGCCTACTGGTACGGCTCGCAGCTCTCCATCGAAGAGACCCGCAAACTCGCGCCCTATCAGAACGCCACCGGCCTGCAAGTGACCTCCGCCGTGCTCGGCGGCATGGTGTGGGCGCTGGAAAACCCGAACGAAGGCATCGTCGAAGCCGACGAGATGGACTTCGATCGTCTGCTGGAAATCCAGATGCCCTATCTCGGCCCGGTCAAAGGCTTTTACACCGACTGGACGCCGCTGACGGACCGGCCGGGGCTGTTTCCGGAGGATATCGACACGTCGGATCCCTGGCAGTTCCGGAACGTGCTGGTCAGGTGAGGCTGCGCCAGCGCGTCGTACTCGATTGTCATGCGCGGGCTTGATCCGCGTATCCATCATTCAAGAAAGATGGATCACCGGGTCAAGCCCGGTGATGACGAATCGAGAATGCGCGGATGCGTCATAACCAGACATTAACCATGCCGTGCCACGCTGAAGGGTACTTCCTGCGAGGCCTGGAGCCGTCGCCGCGTTTCGAGCGAAGGCTTCTTCAGCGGAGCGCTGACCATGCGCGCCATCATCGCTATCGTCCTGTTCGCGGCGGCACTGGCTGCGTGCTCGCCTGACAATAATGACGTCACCGGCTCGATCGGGAACTGCGCCAGGAAGCTCTATAGCGTCTACAATCCCAAGGACATGAAGCAGTGCGTAGGCGCCTGCATCGCCTGCGATCGCGGCGTGACCACCACCTGCTCCACATCCTGCACACTGAAGGGCGCGCGCTGACCGACGATCGAAGCCGCCGTTACCCGCTCAAGCCATCCTTCGCTTCTTGGGTGAGATACGCCGCTGCCTCATGGTGAGGAGCGCGTCCAGACAGCGCGCTTTGCGCTGGCTGGCGCGCGTCTCGAACCATCTGGCATGTAGCCCGCCGCCATCCTTCGAGACGCCGCGCGAAGCGCGCGCGGCTCCTCAGGATGAGGACCGAGTGATGAGGACCAGAGAAGATGAAGAGTGTGAATGCCGTTACCGGTCCTTGATCGGTGGCGCCGTCTTCTCGGCCGGCGCGGGCGGCAACGCGGGCTGGGCGCCCGCCTTTTGCGCGTCGGCATCGGGCCGCGCGGGCTCGGGCGGCACGCCGGTCGGCCGCGCGCCTGTGGTCGCGGGCTCAGCCGGCGCAGACGGTTTGGATTCTGCGCCCGGCGTCGATTGCAGCGGCTGCGTCGCCTGCGCCATCTGCGGATGCGGCTTGCTGGCGTCGAGCCTGGCCACCGACAGGCCTGTGATAGCGAGCCCGGCCACCACCATGGCGCCGGCCAGCAGCATATTCGTCCTGTAGGCGCGTTGGCTGTCGTCCGGAAGCATGGGTTTCACCGTTGGTTCAACGCGAATTGGTTCGCGAGGGTCAACGTTTGAACGGTGGCGGGGTTCCACGGCAGTTCAGGCCACAGGCGGCCACCACGATGTCGGATGGATTCCGGGCCGGCACCTCGCGCTACAGCGCCAATAACCCCGCCTCGCCATCTTCCGCGGCGAACGCCAGCTGGGTGCCCTTGGCGTTCCAGGCCAGCGCCGAGACCTGCGCGCCGCCGTTCTTGCGCACCAGGATTTCCGCGCCGTCGGTCAGCCGCACCATCAGCACGGTGCCGTCGCTGTAGCCGGCCGCCAGAATGTCCTGCTTCGGATGGCAGGCGACTGCCGAAACGCGCGCCTGCAGCGGCGCCAGCATCGCCGGCTCCTTGCCCATTGGGCCGTCCTTGCTGCCGAACGGCCAGATGATCACGGTATCGGCGCCTGATGTCGCCAGTCCCTTGCCGCCGGCGCTCCAGGACAGCGACCGGACGCGGCCGGGATAGCCGGTCATGCGCATGTGCCTGGTGTCGGCGAGCCGCCAGCCATGCAGCGCCGGCTCGTGCATCGCGGTGACCAGGAACTTGTTGTCGGGGCTGAACACCACGCCGAGATGCGAGCCGGCCCATTCCAGCACTTCGGCGTTGGCGGCCATGTTGGGAAACCACAGCGTCACGCCGTTGTAATGCGCGATCGCGAGCCGCAGCCCCTTCGGCGCAAACGCCAGGCCGCCGACGGTCGACGGCACTTCGAAAAACTTGTCCTCGCCCTTGCCGCCGCGGACATAGGCGGTCTTGCCGGCGGACCATGCAATGGCACCGTCGGGATGGACAGCGACATTGTCGATCCAGCGCCGCTTGGCGTCGGTCGCGAGCAGCGTGACCTCGCCCTTTTTATCCAGCGCCACGACCTTGCCGTCGTCGCCGCCCATGACGATGCGGGCGCCGTCGGTTGCGGCGCAGAGAATGCCGCCGCCATGGACCGCGACTGACGAAATCTCACCGTCGGCGCTCACCAGCGCCACGCTTTCCTCGGCGCCGACGAAGGCGGCGATATCGCCGAGAAAATGCAGCGAGGTGACGGGCATGCCGATCGCGAGCGGGCGCACCCGGTCGGTGACCGATACGATGGAGGCGGCATTGGTGCCGGGATCGAACTCTTTCATCACGTGGTGATACAGTTTTCGAAGCCGTCACGGATCATCTGCTCGGGCAATTCGCGGCCGATGAAGACGAGGCGGCTCTCGCGGGCTTCGCCCTTCTTCCAGGCGCGCTGGTGGTCGCCCTCCAGCATCATGTGGACGCCCTGGAACACGTAACGGTCGTCATCGTCGGTGAAGGCGAGAATGCCCTTGGAGCGTAAAATCTTCTGGCCCTCGCTGGCGACCAGGTTCTGCAGCCACGGCATGAATTTCGTGGCATCGAGCGGCTTGTCGGACCGCAGCGACAACGACTGCATATCTTCGTCATGATAATGCTTCAGGCCATGGCTGTGATCGTGGTCGTGGCCATGTCCGTGATGATGATCGTGATCGTGGTCATGGCCATCGCCGGCGTCCAAAAATTCCGGCTCGAGTTCGAGGATGCGGTCGAGGTCGAACGCGCCGCGCTCCAGCACGTCCGACAGCGCCACCTGGCAGCGCTCGGTGCGGTGCAGCTTGGCGTAGGGGTTGATGGCGCGGATCCGGGCTTCGACCTCGGCCAATTCAGCCTTGCTCACCAGATCGGTCTTGTTCAGCACAATGACGTCGGCGAAGGCGATCTGGTTCTTGGCCTCGGGCGCGTCCTTGAGGCGGTCGTTCAGCCACTTGGCATCGGCCACCGTCACCACGGCGTCGAGCCGCGCGTGCTTCTGGACGTCCTCGTCAACGAAGAAGGTCTGCGCCACCGGGGCCGGATCGGCGAGGCCCGTGGTCTCGACGATGATGGCGTCGAACTTGCCCTTGCGCTTCATCAACCCGTCGAGGATGCGCACGAGGTCGCCGCGCACGGTGCAGCAGACGCAGCCATTGTTCATCTCGAACACTTCTTCGTCGGCGCCGATGATCAGGTCGTTGTCGATGCCGATCTCGCCGAATTCATTGACGATGACGGCGTATTTCTTGCCATGGTTTTCCGAAAGGATGCGGTTGAGCAGCGTGGTCTTGCCGGCGCCGAGATAGCCCGTCAGCACGGTCACGGGAATTTTTTGGGATGTCGGTTCAGCCATAATCACTCCGGAAGGGCGGTATTTCGCGCTGATCGTGCCGGCGGCAGGGAGGGCCCCTGCCCTAATTGGCGAGCGCGCTGGTCAGGGCCTTTATATTGTGCCTGACCATATCAATGTAAGTGGGGGCGTCGCCCTTTTCGCCCGTCAGGCTGTCGGAATACAGCGTTCCGCCGACCCGGGCGCCGGTCTCGGCCGATATCCGCCGGATCAGCCTGCTGTCGCTGATATTTTCGAGGAAAACCGCCGGAATCTTCTGGGTCCTGATCTGGGTGATGATGCGGGCGATATCGCGCGCGCTGGCCTCGGATTCGGTGGAAACGCCCAGCGGCGCCACGAATTCGATCCCGTAAGCGGCGGCGAGATAGCCGAACGCATCGTGGGTCGAGATCACCTTGCGGCGGTCCTGCGGGATCTGCGCCACTGCCGCCCGTGTTTCGCGGTCGAGCGCATCGAGCTTTTCCAGATAGGTTTGCGCATTGCCGCGATAGGTCTCGGCCCCGGCCGGGTCGGCCGCGGCCAGCGCATCCCGGATGTTGGTCACGTAGGTTTTCGCATTGGCGGCCGATTGCCAGGCATGCGGATCGGCCTCGGAGCCGAGCTTGCGCGGGGCGATGCCCCTGGTCGCGGTGACGATGGTCGGCTTCTTGCCGGAGGATTGCACCAGCCGCGACAGCCAGCCTTCGAAGCCGAGGCCGTTGACGATGACGAGTCTTGCGTCGGCAATCTTCTTCGCGTCGGCCGGTGTCGGCGTGTAAACATGCGCGTCGCCATCGGGGCCCACCAGCGTGGTGACGCTGACGCGCTCGCCGCCGACATTGCGCACGAAATCGCCGATGATCGAGAAACTGGCGACGACGTTGAGGCGATCCTGTGCGCTGGCGGGTGAAACGATCATCGCGAGTGCGATGCCGATGAAGACAATAAACCGGAGCACTGCTCGCATCCACCTTGATCGGGGCTCTGGCTCGATGCCGCAACGAAGTCGGTGAGCCCCCTCTCCCCCTGTGGGAGAGGGTTGGGGTGAGGGGTTACGGTCTATCGATGGACCTGCCCCCCTCACCCGGATCGCATCTGGCGATGCGATCCGACCTCTCCCACAAGGGGAGAGGTGCACCGAGCGAGCGGCGATGGGGGAGTTCAAGCGCATCGTTACGCCTCGAGATGCCGGCGGGGAAACATCTGCCTGACCAGCCCGCTGACCGGGCCGAACAGCAGCGACCCAATATAGAGCACCGCCGCCACCAGGATGATCGCAGGCCCCGACGGCACTTTCGTGTGGAACGACAGCACGAGGCCCGCATAGCCCGATACGATCGCGCTCGCCACCGCAATGCAGATCATGCCGGTGATGTCGCGCGACCAGAACCGGGCGATGCCGGCGGGCAGGATCATGAGCCCGACCGCGAGCAGCGTGCCGAGCGCGTGAAAGCCGTTGACGAGGTTGATGACCACCAACGCCAGAAACGCCAGATGCGCCGGCGCGCCGGCGCGGCTGACGGTGCGCAGGAATACCGGATCGACGCATTCGATCACCAGCGGGCGGAAGATCACCGCCAGCACCAGCAGCGTGATGGTGGCGTTGAAGGCGATCACCAGCAGGGTCTGGTCGTCCATGGCCAGGATATTGCCGAACAGCACGTGCAGCAGATCGATATTGGTGCCCTTGATCGAGACGATGGTGACACCGAGCGCCAGCGACACCAGGTAGAAGGTCGCCAGGGAAGCGTCTTCCTTCAGTTCGGTATTTCGCGCGACTAACCCTGCGAGGATCGCGACGGTAAAGCCTGCGATCAAGCCGCCCGCGGTCATCGCGAACAGGCTGAGGCCGGACAGCAGGAAGCCGATCGCGGCGCCCGGCAGGATGGCATGCGCCATGGCGTCGCCGACGAGAGACATCCGCCGCAGCATCAGGAACACACCGATCGGCGCGCCGCCCAGCGACAGCGCGATCACGGCGGCGAGCGCCCGGCGCATGAATTCGAATTCGGTGAAGGGCGCGATCAGCGCGTCATACATCATCGCTTCACGCCGCCCGCGACGGCAGGTCGTCGACCGCGCAGGCCGGCGCGCCGTCGTCGAAGGCTTCGCACATCCGGCGCGCTTCCGTCAGATTCTCCGATGTCAGGACCTCGGCGGTGGGGCCCCAGGCCACCGGGCCGCGCGCCAGCAGCAGGGTTTCCGGAAAATGGGCGCGCACCAGATCCATGTCGTGCAGCGCCGCCAGCACCGTGCGCTTCTCGGCGTGCCAATGGCCCACCAGCGCCAGCAGGTCGGCCGAGGTTTTGGCGTCGATGGCGTTGAAGGGCTCGTCCAGCACGATCAGCCGGGCATTCTGCAACAGCACCCGCGCGAACAGCATGCGCTGCATCTGCCCACCCGACAGCGTGCCGATCGGACGATTCTCAAAACCGTTGAGGCCGACGGCGCCGAGCGCCTGGGCGATTTTGTCGCGCGCAGACTTGCCCATGCCGCCGAAAAATCCGGTCTCGCGCCACAGCCCGGTGCCGACGAAATCGTATACCGAGATCGGAAAGCTGCGGTCGATATCGGCGGTCTGCGGCAGATAGGCGATATCGCGGACGTTGAGGTCGCCCAGCCCGATCGAGCCCGCCAGCGGCTTGAGGATGCCGACCAGCCCGCGAAACAGTGTCGACTTGCCGGCGCCGTTGGGACCGACCACCGCGAGCAGCGCGCCGGTGGCGACCTCGCCGTCGAGGTGGTGCACCGCCGGGTGCCGGTCATAGCCCAGCGTGACATCGCGGAATTGCAGCTGCGTGGCCATGCTCACCTCATCGCCAGCCACACGACAGCCCACAAACCGGCACTGACCGCGAGCGCCGCCCCGAGCCGGGCGAAAACCGTCATGCGCAGGATCGACCAGGGTGCCGACTGCGCCGGATGCGGCGAGGACGGGCCGTGGCTGTGCGCGTGGTGGTGGCCGTGGTCATGGCTGTGGGGGTGGGAAGGAACCATGGAAAAACGTTATAATATAACATAACGGGTGTCTACCGGGGCGTTCTCAGTGCCTACGGCTTCCCGACCGCCATCGCGATCGCCGCCGCCACGAACGGGAACGGCAGCGATACCGCGGCGCGGAACCAGACGAAACGCGCCGGCATGAACGGGATCTCCCAGAGAATCAGCCGCTGGAACGCGAACAGCGCCCAGGCCGTGACATAGGCGATGACCTGCGGCGGGCCGGCGCCGGCCTTCATGGCGACGGCGCCGAGCGAGAAGCCGATCACCGGGCCGCCCGGCGTGGCGGCACCCGCGACCGTGGCCATCAGCACGCCGAGCCAGCCTGAATCAGGCCCGAGCCAGCCGGTGATCACTTCGGAAGGAATCACCGCGGCGATATAGCCCGCGCCGATCACGCCGAGCGCGATGCGCGGAACGATATTGATGAAATCCAGCGTGCCTTCGCGCACGGACGAGACCAGCACGGGCCGGCCGCGCTGCCAGGCCATGAATCCGAGCACGGCGACCGAACCCCACAGGATGATGTCGACGATCAGCGCGCTCATGGCGGCGCGCCCTTCGGATAGATCCGGATATAGACGAAGCGGCCGAGCGCGCCGGCCAGGATCGGCAGCGGCAGCGAGATCACGATGCGCCACAGCGTGAAGTCGGTGCCCATGATCGGCAATTCCCAGACGATGGCGCGGCCATAGCCGATCAACGTCCAGCTCACCACCATGGCGATGGCGGCGCCGAAATCGGCGCCGACCGTGAGCAGGGCTGCCGCCACCGGATAGACGGTGAACGGTCCGCCCGGCAGGATGGCGCCGAACGCGGTGCCGATCAGCAACCCCTTCAGGCCGGAATTCGGCCCCAGCGCGCGCGACACCTTCTCGTGCGGCAGGATCTCGGCGATGAAGGCGCCGAGCAGGCAGCCCGCCAGCACTCGCGGCAGGATACCGCCGAACAACTCCAGATCGCTGAAGAGGATTTCCGTGACGCCATGGACGCCGTCGCGGCGCCACACCAGCACCACGCAGACCGCCACCAGCACGGCGATCACGATCATCGACCAGCCGATCGGCTTGCGGATGCGTCCGGGGCGCGGCTCGGTGTCCGCGGCGTCGTCGGCGGGCGCCGGGTCTTTCAGGGGGAGTTCTGCCAAGGCAATCGGTCTGGGAGGTGAAAAGGGCTGAACTTGCTTAGTCTTGCCGGCACAGCGAAGCAAACGGAACGACGGCGCCACCCATGCGCGGCAGATGGGTAGCCATGCGCGGGCGCACGGCTCCGGTTTTTTGACGCGTTTTCTTCACGCGAACCGGTATCCACTTCGCTCGAAAACGCTATGGGTTCAGGTGAGGTGGCGCATCAGCGCGAGGCCGGCGAACAGGCCGGCGATCGACAGCACCACCGAGCCCAGCACGTAGAACAGCGCGGAGGCGATCTCGCCCCGCTCGTAGAGCAGCGCGGCATCGAGCGAGAATGCCGAGAAGGTGGTGTAACCGCCGAGAATGCCGGTCATCAGAAACAGCCGCCAGGGCTGCGAGGCCTCGCCCTTGAAGGCGAGATAGCCGGCGATCAGGCCCATGACGAGCGAGCCGGAAATATTGATGATGAAGGTGCCCCAGGGAAATGCCGTGCCGAGGCCCCGCGCGCTGATCATGTTGACCGCATGACGCAGCGACGCACCAAGCCCGCCGCCGACAAACACCAGAAGATAGCTTTTCACCGACCCCACCGTGCCCCTGCCGGGGTGTTCCGAATGGTTCTCGAACCTCTACCCTCCCCTGGAGGGGGAGGGTCGGTTCGCATGCAGCGAAGCGAAATGCGACCCGGGGTGGGGTGATCTCTCAACTCGGACCACTGTTCGAGTGGAGAGACTTTCACCCCACCCCGCCGCTCATTTCATTCGCGTCGACCCAAGAGCGAGCTTCGCTCGTCTCGGCCCCTCCAGGGGAGGGTAAGGGCGCGCCTTGTCTCGGAAGACGATGTGAACGATTGATCACGCCTTCGAGAACAGCTGGTCGACATACTCCCAGTTCACCAGATGATCGACGAACGCCTTCAGATAGTCGGGACGGCGGTTGCGATAATCGATGTAGTAGGAGTGCTCCCAGACGTCGACGCCGAGGATCGGCGTGGCGCCGTGCACCAGCGGGCTTTCGCCGTTGGCGGTCTTGGAGATTTCGAGCTTGCCGTTCTTGACCGACAGCCAGGCCCAGCCCGAGCCGAACTGGCCGACGCCGGCGGCGGCGAAATCGGTCTTGAACTTCTCCAGCCCGCCGAGATCCTCGTCGATCTTCTTGGCGAGACGGCCGGGCAATTTGTCGCCGCCGCCATTGGGCTTCATCCAGTTCCAGAAATGCAGGTGGTTGTAGTGCTGGCCCGCATTGTTGAACAGCGGCGCATTCTTGCCGAACGAGCCCTTGACGATCTCCTCGAGAGACTTGCCCTCGAATTCGGTGCCTTTCAGCAGATTGTTGCCGTTGGTCACATAGGCCTGATGATGCTTGTCGTGGTGGAATTCCAGCGTTTCCTTCGACATATGAGGAGCAAGCGCGTCATAGGCATAGGGAAGGTCGGGAAGCGTGAAGGTCATGGGTGATGTCCGCAATGATGGGAGACGTGGGCTTAACGGGACCCCTTATAGAAGGTTCCGCCAGCTTAAACACGGCAATTTGGGACGACCAGGCCAGACAGCGCACCAGAAAAGGGCGAAAAAGTGAGCATCGAGATCGACGTATTGAACGGGGACGCATCGTGGCCTGTGGCCAAGCCGCTGTTCGAGGCGGTCTGGCCGGCCGACGCCGTTGCAAAGCTGCCATGGGGGCACGTCGAGTGGGCCCATGCCGACCTCCGCGTGCTGATCGAGGCGCCGCAAGGGAGCCAGGCCGGCCTGGCCTGCCATGTCGGCATCTACTTCCGCCACGCCACCTGGGACGGCCGCAAGGTGCAGATCGGCGGCATCGGCGGAGTTTCGACCCGCGAGGATTGCCGGCGGCAGGGTTATGCCAGCCTCGCGCTCGACGCCGCGATCCAGACGATGCGCCACCACGAAGCGGTGCAATTCGCGCTGTTGTTCTGCGAACCGCACAATTTCGCGTTCTACCAGTCGCGCGGCTGGCACCCCTTCACCGGCGAAGTCTATGCCGAACAGAAGGGGGCCCGCGTTCGCTTCGAGGCGATGGCGCCGTTCGTGTTCGATTTCAGCCGCAAGCCGCGGCAGGGCGTCATCGACCTATGCGGCCTGCCATGGTGACCATGCGTGGCGCCGGGATGGATTGCGCGCGCTGTTCATAATATGTCACTCATAATTCTTTAGCCAGGGTTTGGGGTGACGGGTGACGCATGACCATTGAAGCCCCGCCCGCAGCGCCGGCAAAGGTCGCGGCCAACGGCCTGCTGACGTCGCCGATCCTGCCGACCCTGCTGAAGCTGGCGCTTCCCAATGTCGTCGCGATGGTCGGCACCACCCTGGTTGCGGTCGCCGAGACCGCCTATATCGGCCGCCTCGGCCTCGAGCCGCTGGCCGCGATCGCGCTGGTGTTTCCCTTCGTCATGCTGACCCAGATGATGTCGGCCGGCGCCATGGGCGGCGGCGTTTCATCCGCGATCAGCCGCGCGCTCGGCGCCGGCGAGCGCGACCGCGCGGCGACGCTGGCGCTGCACGCGGTCATGATCGGCCTGCTCGCCGGACTGTTCTTCACTGCCGTGATGCTGCTGTTCGGCCGGCCGTTCTTCATGCTGCTGGGCGGGCGCGACGCCGTGCTGGAACAGGCCCTGCACTATTCCCAGGTGCTGTTCTCCGGCGCGGTTTCGATCTGGCTGGTCAATACGCTGGCCTCGGTGTTGCGCGGCACCGGCGACATGCGGCTGCCGTCGGCAACGCTGATCGGGGTCGCCATCGTT
>NZ_JAUSLT010000064.1 GCF_030646015.1 Bradyrhizobium sp.
GACGATCTCGCCGTCAGCGGCGACCGCATTCATATCCGCACCGTCGCCGGCCTGAAGCGGCTCGACGTCCTGCTGCGCCGGGTGGATTCCAATTCGCTCGATCCGCTGGAGCTCGACGCCTCGTCGCAGCTCGGCGTGCCCGGCCTGATCGACGTGGTCCGCAAGAACGGCGTCGTGGTCGCCAACATGCCGGGCTCCGGCGTGATGGAGGCGAGGGCGCTGCTGGGATTCCTGCCCAGCCTGAGCCAACGCTTCCTCGGCGAGGATTTGAAGATGCCGCATATCGCGACCTGGTGGTGCGGCCAGAAGGCCGCGCGCGAGGAAGTGCTGGCGCGGCTCGACGAGTTTGCCATCGAGGGCGCTTATGGCAGGGGCGTTCCCGGTTTTGGCAAGGGACCGATCCTGGCCAGCGAATTGTCGGCCAGCGAGCGGGAACGTCTCAAGACCGCGATCTCGGATCGCGGCATCGATTATGTCGGCCAGGAACTGGTTCGGCTGTCGACCACGCCGGTCTGGGACAACGGCCACATCACGCCGCGGCCTTTCGTGCTGCGCGTGTTCGCGGCGGCAACGGCCGATGGCTGGACCATCATGCCCGGCGGCTTTTGCCGGATCGCCGATCAGCCCGATGCCCGCGCGGTCTCGATGGGCGACGGCGCCCGGGCGGCGGATGTCTGGGTGGTGTCCGACAAGGCGGTTTCCACCGCCACCCTGCTGCCGGGGGTCGATACCGTGCGGATCCGGCGCATCGCCGGCGTGGTGCCGAGCCGCGCGGCCGACAATCTGTTCTGGCTTGGCCGCTATCTCGAGCGCGCCGAGGCGACGCTGCGGCTGTTGCGGGCGCTTGGCATGCAACGCGATGCCGGCAAGGGTTCTCCGACCGTGTTGCCGGCAATGGAGCGGGTGCAGCGGCTGTTGGTGATATGGGGCGCTGCGTCGCAGACTTCGCGGTCGCAACCTTCGAAGGTCGTGGCCGAGGCGCTGCAGAGCGAGGAGAAGTTCGGCTCGGCGCTGTCGCTGGTGCGTTCGGCGCAGCGCACCGCGACATCGCTGCGCGAGCGGCTGTCGCCGGATGCCTGGCAGGTGATCACTGAAATGTCCGAGCGCTTGGCGCGGGAAGTCGAGGACGACGATGGCGTGTTGATCGCCGCCGAACTGACGCTGCAGGAACTCGCGAGCTTCGCCGGCCTCGCGCAGGAAAACATGAACCGCGCCGCCGGCTGGCGCTTTCTCGAAATGGGCCGCCGCGCCGAGCGCGCCATCAACACCGTGCGTTTCGCGCGCCAGTTCGCCTATGACGAGGCCGTCAGCGAGGATCTCGATATCCTGCTGACCCTGGTCGATTGCCAGATCACCTATCGTTCGCGCTATCTGGTCGGTCCGTTGCTGGCGCCGGTGCGTGACCTCGTGGTGCTCGACCCCTACAATCCCCGTTCGGTCGCGTTCCAGGTCTCGGCGCTGAACGATCATATCGCCAGCCTGCCGACCCTGAAGGAGGGCGGATTGATCGAGCGGCCGCAGCGGCTCGCGGTGGCGCTGCAGGCGATGCTGACGACGGCGGAGGCGGCTTCGCTCGACACCAAGACGCTGTTCGCGATCGAGCAGGATCTGCTGACGCTGGCCGATGCGATCGGATCGCATTATTTCCCGCACGGGCCCAATGCGAGCCGGCCTGAAAAGCTGACGGGCCTCGCGTGATCTACGACATCCGTCACGTCACCAGCTATTCCTACGAAAGCCCGGTGAGCTACTCGCGGTGCTCGCTGCGGCTGGAGCCGAGGAGCGGCGACGGACAGCAACTGGTCTCGCATACCGTCGATATCCGGCCGCGGCCCGCCGACCGCACGATCAGGCATGATTTTTTCGGGACCCACACCGAGAGTATCGTGATCGAGACCTCGCACCGCAGCCTGCGCATCGATTCCCGCTCGCGCGTTTCGGTTTCCCGCAGCGTGCCCGCCCGCGACGCGCCAAGCCGGCCATGGGAACAGGTGCGCGACGTCGCCTTCGAGTCCACCAGCCTCGGCCCGGAATCGCCGATCGGTTACGTCTTCGCCAGTCCGCTGGTCCCGGTGCAGCAGCCGGTGACAGCCTATGCATCGCTGAGCTTTCCGAAAGGCGCAGGAATCCTCGCGGGCGCGGTCGATCTGATGCATCGGATCCGCACTGAGTTCAAATACGACCCGAAAGCCACCGTGATCTCGACGCCGCTCAAGGAAGTGTTCGAAAAGCGCCACGGCGTCTGCCAGGATTTCGCCCATGTGATGATCGCGGGGCTGCGCGGCCTCGGCCTGCCGGCGGCCTATGTCTCGGGCTATCTGCGCACCATTCCGCCGCCGGGCAAGCCGCGGCTGCAGGGAGCGGACGCGACCCATGCCTGGGTCGCGCTGTGGTGCGGCGAGGGGCTCGGCTGGATCGGTTTCGATCCGACCAACGACATCCTGGTCGAGAACGATCACATCGTGCTGGCGGTGGGGCGGGATTTTTCCGATGTCTCGCCGGTCGACGGCATCATCGTGGGGTCCCGCAAGCAGAAGCTCGCGGTGGCGGTCGACGTGCTGCTGGTCGAATGACGCAAGGATCGCACGCGTCCCTGAAAAGCCAGAACCTGAACGTTCATGACGTCATCATCCTCGGCGCGGGCGCCGCGGGCCTGATGTGCGCCGGCGTCGCCGGCCAGCGCGGACGATCGGTGCTGGTGCTGGAGCAGGCGCGGCAGCCGGCCGAGAAGATTCGCATTTCCGGCGGCGGTCGCTGCAATTTCACCAACCTGCACACCACGCCGGCGAATTTCCTGTCGGACAATCCGCGGTTCTGCCATTCGGCGCTGAGCAGCTACACGCAACAGGATTTTATCGCGCTGGTCGAGCAGTACGGCATCGCCTATCATGAGAAGACGCGCGGACAATTGTTCTGCGATGGCTCGTCGCGGCAGATCATCGACATGCTGCTGGAGGAATGCCGCAGGGCGCGCGCGCAACTGCGATTGGGCGTGCGCATCTCCGCGATCTCTAGATCCGAAAACGGATTTGTCGTGACGACCGACCAGGGCGAGTTTCGCGGCCGCGCGCTGGTGGTCGCCACCGGCGGTCCCTCGATTCCGAAAATGGCATCGAGCGGATTCGGCTACAAGGTCGCCGAGCAGTTCGGCCTGAAGATCGTGCCGCCGCGCGCGGCACTGGTGCCGCTGACCTTCGATGCGGCGCTGCTGGCGCAATTCAGGGAGATGTCGGGCGTCGCAGTCGATGCCGTCGTCAGTTGCGGCAAGGCGCGGTTCGACGAGGCGCTGCTGTTCACCCATCGCGGGCTGAGTGGTCCGGCGATCCTGCAGATTTCGTCCTACTGGCGCGACGGCCAGGACATCGTCATCGACATGGCGCCGGGCACCGACGTGCTGGCCGGACTGAAACAACTGCGCCGCGATCATCCGAAGCAGGAGATGGCCACGGCCCTTTCAGGCCTGGTTCCGAAGCGGCTGGCGCGGATCATTGCGGATGCCACCGCAGGGCCGGAGCGGCTCGCCGATTTCTCCGACAGACTGCTGGCGCAGGTCGCCGCCAGCGTGTCGCAATGGCGCGTGCGGCCCAGCGGCACCGAGGGCTACCGCACCGCGGAAGTGACGCTCGGCGGCGTCGATACCTCGGAGCTGTCGTCGAAAACATTGGAGTCGAGATCGGTGCCCGGCCTCTATTTCATCGGCGAGGTCGTCGACGTCACCGGCCATCTCGGCGGCTTCAATTTTCAGTGGGCCTGGTCGTCGGGCGTGGCGGCGGGGCGATACGTTTAGAGCTTGGGAAGTAAAGCTCCCCTCCCTCATGGTGAGGAGCGCGGCCGGGG
>NZ_JAUSLT010000080.1 GCF_030646015.1 Bradyrhizobium sp.
GGCCAGACGTCTTCGCGCACGGCTGCGCGGCGGCGACGTGCTCGGCCGGTTCTCCGGCAACAAGTTCGGGTTGATCCTGAAGAACTGCACCGTCGACGACATGAATGTCGCGGCCGAGCGGTTCCTGGCCGGCATTCGCAACGAGGTGGTGCCGACCAAATCCGGCCCGGTCTCGATCACCGCGTCGATCGGCGCGGTCAGCATGCCGCGCCACGCGCGCAACGCCGACGAGGCGATCAACCGCGCCCATGAAACTCTCGACAGCGCCAAGCGCCGCCGCGCCGGGTCGTTTTCGGTGTGGCGCCCGAATGTCGAGCGCGACGCCCAGCGCCGCGTCAATATCCGCGTCACCGACGAGATCGTCACCGCGCTGAACGAGCGCCGCATCGTGATGGCGTTCGAGCCGGTGGTCGAGGCGCGTTCGCGCGATGCCGCGTTCTACGAATGCCTGGTCCGGATGGAGCAGGACGACGGCCAGGTTCTGCTGGCGCCGGATATCGTTCCCGTTGCGGAAAAGCTCGGCCTGATCCGGCTGGTCGACCACCGCGTGCTCGAACTGGTGGTGGCCGAACTCGCGGAGCAGCCCGACATCAAGCTCAGCCTCAACATCTCGCCCGATACCACGATGGATCCGGACTGGTGGGCCTCGATCGAATCGCTGATGCGCGCCCATCCCGGCGTCGCCGAGCGGCTGATCGTGGAGATCACCGAAACCGTCGCGATCCAGGATATCGACGACGTCCGCGGCTTCGTCACCCGGCTGAAGAACTACGGCAGCAAGATCGCGATCGACGATTTCGGCGCCGGCTACACCTCGTTCCGGAACTTGCGCAAGCTCGGCGTCGACATCGTGAAAATCGACGGCGCCTTCGTGCAGAACATTGCCCGCTCGGCCGACGACCGCGCCTTCGTGCAGACGCTGATCGATCTGGCGCGCCGGCTGCAGATCAAGACCGTCGCGGAATGGGTCCAGGACGAGGAATCCGCCGTGATGCTGCGCGAATGGGGCTGCGACTACATTCAGGGACGTCTGATCGGGCTGGCCTCGTCGCAGCGGCCCTGGGGCGCGCCGGCCGAGACGGTGTTGCCGGCGGCGAGCTGAAGCATCCGTGTCCCGGACGCGGTGCAGCGCCCTTGCGGTGCACCGCAGAGCCGGGACCCATCTCGATAAGGAATCAGTTCTAACGTGGACCCCGGCTCTGCAGCGCACCGCTTCGCGCTGCGCAGCGTCCGGGGAACGCAATCTTCCTGACCGGCTCCGGCCCGCGCCGCCCGGCGTATCCCAGCGCCGCTAGCCAATCGAGTGCGGCCTCGTCGACGACGGATTCGGTGAAGTCTCTCATGGCTCCGGCTTCCGGTCGGTTAGCCGGCGCGCCTCGGCTTCGAGCTGGGCCAGGTCCCCGTCGGCTTCCTGCTCGGCCTCGACAGCCTCGGCGGCGCGGCGGCGGGCATCGAAGGCCTCGAACCGCGAATGGACGATCTCGGTCATCCGTTCGTGTGCCATTCGCCCCTTGCCCTGCAGCACGTCGCGTTCGTTGAAGGCGAGAAAGCGGTCGGTCTGCGCGATCCATTCGGCCATCCGGATTTCCTGCCGGCGCGAGGCGCGCTCCTCGGCGAAGTCGAGGAACATGGTGGTGAGCCGGTTGAGGGATTCGATTTCCCGGGCGTCGAGATAATTCTTCGACACCGTGACGTCGGTCTTGCGCACCCGCTCGCCGGCCCAGGCGGTCAGCGCCATGTTGGGCCTGGCGGGGTCGGCACGCGCCACGATCAGTTCGGCGGCGGTGTGGCCGGTGACGGCGAATACCAGCTTGTTCTGGATGGTGGCGAAGAACGCCTTGGCGGTCTCGGCGGTGCCGTCATAGTCGACGCTGCTGGCTTTGAAGAGGTCGCGGACCTTCTGGTAGAAGCGCTTCTCCGATGCCCGGATGTCGCGGATGCGGGCCAGCAATTCGTCGAAATAGTCGAAACCGCCGGGTTCCTTGAGCCTGCCGTCGTCGAGCACGAAGCCCTTGATCAGGAACTCGCGCAGCACCGTGGTCGCCCAGCGGCGGAACTGGCTGCCGCGCGGGCCACGGACGCGGTAGCCGACGGCCAGAATGGCGTCGAGGTTGTAGAGCGAGGTCGGATAGGCCTTGCCGTCGGCGGCAGTTGTCAAGGATTCCTTGACAACTGAATCCCGCAACAATTCGCTGGTCTTAAAGACATTTTTCAGATGCAGGCTGACGTTCTGCTTGGTGGTGTCGAACAGCGCGGCGATTTCGGCCTGGGTCAGCCAGACGGTGCCATCCACCACCCGCAGCCGAATCGCCTCCCGCCCATCCTCGGTGCGGTAGAGGATCAACTCGCCGCGGGACGGGGCATCGCTCATGCAACGGCCTCGACCATTTTTTCTGCCGCCTTCACCCGCAGCTCACCGGAGATGAGTTTGGGGGGAAGCGCATCGCGGAGCGCGGCCATTCGCAGAGACGAGAAAACTACTCTTCCTTCTTCGGCTCTTTCGACATCCGCTCGAGGCGGTCCTGCATGTCTTTCATCTGACGGCGCAGGTCGTCGATGTTGGCCTCTTCCACGACCGGCTCCGGCATCTTCTCCGGCTCGGCGGCGGCACCCGCGCGCGGCGGCACGAACGGCTTGAACATCGAGAAGGTCTGCTGAAACATTTCCATGTTGCGGCGGACGTGTTCTTCCAGCGGCGCGAACGGCGTTCCCGAGAACGTGTTGGTCAGCTGCTTGCGGAACTTTTCCTGCTCGCGGGTCAGCGTGTCGATCGACTGTTCGAGATATTTCGGCACCACCATCTGCATGCTGTCGCCGTAGAACCGGATCAGCTGGCGCAGGAAGGTGGTCGGCAGCAGGTTCTGGCCGGCCTTGTTTTCCTGTTCGAAAATGATCTGGGCCAGCACCGAGCGGGTAATGTCGTCGCCGGTTTTGGCGTCGTAGACGAGGAAATCCTCGCCGTCCTTCACCATCGCCGCGAGATCCTCGAGCGTCACGTAGGTGCTGGTGCCGGTATTATAGAGCCTCCGGTTGGCGTATTTCTTGATGGTGGTGGGTTGGTCTGTTTTCGCCATGGCTCACACAATGCACACCGAGGACGGGGAACCCGACGGCATCGCCGAAGGGCAGACGAGCAACGCATCGCAGCAAAGTAAGCATTTTCAATGCGGTTCGGCTACCGTTTTGTGCGGCACGGTTAATTCCAGGGCACTCACAAGGCATGGAGACTGCTCCGGAAACTGCCAAGGGCGTCATTTTGAGTGCGGCGCGGCGTGATTTTGCCCTGGGGACGATTGACATGCCTCAACTCCGTTAACAGGATGAGGTAGGAGACTGGCCTGCCATTCGGCGTCCACCAGCCAAGCGCCCTCAAGCCCCAAAAGCTCAACCTCAGGAGATGTCCATGTCAGACGATGTCGTCATCGTCAGCGCCGCCCGCACCCCGGTCGGCAGCTTCAACGGTGCTTTCGCCACCATGCCGGCCCACGACCTCGGCGCCATCGCCATCAAGGCCGCCCTTGAGCGCGCCGGTATCGAGCCCGGCCGTGTCTCCGAGGTGATCATGGGTCAGATCCTGACCGCGGCGCAGGGCCAGAACCCGGCCCGCCAGGCCTCGATCGCCGCCGGCATTCCGGTGGAAAGCCCGGCCTGGGGCGTCAATCAGCTCTGCGGCAGCGGCCTGCGCACCGTGGCGCTGGGATACCAGGCGCTGCTCAACGGCGATTCCGAAATCGTCGTCGCCGGCGGCCAGGAATCCATGAGCATGGCCCCTCACGCGCAGTATCTGCGCGGCGGCACCAAGATGGGCCCGATCGAATTCGTCGACACCATGATCAAGGACGGGTTGTGGGACGCCTTCAACGGCTACCACATGGGCAACACCGCCGAAAACGTCGCCCGGCAGTACCAGATCACCCGCAGCCAGCAGGACGAATTCGCCGTCGCCTCGCAGAACAAGGCGGAGGCCGCGCAGAAGGCCGGCAAGTTCAAGGACGAGATCGTTCCGGTCACCGTGAAGTCCCGCAAGGGCGACATCATCGTCAGCGACGACGAATATCCGCGTCACGGCGCGACCCTCGAATCGATGACCAAGCTCAGGCCGGCGTTCGAAAAGGACGGCACCGTCACCGCCGGCAGCGCGTCGGGCATCAATGACGGCGCCGCCGCGGTGGTGCTGATGACGGCGAAGCAGGCCGCCAAGGAAGGCCGCAAGGTGCTCGGCCGCATCGTGTCGTGGGGCCAGGCCGGCGTCGATCCCAAGATCATGGGCACCGGGCCGATCCCGGCGTCACGCGCCGCGCTGAAGAAGGCCGGCTGGAACATCGCCGACCTCGACCTGATCGAGGCCAACGAGGCCTTCGCGGCGCAGGCCTGCGCGGTCAACAAGGACCTCGGCTGGGATACATCCAAGGTCAACGTCAATGGCGGCGCCATCGCGATCGGCCATCCGGTCGGCGCTTCCGGCGCGCGGGTGCTGGTGACGCTGCTGCACGAGATGGCAAAGCGCGACGCCAAGAAGGGCCTCGCCACTTTGTGCATCGGCGGCGGCATGGGCATCGCGATGTGCATTGCACGCGACTAAACAAACGGCAGCGGATGCGTGAATGATGAAAAGATCATCTCGCAACTGCGCAAGACACAGATGATAACAAACGCCCGGCCTCGTGCCGGGCGTTTTGTTCTTGATGTTCGTCAAACGGCCCGCTTAATTCGAAGCTACAAAAAACTGTAGCTGAAAAACACCAAGGGAAGGATTCGACATGGCACGTGTTGCGTTGGTGACGGGGGGAACGCGGGGTATCGGCGCTGCGATCAGCAAGGCGCTGAAGGCCGCCGGCTACAAGGTCGCTGCCAGCTACGCCGGCAATGATGCGGCCGCGGAAAAATTCAAGGCCGATACCGGCATTCCCGTCTACAAATGGGATGTCAGTTCGTTCGAGGCCTGTGCCGCCGGGGTCAAGCAGGTCGAGGCCGATCTCGGCCCGGTCGACGTGCTGGTCAACAATGCCGGGATCACCAAGGACGGCGCGTTCCACAAGATGACGCTCGAGCAGTGGAATGCGGTCATCAACACCAATCTCGGCTCGCTGTTCAACATGACCCGTCAGGTGATCGAGGGCATGCGCGCCCGAAAATTCGGCCGCGTCATCAACATCTCCTCGATCAATGGCCAGAAGGGCCAGTTCGGCCAGGTCAATTATTCCGCCGCCAAGGCCGGCGACATCGGCTTCACCAAGGCCCTGGCGCTGGAGAACGCCAAGGGCGGCATCACCGTGAACGCGATCTGCCCGGGCTACATCAACACCGAAATGGTGCAGGCGGTGCCGAAGGAGGTGCTGGAGAAAAACATCCTGCCGCTGATCCCGACCGGCCGCCTCGGCGAACCCGAGGAAATCGCCCGCGCCGTGGTGTTCCTCGCCGCCGACGAGGCCGGCGGCATCACCGGCTCGACGATGTCGATCAACGGCGGGCAATATATGGTGTGACTTCCTTTCGTCATTGCGAGGAGCACTCTTGTCCGTCGAAGCCCGCCTTCGGGCGAAGGCGGATGCGACGAAGCAATCCATGCGCCGTCACGTATGATAGATGGATTGCTTCGCTTCGCTCGCAATGACGGCCTCAATGACCTCCCGCACCGCCACCCTGATCGGACTGACCGCGATCCTGATGTGGTCGCTGCTGTCGGTGCTGACGGTCGCGACCGGAAAAATCCCGGCGTTTCAGCTGGCGGCGATGACGTTCGCGATCGGGGCTGTGGTCGCATTCGCCAGCTTCATCTTTCGCCCCGCTGCGTTCGGCGCCTTGAAGCAGCCGTTGACGGCCTGGATCGTCGGGGTCGGCGGCCTGTTCGGCTATCACGCGCTGTATTTCCTGGCGCTGCGCTTCGCACCGCCCGCCGAGGCGGGGCTGCTGAATTATCTCTGGCCGCTGTTGATCGTGCTGTTCTCGTCGCTGCTGCCCGGCGAGCGGCTGCTGTCGCACCACATCGTCGGCGCCTTGCTCGGATTGGCCGGCACCGTGCTGCTGTTCACCGGCAGCGGCGCCAGCTTCGAGGCGGGCCAGTTGCCCGGCCTGCTCGCGGCGTTCGTGGCGGCCTTCGTGTGGGCGGCCTATTCGGTGATGTCGCGCAAGCTCAAGGCGGTGCCGACCGATGCGGTCGCGGGCTTTTGTCTCGCGACGGCGCTGCTTGCCGCGCTCGTGCACGGCGCGGTCGAAACCACGGTGTGGCCGGACGCCGCGGCGCAGTGGCTCGCGATCGCAGCACTCGGCGTCGGCCCGGTGGGGGCCGCGTTCTTTGCCTGGGACGTCGGCATGAAGCGCGGCGACATCCGCGTGCTGGGGGCAGCATCCTACGCGACGCCGCTGCTCTCGACCGCGTTTTTGATTCTGGCGGGGTTTGCCAAACCGAGCGCGAACATCGCGATCGCCGCGGTGCTGATCGCGGGCGGCGGCCTGATCGCGGCGAGGGACATGTTCCGGAAGCGACTCACGCCGTCATCCTGAGGTGCCGCCGCTCTTGCGACGGCCTCGAAGGATGGGCCGTTTGCGCTCTTCTTCGTATCCTTCGAGGCGCGCCCAAGAGGGCGCGCACCTCAGGATGACGGCGGTGTTTGCGGTGACGGCGCCGGCTCCCAGCCCTTCGGCGCCATTTCGAACTTCGCAAAATCAAAGCCCGGCGCCACGGTGCATCCGACCAGCGTCCAGTCGCCGCAACTTTCCGCGGCCTGCCACGCCTGCGGCGGCACGGTCGCTTGCGGTACTTCGCCGGCGGCGAGGTCGGGGCCGAGTGTGACGCTGTGCTGACCGTCGTCGTCGGCTATGCGCAAGGTCAGTGCGTCTCCCGCGTAGTAATGCCACATCTCCACCGCGTCGATGCGATGCCAGTGCGAACGCTCGCCGCGCGCCAGCAGGAAATAGATCGCGGTCGATAGGGAGCGTCCGCCGGCATCGACGCGGGAATCGCGAAACGTCTCGCGATAATGCCCGCCTTCCGGATGCGGCTTCAGTTCGAGCCGTGCGATGATCTCGGCGGCGGAAGGGTGCGCAGCCATCAGGACTTGTTCTTGCGCTCGCGCAGCTCGCCGAACACGGCGGCCGCATCGGCGCCCTTCATCCGCAAGCTGGCCGCGACCGACGGCTCGTCGGCGCGCAGGAACACGTTGGCCTTCTTCTCGTCGCCCAGCAGCGTCGGAACCGTCGGCTTGTTGGCGGCGCGCAGCCGCGTCACTTCCTCGGCGCGCGCCTTCAGGGCGGCGTTGTCGGGCTCGACCGTGAGCGCGAATTTGACGTTCGCGGCGGTGTATTCATGGCCGCAATAGAGTTTGAAATCGTCGGGCAGCACGCGCAGCTTCAGCAGCGAGTCCCACATCATCGGGTAGTCGCCTTCGAACACCCGTCCGCAGCCGATCGAGAACAGCGTGTCGGCGGCGAACAGCGCCTTCTCGCTGTCGAACACATAGCTGATGTGATCGAGCGTATGGCCCGGCGTTTCCAGCACCCGCGCCAGCAGGCTTCCCACCTTCACCACGTCGCCCTGGCCGGCACGCAGATCGACATTGGCGATTTTGGCGGACTTGTCGTGCGGGCCGACCACGCGGCAATTGTATTTCTGCTTCAACTCGGCGACGCCGCCGACATGGTCGCCATGATGGTGGGTGATCAGGATATCCGTCAGCGTCCAGCCCTCGCGCTCCAGCGCCTGGATGATGGGAGCAGCCTCCGGCGCATCGATCGAGGCGGTGGCTTTGGTCGCGGGGTCGTGGATCAGATAGCCGAAATTGTCGGTGAGGCAGGTGAACAGGCGAATTTCGGCAGCCATGATATCTCCGTGATCAAGTGAGGCGCGTCCGGTGAAACGAGGGCTCCGGCCGCGCCGCATACAGGCATGAAATATGGCGTTAAGGCTGCGCAGGCAATGGCCATATTCTGCGCGCCGCAGGGACCTGCGCCGTGTTAGATTGGGGGCATGACCATCGACGTCATCGATCTCAGAAATTTCTATTCGCAGCGCCTCGGCATCGTGGCGCGGCGGCTGATCAATCGCGGCATTCATGCCCGCTGGCCGGACGCGCAGGGCCAGCGCGTGCTCGGCCTCGGCTATCCCACGCCCTATCTCGGCCTGTTCCGCGAGGACTCCGAGCGCTGCATCGCCTTCATGCCGGCGGCGCAGGGCGTGCTGAAATGGCCGACGGCGCGGCCGACGCTGGCCACCCTGGTCGACGAATTCTCGCTGCCGTTGCCGGATGCCGCGGTCGACCGCATCCTTCTGGTCCATGCCTTGGAAATGTCCGACGATCCCGAAGGGCTGCTGCGCGAGGTGTGGCGGGTGCTGGCGCCCTCCGGGCGGATGATGGCGGTTATTCCGAACCGGCGCGGGGTGTGGACCCGCACCGACAACACGCCGTTCGGTCACGGCCGGCCCTATTCGCGTTCGCAGATCACGCAATTGCTGCGGCAGACCTGGTTCACGCCGGCCTCCTGGGGCGAGGCGCTGTTCATGCCGCCGGTCGCCGGCGGCTGGTTCCTGCGCTCCGCGATGGCCTGGGAGCGGGTCGGCGCCGCGCTGTCGCTGCCGTTCGCCGGCGTGCATATCGTGGAAGCGACCAAGCAGGTCTATCGTGCGATCCCGGCGCACCGGGAACGCACGCGGCTGATTCCGGCGCTGGAACCGGTGCTGGTGCCGTCATCGTCCGTGCAGAGTATCGCAGCGTGTCGTCCCGGCGAACGCCGGGACCCATAACCACAGGGGCTCATGGTTACGACAAGTCGTCAAACGGCTTCCCTGAATCGACAGATCACGCGGTATGGGTCCCGGCGTTCGCCGGGACGACGCGTTGAGAGAATGTCGTCTTACTCATTCCCCGGATTGAAATCGTCGCCGGGCACGGCCGGTGCGGCGGCGCCTTCGGGGCGCGGGCCGTGGGGCCGGCGGCGGCGGCGCGGGAAGCGCTCACCGCCTTCGAAGGCGGCCGGCGGGTTGCTGATTTGCGGCTGCGGTCCGGTGATGAACGACGGCAGGCGATCGACGTTGACGTCGGCAATGACCGGCTGCGGCTGGGGCGGCTGGAATTGCGGCTGCGGCCGATGCTCGCGATGGGGGTTGTGTTCGCGGGGCTGATGGTCGCGCTGCTCGCGCGGCTGGTAGGGCTGACCCTCGCGCTGGTGGTCACGCGGCGGCGGATTGTCGCGCGGCACGAAGGGCTGCGGCTGCGCCGGCACGAAGCCGGGCTCCTGGCCGAAATTCGAAAAGCTCTCGCTCTCGTCGTCGCCATCCTCCGATGGCATTTCGTTTTCGGTGCGCGGCTGCGGCTGGTTCTGCCGGAACTGCTCCTGGGCGGCGGCGATCAGGCGGAAATAATGTTCGGCGTGCTGATAGTAATTCTCGGCGGCCACCGGATCGCCGGAAGAGCGCGCGTCGCGCGCCAGCTGCACGTATTTTTCAGCGACGTGGGATGCGGTGCCGCGGATCTTGATGTCCGGCCCGTTCGACTCGAACACCCGGGTCATCGGATTCTGACCGCGCCGGTTGCTGTCGTTCCGGTTCTGATTGCTTTGGTTCCGGTTACGCATCCGCTTGTTTTGGTTCTGACCGTTTCTCATGTCTCGCCTTTATTCCAGCCCTGAAGTTACCAGTCTTGATTCACTTAACCCTGGATTGTGATGTCGCCGTCACAGCACAGGCCCGGCGCGCGTCATGCGCACCGAATCGCCATGCAGTTGCGTTCCACAAAGATTTTGCCGTACGTCGCAGTCAACAAAGACGCGTTCCCCACCAGCCCAGCCTACTCCGCCGGCTGCTTCAAATCAGTCCGCCTGCCAAAACAAGCACAGCTTTCTCGCGAGAGTCTCTAAAGCGCAATGATCAGGCTTTCGTTCGCTTTGCGGTCGGAAGCAGCGCAGCTCTTTCAGCCATCGCGCTCGATTGGACCTGCGTTTTGGAACCTTTCACTCGGGGCGGGCTCTCGCTTTGAGAACTCTGGCCTCCGCCCGCGATATCCCCTCGGGGTACCTACGGGGCCAGCAACCCTGGACCGACGTTGTGGCCGGAACGTAGTCGCTAACGGGGAATATTCCAAGTGGTTTTTTTGCCTTTCAATCAGGCTTTATGACGGCTTTTTGCGGCCGGCGACCGCCCGCCGGATGCCCGCCAGATCGGCCCTGGCAGGCCCCTCCGGCGCCAGCCCGGCCGCCGTCATCAACTCGCCGACATCGTCGTGCTGGCCCTCACCGACCTCCACCACGAGGGCGCCCTGCGGCGCCAGCAGCCGCGCCGCCTGCGGGATCAGCGCGCGATAGGCGTCAAGTCCGTCACGGCCGCCGTCGAGCGCGGCAAGCGGGTCGAAATTCCGCACCTCGGCGGCGAGCCCGGCGATATCGGCCGAGCGGATGTAGGGCGGGTTCGAGACCATGAGATCGAAAGCGCCCGACAAGCCAGCGGCATAGTCGCAGGCGATGAAGGTAGCGCGATCGGCGAGGCCAAGATCGACAGCATTGCTGTGGGCCGTTTGTAACGCTTTCTCGCTGATGTCGGTGCCGATCCCAACCGCGCGCGGCAATTCCGACAGCAGCGCCAGCAGGATCGCGCCGGAGCCGGTGCCGAGGTCGGCGATCCGCAACGGACGACCTTGAGCAGGGAATGCGCGCAGCATTTCCAGCGCCAGTTCGACCACGGTCTCGGTATCGGGCCGCGGCACCAGGGTTGCAGCCGACAATGTCAGCGGCAATCCCCAGAATTCCCGGGTCCCGACAATGCGCGCCACTGGCTCGCCGCCGAGGCGGCGGCGCGCGAACTCCTCCAGCCGAATCGATTCGTCCGCGCTGAGCTGCCGGCCGGCGGCCGAGATCAGGCCGGTGAGGTCGAGGCCGAGCACGGCGCCGACCAGAATTCGCGCGTCGAGTTCGGCGGAATCGATTGCGCTGGATTTGAAGCGCGCGGTGAGCGCGCGCCGCGCGGCATCGACGGTTTGTCCGGCGAAGGCTTCGGTCACTTGCCCAAATCCATCCACCCGTCGTCCCTGCGAACGCAGGGACCCATACGCCGTGTACTATCGGTGAGAATGCTGGCTTTAGAGTCCTTCTGACACAAGATAGGCCGCGGAGTATGGGTCCCTGCGTTCGCAGGGACGACAGCGAGATTGTTGTGGCGTCTCGGGAAAAATCGTGACGACAACATGCTCACGCCGCAGCGCCCTGGGCGGCGAGCTGCGCGG
The DNA here is from genome assembly GCF_030646015.1 of Bradyrhizobium sp. GTDB lineage: Bacteria > Pseudomonadota > Alphaproteobacteria > Rhizobiales > Xanthobacteraceae > Bradyrhizobium. The sequence goes on from NZ_JAUSLT010000080.1 coordinate 11,211, forward strand.
CCTGATGCTCGGTGGTCAGCGCGTCCACCAACTCGCCGAGCGCTTCGCCGGCGATGACCTGCGGCAGCTTGTAGAGCGTGAGGTTGATGCGGTGATCGGTGACGCGGCCCTGCGGGAAATTATAGGTCCGGATCCGCTCGGAGCGGTCGCCGGAGCCGACTTTCTCGCGGCGGTCGGCGGCGCGGGTGGCGTTGATGCGCTGCTGCTCGGCGTCGTAGATGCGCGAGCGCAGGATGTTCATCGCCGAGGCGCGATTCTTGTGCTGCGAGCGGCTGTCCTGCATCATCACCACGATGCCGGTCGGAATGTGGGTGATGCGGATCGCCGATTCGGTCTTGTTGACGTGCTGGCCGCCGGCGCCCTGCGCGCGCATGGTGTCGATCCGCAGATCGTCGTTCTTGATCTCGACGTCGACCTCCTCGACCTCGGGCAGCACCGCCACCGTCGCCGCCGAGGTGTGAATGCGGCCCTGCGTCTCGGTGTCGGGCACGCGCTGCACCCGGTGCACGCCGGATTCGAATTTCAGTTTGGCAAAGGCGCCGCGGCCCTGGATTTCAGCGATGATCTCCTTGTAGCCGCCCATGGTGCCTTCGCTGGCGGAGATCGCCTCGACCTTCCAGCCCTGCAGGGCGGCAAAACGCTCATACATCCGGAACAGGTCGCCGGCGAACAGCGCGGCCTCGTCGCCGCCGGTGCCGGCGCGGATTTCCAGCACGACGTTGCGCTCATCCATGGCGTCCTTCGGCAACAGCGCGACGCGGATCTGCTGCGCCAGCTCGGCGCTGCGCGCGACAAGCGTTTCGCGCTCGGCCTCGGCCATGCCGCGCATCTCGGAATCGGTGGCGGGGTCGGCGATCAGCACTTCTATGCCCGCCAGCTCGGCATTGGCGGCGCGGTAGGCCTTGACGGCTTCGATCAGCGGATTGAGTTCGGAAAGCTCGCGCGTGAGCTTGACGTAATTTTCCGAGCTCATCTGGCTGAGCAGCTGCGACTCCAGCGAGGCGTGGTGCGCCAGCAGGATATCGAGTTTGGCTTCGGGGAGTATCGACATGGTCAGGTCTCGGAGGGAAAGGGAATCGTTGAAGCGGGACAGAGCCTCGCTACAACGACAGCCCCTCGGCCTCGGCGAAGGCCGTCAGTCTCTCGCGGATCGACACGCTGCCGGAGGGCGCCTCGAGCAGCGGCGCCATCATGGCTTCGGCTTTTTTGGCGTCGAGGTCGAGGATCATCGCCTTGACCGGGCCGTGTCCGGTGGCCGATAGCGACAGCGAGCGATAGCCCAGCGCGATCAGCGCCAGCGCGCCGAGCGGTTTGGAGGCCATCTCGCCGCACAGCGAAGCGGATTTCTTCGCCGCATTGGCCTTCACGACGATCTCGCGCAACGCCCGCATGATCGGCGCCGACATGGTGTCGAAGCGTTCGGAGACCTTGGCATTGCCGCGATCGACCGCGAACAGGAACTGGAACAGATCATTGGAGCCGACCGAGACGAAATCGACCTTCTTCAGGAGTTCGTCGAGCTGGTAGAGCAGCGCCGGCACCTCCACCATGGTGCCGACGTCGATGCGTTCCGGCAGCGCGTGGCCGTGCTGGCGCAGATAGGTCAGCTCGCGCTCGACTATGCCCTTGGCGAGGTCGAATTCGGCGACTTCGGAAATCATCGGAAACATGATGCGCAGCGCGCGGCCGCCGCCGGCGCGCAGCAGTGCGCGGATCTGGCCGCGCAGCAGCCCGGGACGGTCGAGGCCGAGCCGGATCGCGCGCCAGCCGAGCGCCGGGTTCTCCTCGACCACGGTTTCCATATAGGGCAGCGCCTTGTCGCCGCCGATGTCGAGGGTGCGGAACGTCACCGGTTTCGTACCTGCGGCGTCCAGCACCGCGCGGTACAGCGCCAGCTGGTCGCTGGTTCGCGGCAGGCTCTGGCCGACCATGAATTGCAGTTCGGTGCGGAACAGCCCGATGCCGGCCGAGCCGGTGTCGTCGATATGCGGCAGGTCGATGATCAGGCCGGCATTGATCATGAGCTCGATCGGCTGGCCGTCCTTGGTGACGCAGGGCAGGTCGCGCAGCGCCAGATATTGCGCCTGCCGCCGGGCGCGAAACCGCACCCGTTCCGCATAGGCCGATTCGATTTCGGCCGAGGGGCGGATGTAGATCGAGCCGGAGGTGCCGTCGACGATGACGGCGTCGCCCGGGTCGGCAATGCCAGGCGCGTTCGGTATTTCGCCGACCGCGGGAATCCCCAGCGCCCGCGCCACGATCGAGACGTGGGAATTGGCGGTGCCTTCCTCCAGGATCAGCCCGCGCAAGCGCTTGCGATCGTAATCGAGCAGGGCGGCGGGGCCCATCGCACGCGCAATCAGGATGGCGTTTTCGGGCAATTGCTCCCGCGACGGCGCGTGGTCGCGTCCCACCAGCTGCCGCATCAGGCGATGGCCGAGGTCTTCGAGATCGTGCAGGCGGTCGCGCAGATAAGGATCGGTGGAGCGCAGCATCCGCGCGCGAGTATCGGACTGCACGCGTTCGACCGCGGCCTCGGCGGTGAGGCCGGTGGCGACCGCCTCGTGCAGCTTGTGCGACCAGCCGTGGTCGTTGGCGAACATGCGGTAGGCTTCCAGCACGTCGCGGTGCTCGCCGCCTTCGGCGACGTCGCCGCGCTCCAGCATGCGGTCGAGGTCGGCGCGCAATTTCGCCAGTGCCGCATCGAGCCGCTTGATTTCCTTCGGCAGGTCCTCGGCGATGTAATTGGTGATGACGACGCGCGGCTCGTGCAGCACGACATGGCCGAGCGCGATGCCATCGGACAGTACCGCGCCGGTCTTGTGCACCGAGTGACGCGCCGCAGGCTCGGCGCCGGGCTGCGCCAGCGCCGACAATTCGCCCGACGCGATCATCTCCGCCAGCACCATGGCGGTGGTCTGCAGCGCCTCGACCTCTTCCTCGACATAGGTGCGCTTGGCGCGGTTCTGCACCACCAGCACGCCGAGCGTATTGCCGGCGCGCAGGATCGGCACGCCGAGGAAGGAGTGATAGATTTCTTCGCCGGTCTCCGGGCGGAACGAGAACGCCGGATGGGTTTGCGCGTCGCTCAGATTGAGCGGGTTCGCCTCGCTGGCGACGAGGCCGACCAGGCCCTCATGCGAGTGCAGCACGGTGCGGTGGACGGCGTCGCGGTTGAGGCCTTCGGTGGCGTAGAGTTCCAGCGTGTTGTCGACGCGCAGCACATAGGTCGAGCAGACCTCGGCCACCATGTTGGCCGCGATCAGCACCACGATCTTGTCCAGGCGCTCCTGGGCGGAGACCTGCTCCGCCATGGTTTCGCGGAGCCGTCTCAGCAAGACGCGGGGGCCTCCCGACGCGCTCCGCATGTGCCGATACCTCCCCCCGCTAAGCCAGCATCCGGGGTGGCCGGCAGCTGGCGTCAAATCCAACGAAAACAACGATTTTAATCAATCGGCGCCGCCACAAGGGTCGCAACCGGCCGAATCAGCGTTGCTAAAACTGTGGCACAGCTTGCCGCAGCCCACCCATCCGGCCGTATAGCGAATCGAGGCTTGTTTTGCCAAGCAAAACGCCTGCCAGAGGCGATAACGTCTCTGTCAGCCCAATGCTGCGCCCGCTAAGGGAAAATCATTCTAAAATGCTCCGAGGTCGCGTCCGGTTTCGGTGGTGCGGCGAGCGCCACCTTGCCTCTCCCGCTTGCGAGAGCTTTGCACAATCGGGTCTGCGGGAATGGGGCCCGAAATCTGGCTTTTTTTGCGAACTCAGGTGGCGCGCGAGACGTGAAGAGTCCGGTTTTCGCGGCCGATCG
>NZ_JAUSLT010000082.1 GCF_030646015.1 Bradyrhizobium sp.
GGCGAACGAGTTCGCCGGGTTGGTCGCAAACTTCTTCTTCGCGGTCTCAACCCAGGCCGCGAATTCCTGATCGCTCACCACCCGCACCGCGATCGGCATGAAGGCGTGGTCCTTGCCGCACAGTTCCGAGCACTGGCCGTAGAACCAGCCGGTCTTGGTGGCCTTGAACCAGGTCTCGTTGAGACGGCCGGGGATGGAATCGATCTTGATGCCGAAGGACGGCACCGCGAAGGCGTGGATGACGTCGGCGCCGGTGGTCTGGATCCGGATCACCTTGTTGACCGGCACCACCATCTCGTTGTCGACGCCGAGCAGCCGGGGTTTCTTGTCCTGGGCCATCAGCGAATCGAATTCGAACTTGCCGTTATCGGGATAGGCGTAGGTCCAGTACCACTGCTTGCCGGTCACCTTGACGGTGAGGTCGGCCTTGGGAATGTCGAGCTGCTGGAACAGCAGCCGGAACGACGGCACCGCGATGGCGACCAGGATCAGCACCGGAATCAGGGTCCAGGCGACTTCGATCAGGGTGTTGTGGGTGGTCTTGGAGGGGACCGGGTTGGCCTTGGCGTTGAACTTCACCACGACCATGATCAGCAGCACCAGCACGAACAGCGTGATGATGGTGATGATCCAGACCAGCAGGGTGTGGAACGAGGTGATCTTGTCCATCACCGGCGTGGCCGATTCCTGCAGGGTCCATTCCCACGGCTTAGGCTGGCCCAATTCGGCAAACGCCACCCCGCCGGCCGCCAGCGCAACGCCTGCCACCGCCAAACCCAGCAACCGTCGGCCAATCTGGCCCTTCGACATCTTCATGCCGCTCGCGCTCCCATGATGAATTCCCAAAGCTAAATCCCCAAAGCATTCCGCCGGATGGCGGGAGATGCTGCACGATCCGTCCCCAGACAAACGGCCTTGGGAAGTACTGCCTGGAGTACCGGGGCCAGAAAGCTAGAACGCGTCGAAATCCAGCCTCTCAAACCATAATTCTCAGGCTCTCGCAATGCAGTAGTAAGGCATGGCGCGGCGCATCACCTGCTATTCGGCGCATGTCGCATTTTCCCGTGGAATCAGGCCAACGTCCCATTCTGGCAGCCCGATCGCGCTTGACAGCCGGATTGCCCGATGTAGGCACAGACAGGGTGATCCCGAGGGGCCTGATTCGCCCTGGGGAGCACCCATCCCGGCGTAAGGTCCGGAAATATCGCCTTCAAGGCGCCGTCATTTGCCGTATCAGTCCAAGGCCAGTTAAAGGCCAGTCCAATGCTCGGACCGGCCCAGCCTGAGGAATACCAGAGGAATCGACCCTGATGGGGCGTTCGACATACCGGGCGACAAGCGTGGGCCACGGCGGCCAGGGTTGGGCCGCCGGTTTGGGCCGCCTCAAAGCCGCGAACTTGGCCGCGGCCGGCCTCGCCGTCGCGCTGTCATTGGGCCTGACCGGCGCCGCCCACGCGCAAGGCGCGGTGCGCTCGGTGCATGGCGACTGGCAGATCCGCTGCGACACCCCGCCGGGCGCCCAGGGCGAGCAATGCGCCCTGATCCAGAGCGTCGTGGCGGAAGACCGCTCCAATGCCGGCCTCACCGTGATCGTGCTGAAAACCGCCGACCAGAAGAGCAAGCTGATGCGCGTGGTGGCGCCGCTCGGCGTGCTGTTGCCCTCCGGGCTCGGCCTGAAGCTCGACAATCAGGACGTCGGCCGCGCCGGTTTTGTCAGATGCCTGCCCAATGGCTGCGTCGCCGAGGTTGTCATGGACGACAAATTGCTCGGGCAGCTGCGCACCGCGAAAACCGCGACCTTCATTATCTTCGAGACCCCGGAAGAGGGCATCGGCTTTCCGCTGAGCCTGAACGGCATCGGCGAGGGCTATGACAAGCTGCCGTGAGGGGAATCAGTAGATTTCGAGACATGTTGCGCCATCATCTTTCCCGAACCCTGCGATCAGTTCGGCGTGACGCCGCAGCAAATTAGAAATGGCTGCGGTCGATTGGTTTCCTGCCCGCAACCAGATCACTTTAGGCGGCGAGCCCAACACGGCCGCCATTTCGGCGAAATCAACATCCTGAGACACAATCGTGAAGCCCTGCGTCTTGGCGTGATCCCACACGTTGCGGTCGTCGGCTTCCGAAAGGCCCAATAGCCGAACGTGATTCGATTCCGGGAAGAGGTCGGCGATCGCCTCGCATAGCCTGAAACTGAGGTTTTGATCGAACAACAACTTCATGAGGCGGTGACAAGTCGCCTTTCACGGTCGGCGGCATACGCCAGGCAGGCCCGGATATCGTCCTCGGTCAATTCGGGGAAATCGTCGAAGATTTGTTGATGGGTCTGGCCGGCCGCGAGCCAACCGAGCACATCCGCCACCGCAATCCGCATATGCCGGATGCACGGGCGACCGCCCCGCTTGCCCGGTTCGATGGAGATGATGTGATGGTAGTCCATGCCGGAAATCTAGCATCATTCGAGGCCCGGCGCAGCAATGTTTCGCAAGGCATTCGGCCATCGCGAGGCCGGACGCCCAAGCTGCCGTGAGGAGGGAGCCGCGCCTCACTCGAACAAGACGGCCATGAACAGCACGTTTTCGTACACGCCGTCGACCTGAACCGCGTCGCGCTGCAGGCCCTCAACTTCGAAGCCGACTTTCTTGTAAAGCTGGACCGCGCTGGTGTTGTTTTCGCGGACCGTCAGTTCGACACGGTGGAGCCCGAATGCCCTGGCCGCGGCGAGCGACCGCCGGATCAAGTCGGTGCCGATCCCCTGACCACGGAATGGCGGCAGCAGGCCCATGCCCAGCACACCGGTCCGGACATAGATCGGCCGGTCCTTTGGCAGGACATCACACCAGCCGACCACTTCGCCCGCCGATACCGCGACGAACTCGGGACGGCCACGCTTGATGATGTCGAGCACGAAGGCCCGGACACTCTCCAGCGGCGGGGCCTCAAGGAACGACAGATATCGTCGCTCCCGCGCGACGAAATCGAGGGTTCGGTGAAATCCCTCGATATGACTTTCCTCAATCGGAACAATATCCACCGACATAGTGACCATTCCTGCCCCAGGGGGTGGATTCCGCCCCTCGCGGAACGACCGTGAAGCAACTATCTTGGATTTCAGCGCCTCCCACAACGGACCTCCCCCCATGACCCCCACAACCTCCCTGCTCGACCGCGCCAATCTCGACCGCGATGCCGTCCGCCATCAGGTGGCCCGCGGGCTGGATGGCGCGGACGACGGCGAGCTGTTCCTGGAATACAGCCAGTCCGAGGCGCTGATGTTCGACAATGGACGGCTGAAGCAGGCCACCTACGACACCGCGCAGGGGTTCGGCTTGCGCGCGGTGAAGGACGACGCGGTCGGCTATGCGCATTCTTCCGACGTGTCGCTGCCGGCGCTGGTCCGCGCCGCGGACGCGGTCAATGCGGTGCGCGGCGGCTACAGCGGGAAACTGGCGGCGGCGCCGGCGCATACCAATGTGCGGCTCTATGGCGACGAGAATCCGCTGGATGCGCCGGGCTTTGAATCCAAGATCAAGCTGCTGGCCGAGATCGACGCTTACGTGCGCGACAAGGATCCGCGGGTGCGGCAGGTGACGGTCAGCCTGATGGCGACCTGGCAGGTGGTGGAAATCCTGCGGCCCGACGGCGAGAGCTATCGCGACATCCGGCCGCTGGTGCGCGTCAATGTTTCCGTGGTGGCCGGCCAGGGCGACCGGCAGGAAAGCGGCAGCAAGGGTTATGGCGGCCGCGAGCCTTACGCGCGCTTCATCGAGACCAAGGCGTGGCGCGACGCCGCCGACGGCGCGATCCGCGAGGCCATGGTCAATCTGGAATCGGTGCCGGCTCCGGCCGGCGAAATGGACGTGGTGCTCGGCGCCGGCTGGCCCGGCGTGATGCTGCATGAAGCCGTGGGCCACGGCCTCGAGGGCGATTTCAACCGCAAGCAGACCTCTGCCTTCGCCGGGTTGATGGGCCAGCAGGTCGCGGCCAAAGGCGTCACCGTGGTCGATGACGGCACCATGGCGTCGCGGCGCGGTTCTCTTTCCATTGACGACGAAGGCACCCCGACCAACCGCACCGTGCTGATCGAGGACGGCATCCTGGTCGGCTACATGCAGGACCGCCAGAACGCCCGGCTGATGAACATGAAGCCGACCGGCAACGGCCGCCGCCAGGGCTACGCCCATGTGCCGATGCCGCGCATGACCAACACCTACATGCTTTCGGGACAGCGCGATCCCGCCGAGATTCTCGCCTCGGTAAAGAACGGCATCTACGCCGCCAATTTCGGCGGCGGCCAGGTCGACATCACCTCGGGCAAATATGTGTTCCAGTGCACCGAGGCCTACAAGATCGAGAACGGCAAGATCGGCGCGCCCTTGAAGGGCGCCATGCTGATCGGCAACGGCCCGACCGACCTGCATCGCATCACCATGGTCGGCAATGATCTGGCGCTCGATAGCGGGATCGGCACCTGCGGCAAGAACGGCCAGGGCGTGCCGGTCGGTGTCGGCCAGCCGACGCTGCGGATGGAAAAAATCACGGTCGGAGGAACAGGCTAGTGAGCATCGACAAGGAACCCGCAGCCCCGAAGGCGAGCAGCTGGCGCGGCCAGGCCGTGCAACTCGCGGCGATCGTGGCCGTCGTGTTCGTCGCCAAGGGCGCGATTGCCGAGCCATTCTACATTCCGTCGGGATCGATGGAGCCGACGCTGTTGATCGGCGACGCGCTGCTGGCATCGAAATATCCCTACGGCTACGGCACCTCGTCGCTGCCGATCCAGATCAACCTGCCCGAGACCGGGCGGGTGTTCGGCGGCACGCCGAAGCGCGGCGACGTCGTCGTGTTCCGCTGGCCGGGCGACCGCTCGCAGGCCTGGGTCAAGCGCGTCGTCGGCCTCCCCGGCGACCGCATCCAGATGCGGCAGGGCCAGCTCTTCATCAACAATCGCGCCGCCGCACTGAAGCCGGACGGGACAGGACAATCCGAGGACGATGCCGGCGGCGGGCCGGCCCAGCGCTTCATCGAGACGCTGCCGGATGGAGTCACCCACGCGATCTTCAAGATGCGCGACAATGGCCGGCTCGACAATACGCCGGAAGTGACGGTGCCGCCGGACCGGCTGTTCGTGCTCGGCGATAACCGCGACAATTCCGCCGACAGCCGCGTCGCCGTGCGCGACGGCGGCGTCGGGCTGTTGCCGATGGACAATCTGGTCGGCCGTGCCGACGCCGTGGTCGGATCCTGGGACCTCGGCATCCGCGGCCAGCCGGTATGGACCTGGCTGTCCGGTTTCCGCGTCGCGCGGTTTTTCACCGCGGTACATTGAGACTCGTAGGGTGGGCAAAGGCGCGCGCTTCGCGCCGTGCCCACCATCTTCGTTCGACAATGCCAATGGTGGGCACGGCGCGAAAAGCGCCTTTGCCCACCCTACGAAACCGTCATGAACCAATCCGAATTCCTCGCCGCCGCCCTTCGCAATCCGGTCAATGCGGCGATATCGGATGAATTATACCGCCTCGCTTTGCCGGATGCATGGCTCGTCTCGGGATGCCTGGTGCAGACCGTCTGGAACGGGTTGACGAACCGCGCGCCCGACTACGGCATCAACGATTACGACGTGTTCTATTTCGATCCCGACATCTCGTGGCAGGCCGAGGATGCCGTGATCCGGCAGTTGCAGAACGCATTCGCCGCGCCCGGTGTCACGGTCGAGGCGCGCAACCAGGCCCGCGTCCATCTCTGGTATCCGCAAAAGCATGGCCTGCCCTACCCTCCGCTGCGATGCTCGACCGAGGGCATCGATCGCTTCCTGACCAGGAATACCAAGGTCGGAATCCGTCGCACGCAGGATGGTTACGACGTCTATGCGCCCCACGGCTTTGACGACATTGCCGGCATGGTGGTGCTGCCGAATCCCGGGCCGAATTTTTCACCGGCAAATTACGCTGACAAGGCGGCGCGCTGGAAGAAGCTGTGGCCGGAGGTCACGGTGCTGCCGGCGGATTAAACTCGCTGTCGTCCCGGACAAGCGAGCAACGCGAGCGCCGATCCGGGACCCACCGGCGGTGGTTGTTGCGAAGAGCGTCCGACACAATGCCGCAACGATAGATCACGCGGTATGGGTCCCGGATCGGCGCTCCCTGCGGTCGCTTGTCCGGGACGACAAACCTTTGTTACCGCACCACGCCCGAGGTAAACCCGGCCTTGCGCCGCGGCGGCTTGATGTCGTTTTTCAGGAAGCAGCGCGCGGCCTTGCCGGCATAGCCCGGGCGGGCATAGGTCCAGGCGCGGCAATGATTGTCGGCGGTGCAGGCGGCCTTGCACTCGTCGTCGCCTTCGCTGCCGCCCTTCGCCTCGAAATTGCGGTAGTCGCCGCCGAACCGGTCGATCGAGGTCTCGATCTTGTCGTTCTTCGGCTCGACCACGCCGGCCCCGCGGACGCCCGAGACGCAGCAATTGTTATGGACCCGCGCCGGCACCGTGCTCTTCAGCCAGCACACCGCGCCGTCCTTCACATCGGTCGGATAGTTGAAGCTCCAGGAACGGCAACGCCGGTCGCGCTCGCACGCCAGGGCGCAATCCGCCGGATCGCCAGAGGGGATCAGCCCGCTGTGATAATCGCCGCCCGGACGATCGAAATTGGCCTGAGCCTGAGCTGGTCGGGTGGCCGTGGTGAACGCCAGCATGGCAAATACCACCAAACACGCCCTGAGCAGGCGGCCTTTCCACATACCCTGTCGCTTTCGACTGATTGGACTCAACCCGCGGTTCGCGGGCCGCCATTTGATCGCCGTCAACCTGTACGGCGGATGAACGGCGTTCAACAGTCTGAGTTAGAAAGCGTATTCGTCGTAGGCCGGTTCCACCGAGCCATGCCAGGGGCCATTGAATTTCTCCAGCATCTCCTCGGCGGGGGTGTGGCCGGAATCGATAATGCGCTCCAGCGGCTCCAGATGCCGGCTCTCGTCACGGCCGAGGTGATCGACGCGCTCACGCCGCCGCAGGCCCGAATGCGCCAGCGCCACGCATTCCCTGGCGATTTCGAACAGATAGCGGTCGTGGATCCTGGCCTTGAAGCCGAAGCGCGGCACGTCGTCGCGCAGCGCCTGGCGCTCGGCGGCGTTCCAGTGCTTCACAAGGTCCCAGGCGGCGTCGAGGCTGGTGTCGTCATAGAGCAGTCCGACCCAGAACGCCGGCAGCGCCGGCAGCCGTCCCCACGGCACACCGTCGGCGCCGCGCATTTCCAGGTACCGCTTCAGCCGCACCTCGGGGAAAATCGTCGACAAATGGTTGGCCCAGTCCGACAGCGTCGGCCGCTCGCCGGGGAACGCGGGATTCTTGCCCTCGAAGAAAGCGCGGAACGATGAACCGGAGACATCGATATATTCCTCGCCGCGTTTCACAAAATACATGGGGACGTCGAGCGCGTAATCGACCCAGCGCTCGAACCCCATGCCGTCCTCGAACGCCCACGGAATCATCCCCGACCGCGCATTGTCGGTATCGCGCCAGATCTCGGAGCGGAACGACAGGAAGCCGTTGGGCTTGCCCTCGGTGAACGGCGAATTGGCGAACAGCGCGGTCGCGATCGGCTGCAGGGCGACCGACACGCGCAGCTTCTTGACCATGTCGGCTTCCGACGAGAAGTCGAGATTGGTCTGCACCGTGCAGGTCCGGTACATCATGTCGAGGCCGTACTGGCCGACCTTCGGCATGTAGTTGGTCATGATCTTGTAGCGGCCCTTGGGCATCATCGGAATCTGTGCCCGCGACCATGATGGCGTCATGCCGAGCCCGAGAAAGCCGATGCCCAGGGGCGTTGCGACCTCGCGCACCTGCGCCAGATGCGCCATCAGTTCGGACTGGGTCTGGTGCACGGTCTCGACCGGCGCGCCTGACAGTTCGAACTGCCCGCCGGGCTCCAGCGAGATCGCGCCGCCGCCGGTGACGTCGTAAAGGCCGATGATGTTGCCGCGCTCCATGATCGGCTCCCAGCCGAGCAGGAGCTGCATGCCCTCCAGCACGGCGCCGATGCCGCGCGCGCCTTCGTAAGGCACGGGATGGTGGCCCTGCAGCGTGAACGGGGTCTTTTCGTGCTCGGTGCCGATCCGGAATTCGGAAGGCGGCTTCACGCCCGCCGCCAGCCACGCCACCAGTTCGTCGCGCGACTGCAGCGGCGTCATATCGATCTGATCACGCGCCATGCAAATTCCGGATGTGGGGCGCTGCGAGCGAACGCGCGCGGTGTCGGGGGTATCCGCGGACCAACCGGCCCGGGAATACTTGCGGAGAAAATGATATCATCGGGCGGGCGCGCCGTCTCTCGCGGCGAGCACTGGCGTCTCGCCGCAGGAGCAGCCCAGCCGGTCGAGCAGTCCGCAGAGCCTGACGGCATCGGCATCGGACAATTTCGAGCCGACATGTTTTTCGATCGCGGCGGAATACGCGTTCCACATCTTCTTCTGCAGCTCGCGCCCCGCCTCGGTGATCTCGACGAACTGGCCGCGCTTGTCGATCTTGCATTCGCGGCGCGCCGCCAGTCCCTCGTCCACCAGCCGGTCGATCAGCCGCGAGGTCGAGTATTGCGGAATCAGCATCTGCTTTTCCAGCTCGACCGGGCGCATTTCGCCCGACGGCGCCCGCGACAGTTCGAGCAGCGCGTCATACCAGGCCAGCGGCGGATAGCCGGCCTTCTTCAGCTCCTGCTCGACGGCATCGAGCACCCGGCTCTGCACCCGCATCAGGCGGATCCAGGCGGCGGTCGCCTCGGTCGATGGTTTGCGCTTCATGGTCCAGCCCACAATGTCAGAAGGGAGTGTACCTCACTAAATGCACCTGCATCAATCTTGACTATTTCATGCAGATGCATTTAATCCCCCGGTCCCGTATAGCCAATAATCCAAGGGAAGGAAAACTCCATGAAACTCTATTATTCCCCCGGCGCCTGCTCGCTTTCGCCCCATATCGCGCTTCTTGAAGCCGGTTTGCCTTACGATCTGGTCAAGGTCGATCTGAAGGCCAAAAAGCTCGAAAACGGCGACGATTACCTCAAGATCAACCCCAAGGGCCAGGTGCCGGCGTTGGCGCTGGACTCAGGCGAACTCGTCACCGAGGGCCCCGTCATCGTCCAGATGATCGCCGACAAGGTTTCGGGCAAGAATCTGGCGCCCGCCCGCGACAGCGCCGAGCGCTACAAGCTGCTGGAGTGGCTCAACTTCATCACCACCGAGCTGCACAAGAATTTCGGCCCGATGTTCTCACCGGTGCTGGCCGACGACGCCAAGGCGTTCTTCAAGGACCGCGTGATGGGCAAGTTCAAGTACCTCGACGGCGCGCTGGCCGGCAAAGACTACCTGATGGGCAAGCAGTTCACCGTCGCCGACGGCTATCTGTTCACGATGCTGTCCTGGGCCGAGCGGATGAAGTTCGACCTCGCCGCGCTGCCGAACCTGCTCGCCTACAAGGCCCGCGTCGGCGCGCGTCCGGCCGTGCAGGCGGCGCTGACCAAGGAAGGCCTGATGAAGGCGGCGGCGTAAGCCTTCGAGGATAGCGACAAACCTGAAAGGGCCGGATCGATGATCCGGCCTTTTTGTCTGGAGAGGCGATCAGTATCGCGCTGGCCTGAAGGCCGATGCGTCGGTGAAGGGCTCCTCGCCGTTCATTAACTCGGCCAGCATGCGGCCGGTCGTAGGCCCGAGCGTGTGGCCGTGATGGCCGTGCCCGAAATGCATCCACAAACCCCTGTGCTTCGGCGCCGGTCCCACGACCGGCAGCATGTCGGGCATGCAGGGGCGAACGCCGCTCCAGGGTTCAGCCTCGACCGCAGTGCCGAGGTCGACAAGCCGCCGCGCCGCCTGCTCGGCGCGATCGAGTTGGCGCGACTGCGGCAACCTTTCCGGTCCCATCAATTCGGCGCCGGACGTAATCCGCAATCCCTTCGCCATCGGCGCCATGGCGTAGGCGAACGCAGGATCGTGCAGCGGCAGATTGAGCCGACCGCCGCCGCTGAAATGCCGGTGGTAACCACGCTTGCGAAGCATCGGAAAACGATAGTCGAATTTCTGCAGGAGATCGGGAGACCATGGACCCAGGGACACCACGGCCGCCTCGGCAGCGATCGGGCCATCATTCGATTGAACCGTCCAGCCGGCAGCCGTCGGCGCCAACGTGGCCGCATCGCCGTTGACGAAGGTGCCGCCGTTGCGTGTGAACAAGTCGGCATAGGCAGAGACGAGCCCGCCCGGGTCCGAGACCGTCCAGGGGTCGCGCCAGTGAACAGCCCCCGCCCCGGTCTCGTTGAGCTCGGGCTCGGCCGCGGCAAGCTGTGCCGGGCTGATGATTTCCGATCGCACGCCGAATTCGGCCGCCAGCGTCTCGGCGACCGCCGCCACTTCATCCAGTGCTGCCTGGGTACGGCGCAGGGAATGATAGCCGCTTCGCTGCACCAGATTATCAGCGCCAGCTTCCCGGATCAGCACGTCATGCTCGCTCGTCGCCTTTGCGATGAGCCGCGCGTAAGCCTGCGAAATGCGGTCGTGCCGATCCGGCGCGGAATGCCACCAGTACCGCAGCAAGGGACCAAGATGCCGCGGCAGCCAACTGACGCCGTAATGGACATCGTTGGCGCGCCCTGTCGCGATCGCCGCCAGCGTCGCAAGATCACGCGGCATCGGATAAGGCCGCACGGCTTCGCTCTGGATGAAGCCGGCATTGCCGTAGCTCGTCTCACGGCCGGGCGGCTTGCGATCGACCAGCACGACGGACCAGCCGCGGCGCTGCAACTGCAGCGCGGTGGAGACCCCGACCATTCCGGCGCCGAGAACGATAACGCTTCGCATGGGATCTCGATCCTGAGTGCCTGCTCCGCTGCGCTCCCTCTCCCGCGCTTGCGGGGGAGGGCTGGGGTGGGGGCCCTCTCAACGAACGCCGGCGCTCGTTGACGCATTCCCCCACCCGCCGCGCTTCGCGCGGCGACCTCCCCCGCAAGCGGGAGAGGTAAGAATCGCCTTACGCCGCCTTCTCCGCCAGCTTCTTCGGCGGGAAGCGGCCGTAGAAGGTCTCGCCCTTGGCGGCCATTTCGACCAGCAGCTTCGGCGGGGTGAAGCGCGAGCCGTATTTGGCTTCGAGCTTGTGGCACAGCGCGACGAAGTTCTTGGTGCCCATGAAGTCGATATAGGACAGCGTGCCGCCGGTGAACGGCGCGAAGCCGAAACCGAGGATCGAGCCGACATCGGCCTCGCGCATGTCGGTGATGACGTGATCTTCCACCGTGCGCGCGGCTTCCACCGCCTGCACCACGAGGAAGCGCTGCTTCATCTCCTCGATGTCGAGCGTATCGGGATCGAGATGTTTCGATTGCAGGCCGGCGAGCTCGGTCCACAGGCTCTTCTGGCCCTTGCCCTTTTCGGGATAATCGTAAAATCCCTTGCCGTTCTTGCGGCCGAAGCGGCCCTGCTTCTCGACCATTTCGACCAGGAGCTTCTTCTGGCTCTGGTCGATGGCGTTGGCGCCGAGATCGGCCTCGGTCGCCTTCATGATCTTGAGCACGAGATCGAGCGCGACTTCGTCGGACAGCGACAGCGGCCCGACCGGCATGCCCGCCATCTTGGCGGTGTTCTCGATCATCGCCGGCGGCACGCCTTCCATCAGCATCTCCAGGCCTTCGGCGGTGAAGCGCAGTACGCAACGGTTGGCGAAGAAGCCCCTGGAGTCATTGACCACGATCGGGGTCTTGCCGATCACCCGCACGTAGTCGAGCGCGGTGGCGAGTGCCACGTCATTGGTGTTCTTGCCGACGATGATTTCCACCAGCATCATCTTTTCGACCGGCGAGAAGAAGTGAATGCCGATGAACTTGCCCTGGTCCTTGAACTCTTCCGCCAGCGAATTGATCGGCAGTGTCGAGGTGTTGGAGGCAAAAATGGCGTCGGACTTCAGCAGCGGCTGCGCCTTGGCGTAGGTCTCCGCCTTGACCTTGCGATCCTCGAATACCGCCTCGATGATGAGGTCGCAATCCCCAAGCACGTTGTAATCGGCGGTCGCGGTGATGCGGCCGAGGATCGCCTCGCTGTCGCTTTCCTTGGCGCGGCCCTTCTTGATCAGGTCGTCGATCACGGCCTTGGCGTGGCCCTTGCCCTTGTCGGCGCTGGCCTGGTCGCGGTCGATCAGCACCACGTCGATGCCGGCGCGCGCCGAAACGTAGCCGACGCTGGCGCCCATGAAGCCGGCGCCAATGATCGCGAGTTTCTTCACCTTGGTCGGCGGCACGTTCTGCGGACGCCGCGCGCCCTTGTTCAATTCCTGCATCGACAGGAACAGGCTGCGGATCATCGCAGCCGCTTCCTTGGAGCGCAGGATCTTGGTGAAGTAGCGCGATTCAACCCGAAGCGCCGCGTCGATTGGCAACTGCAGGCCCTCATAGACGCAGCTCATGATGGCGCGCGCCGCCGGATAATTGTCGTAGGTCTCGCGGCGGAAAATCGCGTTGCCGGCCGGGAACATCTGCATGCCCATCTTGGAAAACACCGGGCCGCCGGGAAGCTTGAAGCCTTTTTCGTCCCAGGGCGCGATCGCCTTGCCGCCGCCCTTGATCCAGTCCTTTGCCGCCTTGATGAGATCGGCCGCGGGAACGATCGCATGGATCAGATTCAGCGCCTTGGCCCTGGCGACATTGATCGCTTCGCCCTTCAGGAGCAGCTGCATGGCGTCCTGCGGCGAGACGATGCGCGGCACGCGCTGGGTGCCGCCGGCGCCGGGGAACAGGCCGACCTTGATTTCGGGCAGGCCGAGACGGGTCTTGGGATTGTCGGCGGCGACGCGGTAGTGGCAGGACAGCGTCAGTTCAAAACCGCCGCCGAGCGCCAGCCCGTTGATCGCGGCAGCCCATGGCTTGCCGGAGATCTCGATGTTGCGAAACACCTGCGAGAACCGGCGGCTCTGGTCGAACAGCACCTGGTTGGCGGCTTCCTCACCCTTGGCCTTCAGCATGTCGGCATATTGCTTGCTCATGCCCTCCAGCATCGACAGATCGGCGCCGGCGCACAGCGCCTCCTTGCCCGAGGTGATGACGACGCCCTTCACGGCAGCATCAGCCGAGGTCTGCTTGACGATTTCCTCGAGTTCGGTGACCGAGGTTTCGTCCAGCACGTTCATCGAGCGGCCCGGGGTGTCCCAGGTCACCAGCACGATGCCGTCGGCGTCCGTGTCGAGTTTGAAATTCTTGAAGGCCATGGGTCTGTTCCTCTGTCCGGTTTCGCTCAATGTGCTCTTAAGGAGCGGTCAATCACTCGTGGGCTAGGCTTTCGCCCAGATTCAGTCAGTGACAGGCCAATCCATGGGTAATGTTTGTGTCGGATGCCGCGACAACGTCGCGCTTCCGTTCGATTTCAAGATGGCGTTCCAGCCGATTGTCGATGTCACCAACCACCGCGTCTGGGGTTACGAAGCGCTGGTGCGCGGCGTCAACGGCGAATCCGCGTTCTCGATCCTGAGCCAGGTCACCGAGGAACAGCGCTACCGGTTCGACCAGGCCGCGCGGGTGATGGCCATCGAGACCGCGGGGCGGCTGTTCACCGGACAGGACCTGCGGCTCTCGATCAACTTCATGCCCAACGCCGTCTACGAGCCCAGCGCCTGTATCCAGAAATCGCTCGCTGCCGCCAAACGCGCCGGGTTCCCGCACCGGAACCTGATGTTCGAATTCACCGAAAACGAAAAGATGGAAGATCCCGCCCACGTGCAGCGGATCGTCGAAGCCTACCGCAAGCTGGGGTTCTGGACCGCGCTGGACGACTTCGGCGCCGGCTATGCCGGACTTGGATTGCTGGCGCGGCTGCAGCCGGACCTGATCAAGATCGACATGGAATTGCTGCGCGACATTCACCTCAGCCGCGCCAGGCAGGCGATCGTCGCCGGCATCGTCGGCATCGCCCGCACGCTCGACATTCACGTCCTGGCCGAGGGCGTCGAAAGCGACGACGAACTCACCGTGCTGCGCGCGGCCGGTATTTCGCTGTTCCAGGGTTACCATTTTGCCAAGCCCGCCTTGATGGCGCTTCCGGATGTTCCGCTGCTCGCGAGCCCGGTCGCAGCGAGCGCTGTCCGGGCGTAGATCTCGTAGGGTGGGCAAAGGCGCGCCTTCGCGCCGTGCCCACCATCTTCGTCAATGCATGTGTCTGGTGGGCACGGCGAAGACGCCTTTGCCCACCCTACGGCTCATACTCTTTCGATGATGGTGGCGGTGCCCATGCCGCCGCCGATGCAGAGCGTGATCAACGCGGTCGACTTGTTGGTGCGCTCGAGTTCGTCGAGCACGGTGCCGAGGATCATCGCGCCGGTAGCGCCGAGCGGATGGCCGAGCGCGATGGCGCCGCCATTGACGTTGATCTTGGCACTGTCGATGTCGAAGGCCTGCATGTAGCGCAGCACCACCGAGGCGAAGGCTTCGTTCAGCTCGAACAAATCGATGTCCGATTTCTTCATGCCCGAGCGCTCGAACAGTTTTTCGGTGACGTCGACCGGACCGGTCAGCATCATCGCCGGCTCCGAGCCGATATTGGCGAAGGCGCGGATTTTCGCGCGCGGCTTCAGGCCGTGCTTGGCGCCCGCCTCCTTGCTGCCGAGCAGGACGGCGCCGGCGCCGTCGACGATTCCCGACGAATTGCCGGCGTGGTGCACGTAATTGATGCGTTCGACTTCCGGATGCGACTGGATCGCCACCGCATCGAAGCCGCCCATGGCGCCGACCGCCGCGAACGCGGCCTGCAGCTGGCCGAGCGACTGCATCGTCGTGGTGGGACGCATATGCTCGTCCTTGGCGAGGATGGTGAGGCCGTTGATGTCTTTCACCGGCACCACCGAATTCTTGAAGCGGCCTTCGTCCCAGGCCTTCGCGGCGCGCTGCTGGCTCTGCACCGCATAGGCGTCGACGTCGTCGCGCGAGAATCCGTATTTGGTGGCGATCAGGTCGGCCGACACGCCCTGCGGCATGAAGTAGGACGGCACCGCGATCGAGGGGTCCATCGGCCAGGCCCCGCCGGAGGCGCCGATACCGACGCGGCTCATCGATTCGGCGCCGCCGCCGATGACGAGGTCGTGCTGGCCGCTCATGATCTGGGCGGCCGCGAAATTCACGGCATCGAGGCCGGAGGCGCAGAAGCGGCTGATCTGGATGCCGGGGACGGCTTCACCGAGGCCCGCATTCATGGCCGCGAACCGGGCGATGTCGGAGCCGGCTTCGCCGACCGGATCGACCACGCCGAGAATGACGTCGTCGACGATGTCTTCCCCAAGATTGTTGCGCTCCTTGAGCGCCCTCAGCGGCACCGTGGCCAGCGCCACGGCGGTCACCTCATGCAGCGCGCCATCGGCCTTGCCGCGGCCGCGCGGCGTGCGAACGTGATCGTAGATATATGCCTCAGGCATGAAGCCCTCCTGGTATGAGGATCATTATTTGGTGCGATGGGAAGATGTCGCGGTCAGATCGGGCCGCGGAGACTTCTGCGATCAGAAGGCTTCCGCCGCCAATTCCATTGTCGTGTCGCATCCGGTCTGGATGCGGGCAAGATGAAGTGCGGTTTCCGGCAGCATCCGTTCCATGAAGAAGCGGCCGGTGACGAGCTTGGTGGAGAGATAGGGCGTCGTGCCGCTGCCCGCAATCTTGTCCTGGGCGACTTTCGCCATCCGCGCCCACATATAGGCGAAGGTGACGAGGCCAAACAGTTGCATGTAATCGGTGGCGGCGGCGCCGGCATTGTCGGGCTTCATCATCGCGTTCTGCATCAGCCAGGTGGTGGCCTGCTGCAGATGGCCGAGCGCCGTGGAGAGCGGCGCGACATAGGGCTTCATGGCCTCGTCGGCGCCGTGGTCCTTGGCGAAGGCGGCGACTTCGCCGAAGAACGCCATCACCGCGCGGCCGCCGTCACGCGGCAGCTTGCGGCCGACCAGATCGAGCGCCTGAATGCCGTTGGCTCCCTCATAGAGCATCGCGATGCGGGCATCGCGCACGAACTGCTCCATGCCGTGCTCGGCGATATAGCCGTGGCCGCCATACATCTGCTGCGCCAGCACCGAATTGGAGAATCCGACATCGGTCATGACGCCCTTCATGATCGGCGTCATCAGTCCCATGTGATCGTCGGCCTCCTGGCGATCCTTCGGATCGCTGGAGCGGTGGGCGACGTCGCTCTTCAGCGCGGTCCAGATCACCATGGCGCGCGCCGCTTCGTTGAAGGCGCGAATCGTCAAAAGGGTGCGGCGCACGTCGGGATGCACGATGATCGGATCGGCCGGCTTGTCCGCCGCCTTGGCGCCGGTGAGCGAGCGGCCCTGCAGGCGTTCGCGGGCATAGTTCGCGGCGTTCTGGTAGGCGACTTCGGACTGCGCCAGCCCCTGCACCGCGACGCCGAGCCGGGCCTCGTTCATCATCACGAACATGCCCTGCATGCCCTTGTTTTCCTCGCCGATCAGCCAGCCGGTGGCGCTGTCGTAATTCATCACGCAGGTGGAATTGCCGTGGATGCCCATCTTGTGTTCGATCGAGCCGCAGGTGACGCCGTTGCGCTCGCCGAGCGAACCATCGGCCTTGACCAGGATCTTGGGCACCACGAACAGCGATACGCCCTTGATGCCGGCTGGTGCGCCCTCGATGCGCGCCAGCACCAGATGGATGATGTTTTCGGTGAGATCG
The DNA here is from genome assembly GCF_030646015.1 of Bradyrhizobium sp. Taxonomy (GTDB): domain Bacteria; phylum Pseudomonadota; class Alphaproteobacteria; order Rhizobiales; family Xanthobacteraceae; genus Bradyrhizobium. Next base: position 16,691 of record NZ_JAUSLT010000082.1, read on the forward strand.
TGCTCGCCGGAGGAAATGAAGATCTTGGTGCCCGTGATCTTGTAGCTGCCGTCGGCCTGCCTGACGGCCTTGGTGCGCAGCAGGCCGAGATCGGTGCCGCATTGCGGCTCGGTGAGATTCATGGTGCCGGCCCACTCGCCCGCCACCATCTTCGGCACGAACATCTTCTTCTGTTCCGGCTTGCCGTGCACCATCAGCGCCGCGGTGGCGCCCATGGTCAGGCCGCCATACATCGAAAACGCCATATTGGCCGAGGACTGGAATTCGGTGACCGCCTGGGTCAGCGTGACCGGCAGGCCCTGCCCGCCATATTCCGACGGCGCCGACAAGCCCAGCCAGCCGCCTTCGGCCACCTGCTTGAACGCGGCCTTGAAGCCTTTCGGTGTGGTCACCGAGCCATCGTCATGGCGTTTGCAGCCCTCGAGATCGCCGACGCGGTTGAGCGGCTGCAGTACTTGTTCGCTGAGTTTGGCGGCCTCGCCCAGAATCGCGTCGCGCACATCGGCGGAGGCATCGCTGAAGCCTGGAAGGTTATTGTAGCGATCGATCTGAAACACGTCGTTGAGCAGGAAGGTGACGTCTTCCACAGGGGCTTTGTAGATCGGCATGGGCATCCTCCCGGCTGGCTTGCTCCGTGCAACGGAGCCATCGCAGCAATGGTTGGGGTTTCAGAAAGAACCTTATCCGGTTCCGAAGGTCATAGGGAGCTACTTCGAGGCCGCAGCTTGCGCCGCTGCCAGCTGCTCGCCCATCAGCCGGTGCAGCAGGTTGATCGCCTTGAGCGGGCGCACCATCACCTTGAAATTCGTGATCCGGCCATCGGCGGCGAAGGTGATGATGTCGACGCCGTTGAGCTTGATGCCGTCGATCTCGGTCTGGAATTCGAGCACCGCGCCGCTGTCGCTGCGCCATTCGCCGGTATAGGCGAAGCCCGGGCCACCCAGCACCTTGTCCGCGCTCGCCAGATACTTGAAGGTAATGTCGCGGCCGCGCTGCGGCGTGTGCACGACGGGGCTTTCGAACACCGCGTCCGGATGCAGCAGATCCCATAGCGCCGCGCGGTCATGGGACTTTATATAGCCGTACCATTTGTCGAGGCCGGTCATGCTCATCGGACGTCTCCTGTCCATGAAAGCGCGACGGGCGCGCCATCATATGCACATTGACGCATATGCACTTTTAGGCATATTGTCAAGAATACCTGGAAGGCAAGAACCTGGGAGGGTTGGCGCTTGGCGCTCGGTGACGCAATCCTTGCCTGCCTGACGGAAGGTCCGATGACGGGCTATGAGCTCGCCAAGACGTTCGACGCGTCGATCGGCTTCTACTGGAAGGCCAACCACCAGCAGATCTACCGCGAGCTGACCAAGCTGCGCGAGCGCGGCCACATCGAGGGTTGCGAGGTGGTGCAAACCGGCAAGCCCAACAAGCTGGTCTACACTCTGACATCCGAGGGCCGGGCGGCGTTGCGGCACTGGGGCGCGCGGCCGAGCGTGCCGCCGTCGATCAAGGACGACCTGCTGGTGCGGCTCTATGCGCTCGACGGCGTCGATATCGGCCCGTTGCGCGCCGACCTGATGGCGCGGCTGGAACACCACCGCGACCGCTGTGCGCGCTACGAACGCATCCTCCAAAAACGCTTCCCTGACGGAACCGCGTCGCCGGCGGATATCGGCAAGCTGCTGGCGCTTCGTCTCGGTGTTCGTCATGAGCGGGTCGTGGTGGAGTGGTGCGAGGAGGCCCTGCAGGCCCTGCCGGCCAGCGCCGCCGGCCCGGCAATTTGACCGGCACAGCAACTTTCCGGCCACGCCGGGCCATTCCTTAACCGGTTCTTTACCGTAACACGAAAAAGTCGAGTTCTGAGGCAGACGACCTGCGCGGAATTCGATTGTCTCTTCAGTGGGACGCGCGGGGAGGCTGAAGGCGCAGGTTGGCGCGCCGGAGTCGGAACCGGACGAGAGCATGAATTCGCGCGTATCGTGGAGTGTTGAAGGCATCGATCCATCCGTGCGCGAGAGGGCCGAGGCCGCCGCGCGCCGCGCCGGCATGTCGTTGAACGACTGGCTCAACTCCACCCTCGGCGAAACAGCCCGGCCGGATTTTCAAAGCCCCTACGATCAGCCCGCGGCGATGCCGGGCCGAGAGACGCCCGACGTCTCCGACATCCACCAGCGGCTGGATTCGATCACCCGCCAGATCGAACAGATTTCGCAACCCCGCGCGCGCGGCGAGGTGCCGCGCAGTGAGATGCCCCGCAATGATGCCCCGCACTCCGATACGCCGCGAAGCGACGCTGCGCGCGGCGAACCGGGCGTCGCCCGGCAATTGAATGACGCGATTTCGCGCCTCGATGCGCGGCTGTCGCAAATCTCCAATCCGGCGCCGAGACAGGCCCAGATGCAGGACAGGCAGCGCCAGGCCGAGATGGTCGAGCGCGCCGCCAGCCAGGTGTATCGCCCCTCGCCGCCGCTCAGCCCGGCGTCGTTCGATTTTGCGATCGCGGAAATCGCCGCGCGCCAGAACGAACTCGATGCTCCCGCACCCCGCTCGATGCCGCCGCGCAGCGCGCCGCCGAGGGCAGCCACGATGGCGCAGCCAATGGCGCCCGCCATGCCGATGGCGCCCCCGATGCAGCCGGCGGCGCCCACGGGTCTGGATTTTTCCTCGCTGGAACGGCATCTGCTCAAGATCACCAGCCAGATCGAGGCGCTGCAGCGTCCCGACGGAATCGAGCAATCGATCACCGCGTTCCGCGCCGAGCTGGCGGACATTCGCGCCGCCATCACCGAGGCGATGCCGCGCCGGGCGATCGAATCGATCGAGAACGAAATCCGCTCGCTGTCGCGCCGCATCGACGACACCCGCCAGAGCGGTACCGACGGCCAGGCGCTGGCCGGCATCGAACGCGCGCTCTCCGAAATTCGCGAAGTGCTGTTCTCGCTGAAGCCGGCGGAACAGCTCGCCGGCTACGACGACGCGATCCGCAATCTCGGCGGCAAGCTCGACCTCATCCTGCGCGCCAATGACGACCCCTCCACGGTGCAGCAGCTCGAAGGCGCGATCGCCGCGCTTCGCGCCATCGTTTCCAATGTCGCCTCCAATGACGCGCTGGCGCGGTTGTCCGACGACGTGCACATGTTGTCGTCGAAGGTCGACCAACTTGCCCGCAGCGAGGGCAACAGCGATTCCTTTGCAAGCCTCGAAGCCCGCATCGCGGCGCTGACCTCGACGCTGCAAACCCGGGAGCAGCCTGCGTCCGGCGCCAACAACGAACATATCGAGGGCGCGCTGCGGTCGCTGTCCGACCGCCTCGACCGCATGCCGGTCGGCAACGACAGCGCATCGGCGTTCGCCCATCTCGAACAACGCGTCTCCTATCTGCTGGAGCGGATCGAAAGTTCGACCGATCCCCGCGCCGGCAATCTCGGCCGGGTCGAGGCCGGGTTGCAGGACATCCTGCGCCATCTGGAAAACCAGCATGCGGCCGTGGTCGCGCTGGCCGAAAACAACCGCAATGCCAGCGCGCCGCAGCCGTTCGACAACGGCGTCGTCGACATGGTCAAGCGCGAGATGTCCGACATCCGCTTCAGCCAGTCGGAAACCGACCGCCGCACCCAGGATTCGCTGGAAGCCGTCCACTCTACGCTTGGCCACGTGGTCGACCGGCTCGCCATGATCGAAGGCGACCTGCGCAGCGCGCGCGCTTTGCCCGCAGCACCCCAGCTGCAGATGCCGCCGGCGCCTGAACCCGTTTCCGCGCCTGCGGCCGCACCCCGCGTGGCGATGCCGCCGCAGCCGAAGCCCGAACTGCCAAATCCCGCCGCGGCGCATGAGCATTTCGCCACCGCGCCGCGCGAATTCCAGGCCGTGCAGCCGCCGGCGACGGCCGTCGCCGCGGCGCCGCGCGCCATCAGCGAGATTCTCGAACCGTACACGGCGCCGCGCGCCGTGATCGCGCCGGATCTGCCGCCCGATCATCCGCTCGAACCGGGAACCCGCCCCACCGCGAGGGCGGCGACGCCGTCGGAGCGCATCGCCGCTTCCGAAAGCGCGATCAGCGAAATTCCGCCTGAGAGCCGCGAGCCCGTCAGCACCTCCAGTTTCATTGCCGCCGCGCGCCGCGCCGCGCAGGCCGCTGCCGCCGCGGCGCCTGCCGAAAAGGCCGGCCGCGGCCCGTTCAAGTCCGCCGCAAGCAAGGCCAAGGATTCGAGCAAGGCCCCGAACAAGGACCCGAACAAGGAGCCTTCGACCATCACCTCCAGGATCCGCTCGCTGCTGGTCGGCGCGAGCGTGGTCGTGATCGTGCTCGGCACCTTCAAGATGGCGATGACGCTGCTCGACAGGGAAACCGCGCCGCCGATGCCGGCGATGGAGAGCTCGATCGAGCCGGCGCCCGCGGCCCAGCCGCCCGCCGCCGACAGCGCCAGGCCGGCGATGCCGGCGCCCGCACCGCCCTCGATGACCTCGCCGACGCCGATCGGCCGGCAATCGTTCAACAATTCCACGCCCGACGGCACCGCGACGGTGGCGATCCCGCAGGCGGCGGCGATCCCGGCGGCCTCACCCGCGGCCTTGCCCGCTTCCTTGCCGATAGCGGCAAGCGACATCACCGGCGCGATTCCGACCCAGCCGGCTACGCCTGCCAGCCGCAAACTCACCCAGGTGCAGGTGCCGCCGAGCGAGCGGCTGCCCGAGGCGATCGGCGGACCCGTGCTGCGCGCGGCGGCGCTGAAGGGCGATGCGACCGCGGCCTACGAGATCGGCGTGCGTTTCGCCGAAGGCAAGGGCGTTGCGGCGAATTTCGACGAAGCCGCCAAATGGTACGACCGCGCGGCGCAGGCCGGCGTGGTGCCGGCGATCTTCCGGCTCGGGACCCTCTATGAGAAGGGTCTCAGCGTGAAGAAGGACGTCGAAATCGCGCGGCGCTATTACATGCAGGCCGCCGAACGCGGCAGCGCCAAGGCGATGCATAATCTGGCGGTGCTCGACGCCGACGGCGGCGGCAAGGGCGCCAACTACAAGAACGCGTCGCAATGGTTCCGCAAGGCGGCCGATCGCGGCGTCGCCGACAGCCAGTTCAACCTCGGCATCCTCTATGCCCGCGGCATCGGCGTCGACCAGAACCTCGCCGAATCCTTCAAATGGTTCAGCCTTGCCGCGGCGCAGGGCGACGCGGATTCGGTCCGCAAGCGCGACGATATCGCCAAGCGGCTCGACGCCCAGTCGCTGGCGGCGGCCAAGCTCGCGATCCAGACCTTCACGCCGGAGCCACAGCCCGACGACGCCATCAACGTGGCGGCCCCGGCCGGCGGCTGGGATGCGGCCCCGGTGCAGGCCACCACCGCGAAGCCCGCGGCGAAGCCGGTCGCGACCAAGCGCGCCGCCGCCGCGCATTAATCTGAATCATCAACCACACCGCGAGATCGCGCGCGATCTCACGGCAATTAATTGCCGGCCTGCGGATTCTTTAGTCCCTCCCCCTGCCGATTTCGGTTATGCAGGAGCTCGGCAACCGGGCGTGCGCCGCTTTCGCGGGCGCATCGCGGACTCCCTGCCGGCCAATGCTCGATCAAGAAACCAGACCGTGAGCGGCCCCGGCCGACCTGACGGCCCATAGCAGAAGTATAGCGCGTGCAGCTCTACCTCCCGATCGCCGACATTCCGGTCAACGTTTTCCTCATCCTGGCGATGGGCGCGGCGGTCGGCTTCGTGTCAGGCATGTTCGGGATCGGCGGCGGGTTCCTGATGACGCCGCTGCTGATCTTCGTCGGCATCTCGCCCGCGGTCGCGGTCGCCTCGGTCGCCAGCCACATCGCCGCCTCATCGTTCTCGGGCGCGCTGTCCTACTGGCGCCGGCGCGCCATCGACCCGGCGCTGGCGCTGGTGCTGTTGAGCGGCGGCATCGTCGGCACCGCATTGGGGGTCTGGACCTTCACGCTGCTGCGCTCGCTCGGCCAGCTCGATCTCCTGATCGCGCTGTCCTACGTCATCCTGCTCAGCAGCGTCGGCGGCCTGATGTTCTGGGAAGGCCTGCGCGCCATCCTGCGGGCACGGCGCGGCGTGGCCTCGCTGGCGCGGCGCTCGGGCAGCCACGGCTGGATTCACGGCCTGCCGCTCAAGATGCGCTTCAAGCGCTCCAAGATCTACCTTTCGGTGATTCCGATCATCGTGGTCGGCCTGATCATCGGCTTCATCGGCGCGATCATGGGCATCGGCGGCGGCTTCATCCTGATTCCGATCATGATCTATCTGTTGCGCGTGCCGACCTCGACCGTGATCGGCACCTCGATGGTGCTGACGCTGGTGACCATGGTGATCGCCACCATGCTGCATGCGGTCACCAATCATCTGGTCGATGCCGTGCTGGCGCTGATCCTGATGGTCGGCGGCGTCACCGGCGCGCAGTTCGGCGCGCGGGCGGGCCAGAAGATTCGCGGCGAGCATCTGCGGCTGCTGCTCGGCCTGCTGATTCTCGCGGTCGGCATCCGCTTTGCGATCGAACTCGGGATCCGTCCCGACGAGCTCTTCACCGTCCGGGAAACCGGAGGTGCGGGATGATCGCGCGCACCTCACTCGCAGCTGTCGTTCTCGCGCTGGCGCTGGCCGCGGGCGTCGCCACGTCGCCGGCACAGGCGGAGCGGCTGATCGTCTCGGTCTCGAACCACCGGGTAACCGTGACGCCGAACTATTCCGGCGAGGAACTGGTGCTGTTCGGCTCAGTCGAAAAGGACGCCTCCACGCCGGCGACCCGCACCAGTTACGATCTGGTCGTGACCGTTTCCGGGCCGCGCGCCGACATGGTGACGCGCCGCAAGGAGCGCAAGCTCGGCATCTGGATCAACACCGACTCGCGGGAGTTTCTCAAGGTGCCGGCCTATCTGGCGCTGTTTTCCAACCGGCCGTTCGACGCCATCGCTTCGCCCGAGGTCACGCGGCGCCAGCAGCTCGGCCTCAACAACGTATTGCTGACCCAGCGCGTCGGACCCGATTATGCCGACGTGGTGCCGAACGATCCGTTCCGCAGCGCCTTCGTCCGGCTGCGCTCGCAGCACGGCCTCTATCGCGAGGAGACCTCGGCGGTGACGTTCCTGACCCCGACGCTGTTTCGCACCGGCATTCCGCTGCCCGGCGAAGTGCCGATCGGAACCTATGACGTCGAGATCAAGCTGTTCTCCGACGGCGCGCTGGTGACCAAGACCGACACCGCGTTCGAAATCGTCAAGGTCGGCTTCGAGCAGTTCGTCGCCAACTCCGCGCGCAACAACGGTTTTGCCTATGGCCTGGCCACGGCGTTCATGGCGCTGATGACGGGCTGGATGGCGTCGATCGTGTTCCGGAAGGATTGAAGCCTGTCTGGAAGCCCGTCTTCACTCTCCCCTGGAAGAAACCGGGGGCTCGGAAAGGCGGCCGCCACAATCAACACTGTCGTCGCCCGGCTCTTGACCGGGCGATCCAGTACGCCGCGGCTTCTCGGCTCTATCGCTGGCGTCTCTGGAATACTGGGTCGCCCGGACTTCGCCGGGCGATGACACCGGTATTGGTGCAAGCGGTATGCGCTCAAACGCATATTCAAATTTCAAACAACCAGCAGATACACGTCCGCATTCCCGCGGCGCGATGCGCCCGAGGATTTGCGTCGGGTTCGCCCTCTCTCGAGAAAAGAGGGCGCGGGGAAAGCCGGGCGCCGATCGCACCCGCGGTCGTGCACAAAAAGCGCACGAGTAGACCACAGGTGAACCGGATCATCCGGCTTTCCCTGCACGATGGGTTACGGCTTATACGTGATCACCCTGGTGACCGGGCTTTCTTGCCACCATCGCCCTGCGGATTGACGATGCCTGCGAAGCCCGGT
>NZ_JAUSLT010000089.1 GCF_030646015.1 Bradyrhizobium sp.
GAATGCCCTTGCCGTCGCCCTTCGGTTGCGCTTTGATGCTGGCCTGGTCGGGGGATCATCAGTCATGAAGTCAAATTCACCGCGTTGGGTATGGGCGGCATTTGTGCTCGCGCTTCTCACCATTTGTTACGTCGTGATGCCACCAACCGCCGTCCAGCACGCCGCTGCACTGTGGGGCTGGGGCTGAAGGCAAACGGAAGATGATGCATTGCAAGATCGTTCAAATCGTCGCGTTGATCTATATGGCTTCCGGAGCGACGGCGTGGGCCCAGAGCCCCAAAGAATTGAGAACGAAGGTCGGCGTTCCGGTTGTGCTGGTCAATTTCCTAAATGCGCGGCCTGACTGCAGCACAAACCCGGGCCCGGTTGCCGTGCCCGTCGTCAGCGGCGCGCCGGCCAACGGCGTCATTCAGATGCAGATAACGGTGACAAACGTTCCTGCGTCTAGCAAATGCCCGGCGAGGAAGATTCCTAGTACCGCACTGTTATACGCCCCGAACAAAGAATTTTCAGGGGCGGACACGGTTCAGATTGATGTGGAAGTAGGTAATCAAAAGCGATCGTTAAGCTATCGGATAACGGTGCAAGCTGCTGGCCAGCAACTGTGAGAAACACTCACCGTGGCAAAGCTGCCGCGGCGTAGCAGCATTCTCCACGGCTAGAGGGCATGGCAAATCCCTCGCCAAAAAGTCGCTGAGTGATGGGCTCCTTCGCTTGTTCGCGGTGGGGTTGTGATGGTAAAGGTACAGCCTCAACCGAATGAGGCAGCAGGTCTCACCTCAGTCCGCGTCAGCAAAGTGCGGCACCACGGGCTAGTTTCATGCGAAAGATTTTGCTCTCGCTCGGCGCCATCGCGATCCTGACTGCTTCCTTTTTCGGAACGCTCTGGATCCTCGACAAGATCGACCCCGAGCCACCTTCCAGCTCAGCTGTGCGGCCCTCCGGTCCGGATCTGGTCCGTGTCGAGCACGCCAAGACGGTCAAGGCAGCGCTAGAAAAGTATCGCAGCGCCCGCGGCTCTTACCCTGCACCGTTCACAGGAAATCCGCTCTCGGCTCTTAAGCCGCATCTGGTCGATACAGGATACCTCAAGGCCATTCCCGAAGATCCAGATCCAGCGCCGGGCACATCGAAGCAATATAGCTACGCCTCCGACAAGGGGACGGTGTACGGGCTCTCGCTGATAATGAAATCCGGCGGCAGGTGCGTGACCGGCGTTGGAGCGTCCGGTCGGGGCTGGTGGTCGAATGCGCCGGATTGTCCCTTTTAGACGACCACCGATTGGAGCCGGCGCCAGGCGGCATCGAAGTTCGTAGCGTTTTCGCTCCACGCATAGAGATCCGAAGCCGAGGCAGTATCTGATCAGGCGTCCCCGTCGTCGTCAGGATCGTCAGGATTGTCACGCACAACTACAGTCAAGTCGTGCTTGAACTTTCGGATCAAAGTTTCGCCATCGCAGTCCGCGACAACATCAACCGTTGCGAGGAACTTTGATATCTCGCCCGGCTCGCCGCCGGAAAACGTGACGTTCTGCACCATCCCGTCCATGTCATGGCCGTCAACATTCACGGTCCCACCGATCCTGCTGATCTTCGCGTTCTGCAACGTCAGGCCTGATGCGATCAACCGAGACCAATCGACCGGAACTGTTTTCTGTTCGTTAGCATCCTTTTTCATTACCAGATCCCCGCCTTTTTCAATTTTTGATAGACGACCTGTTCGAACGCGACCATCTCAACGGTCATGCGCTCATACTGCCATCCGTCAGGATGCTTCTCGCCGGTCGGGTTTCCGAACTCGTCCAACTCATCGCGATACGATGCCAACAGTGGATTGACCTTGGCCCCCTGTTCGGCAATGAACCCAAGATGTCGCTGCGTCGGGTCATCGCTGGAGCACTTGGAGGTATAGGTGATCGGTTTATATTTGAGGACGTTCTCGGCAGCCTCGAAAATGTCGATAGGCTTGATATTGTCTTTGTAGAGGATGGATGAGGTCGAGCGGTTCAGATCGCCAGCGGAATCAACATTCACGTTTGCGGCGGTAGCGGTCGTAATGTCGTAAATGGACTGTGCGCGCACTTCCAACGTCGTCGGAAAAATTCGCATGGCAATAGTGCCCTCCTGATAGAAGATCATATCGCCGGTGTCCTGAAATTGGAAAATGGCATCGTTGGCAGAATTGACGCCGACAAGCAGGCCGTCAGTCGCGGTGGCGCCGCCGGCACCGGCTGAAGTCACATGCAGATAGCAGCTTCCGGTAGCGGCATTGATGTGCAGCTTTTCCGTGAGGACGTTGGTTCCGATGGCAACGCGCGGGGTGCTAGTTTCCACATACAGGGCCGTGCTGTTGATGATGAAATCATTGTTAGCTGTGATGTTTTTGCCAACGAAAGTCGTGGTGTGAGAAGATGAAGTTCCGATAGACAAATTCGCATTGAGGGTCAGATCACCGCCCGCTAACGTAAGCGCGTCAGCCGAGTGTGTGAGCGTCACGTCGCCGTTATTCCAGTTGATGACCGAACCTGAGGCAAGGAAGAGGTCGGACCACATCAGCGCGGAAGTGCCGAGAGCCGCGCCGTCGCTGGCGGTCGGAACGGCGTTGCGGCTGAATTCGACCGCCCCCGTCGATGTCGCGCCAAGCCGGATCGTGCCGGAGCCTTTTGCATCGATGGTGAGATTTTCGTTGGTGCCGGAGGAAATAACCGACAACGCCAGGCCTCCGGCGGCCGCCGCACCCTTGATCTTCAAGCCGGTGACAACCGAGGCTGTCGAAGCATCGACCTGCAGCACCGGGTCGGTGGCGCCCTGGCGCCCAGCGGCGATCAGGCTGGCCGACGTTCCGGTGACAGTCAGCGAGCCTACGACAATGCCGGAGGCCGCGGCTTCGATGGCTGCAGCCACCGTGGCGATATCATCGATGATCGCCGGAAATGCAGTGACGTAGCCGTAGGGCGAGAAATCGGCTTCGGCATAGGTGTTGCCGTTGATGGTGACCGGAAAGGGCATCAGACTCGCTCCTTAATTGCGGGTGAAAAAAGTATAGATCGGTTGCGCATTTCAGTTGCGCCGTCGCCGTTCATTGCCCGGCCCCTTCGTCCATCGATCTCGGTCCATCGAAGCCGCCGGCGCGGGTAAATGCGAGGTGACCAAACACCCGCCCGCGCTGCTGCCCGTTCGACGCGCCCGCAATGAAGGCTTGGCGCGCCTTGCTGAATTCATCCCAACGAAGTGCAAGCAGAGCTGGCGGACTCGATGCCGGGTAGCCGTGCCATGCGAAAGGCCGGCCATTGCGCCAAATTTCTTCACCTTCTAAGCAGTCAATCACGCCCAGATCCGCTGCCCGATTCAGCGACATCAAGCGCTCATTTCGAATTTCCTTGGCGAACATCTCGGCGCTCCGGCCAGTTCGCGCCGCATATAGATCGACTAGTTTTTGATCTTCCCGCTGAAGCAGCGCGGCGATGGTAAGGTGCTTCTCACGCGTCCAACGCCCGCCTTTTTCCGGGGGGATTTCGACGGCATGGAAGAGCAGCTTCGTTCCATGGGTCGCCTGCCGAAAATCGCCCGCCATCAGAATCAGTGTGGCCGCCGAGCAACATTCGCCATCGGCAATGGTCGTAATATACCCAGGGTGACGATCAAGCGCCGCAACGACTTTCTCCGCGTCATAGACGTTGCCGCCAGGGCTGGTGATTCGCACCTCGACGTGGGGCGCGCGGCGATGGGCCAACAACGCGGCCTCGACAGCGATGGACGATATTCCCTTTTTTTCGCCAGGCCGCGGCCCTACCCGGCCCTGCAGGGTCAGACGCAACGTGTCGCCGTCGCGCCGATGCACCTTCGGGAGATATCGCGCCATTATTGCGATCGCTCGATCTCGATTTGGCGTTGGCTTCATGATGCGCGCCCCGAACGTAAATGGGCGATGCGGCCGGCACCGGCTTCTAGGCGCCGGCCGCAATCGTTGCTGGGCCCTATGCGCGAAGGACAAATTCGCCAGTGCCCGCGACGAATGCTCATTTCAGTAGTGCTTTCGCGTGGTCGACGAGGGCGACGCCAGCAACGTGGCCGAGCCGCGGCATGTCGGGATTGCCGGCCCGCCGAATTTCCTCGATGCACGCAATTAGAAGATCAGTCGCCTCGGTGATTTCCTCATACGCAGCGACAATTCGCGCCGCGCATTGCTTTTGCGCGGATCGCAGCGCGTCGTCGACCCGATCGGCGCGCGCGCGGCGCAGCTCGGAAACGCGCGGGCGTTCGATGTTGATCGTTTTTTCGATCGCCTTGATGTCGATGTCCAGCGCGGCAATCCGGTCCCGGGTCTGCTTCGTGTCGCGGCCGGCGCGCTGACCGTCATTGATCGCAGCCTGCTGCTCGGCCCGCAGAACGTCGCGCCGGGATCGCAAGCCTGTCAGGCTCGTTTCCGCCATCTGCAGCTGCGGACCCTTTCCGACGGCGACGGCAAGATCATGGACGATCTCTGCGGAGATCGGCGGGCGCTCTTCGTTGTCAGGCTTTCGGGCGAACATGGCGGCGGTGTTCCTTGTTGCGACAATGACCGAAAGCTAATCCGCCGAATCATGCCAGCGCGAGTAACGCGTTACGGTGAACTTAAGATATCTGCCGGCCGGCGTGTCGACGCGGGCCTCGCCCTTCGCCGCGCCAGGGCGAAACCGCCGCGTCTGGCACGGCAGCCACACGTCCCGCGGCGTAGTCATCCAGCAATATCGAAATGGCAGCGTCTACCTTCTTCGGATCCGCGCTCGCTTGCTCGGAAATCCGCTTGTCGTCGATGAGCCGATCGATGATCTGATTGTTGATCTCAGGCGCAGCAACGCGATCGACGCCTGCCCGCCTCCGATCGCGAAGCAACTTCTGGCGCGCCGCGCCATCGAGCGCCATCATGAAAATATGCCCATGACCGAACGCCGCTTGCATCGCCGCTTCGGCCGCACGCACCCTCGCGACCGCGGCCTCGAGCCGGGCGCGGTCGTCTGGGTCCAGTTTGCTAAGGACGTGGGGCATGGTCAGACCAGCGGTACTTCGCGCTTGACGGCGCCTGGCTGGCCCGGTCCTCGCCCAGGATCAAGTAGCGAGCCGAATACCCAAGGATCTCGCCATCTTTGTGAATCCAAAGCCGGCACGCTGGCGTGGATGCGGGCAAGATCGATCTCCGGCGGCCGCACCCTACGTTCGTCGGTTGCGATTTGGAAAACCGCTTCAAGCTTTGCGGACGCGAAAAGACGGGCTTCCGGCGGCCAAGTTACATCGCCGGCAATGGCAATCAGGCGATCCCAATCGTGTTCATCGTAAACATTATCAATCGCACGCTTTACTACTTCAATTCGCTCCGCCGACTGCATGTCATGAATGCCGACGCCGCGATGGCGGGCGACGATCGGAATCTGGTCGAGCTCAGTCATTCTTACCTCCTTGCAAAATCCGTAAAGCGCGTCGCGAAACTGCGTCTCCCGCGTCGAACATTTCAATCTGTTCTGGTTGCGCTTGGCGGTTGCTAACGATCAGCGCCTTGGCCGCCGCCACTCGCGCTGATGCAGGCGCGCTGTCGTCGCCCGCAATCGTGCGCAGCACGTTGACCGGATCGACTTCCGCCACGTTGACCCCAGCAAGCGCTGCTGTGCTCGCGGCTTTCCGGGTAGGTCGCCCGCGCTTTGCTTTCGTTTTCTTTGCCATTTGCTTCTGGTCCTCAATTTGATTTTCTGGGAAAATTCAGGGCGCGCGTACAGGGTCTGGGTGTCACCCATTGTGGTAGAAGTTCCCTACCCGGGCAGCCTTTGATAACCCCCCCCTTCCGGATCGCCGGAAGCTTTTTCTTTTAGATTCGCGGCGCTGCGCCGAAGAATTTAGGCCCCCTACCCGCGCCCATCAGACGCCGTCTCCGGCATCGCCGTCGTCACTGGAGACCAGCCGAAGGTGTCCCTCCGAGCCCGAAGATGCCCCTTCCCGGGAAGGGGCATCTTCGACACTGTTGGGGCATCTTCGGAGCGACCAGACCCAGCCGCCCTTCATGCCGGACTTCTCCGGCTTGATGCCAAGAGCGTCCTTGGCGGTCCTCAGGCTCTTGGTGCTGATGCCGGCCTCCCTCGCCGCGGACTGGACCTCCTTGGCGGGAACCGGGCCGACGGCCAGCAGGTCCTCGAGGAAGTCGCTGGCCTCGTCCTTGGCGGACCGGGCGGACTCCCCGCCCTGAAGGGCGGCCAATGCCTTGTCGGCGCTGATGGTGACTGGCTCGGACTCGTACATGATCCGGCTGGTCGGGATCGACCGGCCCTCATGCTCGATCAGACAGCCCTCAATCCGATACGCCAAACCGGTGCTCAAGGGGCCGATGTTGGACTTTGACGGGATAAGGAGCTTTCGAGTCTCATCGGCTTCGTCCGACGTCACGATGAATGCCGCCCGCGCAGCGTTGACGAAGGCGACCGAACCGATGAAGCGGGAGTTGGCGGTCCCACTGCCCTTTGAAAAATGATTGTTCGCGATCACCGCAACCCGGGTCCGGGACGCGAAGTCATTGAGCGGATCCAGAACTCCGCGGACATCGGCGTTCTTGTGGGAGTCCACCGTCCCGAGATAACTGGTGATCGGGTCCAAGATGACCATGATCACATTCGGCAACTCGGCTATCAGATCTTCGAGTCGATGAAGGTCCGCCTGGAGGCTGAAGCCACGGTGACGTTGCTGCTCATCGCTGACCGATCGGATCACAAAAACCCGTGACATGTTGGCGCCGGCCGCGATCAGTCTCGGAGCGAGAGTGTCTGCAACGTCGTCTTCGGAACTAAGCCAAATCACGTCCCCAGCATCAGCACCTGCGGCACCATCCGGCCATCTATCGCCAGTGGTCGCGCGGGCAGTGAGATCGGCCAATATGGTGCTTTTGCCCTGACCGCCTTCGCCTGCCAGGCCGTGAGCCTTGCCGCGCGCCAAACGATTGGGCCACAGGTATTCAATAGCGATCGGTGTGACGTCGCTCATTTTGATGACGTTGAGGCTGCCGGCGCTGTGCTTATTGTCGGCGGCCGCGTCAGCGCTTGGCTTCGTATTTTTTACGACTCCAAGTTCTGGATTTTCTGCAGACTGAACGGCGGTCGCAAGGCAACCCTGGATAAAGCCTTGGTCGAGACCAAGCGCCTCACCGGCATTCTGAAATCGATCAACAGTATCGGCTTTGTCCATTCCGCCGGCCAACGCGTGTTTCATGCCGTCCCGGCAGCACTGGGCGAACACCTTGGACTCCAGCCCGGCCGCCGCCTTCATAATTGTACGTAGCGCGACGTCGACACCTTCTGAGTATGTTGAGCGATGAAAATTCATGCCCGGTACTCCGCGCCCGAAAAGTCTGCGATTGCTATTCCAGCGATGTTGGCTTGTTCACGGTCCTGGAAGCGCCGGCTCGAGATCCACCGCGCATCACCGGCGACGTAGCGGATTGCTAGTTGGCTGCTGCCGTCGGCAGGGTCCCGAATCTCGACGACGTCGACGACGGCACCCATTGCGCGCGAAACGATTTGAAGGGCTGTGTCCTCGTTCATGCGGCACCACTATCGCCGAAAACGAACGGAATCAGCGCGGAGGCCACAGAAGCGCTGATAGCGTGCTTCCGAACGAGCCGTGCGACTTGAAGTCGCTGGGTGATCTTGCTATCTGTGAGATCGAGCCGGCCGCCAAGCTGCTCAATCTCTGACGCCGGTTTTCCGCATAACGCGGTGGCCGGCGTCGTCGTATCTGAGACGATCATCGATCAGCCGACCATCCCGAGCTTCTTACGAAGCGACGCAGTGATGACAGCCTTTTTCCTGCCGATAGTGATGACGTCAATCTCACCCCGTAAAATCGCGTCATAGATGCCGTTTCGACTCAACGGCAGGATCCGGGACTTCAGCAACTGGTCCGGCGTGATCGTCGGCCGCTCCAGCAATTCGGTAATTTCCTTGGTGGTCATGATATCCTCGTGAGTGGTACCTCTTTTGAATAAATACGGTACCACTCGATATCGTCCCATCCGATGGTAACATCAACCAAGAATTAGGTAGTATTCACGAATAAATGTGGTAACACTTTACGCTGACGAAGGCAGGGCGGTACATGAAAAGCGCGAAAAAGCAGAAACAGGAACAGGTGAATTTCCGAACCACGCCTGATGTGAAGGCGAGGATCCAAGCGGAGGCGGACGCCCGCGGCATTACCTTCAACAAAGAGGTCAATCGCCGTCTGCAGGATTCACTGGCCGCCCCCGATCAACACGACCTCACCCACGTACCTGGGTTGTTGGCAATTGCGACAGCCATGAATGTGGCCGGTCAATACGCGTGTCTTCATTCGTCGCTATCGGGAGCTACAGCGCCGACGAAATGGTGGGACGATCCATATGCCTACGATCAGGCTGTGCGCGCCGCGAACCGAATTTTCGAAGCGCTGCGGCCGACAGGCAAAATCTCGAAGCCAACACTGCTTTCAGGTAAGGCCGGTACCCTCGATTTAGGTGCAGTGGCGGAAAATCTGGGAGTCGGACTTGCAAACGGCGTGATCTCAGAGATCGCTAGTGATGAGCCAACTACGACCACCGCGATAGCCCGCGCACCCAAACTTAGGGCAGATCTAGGCGCCGACCTAGTGACGCGACTTCGCGCATTCAAAAAGAGGGGACAGCCGAAATGAAGGGCAGCATCCGCGAGCGTTCACCCGGCCGCTGGGCCATCATCCTCGAACAGCGCGACGCCGCCACCGGCAAGCGCAAGCGCAAATGGCACAGCTTCGCCGGCACGAAGCGACAGGCCCAGGTGGAATGCGCCAGACTGATCTCTGAAATGAAGGGCGGCACTTATCTTGAGCCGAGCAAGACCACGGTTGCCCAATTCCTCGATCGCTGGCTGGAGCACATGACGTCGCAGGTGTCGCCTAAGTCGCACGCGCGATACGGAGAGCTGGCAAAAAAGAACATTACTCCGTTGCTCGGCGCCGTTGTGCTTACGCAGTTGCGACCCGCACTGATATCCGCCGCTTATTCGAAGGCGCTCAATGAAGGTCGGAGGGACGGAAAAGGCGGGCTATCGCCCCAGACGGTCACCCATATGCATCGCGTCCTCAAGCAGGCCATCGGCCAGGCCGTGAAGTGGGAATTACTGAACCGAAACCCCGTCGACGCGGTCGACCCGCCGAAAGCGGCGCGCGGCCTTATGCAGACTTACGATCTCGATCAGACAGCCGAGTTGATCGAGGCCATGCGCCCTACCCGGATGTTCGTCCCCACCCTGCTTGCGGTGCTGTGCGGGATGCGCCGCGGTGAGGTAGCCGCCCTGCGCTGGAAGAATGTCGATCTCGTCTCCGGCCAGCTTGCCATTCTGGAAAGCGCCGAACAGGTAGGCTCAAAGGTTCGCTACAAGACGCCAAAGAGCGGCAAGGGGCGAACGCTGGCGCTGTCAGCTAGCCTGGTCGAGGAACTGCGGGCGCACCGCCTGCGCCAAGCGGAGGAGCTTCTAAAGGTCGGCGTGCGGCTGTCTGATAGCACGTTCGTCGTGGCGCAAGCGGACGGCACGCCGCTGCAACCCGACACCCTGACGCAGGACTGGTTTCGCAAGCTTGCCGGCACGGCATTGCCACGGATCCGGTTCCACGATCTCAGGCACGCTCACGCCACCCATCTGCTGGCCAACGGCATCCATCCAAAGGTCGCCAGCGAGCGCCTCGGACACAGCAAGATCGGCATCACGCTCGATCTCTATTCACACGTCCTGCCGGGCATGGAAGCCGACGCGGCCGAGCGCGTTGACGCGGCGCTGCAGCTTGCAATAAACAGGCGCACCAAGACCGTTGGGTAGCAAAGCGGTAGCAAATGGCGTGTTGACAGAAACCAACACGCGGAATACCGAAACACTCTCAATGCGTTAGCCGGTTTAGCTCAGCGGTAGAGCAGCGGTTTTGTAAACCGAAGGTCGGGAGTTCAATCCTCTCAACCGGCACCAGTCCCCCCTCAGTGCCCAGCCAACCGCCAGAGCTGCACCATCTGCAACACTGCAATCGCGCCGAACCCGGCCAGCACGGACAGGCCGGCGAACCACACCCATTGCGGGCGCTCCTTGTAGGCAAGGAAGGTGGCGCAGCCGACGCAGAAGATTGCAGGCAGGTTTGCGACCAAGAGAACCTGGGCCAGCATCTTGATCTCCCGTGAATGATCATTGAAGCGTAGTGCGCAGGTGTCAGCGGGACTGTGCCGCACGTCACGCTTCCACGAGACTCCCGCATCAACGCACGATTTGCATCTGACGGCGTCACGTCGCTCGCTTCACGTTCGGTTCACGTCGACGTGTACGACCGGCTCTGAATTTTTTCAGGCGCGCTCTCGAACCGGTTTCGATCTGGCACCGTCGAACTTCCGTGCGAGCCATTCCGGTTTCGCCGAAACAAGGAATGGAGAGATCAGATGTCGATGCAATCAAGATTATCTGCGGCTGCCTTGCTCACTCTCGCTGCACTCGGCGCGATGGCGACGGCGCCGGCGTCCGCGGAAACCATGATCTGCGATCAGGTGGTATCGCGAAAGGCGTGTGGCGATCACATGGCGTATGTGGCGACGCTGACCGTGCGCAAGCCCGGATCGACCGTGAGCTACATGAACAACCTCGATCCGCGCTATAACCAGTCGATGCAGGATGCCGGCGGCGGTGGTGGCGGCGGAGGCGGTGGTGGCGGCGGCGGTCGCTAAGCCAGGTTGAGTTCGCAAGACGAGCAGGACGCCGCCGGGATGACCCGGCGGCGCACCTGTTTTTAAACGATCGCATTGACGTGATTTTGCATCGCGCCCGTTAACCCCCTTCGTTTACAAAGCGTAAACAAGCCGGTGACAGCCTTGGGGCGGAGGTCGCCATGCAGATCTATCCCGTCCCCGTCGCCGTCACACAGGCCTGAGTGCTGCTGCTCGCCGAGCAAGCCGCAAAGGCTCCGCAGCGGATCATCGCCGATGCCGTGCTCGACGTCTTCGCGGCCAAGAACCAGGCCGAGCGCGAGGCGATCGTCGACATCAAGGTCTGACGGTAGCGAGCGCCGGAATATTGCCGCGCCGACCTGGCCGAAGATTCCGGCCGCGTTACTTCGCAACGAAGAAAAAATCCTCCTTGCCCGGCAACGAACCATAGGTGTACGGCTCCTGCCGGCCGGCGGTCGCTTCCATCACGTCATCGCGAACGAGACGGAACACCTTGTTGATCTCGACTCCCGGCGTGGCGATTCGTTGAACCACCGCCACCGCAAACGGCGAATTGCCGCCTTCGCCGTCAAGCGCAACCTGCCCGTCCTTCGCGGCGAATACGACCAGTGTCGCGCCGGCTACCTTGACTTCCGCAAGGCCGCGCCCGTTGGTCGATCGCGAAGCGATCGGCGCGCCGGCGGTGGACGTTCTGACGACAGCTTCCGGATTTACCGTCTGGCGCGGCGCGAACGGATTGTCGCGGCACGCGTCGAGCATGACCAGCTTGATCCGTTTCGCCGCGTCGGTGGCGCGCAGCACCTGTGACAACGGAACGGCTTCGTATTCGATGTCGCGGTCGACGGCCAGCGTGGCATCGACCGGCACGAGATAGTTGACGCCTCCCACCTCGATGCCGTGCCCGGCGTAATAGACCATCGCCCAATCGGAATTCTCGGCCTCATTGGCGAAGGTTCGCAGCGCGTCAATCAGCCTTTCGCGCGTCACGTCGCTTGCAAGCGTGACGGTTTCGAACCCGATGTTGCGAAGGGATTTTGCGATGGCTTCGGCATCGTTGTGCGGGTTGGAAAGCGGTGGCACGCTTCTGTAGGCCGAATTGCCGATCACCAATGCGACGCGGCGGCCTCGCCGATCGGTTGGCTGCATCGTGGCCGCGGGAACCAGCGCGGTCGGCGTCGGAACGGACTTGGAAGAGGCGGCCTTGGTCGGTGCGGCGGGAATGACGGGTTGCAGCGCGCCTGAATCAAGCGCCGCCAGCCTGGCTTTGGCGGTTTCAAGACTGGACTTGCTGACGTCGGAACGGTTCTGACTTCGCGACGCCAGCGCCTTCTCGAATTCGGCGCGCGCCCGCTTCGGGTTGCCCATCTTCTCGAAGGTCAATCCCCGCCCGGTGTAGGCGGGAATGCTGTCCAGTTCGAAAACCAGGGTCTTGTCATAGTCCGCCAAAGCACGTCCGAACTCGCCCCTGTAGCGAAATGTGTCTCCGCGCGTCTGATAGCTGTTCGCATTCCTCGGACTGATGCGAACCTGCTTGTCCTGATCGGCGAGTGCGCGGTCGAGGTCTCCCTTCAGCCGCCATATCTCGCCGCGATTGGCGTAGGCCCTGACGTCGTTGGGGTCTCGCCGGATGGCCTCGTCGTAGTCTGCGATCGCCCTGTCGTAATCGCCCTTGTCTCGCCAGACCAGCGCCCTGTTGTTGTAGAATACCGAAAACGCCGGCTCCAGGCGAATGGCTTCGCCATAGTCCGCGATGGCCTTGTCCAATTCGCCGAGCTGCCACCATACCGAAGCGCGAACGCTGTAAACCCGGGAATTGTTGGGGTCGAGACGAGCGGCTTCTTCAAGATCGGCAAATGCGCGTGCGGTGTCGCCCTTCCGGTACCACGCCTCCGCACGATTGACCCAGGACCACAGGTAGTTCGGGTCGAGGCGGATCGCCTGATCGTAATCTTCGATCGCGCGGTTGAATTGTTCCTTGTTCGTGAGGGCCATACCTCTCAGCGTATGGATTCTGGCCCGCTCGTTCGGCGGTTTCATCCATGAAAGCGCCCGGCTGCAACCCGCTATCTGACGGTCGTAGTCGGTTCTCTGATTGCAATCCTGAAGATCGCTGTTGTTGCCGGCGGCCATCGCCTGAAAAGCAGAAGTAACCAAAACGGCGGCGACCAGAAAAAAATGCCTGATCCGCATGATCCATTCCCTTGATCGGACAGTGGATGAAATGATCTTCGCAGGAGTCTCGCAATTTGAATTGTTGGTCCTGGACCCATGGGTTGGTTCAATGCACCGACCGCGGTCCTTGAGTCCGAGGCCTGCAAGCCTAATGCGTGGGCATCGGGAGGAATGTGCGGCCCGTCACGGATGCCGCCCGAGCGGCATCGCTCTTGTAACCGACGCTATGCCCACCGCTCAGCTATCGAGACGAATCTGATAGCGCTCCGCGATCGCCATCAACTGGCCCCAGGTCGCATCGTCGATTTCGATGCCGTTGGCCATGCGCTCGGCCCGGGCAATTCGCTCGGGCTCACCGGCGACCAGAACCGGGAGATCCCGATCGGCAGGTTCGGCCGATTTCACCCAGGCAATCATGGCGTCGATCTCGGCGAGCATGCTGTCGCGCGTGGAAAGCCTGGCCGGATCGATCACGATGCTCAGCATGCCGTTGAGGATGCCTCGCTCGGGCGGCGTCGCCGTGGATACACTTGCCGAACCGACGATGGCCCCGGCCAGCAATTCGCACACCAGCGCCAGGCCGGACCCTTTGTGCTCGCCGAACGGCAACACCACGCCGCGTGGCTCGGTATACATGACGGAGGGGTTGGTCGTGGGCTTGCCGGCATGGTCGAGCAACGCGCCTGATAGCATCGGCTTGCCGGCATTGTGCGCGACCCTCACCTTTCCCAGCGCCACGCGGCTGGTCGCGAAATCGAGCAGGATCGGCTCGTTGCTGTCAGTACCGGGGATGGCGATGCAGACCGGATTGGTCAGGAACCTGCCTTCCTTTCCGCGGAACGGCGCGACCCCCGGCGTTCCCGACGCGACGTTGACGAAGTGCAGCGCCACCATTCCCGCCCGGGCCGCAATCTCGCCATAGGTCCCGACGCGACCGATATGATGCGCATTGCGCAACCCGTTCACGGCAACGCCGTGCTTGCGCGCCGCCTCGATCGCCCATTCCACCGCCTGCCGGGCGACGACCTGGCCGTAGCCTGCATGGGCGTCCCAGACCGAGATGGTGCCGGTGTCCGACACGATCTCGGGCGCCTGGTTGACCTTCAGCGTACCATTGTCCAGGTCACGCACATAGGCGACCAGCATCCCGACGCCATGGCTATCGTGGCCGCGCAGGTTTGCCTCGACCAGATGCTCGGCAACGATGGACGCCTCGGCGGGCGAACTGCCGCCGACATTGACGATGCGGTTCGCAAGCTTGAGCAGCTTCAAATGGTCGATAATCATGTTTCGCTCCGTTTTGTGACGTGCCGATGTTTGAAGCCCGGCTTGTCGCGCTTGGCAGGGGTTGCGTTGGAATTGGCAATTGAACCGAACGATCAGCGGCTTCCGATCTTCTCCAGCACCGGCAGCAGATGCGGCAAGAACTCCGCCGGGTTCTCGCTCATCGGGAAATGGCCGAGGCCCTTCATGATGGTGACCTCGCAGCCTGGAATGCTGTTGGCAACGGCCAGCGTTTCCTCGGGCGTGCAGGAGTAATCGTATTCGCCGGACAGCAGGAACAGCGGGCACTTTCGCGTGTCGATCTGCGCGACCCGGCCGCGGATGTCGCCGTCGAGCTTGTAGAAATAGAGATCGCCCTTGAAGACGCCGGGACCGCCCTGCATGTAATGCCACAGTGTTTCCCAGCGCTCGGCATCGGGCGCGTCGGGCCCGACCAGGCCGGAGACGATGGCAGCGCCGACTTCGCCGCCGTGAACGTCGGGCCGGTGCAGGAAATTCAGGTCGTAATAGGGATCGACATGGGCGCCGGCCTGCAGGCCGATGATGGCGCGGAAGCGTTCGGGGTACTCGAGCGCCAGATGCAGCGCGATGCGGCCGCCGATCGAACATCCGATCGCGATGGGGCGGTCGAGTTCGAGCGCCGTCATGATCTCGAGGATCATGGTGGTGTATTGTGCCGAGGTCAGCTGGTATTCCTCGTTGTGCCAACCCGGCGGCGGCGACGACTTGCCGTGCCAGGGCATGTCGAAGGCGATGACGCGGTGGCGGGCCGTGACCCGCGCGTCGTTCATCAGCGCGCGGTACTGCCGGCCATCGGAGCCGGCGGTGTGCAGGCACAACAGCGGCGTGCCTGAGCCTGCCTCCTCGACATAGATGCGGTGCGGCCGTCCGAACAAATCGAGGTGCATGTAGCGGCCGATGACCGGCTCGAATGTCACGCTCATGCGCCCGCTCCGGCCTGGCGCAGCTTCGCCAGCGCTTCCTTGAAGTAGCGCAGATTGGCCATGAAGATCTGAAGGTTGCCTTCGGCCTTCAGGACGCGGCGCTTGATCAGCGCCATCAGGTCGTTGGAGCCGGGCGGCGGCCGGCTCAACCAGAATTTTTGCCACTCCTCTTCCGCCGCGCGCAGCGCAAAGGACGACGACGGCATCACGAAGGGGCCTGCCGTGACCGACACCACCCTGCCCTCGAAAATCTGTATCAGCCAGGCGGTGAGGCCGACCTCGATCAGGAAGGTGGTAGTGAGAAACCGGCCGCGCCGGACCAGCGCTTCATCCGCATTAACCCGCGCCTTGAGCGTCTCGATCATCCCAGGCTTCCCCCACCCTTGAGGCATCCGCGCGCAGCCGCGCGGCACCTCTTGCCAATTGTCTCGCATGTTCAGGGGATTGGCGCCGGCGTCAACCGGCTAGAGCCAGGCGCATACCAGCACCAGGTTGGCTGCACAGGCCGCCAGCAGGGCAACGGTCAGCGTGACATGCACGCGTTCGCAGGAGGTTTGCAAAGTCATCTTCATGGCCCGCAAAACATCCGGCGATTCTACCCGGGGAGTCTCGCACGATATTTTTCAGGGGATTCAGGACTCGTTTACGACTCAGGGACACCCGCCTGAAATGGCCCGATCCAGCCCGAATCGGGTCCGGCCGGCCCACTCACTGCCGCAGCCCAAGCCAAAAATCCTGCCGCCCCCGGGGCGCGACGGCCGGCCGACAGGGCAATGCATGCCATCATCGGCCACGCCGGGACCGGCGCGCGCCGCCTGATGACAGGCAGAGCTGCTTCTTCGGGGATTTGATCCTACGGCGTCGCCGTCGCCAGCGAGGCCTGATCGCCGGCCCGCGCCACGCAAACCCGCTTGCGGTGCAGGCCCCTGATCGCGCCGGTCACCTTGAGCACCTTGCCAGTCGCGCAGGAGGGATCCTGCACGTAGGCGATCTCATAGGGCGCAAGCACGAGGGGTTCGGATTTCAGGACGGTCTGGGCAATGCACGGCATGGAAACAGCCGAAAAAACAAGTCCTAACAGGAAAACACGCATGTTCGTTGTCCACCAACCGACGAAATCATAATAACCTATTGCGCGGTCAAGTTCCGCCACCGGCAATATTTATTTTCGAGCTGCCGGCGCAGGCGCCGTCGCTTGCACCGCCGCGGGTTCTAGACGAGATTTCTAAACAAAAAGGCCGGCGCGAGGCCGGCCTTGTCTCATTTCGCTGGATACCAGCCTCAGTATTTGGCGACCACTGGGCCGCCCCAGCCGAAGCGGTAGTTCAGGCCGACCTTGACGGTGTGCTCGTCGTCGCGAAAGCGGGCGCCGACCACGTCGGCCGGGCCGGCAGTGATGGTGGTGTTGCCGAAGTTGTAATATTGGTATTCGGCCTTGGCGGACCAGTTCGGCGCGAACATGTATTCCAGGCCGGCGCCGACGGTGTAGCCGTCCTTGCGGTTGCCGCTGGTGGCGAAGGGTTGCGGCACGCCGGCAATGCTCACGCCGATATTGTTGGTGTCGCGCCAGGCGTAACCACCCTTGCCGTAGAGCAGGGCCGGACCCCAGGTATAGCCGAGCCGGCCGGTGACCGAGCCAAGCTGGTCGGTAGCGCTGCCGGTGACCAGCGTGCCGGCCGGGAACAGCACGCCACTATTGGTATTGCCGCCGCCGAGCCAGCTGTACTGGGCTTCGGCGCCAACCACCCAGTTCTGGGAGAACTGGTAGTCGAAGCCACCCTGGACGCCGCCCATAAAGCGCGCGTCGCTGCTCTGCAGGCTGTTGTCGCCCGCAAAGGCGCCGCCGACGTGGCCGCCGATGTAGAAGCCGGTCCAGTTGTAGACCACCGCGGGGGCGGTGTAGGCCGGAGCCTTGGAATAGGGGCGCGGCGGCATGTCAGCCGCCGCCGCGGGAGCGGCAAAGGCGATCAAAGTGGCTGCGCCGAGCAAAAACTTCTTCATGACTGTTCCCCGTTAATGTCGCCATCGACATCAATCAAACAACGTGGCCTCAATTAGGTTGCTTCGCGGCAAGTCGGAGCCAAGATGTTTCCCAACTGTGACGGCGCGGCAACAAGGCGTTTTTGTTCCTGGGCCATTCCGGTTTATTTGCCGTAAAAGCCATGCCTCGCAGCTATAGGCTGCGTCTCGCAAGGTTAGTGGCAGGTTCAAATTCTCGCTAAAATGTGATCGGATGAGTTCACCGATGCCGGCGGCAAAGCGGCAAGGCCGACGGCTCGCGGCCGGCCGAGGGGGCCGCTAGCGCGTCATCTTCCCCAGGTCCGGGAACGGCGCATAGACCACGCCGGCGCAGGGCTCGCCGGCATTCTCGATGACGCGATCGAGCCGGCCATCGACAAAGAGTACGGCGCGTTCGCGCGCCTCCTGATAGGAGCCGCCGGAATCCCGCGCGGCAAAGCGCAGGCAGCTGACATAGCGCAGCCGGCCGCCGACGGTGCGTTGCACCGGCTCCGCCATGACCGCGTCACGCACCCCGACGGGGTTGTTGAGGTAGGTTTTCATGAACGCCAGGATCTCGGCGCGGTAGTTGGCGGGGTATGGCTGGTTGGCGACGCCGCGATCGTCCGTATAGGTGATGCTCCTGCTATCGTCGCCGCCCGCGCAGGCCGCGAGCGCGATCGGCAACAGCAGGATCGCCACGTTCTTGGCTGATATCCCCAAATGCAACCCGTCATTCCCCGGCTCAGACGAGCCGTTCTAGCCCTTCCCCGCGCCAAATGGAATTCGCATCTAGGTCAACACTCGCCGCAAAAAAGTACCGGCCCGCCGCCATTGGGGAAGCAATGGCGTACGGGCCGGAGCTGAACTCCGCGAAGCGCGGCGGGGGCAATATGGATGAAGCCGCTCCCCGCGGATCAGTTTCAGTGATGACTGTGGAAGCGATGGTGATGACGGAAATGCTTGTGATGATGCCGGTGATGATGATGGCGATAATGGTGGCGACCCATCCTGGCATTGGCGTCGAACACGCCCGGGTTCACGTGCAGGACCCCGATCTGCGGGGCATGCGCGGTTCGCCCCGGGCCGTGGGCCATCGCCGGCGCCACCACAAGCACGGAAGCCGCAAGCAGCGCGGCGGAAATTGTTTTCAGCATGGTCGTATCCCCTCCTGAAATCGCGAGATGGCCGGTCGGATGGCCGGGCCCGTCGATCATGGCTTTGAACCTAATGGCCGCGCGCTGAACCCAATCTGAAGCGCGCTCGCGGACTTCGTTCATCTCGATGACAACTTCGTCATGTTCGCCGTGTCCGTACGGACTTTCGGAAGATCGCTGAAATTATGGCGGCCTCCGCGGGAATGTAACCGCGAGGCAGGTGTTCAAATCAACAGGCGTCGGTATAGGATTGCCTAACTGCCTATTGGAAATCGGGAGAGATACATGAGCAAATTTGCAGCCAGGATTTTGACGCTGGCCATATTCGCGATGGCGCTGGTCACGGCGCCCGTCGTCACAAAGGTTTACGCCGCGCCCGACGAGTCGCCGCCTCCGTCATCGGACAAGGGCAAGAAGAAAAAGTCCAGCGAAGTCAAACCCGGCATCGAGGACACTACCTTCGCCACGGGTTATCGCGCCGCCTACGCCTCGATCTACGATCGCGGCGACTATGCTGCCGCGATTCCGCAGTTGAAGGCGCTCGGCCGCGACGACAACGCCGCCGTCGCCAACTTGATCGGCTACGCCTATCGCAAGCTCGGCGACTACAAGGTCGCGCAGATCTGGTACGAGCGCGCGCTGAAGACGGACCCCAACCACGTCAAGACCTGGCAGTATTATGGCCTGTGGCAGGTCGAACAGGGCAACCGCGAATCCGCGCAATATCACCTGAACCGGATCGCCGCCTTGAGCGGCACCGGCAGCGAGGAATATCGCTCGCTGGCCGCGGCGCTCGAACAGGCGCCCGGCACGGGGCTGGCTTACTGAGCCAACGGGACATTCTATCAGCCGGCGCAATCCGATCGGGTTGCGCCGGCTTTGTCTTGTCGGATAGCATCCAGCAATATTCCCGCCGAAGATATTTCCATCGCCGTAGCCATCCGACATTCTGGAGATCGCGCACGTGGACCCATGGCTGCAACCCGCGATCGGTTACATCCGCGACTGGATCGAATTCCAGATGCGTACCTCGCAGCAACCCGGCTGCATCGTCGCTATCGCGCATCGGGGCAAGGTTGTCGCCGAATTCGCATTCGGGCATGCCAACCTCGCCACCGGCGAAAAGCTCACGCCACGCCACCGGTTTCGGATCGCATCGCATTCCAAGAGTTTCACCGCCGCCGGAATCATGAAGCTCCGGGAGCAGCGCAAATTGCGGCTGGACGATTCCGTCGGGCAATATGTGAAGGGCTTGCACCGCGAGGTCGCGGAAACCACCATCGCGCAAATTCTCTCCCATAGTGCCGGCCTGGTCCGCGATGGCATGGCCGGCGGCCAGTTTTCCGAGAGCCGGCCGTTCCTGAGCACCGAGGAATTGATCGCCGACCTGAAGTCGCCGCCCCTGATCGAGCCGAACACCCGCTTCAAATATTCCAATCACGGGTTTGGATTGATCGGCCTTGTGATCGAAGCGATCACCGGACAGCCGTATCGGGTCTGGATCGAACGCGAGATCGTCGCCGCCGCCGGCCTGCGCGAAACCCAATCCGACATGCCGCTCGCCAAAGGCCCGCCATTCGCGCGCGGCCACAGTCCCCGGCTCCCGGTGGGCCGTCTCATCATTCCCGGCGAGAACAGGCTCAATGCGATCACGCCGGCCGGCGGCTTCGTCAGCACGGCGGCGGACCTCGCCCGCTTCTTCGCGCAGCTGGCGCCGAACGCAAAGCGAAGCGTGCTTTCCGCCGCCAGCCGCCGCGAGATGACGCGCCGGCACTGGCGCAATCCGCATTCGAGCATCGAGAACTACTACGGGCTCGGAATCATGAGCGGCAATCTGGGCGGCTGGGACTGTTTCGGTCACAGCGGCGGGCTGCAGGGCTACATCTCGCGGACCTGCGTCGTCCCCGGCCACGAGGTCAGCATCAGCATCCTGACCAACGCCACCGATGGCTGGGCCGGATTTTGGCTGGAGGGCGCCATGCACATCATGCGCGCCTTCGCGACCCGCGGCGCGCCGAAACGGCGGGTTCGCGACTGGACCGGTCGCTGGTGGAGCCCATGGGGGGCGGTCGATCTCGTTCCCATGGGCAACCTCGTCATTGCCGGCAACCCGCACGCCCTCAATCCATTCCTCGATGCGACGGAAATCGAGGTCGCCGGCCGCGACACCGGCCGGATTTCGCTGGCCGCCGGCTATGCCAGCCATGGCGAACCCGTGCGCCGCACCCGCAACAAGGCCGGCAAGGTCACCGAGGTCTGGTTCGCCGGCAGCAAAGTGAGGCCGGAGAAGACCGTCGCTGCCGAGATGGAACGCCGATACGACCCGCGCAAGCGTCGCCCGGCCCGCTGATATCTACCGCCCCTCACTTCACCAGCGCCTCGACCTCGCTTCGAAACGCCTGGCGCGCGCCGTCGCGCGAATAGAACATGTGACCGCCCGGATAGACCGTGAGCTTCACCCGTTCGGGCGAGGCGTAGGCCGGCAGCTGATCGAGCAGGATTTTCGAACCGAAATACGGCGTCGCCAGATCGAACAGCCCGTGCGCCACCAGCAGCTTCAGTTTTGGATCGAGTGCCAGGATCTGCCGCAGTTGGGAGAGCGACTCCGGCGGATTGATGCCGCGGCCGAAATCCCAGGCGCCCTGCACCGCGCCATTGAGCAGTTGGTAGGAGCCGTCCGGCCGCCAGTTCAGCGTGCGCCTGGTCAGATCGACCGCCGCACTGGTCAGCGGCGCGGCCAGTGCGTCGCCCGAGGGATCGCCGAAACGATGGAAGCTCGAATCCGGATAGGGATCGAAGCCGGAGACCGAGGCATCGTAGCGGCCGGTCACCTTGCCGTTGCGGCGGTCGAATTCACGGCGAAACTCGCCGACGCCGAGGCGCCCGGCCAGCCGGCGGCTCACCGCCTGGTCGATCCCGGTCAACGCAGCCACCCTGTCGGCGAGCCGCGTCGTCGCCTCGGCGTCGGCCGATCCCTTGATCAGATCACCAAGGAATTCGCCTGCCGCATAGCGCTCGACATCGGCGAGGTCGGCCCGCGTCACTCCACCCTCGCCTCCCTCCTTGCCTCCTTTGGCTTCCCGCGCCACCGCCGCCATCGAGGGAAGGCTCCAGACATATTGCAGCAGGCTGGAGCCGGTGAATTCGCGGTAGTCGAACAGCGGCGACACCAGAATGAGCCCTTTCACCCCGACGCCCTGGTCGACCTGCAGATTGCGCACGATCTTCGGCCCGCGAATCCCGCCATAACTTTCACCGGCGACGAATTTCGGCGACAGCAGGCGATCGGATTTCTCCAGCCAGCGGCGGATCACGAGCGCGATCGCGTTGACGTCGCCGTCGACCGAATAGAACCGCTTGCGCACCTCCTCGCCTCCAGCGACGAAGCGGCTGTAACCGGTGCCGACGGGATCGATGAAAACCAGGTCGGTAAAGTCGAGCCAGGTCTCGGCGTTGGGCATCAGGTCAGGCGACGCGGAGGACGTCACCGCGTCGGCATTGATGGCGAGCCGCCACGGTCCGGCCGCGCCGAATTGCAGCCACGCCGAGGATGCGCCCGGCCCGCCATTGAACAGGAAGGTCACCGGCCGGGTGCGCGCGTCGGCGCCGTTGAGCTGGTAGGCGGTGAAGGCGATGTCGGCCTGCGGCTCGCGCTTGTCGTTGAACAGCGGAATCGAACCGGCGGTGGCGGTGAAGTCGAGCGTCCGCCCGGGAAGCGCCAGCGTGTGGCGGGTGGTCGAATCCGGCGGCAAACGGCCTTGCTCGGGGACGAGCGGATTCGAGGCGCTGCCGCGGGTACCGGTGGCGCCGGCCTTCTGTTCCGACGGCGTTGCCGCGGCTGGCTGCTGCGGCTGCGGCGCATCCTGCGCGCGCGCCCCCGTCATCACCGAAAAGGTGAGAAACACCAGCGCGAAGCGCAGATGGTGCGGCGCGACGAGGCGAATGGCCATGTCCGTTGCTCTCCCTGCCCCCGCGATCAGACAGGATACTGTTCGCAACAAAGCCAGGGGGATGACAATCACGATTCCGCTATGGAGGCGCCGGCGACCGAATCAATACTGCGGTTCGCGCTCATGCCGAAGCTGCGCCTGCAGCGTGGACATCCAGTAATGCAGAATCGTGCGCGTGATGACGTCATCGATCGCCAGGAGCGCGGATTTAACCGTCGTAAAGATCTTGCTCATCGCAATCCTCATCCGAGACATCAATTGCCTGTGAATGGTGAGAGATTACGCCGGATTCGTCATCGCCACCGTGATCCAGCTCACACCCTCTGCATTGCGTCGCCCTGCACGTATCAGAGCCAACCTCGATTTGAGTCCGCCGATGTATTAAGAGTTCGATCCTTCGCCGCGCGGTTCGCGGGTGTGTGATATCGATCACACTTTCCTGAGGGCGATCCGGCTAGCGGTGTGATACTTCCTTCGTCCCCGTCAGGCGGCGAAGTGAAATAACGGGACCGCCGGTTTTCGATGTCTGGCTTGCGAAGCGATCGGCTCAATTCGCCGTTGAGCCTGGCTTTTTGGAATGAGGTTTTTAGGATGAAGAAAGCGATTGTCGTGGTTGTCGGCGTCATGGGGTTTGCGGGATCCGCGACCGCCCAGGCGCCGGTTGCAGTCGTGGAAGAGGTTCAGGGCAACGTCACCGGCGCCGAGTTCATGGACTATGTCGTGCCGGGAAAAGTCATCAAGCTGGGACAAGGCGCTTCGGTCGTTGTCGGCTACATGAAGTCCTGCCGGCGCGAAACCATCAATGGCGTCGGCACGATCATCGTCGGCGAGGATGAGAGCAAGGTCCATCTCGCCGAGGTCGAAGCCACCAGGACGAACTGCGATCCGGCCCAGGCGCATCCCACGACAAGGGCCACCAGCGACGTCGCGGCCAGTGTCGTCCGCAGCCTGGAAAAAGGCGCGCCGCCAGCCGGCCCCCAGCTGACGCTTTACGGCACCTCGCCGCTGGTCGAAGCCAAGGGGCGCGGCACGCTGGTGTTCGAACGGCTCGACCAGAAGGGCGAGCGCCAGCAGTTTGATCTCACCGGCAACCAGCTCAAGGGCAGGTTCTACGATCTTGCCGGCACCAGCAAATCGCTCACGCCAGGTGCTACCTATGCGGCAACGTTCGCATCGCGCAGAATCGTGTTCCGGGTCGATCCCCAGGCGAAGCCCGGTCCGACGCCGATCGTCGGCCGCCTGCTGCGGTTGGAATAGGCTTTGCCGGGCATCAGACCTTGAACATCGGGCGCAAGACGCGGGACGCCATTGCCTTCGCTGCCATCGTATTGGTTTGCGCCGCGGTCTCCGTCTCGCCCGTGTTCAACATTGCCCACGGCCTGTCGATCGACATTCTCACCGCGCTGCGCTGGGAGATGTACGGCAGGAGACTGGACCCCGCCGCCTCGCCGGCGGTGGTGGTCGCGATCGACGAGGAAACCTATCAGGCGCCACCCTTCAAGGGCTCGCCGTTGCCGACGTGGACCGGTGAGATCGGCCGCGTTCTCGGCGCCATTGTCGAGGGCGGCACCAAGGTCGTCGGCTTCGACATCGTGTTCGAGAAGTCGATCGAGCAGTCCGAGATCCCGTTCGGCGGCGGCCTGTTCGGCGAAAAGGTCCGCGGCTTCGACCGCGATTATCTCCGCGCGCTCGCGACGGCCTCCGTCGGCGGCAAGGTGGTGCTGGGCGAAGTTCTGCGCGGCGACCAGCCGATTCGGCCGTCGCAGGGACAACGTATCGCCGTCCGCCAGTCTCAGAACATTCGCGCCCTCAACGTCTATACCGACCCCGACGATATCGTTCGCCGGCTGCCGCTGACGTTTACGGTGGACGGCAAGCCGGTGCCCTCGATGGCGCTCGAGCTGGCGTCGCGCGCGCTCGACGCCAAACCGGAATTGAGAGCCGACGGTACGGTTGCACTCACCGGGTACCGGATTCCGGGCGCCGTGCGCGGCACCATGACGCTCAATTTCGAGGGCGGCGCGGACGACATCCCGACCTATTCGCTGGCCGACCTGACGGCCTGCGCCGCGAAAGGCGACAAGGATTTCTTTCGGCGCCAGTTCGAGGGCAAGGTCGTCATCCTCGGCACGGTGCTGGCGTCGGAAGATCGCCAGCGAACGTCGAAACGTTTCCACACCGGGATCGAAGGCGCGCGCGCGCCGCGTTGCGCGCTGGCGGAGGCGCCGGTCAACGCCCGCTTCAACCGCCGGGACATTGCCGGCGTCTATATTCATGCAACCGCGGTCAACAACCTGATCGGACGCGATGCGGCGGTCGAACTCGGCCGACTGCCGATCGCGCTGATCGCGGCACTGTTCGCAGCGTTTGCGGCCCTCATCGCGCGAACGCTCCGGCCAGCCACCGCGGTGCTGACGTTTCTGGTCGCGATCGGGATTTACCTGATCGGCGCCACGGCGGCGTTCAACCATGCCCTGGTGCTGCCGCTGAGCGAGCCGTTGATTGCCGGCTTCGCCGCGCTGGCTGCCATGGTCGGCTACCGCTTCATGATCACCGACAAGGACCGCCGGCTGCTGCAGAAGAGTTTTGCGCTGTACCTCGCCCCCGACGTGATCGACCGCATGCTGGCGTCGAACAAGCTGCCGGTGCTGGGCGGCGAAACCCGCCATGTGACGGTGTTCTTTTCCGACCTCGAGGGCTTTTCGCTGATCGCGGAAACGATGTCGCCCGAAGCCCTGATGGCGCTGATGAACGAGTACCTGTCTGAAATGACCGACATCATCGAAGGCCATGGCGGCTATGTCGACAAATATATCGGCGATTCCATCGTCGCGGTGTTCGGTGCGCCGGCCGACGATCCCGACCATGCCAGCAATGCGCTGCGCGCCGCGCTGGACTGCTGCGCGCGGCTCGAAGAGCTCAATCGCAGCGCGGCTGCGTTCGGCGGCAGCAAGGTGGCGCAGCGCATCGGGATCAATTCCGGGGACGCGCTGGTCGGCAATTTCGGCTCGCGGCGGCGCTTCAACTATTCGGTCATGAGCGACGCGGTGAACCTCGCCTCGCGGCTGGAGGGCGCCAATAAATTCTACGGCACCACCGTGATCGCTTCCGAAACCACGGTCGCGCTAACAGGCGAAACATTCGCCTGGCGCGAGCTCGACACCATCCGCGTCAAGGGGCGCAACAATCAGCTGAAGATCTACCAATTGCTGGCGCTGGCGGCGGAGTTGACGCCGGCGCAAGCCGCGGTCACGGCGGACTACGCCAGGGGCCTCGCGCACTGGCGCGCCGGCGAGTTTGCGCTCGCCGAAAAATGTTTCGAACAGGCCGCTGAAACCGACCGGCCATCCCGGATGTTTCTCGAGCGGGCGAGAATTTATGCGCAGCAAGCGCCGTCAGGCGAATGGGACCCGGTCCGGACCCTGCAGGAAAAGTGAGCGGGCTTCCGCGATCCGGGCCGGGCTGCCTGAGCGACGCGCCCCCTCACATCAAAATCCGACACCGATCATCGCACTGCCGCCGCCGCCGCTGCGGCCACCACTGACGATGCTCGGCCGGGCCACCGCCTGCTGACGCGCGCGCGGGGCGTCCTGCGCGGTCTTTGCACGCTGTTCACGATCCGATTGGCGACCGCCCTGCTTCCGGCGCGACCGCGCATCGTCCTCGTCATCCCTCGTGCGCGCGGCGACGGCGGGCGGCGCCTTCGGCTTCTCGTCGGCGACGCAGGTCTCGCCCTTCAAGGTCTCGCCGGACCGGCACTCGATCGGGCAAACGCGCGTAGTATGCTTGGCCAGTTCCGCAACCAGGCCCTCGGTGACGCTGGCATTCTCCGTCGGCTGGCCCTCGATCGAGAGGTAGCGGCCGAGCGCGCCCTTGGTCGTGGGGTTGAGCGTACCGTCGACCTTGCCGGTCAGGCAGCCGAGGCGGATGAGCTGGGTTTGCGCCGCGCGGAGCAACTCGGGCGAATTGGGCAGCGCCGCGGCGCGCTTGGCCACCTCGGCGTTGAACTTGTCGAGGCTGGCGACAACCAGCGGTCCGAGCCGGTCGCAGCTGACGGTCCTGGAGAAAGACTTCAGGTCCTCAAGGCCAGAGCCCTCGGTGCTCTTGGCGATGATTTCTTCGAGTTTGGTTTGTTCGCTCTTGCAGGCAGCTTCGCGGGCAGCCGCCATCTCCGCCTTTTTGCGCGCGGCCTCCGCCTCTCTCGCCTGCTTTTCGCTCGCCGCCCGCAGAGCCGCGGCTTCCGCGGCTGCCTTGTCTCGCTCGGCCTGGTCGGCCTTTTGTTTGGCCTCAGCAGCCTTGCGCTCGGCTTCCGCGGCCCTGGCCTTCTGTTCGGCTTCCGCGGCTTTGGCGCGGCGTTCCTCTTCCTCGCGCTTCTTCGCCGCCGCCAGTTCCGCCGCGGCAGCTTTCGCTTTCTCGGCCGCTTCTGCCTCGCGCGCGCGACGTTCGTCCTCTTCGCGCTTTTTTGCAGCCGCCAGTTCGGCCTTACGTTGCTCTGCCTGCCGAAGTGCTTCCTCCGCGGCCTTGCGCGCGGCTTCGCGCGCCGCACGCGCCTGGTCCTCGCGCTCCTGGGCGGCCTTCTTGAGCAGATCCATCCGCTGCTGGGCGGTGATGGCTAAAGGTGAATCCGGATAGCGCTTGATGAATCGCTGCAGCGCCGCCGGATCGGTTGAGTCCTTTAACCTGTCCCACTCCAGCGCTTCCTTCGAGGAGGATTCGCGGCCGGAGGGCACACCCTGCGGCGGGAGAGCGGCGACGGTCATGTTCGCCGGCGGCGCTGGGCTCGGGTTCTCCAGCTGTGCGCGCGCCAGATCGGCGTAGAAGCCGGTCGGATGGGTCCCCAAAAACACCTCCCAGGCGCGGCGCGATCCGATTTTCTGAACCAGTTCATAGTCGGCCTTGACGTCGCTTGCCGGGGCGTCCTGCGCGACCGCCGGTGCCGGCACCAGCGAGATATTACCGCCGCCGAGCGAACCATAGACGAACGGCTCCTGCCGGTTGCCGGTGGTCTTCAATACCTCGTCCCTGACGCGGCCGAAGGCGAGCCGGACGTCGAGACCGGGCACGGTCAGGTTTTTCAGCACCGCCGCGGTGAAGGGGCTGTGCTGGCCGTCACCGTCGTCGGCGGTGGAGCCGGCCTTCGCGGCGTAAGCAATCAGGGTGTCGGTGCTGGTCGGCTCCACCCTGCCGAGACCCGATGTGACCGCGCGATTGGCGACCTTGCGTTCCCTGCGCATGGCGGGGACGAAAGGATTATCGCGGCAGGCGTCCAGAATGACGAGACGCAGCCGCTTGGCGCCATCCGCCGACGACACCAGCCGCTCCAGCAGTATAGCTTCGTCGTCCGCGTCGCGATCGCTGGCGAGCCTTGCGTCGATCGGGATGAGGTAATTGGTTCCGGCGAGCTCGAGTCCGTGACCGGCGTAGTAGACGACGGCGATGTCGGCTTGATCGGCTGATGTTTCGAACTTCCGGATCGCGCGCTTGAATTCGAGATTGCCGACGTTGATCTGGACCTCGACGGAATCGAAGCCCGCCTCCCTGAACATCCTGGCCACGGCGTTCGCATCCCGCGAGGGATTGGCCAGCTGCGGAACGGTCTGGTAGCTCGAATTGCCGACGATCAAGGCAACGCGCTTCTCCGCCCATGCGGCCTCGGAAGCCATCGCAACAATGGCCCCTCCGATCAGTGCCGCCAATGAGACGAGGCGCTTTGTCATTTTCCTGTCGAAACCGGCATGGCGGGCGGCTGGCCCGAAATCCATTGACCCACCGAAGCAATATCTTCTCCGTCCTCCCCGATCAACGGGCTGCCATTGACGCAGACGGATCATTCAATCTGCCAAATCCGATACCGGGCGCGGTGTGACGTGGGTCACTTGCAAGGCTTCCGCAAACCGGCGGACCAACATTCAGCCCATCGGCCCTATTCATATGACGGGTAGTTTGCAGGTAGCGGGGTCCGCTGCTGTGGCGCCGATGTTACAGGGCGCGAAATTCACAGCGCTAAACCTCGCAGTCGCTTTCGTAACGCTTTCGGCCCGCAAAATGCTGTCTTAGATTTTGCGCAACGGCCGCGTATTTTGCGTTGATTCCAATTTTTCCTGGACTGGGGATTCGAATGACCGCTTTTCGCATTGCAAAATTGCGCGCGCTTGCCGGCAACGGGATCAGGATTTTTGCAGGCGTCGCAGTTGCCGCAATGCTGTCGGTACCGACGGCCGCGATGGCGCAAAACTGCAACGTCACCAATATCGCAGGGCCCGGCGGAATCGGCGTGCCACCCGGGACAACGGGACCCGGCGCCGGCATCCTCGGTCAGTTCACCAGCGCCTTGTCCGCGCAGATATCGGCGGCGACCAGCAACGCCAATACGGTTTTCCAGGCGGGACAGGGCAGCGCCTTCGTGTCGGCACCGGGCAATCCGCCGCCGAACTCCCCGGGTGGCGGAGTCTGGGGACGTGCCACCGGCGGCCAAGCCACTGTGACGGGGACGTCGACCACGCAAACGCTGAATCAATCGCCTCCCGCCACCCTCGACCAAACCACGACGGTTAACTGCAACAACCAGATCCGTGAAAACTATGCCGGCTTCCAGATAGGCGCCGATGCGGCACGGCTGAACTGGAACGGCTGGAATCTGCACCTCGGCACCACCGCCGGCTATCTGGAATCCAATTCGACGTCTCTCAACAACGGGTTCTCCAGCAACATCCAGGTGCCGTTTGTCGGCACTTATGCGGTCGCGACCCATGGCCGGTTCTTTGCCGACGCGCTGCTGAAGCAGGACTTTTACAATATCGCGCTGAGCAATGCCGGCGCCGGCTTCTTCTCGCAGCCGATCTCCGGTCGCGGCACGTCGTTTGCAGTCAACGCCGGTTACAATTTCGCGATTGCAAACAACTGGTTCATCGAGCCCTCGGCCGGTTTCACTTATGCCAGGACGAGCTTCGACTCCTTCTCTGCGGTCGGTCAGCCCGGCGTGGGACAGGGCGCCAACATTTCCGGCACCGTGAAGGTCGACGACATCACCACCCAACTCGGCCGCCTCAGCCTGCGGGTCGGCACGTCGGTTCAGTCCGGAAACCTGGCGCTCACGCCGTTCTTCACAGCCAGCGTCTTCCACGAATTCGCCGGCAACGTCACCTCGAACTTCGCGACCTGCGCCAACTGCAGCTTCTTCGGGCCGGGCGTGCCGGTGCCGGGTGGATTCTCGCCGGCAACCTTCACCGCAGCCACGACGACGACGCGGGTCGGAACCTATGGCCAGTACTCGCTCGGCATCGCCGGGCAGGTCGTCAACACCGGCTGGCTCGGATTTGCACGCGTCGACTATCGCAACGGCGAGACGATCGAGGGCTGGTCGGGCACTGCCGGTGTCCGCTACCAGTTCACGCCGGAGTTGCTGACGACGGCGGTGCCGACCAAGGCGCGGGTCAAGGCGCTGCCCCCTGTCACGACCTGGGTGAACTGGACCGGGTTCTATATCGGCGCCCATGGCGGCGCGGCGTACGGACGCGACGACATTGGCTTCACCGGCTACGGCCAGACGTCCGGCACTCGTTCCGCCGGCCTGCTCGGCGGCGGCCAGATCGGCTACAATTATCAGATGGCCAACAAGTTTGTGCTCGGCGTCGAAGCCGATGCAAGCTGGGCCAACATCAAGGGCGGCCGGACCTGCGGCACCGATACCGGCCTCAACGCAGCTGGCCTTCCCGGCGGCTTCAGCCCGTTCTTCATGACTTGCGACACCAAAGTGAACTGGCTGGCATCGGCGACTGGCAGGCTCGGCTATGCCTGGGACCGGTCGCTGCTTTACGTCAAGGGCGGCGCTGCTTTCATCAATGAAACCGTCTCGGCCAATTGCATCGTGGGACCGTTCAACGTGCCCGGCAATATTCGGACGTGCAACAACCAGGCCGGCGCTCTGGTCAACAGCATTTCGACCTCGGACAACCGCGTCGGCTGGACCGTCGGCTTCGGCGGTGAATTCGCGCTGACCCCGAACTGGTCGGCCAAGGCGGAATACAACTACATGGACTTCGGATCGCGAACCGCCCTTGCCAGCGACGGCACCACCTTCCTGACCTCACGTACCGACCTGCAGGTGACCAAAGTCGGTTTGAACTATCGTTTCGGCCCCGGCTCGGTCGTCGCCAAATTCTGATCGCGCTCGAATTCGCCCCGATAAGATGCGGGCGGTCGCGTCAAGCGGCCGCCGGCCCGTATTTGTGGCGCCGCCACGCCCCGCTCGCCTCGACAAGTCCGGTCAAGGTCGTATAGACGACCTTGCGCGCCCCAATCTCACCGGCGCCCCGAGATGAGCCAGAAATCCCATGACCAGCCCCAAGCGATATGACCGGATCGCCTTCGTCGCGAGCCCCGGGGCGGAGGCGCAGGCGGCGCTGGCGCAGTTGGCGGAGCTGTACGGCAATCATGATCCCGACGACGCCGACATCGTGGTGGCGCTCGGCGGCGACGGCCTGATGCTGCAGACGCTGCACCGGCACATGCGCTCGGACAAGCCGATCTACGGCATGCATCGCGGCACCGTCGGCTTTCTGATGAACGAGTTCAGCACCGTCGACCTGCACGCGCGCCTCGCCGCGGCGCGGGAAACCGTGATCCACCCCCTGCTGATGCGCGCCACCGACGTGCATGGCGTGGTGCACGTGCATCATGCCATCAACGAGGTGTCGTTGTTTCGCCAGACCCATCAGGCCGCTCGGCTGAGGATCCTGATCGACGAGCAGCAGCGCATGGCCGAGCTGATCGCCGACGGCGTCATGGTGGCGACGCCGGCCGGATCCACCGCCTACAATCTGTCGGCGCAGGGACCGATCCTGCCGATCAACGCGGCGCTGCTGGCGCTGACCCCGATCAGTGCGTTCCGGCCGCGGCGCTGGCGCGGCGCCCTGCTCCCCAACACCGCCTATGTCGTGATCGAGGTGCTCGAGGGGGACAAGCGCCCGGTCGCGGCGGTGGCCGACCACGACGAGGCGCGCGACGTCCGCCGGGTCGAGGTGCTCTCGGACAAGACCATCTCGATACGGATGCTGTTCGACCCCGGCCACGGCCTGGAAGAGCGCATCCTGAGCGAGCAGTTCAACTATTAGAACATCGTCCACTGCCCCATTGCAGTGCAGCACGAGTGCTGCGAGTCGGGTTCCGCCTTACTGTGCATGGGGTTGTTTTCGCGATTTCTTGTAGAGGGTCGAGCCGGGACGACCCGGGAGGGTTCACCGCGCTGCGGATCGCAACCCTTCGTTAACCGGCGCCGCGATATGGTTAACGCCGGGTATACCGTTGCTGGTCTGCCCTCAGGGCCGCGCCATGTTTCGCATCGACTTCAACAAGCTGCGCTTTCTCGTCTGCGACGACAATCCGCACATGCGCCGCATCCTGCGGACGCTGCTGCATTCGTTCGGCGCGCGCGAGGTCTACGAGTCCGAGGACGGCGCTACCGCGCTGGAAATGTACAGCCATTACGTTCCCGACATCGTCATCACCGACTGGTCGATGCCGATTTTCGACGGGCTCGAACTGGCGCAGATGATCCGGCAGCCGGACTCCAAGGGCAACCCCTACGCCCCGATCATCATGCTGACCGGGCACTCCGAGAAGCGGCGCGTCACCGTGGCGCGCGACGCCGGCGTCACCGAATTCCTGGCCAAGCCGATCTCGGCCAAGGGGCTCTATCAGCGCATCCTCAACGTCGTCGCCAATCCGCGCCCGTTCATCAAGACTAAGACCTATTTCGGCCCGGACCGCCGCCGCAATACCGCCAACGCCTATATCGGCCCGGAGCGCCGCATCGGCGGCGAGGTCGAAGTGATGCAGCAGCCGT
The DNA here is from genome assembly GCF_030646015.1 of Bradyrhizobium sp. GTDB lineage: Bacteria > Pseudomonadota > Alphaproteobacteria > Rhizobiales > Xanthobacteraceae > Bradyrhizobium. The sequence goes on from NZ_JAUSLT010000089.1 coordinate 32,078, forward strand.
CGCTGCTCGACAAGGCGCGGTCCACCGTCTAGCGCGAGAGCCCGAGGAATCCATCATGGCGAAAAGCAAGTCCGCGACGGTGCAGATCTCAACCTTCGCCGACCACCACGTCATCACCCAGCCCAATCCCCTGCGAAACGTGCTGCGGCGCGTCGCCGAACGGGACCTCGACGATCCCATCGCGCGCGCCGAAAAAGCGCTCGCCGGCCTGTCGGGTGAATTCAAGAACTGGATGACGATCGAGGCCGACCGGCTGTCGGACGCCCACGCCGCCATCCTCCGGGACGGCTTTACCGACGTCACGCGCGAAGAGCTGTTTCGCGCCGCCCACGACATCAAGGGCGACGCCGCCACGTTCGGATTTCCCTCCGCCGGCGCCGCCGCCGAAAGCCTGTGCCGGATCATCGAGCACGCGCCAGACCTCGACGAGGTGCCCTCCAACCTGATCGCGCATCACATCAACGCCATCCAGGCCATCGTGCGTGAGCGCACCAAGCTCGACACCGCCGCCACCGCCGGCGAATTGAGCAAGCAGCTGCGCGGCATCGCGGACGTCTTTCTCACCCACGCCAATCGCGACCGTCCCGAGCATCTCGAAGCCGTGCTGGCTCCGAGCATCGCGCCGGCGGAGTGATATAGCGCTCTCTCAACTCGTCGTCCCCGCGCACGCGGGGACCCATACGCCGTGCACTATCGGTTAGAGCGCGGAGTTGAGATACCTTCTGCAACAGCCAGCATCGGTGGTTATGGGTCCCTGCGTTCGCAGGGACGACAGCTGAATGTGTCGATGCAGGATCGCTACGCCGCGATCAGCTCATGCTGGAGCGGCGCGATCGCCTCTTCGGCGATCAGTTCGTCGCAGAACATGCGGGCTTCTTCCCGCGCCGACTCCGTCGCGAAGCGGCGCAGCAGGATCAGGAGCGGCTCGGCGGCCTGCGGATCGGTTTCGCAATGCGTCAGCACGCGCTCCACCATGCGGCGACGCAACCTGGCCGCCCCGCCGATGCTGTCGACGAATCCGGTCTCCTGGCAGACCTCAAGCGCCATCTGGAACGCCGCGAAGGTCGATGGCGGCAGCCCGGCGCGGCGCAGCAGCGCCTGCAGGCTGGCGCCGCCGCGGTCGTGCAGCAGCGCGGAGACGCGCGCCAGCGGCAGCTCGGACAATTCCGCCAATGCGGCATCGAACAGTTCGAGATTGCCCGACAGCAGCGCGCGCAGGATCAGGCCTGCGGTCAGCTGGCCGGTGGCGCGCAGATGCCGCACCAGGCCGCACATATCTTCGCCGCGCGAACGCGCCGCGATATTGACGGTGGAGCGATCGCGCGCCTCGCTGGCGATCCGCCCTGCCCGGTCGGCGCTCAGCCAGTTGCGGGCAACCACGAACTTCGCCAGCGTATCCGACAGTTTGGCGACCAGGGCGACCCGCGTCGCGGCCGGCAAATCCTCCAGCACCAGCATCGATTCCCGGATCGCGGCGAGATGGCCGTGGCGTTCGACGATGCGGTCCCATGAGAACGACGCCAGCTCGGCATAGGCGTTCTCGATCAGTTCGAGCGCCGCTGCGGCGGAACCGACCTCAGCGATCGCGGCGCAGACCGAGGGCGGCAGATTGATGCGGCGGGCAATGGCGCATTGCATTTGGCAATTGCCGGTGGCGACGATGTCGACGAGATCGGCGTCGATCAGAAGCGGGGAATGTTCCAGCACCGGAAGTGCGACCGATGCCTGGTCGAGCGACAGCGCCTGCACGATGCCGGCGGGCGCCTCGGAGCTGCGCGCAAACACCTCGGCCATGGCCTGGCGCACCAGCGGCGATGCATCGTCGAGCAGCATCAAGAGCGCGCCTTCGGCGGCGGCGCGATCGTCCTCGGACAAATCCGAAATCAGCCAGGCCCGCGCCAGCGACCGCGTTGCCTCTGCCCGCTCGCCTGCCGGAGCGGTACGTATCCAACTGATAAACTGCCGAACAATCATGACCCTGGAGGCCTACGCAACCTGACGACACCGTGACGCGATGCCACTGCAACAGAAAATAAACCACGCCGCTTAACAAAGGGTTCACCATAAACGGCTGGTTTTATTGACGTTTTGTTAAGGGGGCGCGGATGGGGCTGTGCCGTTCCCCGGACGCGCGCAGCACGAAGTGATGCGCTGCAGATCCGGGGTCCATTGCTCAAAGGGAAAAAAGGTATGGGTCCCGGCTCTGCGGAGCAGCGTGAAGAACGCTGCACCGCGTCCGGGACACGAAACTGATCGACTAGCTGAAGGTGCCGAGGCGATCGCTGAAGAGATCGAGCCGACCTGGCGGGCGAACTTCGGGCTTGCGGCCTGACAGGGATTGCGCCGCATTCGCTGACGAAGCCGATGTCACGCTCGCGACCGAGGTCAGCGACGAAGAATTGCCCCACAATTCCTGAACCGCCGGCGAAACCGGCTGCGCGCGTTCACCGGCCTGGAACAGGGAACGAAAGATCGGATCGGTCGGCTGCGGCGGTGTCTGCGCCGATGCGAACGTCATTGCCGTCGGCGTCACGGCGCGGGAATCCGGAAAGCTCGAGAGATAGGCGGCGTTGTCCACCGGCGCCGTGGCCGGCGTGGCGCTGGCCAGCGTCACACGCCGCGGCGCGTCGCCGCCGGCTGACGCCATCGCGGTGCGCGTCGCCTGCGAATTGGCGGCGCTGGCATAGCGCGCGTTCAGCACCGAATAGACTTCGGAGACGCTGCGCGCGCGGCCTGTCTTGTCATAGAAGATCGGGCGGTTGGCGGCGGCGGCATTGGGAAACAATGCAGCACCCGAGGCGTTCGGATTGTTTTCGGCGTTCGAGATCAACTTGCCGGCGCCGTTGGCGCCCATGAAATGCGCCATATAGAGTTCGCCGTCGGTCGGGCGGCGCCCGATCTTGCCGGTGAGCTTGAAGCTGTTGGATTGGGCAAACACCGCCGCCATCGACGAAGCGGCCTCGGGATCGTCGCGCAGCTTCATGATCGCGGTGCGCGCGGCGGGATCGCTGACGGAATAGCTCCCGGAGGGGTTCTTCGTGATGGCGTCGGCATATTTGCCGTAGCCGAGCTGGCTGCCTGCTTCCTTCACGGTGCCGAGCCAGGTCTGGTCAATGAACTGGTAAAGCCCGCGCGCCGACGAGGTGGTGGCGGCGGCCTTCGGATTGAAATTGGATTCCATCTTGGCGGTGGCCAGCATGTATTCGAAGCTGGTGCCGGTGGTATCGGCGGCCTGCTTGATGGCGCCGGCAATCCGGGCGCGCGAGGGTTCGACACCTGCCGTGGCCGTGGCGCTTAACGTGTCGACCGACATCTGTTGGTGCCCCGCTCCTCGCGAAACGACCGCCCGGCCCTATCGGCACGACAAGCGGCGCTCAGGCCAATCATAGCCTGCGGCGGTTATGGTTAACGCCGGGTTAAGCCGGGCAAGCTCGGTCTACCTAGCGATAGACTTTGGCGGGATCGAACAGTCTGTCCGCATCGACGAACGCCAATCGCGCTCCGCCGTCGCCTTCCGTCACCGCACGATAGAAGCACGAGCGACGGCCGGTATGGCAGGCGGCGCCTGTCTGCTCGACCCGGATCCAGATCGCGTCCTGATCGCAATCCAGCCGGATCTCGATTACGCGCTGGGTGTTACCGGAGCTCTCGCCCTTGCGCCACAGCGATTGGCGGGAGCGGCTGAAGTACCAGGCTTCGCCGCTGACGATGGTCTTGCGCAGGGCTTCGTCGTTCATGTGCGCGACCATCAGCACCTCGCCGCTGCCGGCGTCGGTGGCGACGCAGGTGACGAGGCCTGACGCGTCGAATTTGGGCTGAAACTTCAGCCCTTCCTCGATGTCGTTGCTGTCTGCGGATGTGGACACGGGCCGTCCTCGCGATGACTAAGCGAGGGTCAGCGCTGCGGCCCTCGCACCATGGACATGAAACGGGCCTGCTCCGCCGGATTGTCGCGGAACATGCCGGTAAAGCGGCTGGTGAACGTCATCGCGCCATGCTTGGCGACGCCGCGCACCGACATGCAGGTATGCTCCGCCTCGATCACCACTGCAACGCCGCGCGGCTTCAAAACTTCATCGATCGCAGCCGCGATCTGCGCGGTCAGATGCTCCTGGGTCTGCAGGCGGCGCGCGAAGATATCGGTCAGGCGCGCCAGCTTCGACAGTCCCACCACCCGCTCGACCGGCGTATAGGCGATATGCGCCCTGCCGTAGAACGGCATCATGTGATGCTCGCATTGCGAGGTGAATTCGATGTCGCGGATCAGCACGAAATCGTCATAGCCCGCGGTCTCGCCGAAGGTGCGGTCGAGCACCTCCGCCGGACACTGGTGATAGCCCTGATAGAGCTCGTCATAGGCTTCGACCACCCGGCGCGGGGTATCGATCAGGCCCTCGCGGCCGGTGTTTTCGCCGATATAGCCGAGCAGGGTTTTCACCGCCGCTTCGGCTTCGGCGCGCGACGGACGCGGCTGGTCGGCGCGAACGGCGGCGGCGAGAAATTCGGCGGGATCGAGTTCGGCCGGACGCACTTCGGGGCTCTTGACGTCTGAAGACTTGATATCAGAAGGCTTGCCGGGGCGGAGGGATTTGATCAAAGCGTCCATGTCAACTCCGTTCGACCGGTCATTACGACCGGAGTGTCACCGGGCAGACGGGGCGGTTGGCCGCCGGGCGCCTGAATCCCATTATATTAACACCACCGCCGCTGAATAGGCTTCCATTTCGGACACCGGGGATGCATCGGCCGGACTGTATTTCCGCCGTCCGTGACCATATATAGGACCCCAGCGTGCTGCCGCCAAGGGCGGTCAGGAGCGGTCAAGGACGGTCGCCGCGCGGGAAGCCGAGGCCTCGACCTATGCTGAACGACATCTACAACAAGCGGATCATCGAACTCGCGGGCAATATTCCCCGGATCGGCCGCCTTCCCGACCCCGACGCCAGCGCCACGGCCCATTCCAAGCTGTGCGGCTCCACCGTCAAGATCGACCTCAAAATGGACGGGCCTGTCGTCACCGACTTTGCCCATGAAGTGAAGGCCTGCGCGCTGGGCCAGGCCTCATCCTCGATCATGGCGCAGCACGTGGTCGGCTCTACCGCGGGCGAACTGCGCGAACTGCGCGAGACCGTGCGCAGGATGCTGAAGGAAAACGGCGGCCCCCCGCAAGGCAAGTGGGCCGATATCGCCCTGCTCGAGCCGGTGCGCGACTACAAGGCGCGGCACGCCTCGACCATGCTGACCTTCGATGCCGTGGTCGACGCCATCGGCCAGATCGAGGCCAGGGCGAAACAGCCGGCGTCGGCCTGAGCTGACAAAATTACAGGACGCCGCCGTTCCCCTATCTGGGCGTCTTCGGCGTCGCCTTTGCGATCGCATCGACCAGGTCGACGAGGGAATGGCGGATCTTGCCATGCGCGATGCCCCCGAACGCGGTCAACAGCTTGAGCGTGTTACGGTCAGGGATGAGCTTGACCGGAGCGGAACGCGTGCTCGCCCCGGTGGATGTGACGGCATTGGCGTCGAACAGGGCGCTGACCGGGATATCGAATATCTTGGCGATCTGAGGAAGCCGCCCGGCTCCGACCCGGTTCATGCCTTTCTCATATTTCTGGATCTGCTGGAACGAGACACCGAGCCGGCGGCCGAGGTCGCCTTGCGACATGCCCACGATCAGCCGATGAGCGCGTATGGATTCTCCGATTTGAATGTCCGCGGAATTCGGCCGCCGCCCTTTTTTCTTCATTTCTGAATGTTGCTACCTTCGGGAGATGATTAACGTAATGCAATTCTAGATATATTATCTCCCATTTCGTTCTGCTGTTTTGTAGATAGACCCGTGAAGCGGGTGATCTGGGTAATTTCCTGGCCGTGTGTGTTTCGTCGCGGATTCCCGGACAATTCCCGCAGTCGGACGGCTGGACGCGCAGCAGCCTTCGGGACAGCGACGCTAGGCCAGTTCAACGGTGGCGTAGAACGGCGGCACGTTTTGCCGTCTTCCGCAACGCCGGCCGGCGCGCTCTACTTCATACTACGTTAGATAGTGAGGAGCCGGGACTATGCAGAATAGCGTGCGGACCATCGCCCCCAATCACAATCAAATCCGCACGGAGGTCGTGACGACATACGAGCAGTTGATGCATGCCTATGCCATCCGCGCCATCTGCTTCATGGAGGAGCATGGCGTCAAAGCGCAGCAAACTTTCGACGGCAACGACTATCAAGCTACCCACATGATCGTCTACGCCGGCGACGAGCCGGTCGGAACCATGCGCATCCGATGGTTTAGGGATTTCGCCAAGATCGAGCGCATAGCCTTCCGCGAGGCCTATCGCAACACGCATGTCCTGAAAGCATTTGGGTGTTTCGTATTCGACCACATCGCCCGCAAGGGATACGACAAGATCATCGGCCACGCGCAACCAAAATACGCTCGGCTGTGGAGAATCATCCACGGCTTCAAGAACGCCGAAGGCAAGGCACCGGTCTACTTCGACGGTCATCCGGAGCCGTACATCGAGCTCGTCAAGGAGCTCACCCCTCCACACAATGCAATCTCGGCAAGTACGGACGCGACCGTCCTGTTCCGGACCGAAGGGTTCTGGGACAAGCCATCGCAGTTCGAGGCGGCATAGTTGGCCTCAGTATCGGCCGAGGATACGTTCCGCAGTCATAAAACCCACAAAAATACGAGCCCACCGTGGACTTCTCCCGGACCTACATGAAGCAGGTGGTCGCGATCCACCAGGCCATGTTCGAAAAGCTCCTGTTCGACGAGGATGCGGCCGTGAGCTTGGACCTAGCCGAATTGTTCCACGACGCCGCCAAGACCTACCTGCAAATTTCGGAACGGATCAGCGAGACCTGCCTGTCTCAGCAATCCCTTCAAGATTGAACATCTTCCGGAAGCCGGCATCGTACACGCTCGGCGGATTGCTCAACCTGAATTGGTCCGCGAACCACGGATTGTTGCTGCCGAAGACGTCGCTCAGCCAGTCGAAGACGAGGCGGACCGGGCGCGCACTGAGCCGGTCCGTAAGCGCGCTCAGGTAAAGAGGGACCGAAATCCTCAAGTCGATTTCCAGCGGTACGACGCATGGTTCCACGAGCGTGTAACTGCCGAGCATTCCAATTCCTTGCCCGGCCTTGACCAGCATGCCGTAGGCGAAGGAATTGTCGCAGTAATGCGCGATGCGGCCGCGCGCGACGGCCTGCTGCCAGCCATCCCACTGCGCGTAATATTCCGACTGCAGGAAGCTATGCTGTTCCAGATTGTTGCGCGTCGGCAAGCCATGCTTCTGGATGTAGTCCTTCGCGACGACAGGAATGAAATGAATGTGCCCGAGCTTTCGAAACCGGATGCCGGACGACACGGCCGGGCTGATGCCGATCATCATGTCCGTTTGGTTTTCCCGGAGGTGCATGAGATTGACCGAGTTCTTCAGATGCAGCTGGATTTTTGGATAATGCGCGGAAAATTGCTCAAGAGCCGGCGCGGCGAACAGCGCGTTCAGCCCGTCCGTGATGCTGACGCTAACGGTGCCTTCCGCCTCGGTGGTCTCTGCCTTCAGGTCGCGGGTGATGGAATAGAGCGTGTGATCCAGCCCTCGCAGGGCTTGCGCGAGCGCCTCTCCCTTTTGGGTCAGCTTCACCCCACGGGCGGTTGAGATGAAGAGCTGTGAGCCGACTACATCCTGCAGGCGCTTGACTTGACGGCTCACCCTCGGCTGGCTGGTGTTGGTGATCTCGGCGGCGCGGTTGAACGATCTGGTCTTGGCCACCGCGAGAAAGACGCGCAGTTCGCCCCAAAACTGTCCGCTCAGGAGATTCTCGTCGTCGAGCGGACTCCCGTTAAACGCTTGCTGTTCCTCGTCGAATGGATCCATGGCTTTCAGAAATTTCAAAACGTACTAAACTAAGGAGACGTATCCGCCCCACCATTCCCTGCAAGATTGAACATCTTCCTGAACCCAGCGTCGTAGACGCTCGGCGGATTGTTCAACTTGAACTCGTCGGCGAACCAGGGATTGTTGCTGCCGAAGACCTCGCTCAGCCAGTCGAATACGAGGCGGACCGGGCGGGAGTTCAACCGGTCGGTGAGCGCGATCAGGTAAATAGGAACTGGAATCCTCAAATCGAATTCCAGCGGCACGGCGTTCGGCTCTACTAGCGTGTAGCTGGGCAGCAATCCTATTCCCTGCCCCGCTTTGACCAGCATGCCATAGGCGAAGGAATTGTCGCAGTAATGCGCGATGCGTCCGCGCGCTACTACTTTATGCCAACCATCCCAGAGCCCGGTCCTGGCGAGGTAATATTCCGACTGCAGGAAGCGATGCTGTTCCAGATTGTCGCGCGTCGGCAGACCGTATTTCCGGATGTAGTCCTTTACGGCGACGGGGATGAAATGAAGCTGCCCAAGCTTTTGAAACCGGATGCCGGACGCCTCGGTCGGGCTGTAGCCGATCATCATATCGGTCTGGTTTTCCCGCAGGTTCAGGATGTTAATCGGGCTCTTCAGGTGCAACCGAATCTTGGGATATTGTATGGAAAATTGCTCGAGCGAGGGCGCGGCAAAAAATGCATTCAGCCCGTCCGTGATGCTGACGCTCACGGTGCCTTCCGCCTCGCTGGTCTCCGCCTTCAAGTCGCTGGTGATCGAAAAGAGCGTGTGATCCAGCCGGGACAGAGCCTTCGCAAGCGCCTCGCCGCTCCGGGTCAATGTGATCCCGCGCGCCGTCGAAATGAAGAGCTGCGAGCCGACCAGGTCCTGCAGGCGCTTCACTTGTCGGCTCACCCTCGGCTGGCTGGTGTTGGTGATCTCGGCGGCGCGATTGAACGACTTGGTCTTGGCCACGGCGAGAAAGACCCGCAGTTCGCCCCAGAACTGGCCGCTCAGAATATTCTCGTCGTCGAGCGGGCTTCCGTTGAATGCTTCCTGTTCTTCGTCGAATGCTTCCATGGATTTTACAGCCAGTAGAGGGGGCGACCACCTACAGCTTAACCGTGTTCCCGGGGCGGAGTCCACGACCGGGCGAACTCCACGAAAGGGGTATGAGCAATCCGCGAACTCGCAGCCGGTCGAAAGCCAGCGGCTGCTGGATCATGCTCGCTGGAGCGTGTTATCGGCCTCACCGGAATGAAGGCCGGGGGCGGACGCCGCTGCCCGGGCGGGCCCTCCGCCGCTACTGCGCCGGAGCCGCCACTGCGACGCCGCCGGTCGGCACGGTCGCTTCCGCCGTCTTGGTCGATTTGGACGGCGCGGCCTGCGTCTGCGGCTTTTCGGCGCTGACCGTTTCGCTCGCAAAACGATCCTGCACCGGCTTGACCGTCACCTCGGCCACCGGCGTTGCGCGCGTGTCCGGAAGCAGGACCTCGGCAACCGCATCGGTCGTGACCAGATTGGTCAGCTGCAATTCGTCCCGGGACAATTCGTGCAGTTCTTCCCACGGCGGCACGCTCAGCGCCAGCGACAGCAGATCGCCCGTTCCGCCCATGTCGAAGGTGTATTTGGCGAGACGGCCGATATCGCGCTCCACGATCATCAGGTCCTGCGCGGTGTAGCTGGCGGCCCTGGCGTCGTCGGCGCGGTCGCCCATCCAGATCTGATGCACCCTGATATGGGCGCTGTCAGGCACGTAACGCGTCTTGCCGGACAGCAGCAGGAACACGCACATCGACTCGCAATAGGCTTCCGGCATGACGCTGCCGCGCTCGCCCTGCCCGGTCCGGATCCGGACGCTGGTGCCGACGGTCGTCAGCGCCCCGAGTGCGCGCCAGCGCCGTCCGAGCGCGATGGAATCATTGACCGAGCCGCCGCTGGAATCGAGCACGATGGTGGCGCCGGCGAGCTGGCGGCCGCGTGCGAATTCGTCGAAGGCCTTCGGGCTGTCCGCGGTGACGATGCCGACCGCGCTGACCCAGCCGCGGCAATTCGGCTCACAGGCCACCCAGCTGAACTTCATCGGCTGTTTGCGTTCTTCGAGGCTGACGCCGGCATGTGCCAGGCCGCCATTCCCGGCCATGATGGCAGGCAATGCGATGCAAAGGGCGGCGGCGCAGACGAGCGCCCAGCCGCCTGTTCGGAGCGACCTCACGAGCCTCAATTTGGTTCCTTCCCCCAAAGCCCACTGTCGGACGGCGGTAACGGCCCCACTTCAACGCCAACGATTCCGTCACATCGGCGTTGTGAAAAAGTTAACCGCGCGTCACATAAGCGTCTATTAACATTTGCTGCATCGCCACGGATCAGGTGCGGTATTTTGCCCGGTGTGACTCAATTGCATATCCGTGGCTTTCCGGGTCCGGTTCCCTGCAAAGGAACCGTGCAAACAACAGCTCATCGATAAGCCAATCGCCCATGAAGCATTCAGTGGATTGTTCGGCCTGTGCGGGAACCCTGCAACGCCTGCCGCGCCAGTTCGGCCGGGCCCTGATCTGGATCTACCGGCACACCCTGTCGCCGCTGGTCGGCTACAACTGCCGCCATCTGCCGACCTGCTCGGCGTATGGCGACGAGGCGATCGAGCGTTTCGGGCTGTGGGCCGGCGGCTGGATGACGCTGGCGCGGCTGCTGCGCTGCCAGCCTTGGGGCACTTCCGGTATCGATAACGTGCCAGTGACGGCGCCGCCGGGCGCGCGCTGGTATCTGCCGTGGCGGTTCGCGCGCTGGCGCGGCGTCAACGCGCCCTAAGGGTGCGTCGCATTAGCGCGAGAACCATCGGAAACCGCGCTGCGGCTCGCCGACGTCCCGGGGGGGACGCGGCACCCGCCGGGCGCGCGGCGGCGGCGGCGGAGGTTCGGCCGATGGCGTGGCGTCGGCACTGCCCGAACCGTCCGAGGGCAGCTTGACCGACAGCAGCAGGTTGGATTCATGCGTGCGCCAGCGATAGCCGATGCCGAAATCGATCGGCTGGCTGCGCCTGAACAACTCGGCGTAGGCCGGCTGCTCCCGGCCGGGGAATTCCCCGATCGGGCCGAGATAGCGGCCGAACGGAAAAAACCGCCATTGCTTCCGATTATAATAGGCGAGCGGCACGCCGGAATCGTCCTGAATGATGGTGGCTGAGTTGGCGAGGATGAAGTCGCGAACGGTGGTGAAGTTGCCGGAATGCAGCAGATAGGACGCGCTCTTGAGCAGGCTGTTGCCGGGCGCCAGCGTGGCGCAGAATTTCAGAAAGCCCGTGACCCTGACGCCGCTGTTCGACAGATCGGTCGAGAAATAATACAGCGTCTTCTCCGCGCCATCGCTGCCGGCGAACAGGATGCGGACGCCGCGCGTGGCGTTCGGTCCTGGATTCTCGCTGGCGGAATACGCAGCTCCCTTGTCGTCGAGCGCGATCGGACTGACGTCGCGAATGGTCTTTCCCGACCGCGCCAGGAAGACATAGAGGATCGGCAAGGTGCCCGAGAGCTTGCCGGCCTGCAGATCGGTCTTCATCTGCTTGGTGATGAAGAAGCTGAAGCTCAGGATAGAGCCGAGCGACCGCTCGACACTGTGGAGCGCGGCTCCGACGCCGCCCGGCGCCAGTCGCGTGAGGTCAGGCACCGAGCCGACCGGCTCGAGCGCGCTCAGCACATAGGTCGAAGCCTTCGAATAGAACGCGTCCGCGTAGAGAAAGTCCGGACCGCTGAACATGTAGAACATGGTCGGCCGCGGCGCCGCCAGATTGGCCTCGGTCCAGCTGCGGATTTTCGCAAGTTGGCGCTGCTCGAGCTGCCCGAACGCGTTATCGAAGAATTTGGCGTGCCGCTGCCAGGAAGGCTCCCTGGTCAAGGCCGTCAGCGGTGAATCGGCTGAAGGCGCCATGCCCGCTAGGAAACGCGCGGTGTCATCGGCGGTCACGGTATCGGCGGCGCGCACCGGCAGCGCTGCCGCGAGGAACATGACGGCAGCGAGCGCCGCGATTTTCACGGGCTGCAGCATCACTATTCGCGGCTCGGGGACGCGGCGCCGCGACCGGCCCGCTTGCGGAAAACGGCGTAAATCACCAGGCCCGAAATCATGATCAAGACACCCAGGAACGACTGCACCGGCCGTTCCGTCAAAAGATAGTACATCATGAAGCCGGTCACGAGCAGGAAAACCACAGGGGTGACCGGGTATCCCCAGGCCCGGTAGGGCCGCGGCAAATCGGGCCGGGTGATGCGCAGCTTGATGACGCCGAGCACGGTGAAGAACGAGCAGAACAACAGGCTGAACTGGATGAAATCGAGCACGGCCTCGAAGCTGCGGGTGAACAGCATCAGGCTGGCGATCGCCAGTTGGAACAAAATCGCCCAGGCCGGCGCGCCCTGGGTCGATTTGCGCGCGAATATCCGCAACGACGGAATGTCCTCGCCCATGGTCATCATGACGCGCGGACCGATCCACATCATCGCGCTGATCGAGGATATCAGCCCGATGCAGATCATGGCGCCGACGATGCGGCCGCCGAACTCGCCGAAAATGTGGGTGCCGGAGATGCGGGCGACATCGAGTTGCCCTGCCAGTTCGCCTGATGGCGCGGTGTGCAGGAACACCGCGTTCAACGCGACATACAGCACGAGCACGATCAACGTCCCCGCCAGCATCGCGCGCGGCAGGTTCTGCTCGGGGTCGCGCATCTCGCCGATGATGTAGGTCGCGGCGTTCCAGCCCGAGAACGAATACATCACGAACACGAGGCCGATCGCGAACGGCGCGCTGGCGATATGGGCGAAATCGGAAACCGAGGGGGTGAACGTGACCGGTTGCGGCGTGCCGATGACAAATCCCGCCACCAGGAACGCGACGATCAGCACGACTTTCAGGATGGTCGCGATCAGCTGGAAGGTGCTGGAGTGTTTGACGCCGCCGAGTTGCACCAGCGACACCAGCCAGACCACGCCGACGGCAAGCGCCAGCGGCGGGGCGTCCGGCAGCACCGACTTGCCGTATTCACCGAACGCCATCGCGGCCAGCGCCACGGGAGCCGCGAACCCGATCGTCGCCGAGACCCAGCCCGCGACAAATCCGAAGGCCGGGTGGTAGGCCCGGCTCAGGAAATTGTATTCACCGCTCGAGCGCGGAAACATCGCGCCGAGCTCGCTGTAGGCGAACACCCCGCACAGCGCCACGACGCCACCGACCACCCACAGCAGCAGGATCGAAAAGCCCGACGGGATGTCCTTGACCTGAAAGCCGAGGCTGGTGAAGACCCCGACGCCGACCATGTCGGCCACCACGATGGCGGTCGCCACAAGGACCGAAACGCTTGAACCGCCAGCGGGCAGCCGGCCAGGCAATGCCGCGCTTCCCGTCTCTGATGCCGCCATGTCGGTCCACGCCCTTGGCCCAGCCGCCTTTGATCCGGTCATCGTGCAGGCTGCTCCCCGTCAATTCAAGCAGTGTTAACAATGATTTAAATCGGAGGTCGAATTTGGTATTTTAATACCTATATAGCCTTCACAACCCTTCCGCAGCCTGGGACATTGCGCAAAGAAGAGGGCCGCCCCACAATCGCGACACGATTTCGTGTTCTTTAGGGCTTCCGGGAGTGGGGAATTTTCCCCGGAAGCTTAACGTCACCTCAACGCGAGCTGGCATACGCCGAATACAGGCGGATATTGGGGCAAGTGGGTGGATGGTCGGGGCGGATCCGAAACAGCATGATCGCGCAAGTCAGGCGATTTCGCCTGATGCGTCGCAGTATCTGAAGGTCGCCGCTCCGCGTCACCGCGCCGGCTCGCATCGATGGCGCTGGATCGCCCTCCTCCTTGCCTTCGTGCCGCTGTCATTCGTGCTGGTTCAGTGCGGCAAGGCGCCGAGCGCCGGCATGCTCGCCGCCAATGCCCATACCCATACTCATGCCTCGGCGGCGGATACGTTCGAAGACCGGTTTCCGGCGCCGACGTTCCGGGATCGCTTCCCTGAGACCAGCGAGAGCCTGGCATCGCGGCAACCGCCCGCCGCACCGCGCGAACGCAGCGCAAAGGCCGAGCCCGCGCCCTATCGCGTGGCGTCGCTGGCGCCCACGGTGCCGTTTGAGCGTCCGGCCCGGGAAGAGCAGACCATGCTGGTCGGGCTGAAATCCTCGGCCTTTCCCTATCTCGGCAACAATCCGCGCACCGACGAACCGTTCCTGAACATTTCCAAGGGCGAGCGCCGCGGCCATCGCAGCTATGGCGGCCGGGTCTACTGGCAGGACGAAACCTACAACGACAACCGCGTGCTGATGCATGTGCCGGAGAAATTCGACGCCAAAAAACCTGGCGTCATCGTGGTGTTCTTCCACGGTAACGGCGCGACGCTGGAACGCGACGTGCGCGACCGCCAGCTGGTGCCGCAACAGATTTCGGATTCAGGCGTCAACGCCGTGCTGCTGGCGCCGCAGCTCGCGGTCGATGCCGCCGATTCCAGCGCCGGCAAGTTCTGGCAGCCCGGCGGGCTCAAGCGCTTCGTCGCGGAGTCGGCCGAGCACCTCGCCCGGTTGTATGGCGATCCCCGCACCGCCAGGACCTTCGCCAACATGCCCGTCATCATCGTCGGCTACAGCGGCGGCTTCATGCCGGCGGCCTGGAGCCTGGAGGTCGGCGGCCTCGGCAATCGCGTGCGCGGCGTGTTCCTGCTCGACGCGGTGTACGGCGAACTGGACAAATTCGCATCCTGGATCGTCAACAACCGGACCGGCTTCTTTGTCAGCGCCTATACCCGCTCCACAAGGCGGCACGAAAAGGAACTGATCGCGATGCTGAAGGAAAAAGACATCGCGATATCGGAGGATATGGACGGGCCGCTGCGACCCGGCAGCGTGGTCTTCCTCGAGACGCCCGAGGGCGTGACGCATCGCGATTACGTCACCCGCGCCTGGACCGACCATCCGGTCAAGGACGTGCTGGTCAAGATGGCGGCAACCCCCGCGCTGACGCGGGTGGCGGCAAGCACGCCATCATCCGCGGGGCGCTGACGCTCCCGCGTCACCTCGACCTGCTGCTGCTCAAAATGTGATGTTGATGGCCGCGTCATTTCCGGTGCACGGGATTGTCCGGCACGGGCCACCACCCTACGGTGCCGCCACAAAACAGGTGATTTGGCGTGTGATTTGTGGGGATACGAATTGCGTGAAGGCCTTTATAAAGTTGAATTTCATACCGTTCATGGCACAGGCAACGGCGTGCTTTACGCCACCGGCGGCAAACTGCGCGGCGGCAATTCCGGCTTTGCCTTCACTGGCAATTTCATCCGCCGCGGCGAGGAAATCCACGTCAAGATCTCGACCTTGCGGCACAATCCCGACCCCGGCTTCAAGCCGCTGTTCGGGACCGACATGATCACGCTCACGCTGAAGGGCACCGAGCACGGTGACATGGTCGACTTCGAAGGCAGCGCGCTGCAACTGCCCGGTGTCGCCTTCAAGGCGATCCTGACGTGGATCGGCGACTAAAACTACCGGTTCGAATTACTTCGGCGGCTTGGGAAGCTTCTCCGCGAAACTGTTGAAGCATTTCAGCCGGCCGTCTTCCTCCTTGAAGGCGGGGCAGTCGGTGACGGCCTTTGGGGCGGGCACCCTTGCCTTTGGCTTGGGCGGGAAGATGGCATCGTAGCAATTCAGCCGCTCTTTGGTTTCATCGTCGATTTCGAGACAGGCCTGCATCCTCACCGCAACCGATTGCGGCTTTGCCTTTGGCTCTTTCGGAGCTGCGGCCTCCTTCGGCTTGATCTGGACCAGCGGCTTGCCGCCGACTGTCGGCGGCGGCTTGTCTTGCGCAAGAGCAGCGGACGAACCAAGGATCAAAGCCAGCGCCAATACTTTTCTCATGTCACTTCACCCCTTAGCCCTGACGACATCGGTAACGCATACTTTGTCCAGACTGGTATCGGAAAAACAGCCGTTGGCAAAATATCCTTTGGCAAAATTCCCTGAAATTTTGCTTGGGATTGAGGCTTATTGGCGAACATCTCTCTCACTTGTTCACAAAGAAAAAGTCCTCCCGCCCGGGCAACGAGCCATAGGTGTACGGCTCCTGCCGCCCGGCCGTGGCCTCCATCACGTCGTCACGGACCAGGCGGAACAGCTTGTTGATCTCGACCCCCGGGGTTGCGATCCGCTGCACCACGGCGACCGCGAAGGGTGAATTTTCACCCTCGCCATCGAGCGCGGTCTGGCCGTGCTTGGCGGCATAGACCACCAGCGAGGCGCCCTGCACTTTCAGTTCGCCAAGGCCCTTGCCGAGCGACCTCGTTCTCGTGCTGCGGGTGCCATCGTTCGATGGGGTGGCCGCAACCGCAACCGGCGCCGGCGGCGCCGCTGCCGCAGCATTCGCAAACGGGTTGTCGCGGCAGGCGTCGAGCACGACGAGCTTCAGCTTCTTCGCCCCGTCGATCGCCGCCATCACCTGATCCAGCGGCATGGCTTCGAACAGCACGTCGCGGTCAGTGGCGAGCTTGGCATCCACCGGGATCAGATAATTGACGCCGTTCACCTCGATGCCATGCCCCGCATAATACACCACCGCCCAGTCAGCTTTGTCTGCTGCGGCGGCGAAGGTGCGCAGCGCCTCGATCATCTTGTCGCGCGACACGTCGACGGCCAGCGTCACGTCGTCAAAGCCTACGGCACGCAGGGCTGCCGACATTTTCTGCGCGTCGCGGCGCGGATTGTCGAGAGCGGCAACCGATTTGTAGGCGGAGTTGCCGATGATCAGCGCCGCGCGGCGGCCCTGCCTGGCGGCGGTCGCCTTTGCCACCGCGGGCGCCACCACGGGGGCGGCGACCGCAAGCGTCGGCACCGAGGTCGTGGTCGATGCCCTGATGGGCAAGGGAACGATCTTCGGCTGTGGCGCACCGGAGTTAAGGGCTGCCAGCCGCGCTTCCGCGGTTTCGCGGGCTGATTTGGAAATATCGCCGCGGCCGGAATTTTCGCTGACCGACAGCGCGGTGCGGAATTCGGATTTGGCGCGCTCGAAATCGCCCAGGCGTTCGAACGTCAGGCCGAGGCCGGTAAATGCCGGCGCGAAATCCGGTTCGAAACGAAGCGCCTGGTTGAAATTCGAGAGCGCGCTGTCGTAGTTTCCCATGTAGCGCAAGGTCTCGCCGCGCAGCGTCAGGCCAAGCGCGACGCCGGGACCGCCGGCATAGAGCTCGATGGCGCGATTCTGATCCTGCAGCGCCCGCTCCAGATTGCCGGTGAGCCGCCAGGCGTCGCCGCGATTGGCGTAATATTTGGGATTTTTCGGAGCGAGCTTGATCGCGACGCTGAAATCGGCCGATGCCTTCTCGTACTCGCCCATCGCTTTCCAGATCAGGGCCCGGTTGTTGTAGGCCGATGCCCGGTAAGGATCATTGTTGATCAGCGTTATCGATCGATTGATGTCGGCGATAGCCGCTCCGTAATCGCCCTTGTCACGATACATATTGGCGCGCTGGTTATAGACCGAGGGATCGCGCGGCAGGATCGCGGCGGCCTCGTTCAGCACGGCGATGCCGCGGTCGAAATCGCCCTTGCAGTTCTGCCAGTAATAAGAGATCCACAAATGCACGTCGTTGTAGGCTGGACTCTTCTTCGACGGCGAGACGTCCCTGGCCCGGTTCAAATCCTCGATCGCGCGGTCACATTTATTCTGGTTCAACAGGGCTTGCGCGCGATAGGACAGCGCTAGCGTAAGCTGCGCGGCGGACCGGCTGCTGTCGATCAGGAGGGTGCAGGCCGCGACCCGGTCGTCCAGTTCGTTGACACTTTTCAGTGGGCCGTTGGTGCAACCGGTGGCGCGCTCCTTGGCTGCGACCCGATCCGCCCCCGCCAGTGTAACGCCGCCAAAGGTAAGAATTGCCAACGCGGCACACACCGCAATCTTCCAGTTCCCCACAACAGCCCCTTCCAATTCCCCGGGGGACAAAAGCATGCGGGACGGATCTTGTCACGATAGCGTCTCGTGGAACTCGCACTTTACGTTTGCGGCTTCAGCGCATCCAGCGGCCTGGTCAGCATCAGCGTCGCCAGCGCCAGCGCGACAAAGCCCACCGCCACATAGCCGGAACCGTAGAGCCAGCCGCCCGCATAGAGCACGCCGCCGATCGCCGAACCGACGGCCTGCCCGATGTAAAGCACCGAGGTATTGAGCGACACCGAGGCCGAGGCCAGCGCCGGCGCGGCGGTGACCAGCCGCACCTGCTGCATCGAGTTGGTGGAGGCGAAGCCCAATCCCCAGATCGCGACCGAGCAGGCCATCAGCGGGTAGATGCCGGCACTGAGCGCCCATCCTGATATCCCCGCCAGTATCAGGGCGGCGAACAGCAGTGAGGATTTATAGGCCCCCCAGGAATCGACGATGCGGGTGGCGATCGCGATTCCGATGAAGCCGAATACGCCGTAGAGCAGGAACACCAGCCCGATCCTGTCCGCATCCGCCTGCGTCAGCCTGGTCAGCAGCGGCCCCATGAAGGTGAACACCACGAACTGGCCGGACATTTGCAGCGCCGTGATCAGCAGCAGCAACATGATCAGCCGGTTACGCCCGACATCGGCCCACGTCTTGAGATCCACCGGCGTGCCGGTCAGTCCGCGCGGCAGGCGCCACGCCAGCAGGAGGAAACTGATGCAACCGATCGCGCCGATGCCGCCATACACCGCGCGCCAGCCGTAGCGGCTGGCGACCAGGGCGATCAGCGGCAGGCCGATCGCCGCGGCCAGCGACCATCCGAGAAAGATATAGGCGATGGTGCTGCCGCGCTTCTCCGCCGGCACGATCAGGGCGGCGGTGCCCGCGGCCTGCGGCGTGTAGAGCGCGCCGACCGCCAGCATGACCAGGCGAATGGCGAGCAGGCTCGCATAGTCGGGCGCGAACGCCGAAGCGACATTGCCGAGGGCCAGGATCGCCAGCGTCGCTGTCAGCAACGTGCGGCGTTCGATCCGGCTGGTCAGCGAGGCCGCGACCGGCGAACCGACACACAGCATGACCGCGCCGAAGGTCACCAGAAGGCCCGCGTCGCGGACCGAGACGCCGAGCCCCGACGACAATTCACCCAGCATGCCCGCCGGCGCCAGCACCGAACAGCCGGTGACGATATTGCCGAGCATCAAGGCGGTGGGCGCGAAGCGGCGGTGGACGTGGCCGTCGGCGGACGGATTTTTCATGCAAATGCATGTAGGGCACGGGCGTGCGGAATGAAAGGACGCGATCGAATTATTTGGCAGCGTCCTCGCGCGCTCCGAC
Source organism: Bradyrhizobium sp. (assembly GCF_030646015.1). Taxonomy (GTDB): domain Bacteria; phylum Pseudomonadota; class Alphaproteobacteria; order Rhizobiales; family Xanthobacteraceae; genus Bradyrhizobium. The sequence continues at coordinate 51,248 of NZ_JAUSLT010000089.1, forward strand.
GGTCTGCAGGGCAGCTATGCTCTTGGGCGCCGGACATGTCGCGAGCAGAGTGTCGACGGCGCTCCCCAGTCCGTCGCTGGAGAATTTCGCCGAGCGGGCGAGCCTGCGCCCGTCCGGCCCCTGCGACGTTTCGGTCAGATCGAATTGCCCCTCTTCGGACAAGGACTGAACCGATGCCTTGGTCATGCGCATGGCCCAGTAATTGAACCCCGGCAGTGCGGCCCGTGTAGAAGCGAAGTAAAGCGGTTTCGCTGCGCCCTTCGAAATCGAAACCGCGGGCAGGAAGGCCTGGGCCACGGCCTGACGCTGCAACCCCAGTTCGAACTGGTCGGCATTAATACAGAATAGCCGCCACTGCGACGACCGGAACGATCCGTCCGATGCAAGCTTCTGAAGGGCCGTCTTGTGCACCACGCTGCGGCCGACATTCTCGAAGGTCCACGGCGTCTCCACCAGGTCGCGCCGGTCGATGCCGAAGCGGTCGATCTCTTCACGGGTGAGGACGCGCGTGTCTTCGAACTTGACCGTGCGCGCCAGAACCAGCAGACCGAGGTCCACACCCATTTTCGCGATATATTCCTTGATCATGCGATCGGCGCGCTCCCGGCCCCGGGCGTTCGCCTCGGCCTGCATCTGCGGGGTCGGCACGCCGCCCCGGAAATGCGCCACCACCTTCGGCGAATGCACCGCCAGCAGCGCATCGGGCGCGATCTCGCGGGTGGTCGCGCCCAGGATGAGGTACGGACATGCGGAGTTGCACATCGCGTTGCGGGTCCAGAGGTCGCCGTGCAGTTCGCGGCCGGATTGCTTCAGCTTGACGCAGACATCGCTGTTCTGCGCCTCAAAACCGCATTCCCTGACCACCGTCCGCGCCACCCTGGCGACCACGGGCCGCTCCCGAAGCATCGCCCCCATCGCCAGCGCCTGGTCGAGATTGCCGCCCGGCGAGGAAAAATAGATCGGCAGCTTGCGATCCCGGACCTTGACCCAGAACTTCCGGAAGCGAAGTGCTGCGCCGGAATCGATCTGCCCTTCGGCCGCGATCCAGCTGTCGCAGCCGCGGCCGCACGCATCGGCGGTGCCCTTGACGACATAAAACACCATCGGCGGCGCCGGCGCGGGTTTGAACGCTGCCTTGAGCGCGGGCCGTGCGGCGGGAGCCGCTCCAGGCGCAGGACGCGCGGTCGGAGCCGCGGACGCAGGTCCGCCGAGCAGGACAAGGGTTGCGAGGAGCAGCGCACGCATGTTCATGGAGGTCGAGGGAACCTGAGCGAAGGCGGAGTCAATGGTTTGGTTGTATCAGGTTAATGCGGCTACCGCCAACGATGCGCTCGCATTGGTAATTTCCTTGGAAATGCCGGATTGCGCGGCCCGAATCCCCTGCTATACCGCTGCTTCCCCGCTTACCTGCGCTCGTTCGCAGGAGTGAGCCACAGGAGACACCAATGCCCGACGACAAGAACAAGCCCGCCTCAGGATTCCAGTTCGGCCTCACGAATCTCAAACCGGTGGAGCCCGAGGTGAAAGTCGCCCTCACCTTCCCCGACGGCGCCAGGCGCGAATTCCCCAAGAGCATCACCGGCCTCGACATTGCCAAGGGCATCTCGCCGTCGCTGGCCAAGCGCACGGTGGCGATGGCGCTGGATGGCGTGATCACCGACCTTGGCGACCCGATCAACCACGATGCGAAGATCGAATTCATCGCCCGCGACGATGCCCGCGCGCTGGAACTGATCCGGCATGACGCCGCCCACGTGCTCGCCGAAGCGGTGCAGGCGCTGTGGCCGGGCACCCAGGTCACCATCGGTCCGGTGATCGAGAACGGATTTTACTACGACTTCTTCCGCAACGAGCCTTTCACGCCGGAAGATTTTTCGGCGATCGAGAAGAAGATGCGCGAAATCATCGCGCGCGACAAACCCTTCACGAAAGATGTGTGGGACCGCGAGAAGACAAAGCAGGTGTTCCGCGACAAGGGCGAGGCCTTCAAGGTCGAACTGGTCGACGCCATTCCCGGCAACGAGCCGATCAAGATCTACTACCAGGGCGACTGGTTCGACCTGTGCCGCGGCCCGCACATGACCTCGACCGGCAAGATCGGCAACGCCTTCAAGCTGATGAAGGTGGCGGGCGCCTATTGGCGCGGCGACAGCAACAATCAGATGCTGACGCGGATCTACGGCACGGCGTTCGCCAAGCAGGAAGACCTCGACGCCTATCTCAAGCAGATCGAGGAAGCCGAGAAGCGCGACCACCGCAAGCTCGGCCGCGAGCTCGATCTGTTTCACTTCCAGGAGGAAGGTCCCGGCGTGGTGTTCTGGCACGCCAAGGGCTGGACCATCTTCCAGGCGCTGATCGCCTATATGCGCCGGCGGCTGACCGGCGATTACAGCGAGGTCAACGCGCCGCAGATTCTCGACAAGTCGCTGTGGGAAACCTCAGGCCATTGGGACTGGTACCGCGAGAACATGTTCGCCGCGCAATCCGCCGGCGACGAGGCCGAGGACAAGCGCTGGTTTGCGCTGAAGCCGATGAACTGTCCCGGCCATGTGCAGATCTTCAAGCACGGCCTGAAGAGCTATCGCGACCTGCCGCTGCGGCTCGCCGAATTCGGCGTGGTGCATCGCTACGAGGCGTCGGGCGCGATGCACGGCCTGATGCGGGTGCGTGGTTTTACCCAGGACGACGCGCATGTGTTCTGCACCGAACAACAGCTCGCCGAGGAATGCCTCAAGATCAACGAGCTGATCCTGTCGACCTATGCGGATTTCGGCTTCGAGGGCGAACTCACGGTCAAACTCTCGACCCGCCCGGAGAAGCGCGTCGGCACCGACGAGATGTGGGATCACGCCGAGCGTGTGATGGCCACCGTGCTGTCGGAAATCCAGGCGCAGGGCCATAACCGCATCAAGACCGAGATCAATCCCGGCGAAGGCGCATTCTATGGCCCGAAGTTCGAATATGTGCTGCGCGACGCCATCGGCCGCGACTGGCAATGCGGCACCACGCAGGTCGACTTCAACCTGCCGGAACGCTTTGGGGCGTTCTACATCGACGCCGACGGCTCCAAGAAGGCGCCGGTCATGGTGCATCGCGCGATCTGCGGTTCGATGGAGCGCTTCATCGGCATTCTGATCGAGCACTATGCCGGCAACTTCCCGCTCTGGCTGGCGCCGATCCAGGCCGTCGTCACCACCATCACGTCGGAAGGCGACGAATACGCCAAGATCGTTGCGGCGGCGGCGCGGCGAGCCGGGCTGCGCGTCGAAATCGACCTTCGCAACGAGAAGATCAACTACAAGGTCCGCGAGCATTCGCTGGCGAAAATCCCGGCGCTGCTGGTGGTCGGCAAGAAGGAAGCCGAGAGCCATTCGGTCTCGATCCGCCGCCTCGGCAGCGAGGGGCAGACCGTGATGCCCACCGTCGAGGCGCTGGCGGCATTGCTCGAGGAAGCAACGCCACCCGACGTCAAGCGGGCGAGACTGGAAACCTGATGGCGCGCGGACCGACCACCGAAGAACAGGAACTGCCGGCCTATCCGATCCGGGCCTACCAGCTGATCCCGGATCCCAATCAGCCTGATGTAGTGGCGCTGGCGATCGAAACCGACCAGGGCCACAGCCTGTTTCTGGCGACCCGTCAGATTCTGGAAGATCTCGGCAAGGATCTTCTGGAGCGTGCGGCGAAGATGCCGGCGAGGCGGGATCCGGCCTGACCCCGTAGCGGGCGCGAGCGATGGCGGCCTGACCGGTTCGCTACGGGCCCCGTTCCCTCAGGATCCCCGTTTCGGCAGATCGATGCGCAGATCGACGAATTCCGGCGGTCCTTCCGTGAGCCGGTGAATGCGGCGTTCGCGCTCTTCCTGTGGCGTGTCCGGATCGATGAACTGATCGAGCTGGCTTGCGGCCAGCTCTTCGACCGCGAGCGCATCGTGGCCCGGGACCGGTTTAGGGTCGGCCGCGGCTTCCGACTTCAGACCCAGTTCGACCAGCCGTTGAATGGCCTCGGAACGGTTGATCCCTCGCGCACGGGCCCAGGCATCGATTTGCCCGGTGAGAACCGCCGGCAGCTTGACCGCACTGACGGGGTGACCCGCGGTCGCATTCTGATCGATCTTTTTCGATTCCAGCATCGGCAGGTGTCCGAAAGGTCCACTGGAGATAACGATAAGGGCATTTCTGCGAGGTTCTTTGACCGGGATCAATGATCCGCGGGCGCACCCGGCCCGCAAAAGCCGATCTGGAGCGCTTATAATTGGCTGCGGCTTGCTATCGCCTCGCAGATGCAGATATCTGCTGCGAACCCTTGACGCACTGGAAACCCGATGCCCGACGCCCTCGAACTCTTGAAAATCCGCCGCTCGGTGAAGCCGCGCGAGATGAGCGGTCCCGGCCCCTCGGCTGCGGAGCTTGAGACCATTCTGACCATCGGCGCGCGGGTGCCCGACCACGGCAAGCTGACGCCGTGGCGCTTCATCGTGTTCGAGGGCGATGGGCGCGCCCGCGCCGGCGAGGTGATTTCGCAGGTCTTCGCGCGCAAGAACCCGCAGGCGCCGGCGGCCGAGATCGAGATCGAAAAGCGCCGGCTGATGGATGCCCCGCTGGTGATCGCCGTGGTAAGCTTCACCAAACCGCATCCCAAGGTGCCGGCGTGGGAGCAGGAATTATCCGCAGGGGCCAGCGCGATGAACATCGTGACGGCGGCGACCGCGCTCGGCTACGGCGCGAACTGGCTGACCGGCTGGTTCGCCTTCGATCGCGACGTGCTGGACGGGTTCGGATTGAAGCCGGACGAAAGGCTCGCCGGGTTCATTCACATCGGCACGCCAATGAGGCCGAGCGAAGACCGCCCTCGCCCAGCGCTCGCCGATATCGTGACGCGGTTTTAGGAGCGACCTCACACGGGATGAGGGGCTTCGTGCCCCGGACGCTGCGCAGCGCACAAGCGGTGCGCTGCTGAGCCGGGGCCCATGCTTCAGCAGCCCCCCCCTGTGATATGGGTCCCGGCTCTGCGGAGCAGCGTGCCGGACGATGCTTCGCATCGCCGTAAAGAACGCTGCACCGCGTCCGGGACACGGAGATGCATTCTCACGCCGCCTGCGACGCGCGCCGACCAAACCTGAGCAGCAGCGCTTCGATCTCGGCGGCGGGCCTGGCCGCGCTGAACAGGAAGCCCTGCACCTCGTTGCAGCCTTCGGCACGCAACCAGTTGAGCTGGTCGACGGTTTCGACCCCTTCGGCCGTGGTGGTGATGTTGAGGCTGCGGCCGAGGCCGGAGATCGCCCGCACGATCGCAACGCAGTCGGAGCGCTGCGCCAGATCCTTGATAAAGGAACGATCGATCTTGATCTTGTCGAACGGGAAGCTTCTGAGATAGCTGAGGCTGGAATAGCCGGTGCCGAAATCGTCCATCGAAATGCTGACGCCGAGTTCGCGCAACTGATGCAGGATCGCGAGATTGGCCTCGGTCTCGGCCAGGAACAGCGATTCCGTGATTTCGAGCTCGAGCCGCAACGGCGACAATCCGGAACGCGCCAATGCCGAAATCACCACCTGAACGAGGTTGCGGCTGCGAAACTGCACCGGCGACAGGTTGACGGCGACCTTGACGTCCTCAGGCCATTTCGCCGCCTCGGTGCAGGCCTGCCGCAACACCCACTCGCCCAGCGCGACGATCAGCCCGATATCCTCGGCAACCGGGATGAAGTCCGCCGGCGAGATCATGCCCTTTTCGGGGTGGCGCCAGCGCAGCAGCGATTCGAAGCCGCTGATCCGGTCCGCCGCGATATCAACCAGCGGCTGATAATGAACTTCAAATTCGCCATTGGCGAAGGCCCGACGCAGATCGAGCTCCATGTCGCGGCGTTTTTGCGCCTGCCGGTCCATCTCTCTTTCGAAGAACCGGTGAACGCCGCCGCCGTCCGATTTGGCGCGGTACAGCGCCATGTCGGCGTTGCGCATCAACTCCTCGCTGGTGTCGCCATCGCCGGGCGACAGTGCGATGCCGATACTGGCGCCAATGACAACCTCGATGCCGTCCATGTCATAACGGGCGCTGAGGGTCTTGATCAGCCGGGCCGCATAATCGCTCGCCTCGTTCGGTGAGACATCGGAGGCCAGCACGATCGCAAACTCGTCGCCGCCAAGGCGCGCCACCAGATTATTGCCGCGAACTTCCGACCTCAGCCGGTCGGCCACCATCTTCAGCAAGCGGTCGCCCATCGGATGGCCGAACGAATCGTTGACGTTCTTGAACAGGTCGAGATCGACGCACAACACCGCCACCCGCTTGTTGCCGGGCTGGCTCTGCTCCAGCGCCTGCCGGAGGCGATCCTGATAGAGCTCGCGGTTCGGCAGATTCGTCAGGCCATCATGATGCGCCATATGGGCAATCCGGGCCTCGGCCTTGCGCCGTTCGGTGATGTCGGCGACAGCAACGAGAAAGCCGTCGCGGCCATCGAACGCGACGCGCCGTCCGAATGTCAGCACCTGGATCTCGCTGCCGTCGGCCTTGAGATGCCGCCAGTTGCGACCGGAATGATAGGTGTCGCCGACCTGCTGCAGCGCCTCGGTGTGAGTTACCCATTCATCTTCAGGCCAGATCTGGCGAAGCTTCATGCGCAGGAACGTTTCGCGGCTGTACCCGTAATGCTGCACAGCCGCGTCATTGACGCTGATGAATCCGGTGGTCTCCGCATCGAAAACCCACATCGGCATCGGATTGTTGTCGAACAACAGGCGAAACGAGGCTTCGCGCCGCTTGAGCGCCGTGACGTCGGACACCGTCAACGAGAGAATGTCACCGAAGGCCCTCGCGCCCAGCTTCAGATTGCGATGATCGCTGTCGATTTCAAATTGCTGTCCGTCGCCGCTCTTGATGACGTCGAGCAACCGCTCGATCACGTCGGGCAAACACAGCAGGTTTCCGCCGGCGCTGAGCCGGTGCCACAGCAGGTCGGTCGATGGCAGCTTCAGCAGCCGGGACGCCCCCTGATTATGATGGACGATCTGGAAATCGAACGGCTGCCCGGCCGAATCGCGGATCGCCGCAAGCGACAGGACGCCCTCATCGGTGGTGGAGAAAATCGCATCCAGCAGATTGTACTGCAATCCTCGCGCGTTGACGTAGACGCCGATCAGCGTGCCGCCCCAGCGCGAGGAGGTCGGCAGCGCCAGAATATCGTAGGTCTGCACCACGCCATCGCGCACGCAGTGCGCCGCGGCGAGGTAAGGGCGGCCGTTGCGAAGCGCGCTGGCCGCGGCTTCGTTGAGCGCAGTGGCGCAATCCGGTGCCAGCCCGGTCAGGGGGATATCCCAGCGGTCGTCGCCGAGCCATTTTTGCGCGTATCGGCCGGTGCGGGATACTTCGAGCGTGTCATGATGGCTCTTCAGCAGGACGATGTGATCCGCCAGCCGCCCGAGGCTGCCCAGCATCACATCTTCATAGCGCGGCAGCCCTCCGCCGGGCCGGTGCGCGGCCTGCCATTTGCGCTGCAGCACCGGGACGTCATCGAACATCTCGGCGTTGGATTTACCGGACGAGCTCTTGAACGAATTCTTGGCCGCAATCATGTCATTCCCCACTGCGCGAATGTTCAACCCGATCGCATCCAATGCAGGCGGGCTTAACGCGGTGTGAAAATTGCGGGAGCGGTACGCCGATCCGGCGATTATGACAATTCTAAGTGTTTCGATGGTTAGTCCGCGTTAGCGACCATGACAGTCGGATGACATCGCGAGACGCTGAACTAGCGCGCGACGACCTCGACCTCGCCGTCGACGCCGTTGACGACGTTGAACGAACGCTCGAACACCTTGCCCTCGTTCTTGGCGATGGCGCGGTATTCGCCTTCGGACAGCACGACGCGCGGGAATGCGCCGATCGATTCCTTGATGACGTCACCGCCCGGCGTGATCACCGACCATGCGGTGTTTGCCAGCGCCTCGCCGCCCTTGTCGCTGACCAGCTTAAGGGTAATCACCGCGGCGCGATGGGTGATGACCACGTCGGTCAGCTTGCCGGCCTGAACGCGGATATCCGAACGCACCACGGAATTGGCGTCGCCGTAATTTGAAATGATGTAGTAGGTGCCCTCGGTCAGCAGCGCGACGTCGCCGGCGGCGACGTTCGGCACCAGCGAGGCGCGTTCGCCGCTATCGAACTGGCTGCCCTTGTAGAGCGCGAAGGAAATCTGGTTCGGCGGAATCCGGCTGGAGCCGACGCGGCCCTCGATGCGCAAGCCGCCTGCCGGAAGCACGAAGGATTCGCGGTCGGTCTCGGACTTCAGCGTCACCGGCCGCACCGCGCTGACCAGACCCATCGTGACATGAACGACGTAGCCGCCCGGCGGCAGCACGATGTTGGGCGTGGCGCCGCGTTCCTCGCGGATCAGTTTGAAAACGCCGGTCTCATCGGGCTTGTCGGCGAACACCCGCCACACCAGCCCGTTGCTGATGACCGGCAGGTCCTTGCCGTAGCGCGCCGTCAGCGACAGCACGGCCTGGCCGGCGGTCGATGCGCCCGGCGGTGGAACCACCGGCGGCACCGCGGCGATCGCCGGCTGCGTCAACGGCGCGGGCAAAATCGGAGTCGACGCCGGACCGGATGGCGGAGCCAGATTCATCGCCGGTCCGGAAGGCACTTCCGGGACCGAGGCCGGCGGCACCGGCGGCGGCCGGTCGCTGAACATCTGGGCCGAAGCAGGAGCTAAAGGCGCGCCGGCCAGAATTGCGGCAAGCACAAGTACCGGAAACAGGCGTCCGCCCCTCCCGGAACCAGCAATCCCTTTATCCCCTGATGTCATGGAGATGCTTTTCACTGAAAACGCGGCAAATTCAAGCCTGCGGCGAACCGTTCGCAGGATGTTCCCGCCATGGAACCCAAAAAATGCTCGAGAGTTAGTCCAGTGTTCCCGCGAGGCCGCGATCCCGTCACAATCTGGACCGCGGCATGAACTATGCTTATTTGAGCTTTCGATGGGCTGGGAGTCATAGCGCAGTGCCTTGTCCGGCAAGGAGCATCAGGTGCTGAAGAGTTTGATCGGACGCGGCGCCGAGGACCAGGACAAAGTCGGGCTCGGCAGTACCAGGCGGCCGGTCATCGGATTGGCGTTGGGTGGCGGCGCCGCGCGCGGCTTCGCCCATATCGGCATTCTCCGGACATTGCTGGCCCATGGCATCGTTCCCAATGTCGTGGTCGGCACCTCGATCGGCGCGGTGGTCGGCGGCGCCTATGCCGCCGGGCAGCTCGATACGCTGGAGCAATGGGCGCGCGGCCTGCAGCCGCGCAATATTCTCGGCTATCTCGACATCCGCCTCAACGGCTCCGGACTGATCGGCGGCGACCGGCTAGCGTCGCAGCTGGAAGCCGCGATCGGCCCGACCCTGATCGAGGACTTGCCGCTGAAATTTGCGACCGTCGCGACCGAAGTCCGCACCGGGCACGAGATCTGGCTCACCCACGGCCGCATGGTCGATGCGATGCGCGCCTCCTACGCGCTGCCCGGGATTTTTTCACCCGTGCTGGTCGGCGACCGCTGGCTGGTCGACGGTGCGCTGGTCAATCCGGTGCCGGTGTCGGCCGCGCGCGCGCTGGGAGCGGAAATCGTGATCGCCGCCAATCTCTGCAGCGATATCTTCTCCACGACGATCTATGCCCATGGCCCGACAACCGCGGCGCCGGAGACCGCGGTCGAGCCGACCCCGACGAAACGCCGCTTCGGCCGGTTGTTTTCCGCCGAACGTACCATGAAACGCGAATTCTTCGGCAGCGGCGGACGGCCGGGCATCTCCTCGGTCATGGTCGATGCGTTCAACATCATGCAGGACCGCATCACCCGCGCGCGCCTCGCCGGCGATCCGCCGGATCTGCTGATCACGCCCCGCGTCGGTCAAATCGGCTGGTTCGATTTCCACCGCGCCGAGGATCTGATTGCCCATGGCGCACGCTCCGCCGAGCGCGCCATCGACTCCATCCAGGAAGCCATCCACATGCTGGCGCCGGTTCCCGGCGAGCCTGGGGCTGTCGTCGACAAGGCGCCGTGACAGCGGGCTGGATCAGGCGGTCTTGATGTAGTTCTGCAGCGCTTCCTGCTCCATCTCGAATTCGTGGACCCGCCACTTGACGATGTCGCCGATCGAGATCAGGCCGACCACCATGCCTTCCTCGACCACCGGCAGATGCCTGAATTTGCCGAGCGTCATCATTTCCATGATTGCGGCGACCGTATCGGACTGCCTGCAGCTGATGACCTTGCGTGTCATCACGGCGCTGACCGGCTCTTCCAGCACGCTGGCGCCGCGATCGCCGAGCACGCGCACGATGTCGCGCTCCGACAGGATGCCCTCGATACGGCCTTTGCTCATCACCAGCACGGCGCCGATCTTCCGATCCGCCAGAATCTTGATCGCAGCCGAGAGCCTGGCGTCCGGCTCGACGCTCTGGATCTGATGGCCTTTGGTATCGAGGATTGCACGTACCGTCATTGTCGTCTCCCTGAAGCCGATCGCGCCCCTAAACGAGCGCGATCTTTGTTTCCTTGAGTCTTCAATCAACAGCCCAGCGCCGATTTCGTTGCAGGCGCGTTGGACAAGCACGGCGATTAAGCACGTTTGCGGGCTCAAGCCCTGCTACACAGATCAATGATGATGAATGAAATCGCGTTGCGCCGCAAGCGACGATCAGCCGCGATCCTGGACATCGGGGAATCTCGTATCCGCGGTATCGGCAGGCGCGCGCGGGACCGGATCGAACAGCGAAAACAACACCAGCCCTGCCAAGAATCCGCCGATATGCGCCTGCCAGGCGACGCTGCCGCCGTCGGCGCCGATCGCGATCGATCCGACGCCGAAGATGATGTTGACGCCGAACCAGACCGCGAGAAAACCGAGCACGCGCGGGTCGCGGAAGGCGCGCAACAGCGAAAGCGCCGGCACGCGCGCCGCCGCATCGGCGTCGCCGCGGCTGAACGACAGGAAGCTTCCCTGCACGAAGGCAAAGCGGATCGCGGCCGCCATCGCGCCCGACACCGACGCCGAAGCGCCGATCATCGGCGCGATCGCGTGCTCATGGGTGACGAGATGCGCCAGCGCCCCGGCCATGGCGGTTACCGCCATGAAGGCGAAAAACCTCAACGCGCCGAAGCGGCGCGCCAGCGCGCTGCCGAACGGCAGCAGCCACAGCACATTGAAACCGATATGGCTGAGATTGGCGTGCAGCAATGAATAGGTGACGAAGGTCCAGATCCTGGCGCCGGCGCCGCCCGGAAAGGTGAGCGCCAGCGGCGTGGAATCGAAGCGTTTCGGAATGAATCCGAACACCTCGACGGTCCAGTATTCCAGATCGGGCGGCAGCAGCACGCGCAGGTGAAGGACCGCAAGCAACAGCACATAGGCGGTCAGCGCGCCGGGCAGCGTCAGGATCGGTTCGCGCGGGCTGTCCTGCGACAATTCTGGCGGAAATTGCAAGGGCTCAAGACCTGAAGCAAGCGGCTCACGAGAGCGATTGCGCCCCAATAGGCGGCTTGGCGGGGCAGCGCAAGGGCAGGACACTGCGGAACAGGCAATAAGGCAGCCGCCGGCGCGGGAACGCCGGTCATGGCGTCAGGATCTTGCCGCCGTCGGCGGCGGCTAGCTGAACTTCACAAGGGTCTCGTGGAAGAATTTGCCTGCGGTCAGTTGCTGGGTCGAGAACAGTTCGGACTGGGTCTTCAGGGCGCTCACCAGCGTGGTGCGAGGAACCTCGGTGTGGCTTTCCTCGCTACCGTGCTTGTGCTCCATCGTCGACATCAGCGTCCGCAGTCTCGACTTGTTGCCAGCATCCTTCGACTTTTTCTTGAAGCCTTGCCACAGTGTCTTCGGCGTCGCGTTGGTGCTTCCATGATGCCCGACCTTGTAGACGTCGACGCCGGCGAGCAGCTTGCGGTTGGCGTTGTTGTCGAGGGCGTATTGCCAATTCTCGATCTGGGCGTCGCCGGGAAACAGCAGGCTGAACTTTCCGACCCGGAGCAGCAGGATAACGCTGGTATTGTTCATCGCCTTGTCCAGCATGCGCACGATCTGCAGCAGGTTATCGCCGCGGATATTTCGCGCACGGTAGATCAGCCATCGCGTATCGACGGGAAACCTGGGTCCGCGGGTACGAACATGTTTCGGGAACAGGACTTTGCCGCCCGCCTCCGTCATGCCGGCGGCATTCATTGCACGCGCCTGGAGTTGCCAGAACTCGTTGGGATCCCGATCTCGCTGCTTCTTGATGGTCGCCGTCTGCTTGACCGTCGGCGGGCCCAGCACGTCGACCTTGACGCCAGGAAGCACTTTTTCCAGAGCGGTCTTCTTTCCGGCATGGACGTATTCCGACTTCTTCCCCATGCTCATCAGGTTCTTCACGGCGCCCGGATTGCTGATGTTGCTCTCGCCGAGAAAATTGAACTGTTCCCGCAACTCCTTGTTGAAGTAGCGCGTCGATCGCGACTGCAACATGGTGAAGGCCGCCACCGACTGCATCGACGACAGATCCGCCAGGCGCTTGGCGCCGCCCCCGGCGGCAACCGGGCCTGTTGCTTTCGGGCCAAGTTTCGGATCCTCCGTCCATGGCTGGACGACGAGATCGGGCTTGAGGGATCTGATGACGTCGCCGGTCCCGTTGCCGTTCTTTTTGGTTTCGAATCCGGAGATATGGTCCTTGTGCCGATGCGTCGCCACGACCGCGTGAAGCTTGCCGCCGGTCCGCTTCCTGATGTCCACGGCGATGTCCATCATGCGCGTCTTCGGCGTCTTCGCCGGCAATCCGGTCGAACCGTAGTCGATCAGGACGTGCCGCTCCGGTCCCCTGGCGTATTCGAAGCTCAACAGGAAGCAGTCTCCGAACCCGACATGGTAGGTTCGTATTTTCAGACTCTTGGGCGCCGTGCCTGCCATGGTGATCCTCAGTCCGTCGCTCTCGCCAGATGCAACGCTGCGAAGTGAGACTTGTCGTCCGGCTCCCGATCGAAGTAGCCGCTCTCCCAGAGATATTTCAGCCGCGCGGTCTGGCCCTTCGAATCCTCGATCCTGTTCCTGATCTGGTATTTGAGCTGCCCGTACTCGTTGAAGATCAGCGCACCGCCTCCGAAAATCCGCACCCGCTTCCAGTGCGGCATGTCCTTCGGCGGATCGATATCCAGGGCATCCTTCAGTTCGCCGACCTGGAGCGTCAGAATCTGCACGTATTCCGCCACCGTCTCGCGAAGGATGAATCCGTCGGGAGCTACCCTGAAACTCGGGCGCACGGTTTCGACCTCGACGTAGCCTTCCCGGACGATGTCGAGCGCCTTGCGGTTTTCCCACAGGAAGCGGAACACCTCCTCCTTGTCGCGGAGCATGGAATCGAAATGCGTCCGGCTGTAGACGAGATCGATGTCGCATCGGCGCCATGTCCCGTCCTTGTCGGCGTCGCTGTCCGGCGCGATGCCGTAGGCGCCAAAACACTTCACGAGAACTTCGCGGTAGTTGAAGCGGCTGTCGTCGGGAACGACCTCGCGGTCGATGGTCAGCAGCGCCGAGAGATAATCGGAGAAGGCGAGATCCGTCGGTGGACAGTAATCCAGCGCCCGGATCGCCATCGTCAGCAAATGGTCGGCAACCGCGGCGCCCTCGTCGATGACGAGGCTGCGGTCGCGCTTCCGTCCCTGGATGAACCCGACCCTGTCGAGCCGCTTCAGCCAGATCTCGAGGAATGCGTTCATGATCGCCGCGACCAGCAGCTCGCCGCGACGATGCGGCTCCTGATATTCGGGCTCCGCCATGTAATCCCGGCCCGGCGCAAGCCTGATCGAGCGCCGCAGCGCCTCGCCGCGGACCTTCGACAGTTCCTCTCCCATCTGCTCGGCGAGGCCGAACAGGACGGATTCCCTGAGGGCCTCGGGTTCGAGAAACTTTTGATCGATCAACCGCGCCGCGCCGGTACTGCCATCGATCAGCTTCGCCACCAGATCCTTCAGGGAGAATACGGACAATAGCGCGACGATGTCGGCAAACCCTTCGTGAAACGCCGCCTGATCGGGCGAAGATGGCTCCAGGAAGCGGCCGCGCAGGCCGTCGAGCAGCGCGTGCGTCGTTTCGTGCGCGACCACGTCATGCGACAGGCAGGCAAACACCGGCTTGCCGTTGCCGCCGGCGAAATATCCAAAGAACAGGCCGCGGTCCTGCTTGGAATAGAACGCGTTGGCGTCGGCAAAGGCATGCGGCGCCACGTGGAGTTGATGTCCGTGCGACCCCCAGGGGACCCTGCGCCCAAGCGCAAACTCGAAGCGGGCAAGGATGCGCATCGCGATCGCATAGACATTCTGGCTGTGAAACCGGGGGTCGCCCACCAGCGCGTCATTATGCTGTGCCGCCGTCCTTGCCGGCCTGCTTCGCTTGAAGGGGTCCTTGTAGCTGCCGTTGTCCAGCATCTGGTAGCTGGCGGGCTGGTAGAGCACGTTGGAGGTAGAGTCGTAGTCGATCACGTTAATGCGATAGCCGCACGGACCATCCAGGATTTCCTCGGCGGGGATCTCGATCTCGGTGGTGAGAATCTTGCCGTTCAGGCGCACCGATGGATCCTGCGCGATGATCGTGAGCTTCTGCGTAGTCGGAAGGCTGTGTCGCGATCCACCACGGTTTTTCATGGCTGCACTGTCCGCAAAAAAGTCGAAACAGGAAAATATGGATTCAATGAAAGGCGGCAAACGTCGCAACTTGTAGTCGCATTCTACATGCGCGCGCGTTTCAGACAAGCCCGCCCCTGAAAATATTTGCCGTGCCCGCGGCAACCGCACGAAACGAGCGTTGCCCGGGTCGCCGGGCATGAACAGCGCGCCGCGATGCCGGGCAAAGAAAAAGGGAGGGTGCTGAGACACCCTCCCTCATTCGTGCTGATCTTTTTCCGCGCAAGGTCCCGGGTGACATCCCCACCCCTCCCCGCGCGATGACCAAACTGTTTGACGCCGCCTGTGTAACAACTCGCCGGCCCCTGGAGAAAACCGGCGAACTAGAGCGAGCGGACCCTAGCCAGCTCTGTGCCGATCCCCAAGCTGATAGTTAATTTAACGTTAACGGCGCAAAGACGCCGCCGGGGCGGCGAAAACGCGTCCACGGCATGGACGCTGCAAAGCCTGTCTTGCAAAACAACCAGGGGAATGCGCGTGGGCGAAAGCGGGACAGATCTGTCCCGCCAGGCCGGGCGCAAGGGGCAAGGCCGAATAATGAAACATCCGTCAACCCGAGAGTTCTACGCCTATTGGGACCAGAAGCGCGGCGACGCGCGCGCTCCCGACCGCAGCGAGATCGAACCCGGCGCGGTGCGCGAACTGCTCGGCGATATCTTCGTGCTGTCTTACGACAGCGCCGCCGGCTATCCGTTTCGCGTCGCCGGAACGCGGGTCTGCGCCCTGCTCGGCTGCGATCTGAAGGATCGCAGTTTTTCCGGACTGTTCACGGCCGAGGGCCGCCGCGAGATCGAGGACATCATCGCCGCGGTATCGGAAGACGCGCTGGCCGTGGTCGCCGGCATTACCGCCGTCTCGGAGGATGGCAGGCCGGCGCATCTGGAATTGCTGCTGCTGCCGTTCAACACCCGGGCGCATTCGCCGCTGAGCCTGACCGGATTGCTGGCGCCGTTCGAAACCGATCGCCGCCTGCTCAGGGATTTCAAACTGACGTCGTGGCGTTACATCGGACACCAGCCGCAAAAATTCGTTCCGCGCGCGCTGCGCAAGCTCGCGGTCGCCCGCGGCTTCATGGTGTATGAAGGGCTGCGCTGAAGCGCATCCTGCAAAATCGAATTCCGGCAGCAACTCTCCATCACGTCCGCATTTATCGCGTGGCGGAATTAAGCCGGGCTTGGGCTGTCTCTGAAGAATGTCAGCCCCTCTTGCCTTCATCACGCACGCGCACTCGCGCCGCGAGGCGTCATTGTGGTTGCACGCGACAAGGACGCACAGTTGGAAACGGTTTGACAGATTGGGCGTGACGCCACGTCCAACGCATGTCAGTATTCCGACATAAGCAAAAGCCGCGCACGTCGGACGAAGCACGGCTGCCAGGGAGGGGACTGCACAACGCCGGCACGCGCCGCGCGAGCGATTCCTCATGGCCTAACCGGTCCGTTGGCGTCGCATGGGACAACAGATTGTCCATCGTCTGCTGATTTCCTTCCCCGCCTTGCTCGGGGTTCTCTTCCTCTGTTTTTGCCTGCTCCAGGTGGTGCCGGCCGATCCCGCGATGATCATCGCCGGGCCCGACGCCAAGGCCGAGACCATCGCCGCGATCCGCCTCGAGCTTGGTCTCGACCGCTCGATCCCCATCCAGTTCTTTGAATACATCATGCGGGTGCTGCGCGGCGATCTCGGCCGCTCGATCATTTCCAACAGGATGGTGAGCGAAGAACTGGCGATGACCATCGGCCCGACTGTCGAGCTGATGCTGGGAGCGATGCTGATCGCGGTGCCGACCGGACTCGCTTTGGGAACACTGGCGGCGGTCAATCGCGGCCGTCTCTCCGATCGCGTCATCATGGCCTGCTCGGTGGCAGGCGTTTCCATGCCGGTGTTCTTCATCGGGCTGATCCTGATCCAGTATGTCGGCTTCAAGTGGGCCTTGCTGCCGTTCACCGGCCGTACCGGACCGGTATGGGACGGCGGATTGCCGAGCCTGATCCTGCCCGCCACCACGCTCGGCCTCGTGCTGATCGGGCCGATCGCGCGGCTGACGCGCACCGCCGTGCTCGAAGTGCTGGGCGCCGATTTCGTGCGCACCGCGCGCGCCAAGGGACTGCGCGAGACCGTGGTGATCATCCATCACGCGCTGCGCAATGCCATGATCCCCGTCGTCACCTTGATCGGACTGCAGGCGGCCTTCCTGCTCGGCGGCGCCGTGGTCACCGAAACCATGTTCTCGTGGCCCGGCGTCGGCCGACTCGCGGTCGGCGCCATCGTCTCCAGCGATTTTCCGACGGCGCAAGGCGCGATCATGATCCTCGCCGTCGCCTTCCTGTCGATCAACCTTATCGTCGACGTGCTCTACGTCTATCTCGATCCAAGGGTGCAGCGCCGATGAGCGTCGAGGCCCTCGAAACCCCCTTTGCAGTGGACCCCGAAGCGGCGGTGTTCGCCCGCGCCGGCATCATGCGCCGGCTGGCGCGCGACCGGGTGGCGGCGGCGGCCGCGCTGCTGCTCACGGCAATCGTGCTCGCGGCAGCGTTCGCGCCGTGGATCTCGCCTTACGATCCCTACTTCACCGACCTCACCAAGGTGATGCAGCCGCCGGGCGCCGAGCACTGGTTCGGCACCGACAACACCGGCCGCGACATCCTGAGCCGCGTCATCTACGGCACCCGCAGCACGCTGATGCTCGGGCTGGTCGGCGTGATCGTCGGCGGCCTGATCGGTGGCGTCATGGGTATTCTCGCCGCCTATTATCGGCGGCTGGACGGCTGGATCATGCGGTTGGTCGACGTGATGCTGGCGTTCCCGGCGATCCTGATCGGGCTGGCCGTGGCCGCGATCTTCGGCGCCGGCCTGACCGCCGTGGTCATCGCGCTGGTCGTCGCCACCGTGCCCGATGTCGCGCGGGTGGCGCGAGGTGCCGCGGTCGGCGTGATGGGCCAGGAATTCATGGAAGCCGGCCGCGCGGTGGGCGTGACGGACGGCGCCCTGATCTGGCGCTACCTGACGCTCAACTGCATTTCGACGATCTTCGTGTTCCTCACCTTGCGCTTCGGCCAGATCATCCTGATCGGCTCGGCGCTCGGTTTCCTCGGCATGGGCGCGCAACCGCCGACCGCCGAACTCGGCATGATGGCGGCCCAGGGCCGCGACTTCCTGTTCATGGCGCCGCACATCGCGACGATCCCGAGCTGCGCGATCTTCGTAATCGTGCTGGCCGCCAACCTTCTGGGCGACGCCTTCCGCGACGTCCTCGATCCGAGGCTGCAAACATGATCAGAACGGTTCTGGCTGTAGCATTCGCGCTGGGCATTTCGGCTTCCGCATCGGCCCAGACGCTCACGCTGATGAAGGGCATCGACGCGCCGCACTACGATGCGCAGCGCACCACCTGGGGACCGACCTCCGATATCGTCAACATGTTCCAGGACACGCTGGTGGCGCTCGACTGGGATGGCCGCACGCCGATTCCCTACCTCGCCAAATCCTGGACGGTGAGCGCGGACGGCAAGACCTATACCTTCAAGCTGCGCGACGACGTGTCGTTCTGCAGCGGCAAGAAGTTCACCGCGGAGGACGTGGTCTACAGCTTCAAGCGGCTCAAGGACCCCGCGACCAAGGGACCCTATGCCTGGCGCGCCGGCAACATCAAGGAATTGCGCGCGCCCGATCCCTATACGGTAGAATACGAGCTTCAGGAGCCCTATTCGGAGTTGCTGCTGCAACTCACCATGTTCACCAACGTCATCCACAACAAGGAAAGCGTGGAGGCGCTCGGCAAGGACTACGGCATCAAGGGCGCCGACGGCACCGGGCCATGGTGTTTTGCATCGTGGCAGCCGCGCACCGAGATCGCGCTGAAGCGCCACGACGCCTATAAATGGGGCCCGTCGATGTACAAGAACAAGGGCCCGGTGAAATTCGAGAAGCTGGTCGTCAAGATCGTGCCCGAAGATTCCAGCCGCGTCGCCGCCATGATGTCCGGCCAGTTCGACATCACCCACCAGTTTCCATCGCAATTCATCGCCCAGGCCAAGGCCGCGCCCATGCTGACGGTGAGCGAGGCCAAGCCCAATTTCCAGCTGCTCTATTACGGCTTCAAGACCACGCGACCGATGGTCGCCGACCGGCGCGTCCGCGAGGCCATGAGCATCGCCATCAATCGCGCCGAAATCGCCAAAGCCATCCTGCAGGGCAATGCCGATCCGGCCTATACCTTCGTCGATCCCGATGCGCTCGACTTCGATCCCAAGACAAAGGACATCGTCAAGGAAGATATCGAGCGTGCCAAGAAATTGCTCGACGAAGCCGGCTGGAAACCCGGCGCCGATGGCGTGCGCGAGAAGGACGGCGAGCGGCTGGCACCGAAAATATACTACACCGCCAACGCCAACTCGGCCCGGGTCGCCGAAGCGATCCAGGGCTATCTCAGGAAGATCGGTGTCGACTGGCGGCTCAACCCGTGGGACTCGACGATCTCGTCGGTGAAGATGGCCGAGCAGGATTATGAGATCTGGTCGGTAACCGTGCCGTACCTGTCGGCCGGCGACCTCATGAACATCTATTTCGACTCGCACAATATCCCGACGCCCAACCGGATGAACTGGAGGGACGCCGAGACCGACGAGTGGCTCAAGCAGGGCCGCTCGGCGCTGACCGAAGCCGATCGCATCAAGTATTATGCGCTGGTGCAGCAGAAGGTGACGAAGGAACACCTGTGGATGCCGGTTCTCAACATCAACATGCACCAGGTAGCCAACAAGAAGATCACCGGCGCCAGGCCGCACATGATCTACCAGAACACTTTTTACAAGGGGCTGGACGTAACGCGTTAAGAAAAACACCACGAGGGAGAAGACACGATGCGCAGGATGTTTGCAGGCGCTGTGGCGCTGCTGGGAGTGGTCGGGGCATCTTCGGCGAGCGAGGCGCAAACCCTGAAGATCATGAAGTCGCTGGACGCACCGCATTACGACGGCCAGCGCACCACCTGGTCGCCGACTTCCGACATCGTCAACATGTTCCAGGACACGCTGGTGGCGATGGACTGGGACGGCAAGACACCGATCCCATACCTCGCCAAATCCTGGACCGTAAGCCCCGACGGCAAACTCTATACTTTCAAGCTGCGCGATGACGTGCAGTTCTGCAGCGGCAAGAAGTTCACCGCCGCCGACGTGATCTACTCCTTCAAGCGCCTGACCAGCGCCGAGCTCAAGGCGCCGCTGGCCTGGCGCGCGGGCAACATCAAGGAATTGCGTGCGCCCGATCCCTACACGGTGGAATACGAACTGAACGAACCGTTCGCCGATCTGCTGCTGCAGCTCACGATGTTCACGACCGCGATCCACAACCAGGAAAGCGTCGAGGCGCTGGGCAAGGATTACGGCATCAAGGCGATCGACGGCACCGGTCCCTGGTGCTTCGAGAGCTGGCAGCCGCGCACCGAGATCGTGCTGAAGCGTCACGACGCCTACAAATGGGGGCCGTCGATGTATCAGAACAAGGGCCCGGCGAAATTCGAGAAGCTCAGCATCAAGATCGTGCCCGAGGATTCCAGCCGCGTCGCCGCCATGCTGGGCGGACAGTTCGACGTCACCCACCAGGTCCCGCTGCAGTTCATCCAGCAGGTCAAGGCCGCGCCGAATCTCAACGTCCAGGAGGCGCAGCCGAACTTCCAGCTGATGTATTACGGTTACAAGACCACGCGGCCGATGGTGGCCGACAAGCGCGTGCGCGAGGCGATGAACATCGCCATCAACCGCGCCGACATCGTCAAGGGCATCATGCTGGGCAATGCCGAGCCGGCCTATACCTTCATCGATCCGAAGGCGCTCGACTTCGCCGACTCCACCAAAGGCATCATCAAGGAGGATGTCGAGCGCGCCAAAAAACTGCTGGACGATGCCGGCTGGAAGGTCGGCGCCGACGGCATTCGTGAGAAGGACGGCGTCAAGCTCGCGCCAAAAGTCCTGTTCACCCAGGTCGCCTATTTCGGCCGCGTCTCCGAAGCCATCCAGGGCTACATGCGCAAGATCGGCATCGACTGGAAGATCGTCGGCTTCGATTCCACGATCGCGCCGGCCGAAATGGCGAAGCAGGATTTCGAACTGTGGACCGTGACGTTCCCCTACATCTCCTCGGGCGACCTGCTGAACTTCTACTTCGACTCCAGGAACATGCCGGCGCCCAACCGCATGAACTGGAACGACCCGAAGACCGACGAGTATCTGAAGCTGGGACGCGCCTCGCTGACGGATGCCGATCGCGCCAAATATTACGCGCTGGCCCAGCAACGGGTCACCGAGGAGCATCTGTGGATGCCGGTAATGAATATCGCGATGTACACGACGAGCCTGAAGAAGATGAAGGGCGTGCGCCCGCACATGCTTTATCAAAACACCTTCTACAAGGGTCTGGATTACTCCTTCTGATGGAAAAGCTCCTCGAGGTTCGCGGCCTCAAGACTCACTTCGCGACGGATCGCGGCCTGTTCCGCGCCGTCGACGGCATCTCCTTCAGCGTGCCGCGCGGCCGTACCGTCGGCCTGGTCGGTGAATCCGGCTGCGGCAAGAGCGTGACCTCGCTCTCCATCATGGGCCTGGTGCCGAGCCCGCCGGGCAACGTCGAGGCCGAGGCGGTCATGTTCGGCGACCGCGACGTGCTGACGCTGTCGGCCGACGAACGCCGCAAGCTGCGCGGCGGCAAGATGTCGATGATCTTCCAGGAGCCGATGACCTCGCTCAACCCGGTCCACACCATCGGCCAGCAGATCGTCGAGGCGATCCTGGCGCACACCACGATGTCGCCGCAGGCGGCACGCGCGCGCGCGGTCGAAATGCTCGAACTGGTGCGGATCCCCTCCGCGGCGCAGCGCATCGACGACTTTCCGCACAGCCTGTCCGGCGGCATGCGCCAGCGCGTCATGATCGCGATGGCGCTGTCGTGCGAGCCGGCGCTCTTGATCGCCGACGAGCCGACCACCGCGCTCGACGTCACCATCCAGGCCCAGATTCTCGATCTCTTGAGCGACCTGCAGCGCCGGCTCGGCATGGCGATCCTGATCATCACCCATGATCTCGGCGTGATTGCCGAAGTCGCCGACCAGGTGCTGGTGATGTATGCCGGCCAGATCGTCGAAAGCGCCGATGTGGCCGACCTGTTCGCCGACCCTCAGCACCCCTACACCATCGGCCTGTTGGGCTCGATCCCGCGGCTCGACGTCGACCGCGTGCGGCTCGCCACCATCGAAGGCACGGTGCCCAGCCCCAACAGCCAGCCCAAGGGCTGCCGCTTCGCGCCGCGCTGCCCGTTCGCCGACCGGCGCTGCCGGCAGGAGCCGCCTCCCTTGCGCGACATCGCGCCCGGTCATCTGGTCGCCTGCTGGAAGGCCCCGGTCGAGGTAGCGGCATGAGCGAAGTCCCGGTCCTCCAGGTCGACGGCCTGGTCAAGCATTTCCAGGTCAGCCGCGGCATCATCCTGCGCCGGCAGGTGGGTCTGGTGCGCGCCGTCGAGGATGTGAGCTTCGAGATCGCGCGCGGCGAGACGCTGGCGCTGGTGGGCGAATCCGGCTGCGGCAAATCCACCACCGGACGGCTGGTGCTGCGCCTGATGGATCCGACGGCGGGCTCGGTTCGCTTCAAGGGCGAGGAGATCGCCAATCTCGGCAAGGACGCGCTGCGCCGGCTGCGCCGGCACATGCAGATCATCGTCCAGGATCCCTACGCCTCGCTCAATCCGCGCATGACCGTCGGCGAGATCCTGGCCGAGCCGCAGCGGGTGCACGACATCGGCGACGCCGCCTCGCGCGAGGCGCGCGGCAAGGAACTGCTGGAGATCGTCGGCCTGCTGCCCGAACATGCACGGCGCTATCCGCATCAATTCTCCGGCGGGCAGCGCCAGCGCATCGGCATTGCGCGCGCGCTGGCCGTCAACCCCGACCTGATCATCTGCGACGAGCCGGTGTCGGCGCTCGACGTCTCGATCCAGGCGCAGATCGTCAACCTGCTGCAGAATCTGCAGCAGCGTTTTGGACTTTCCTATCTGTTCATCGCCCACGATCTCGCCGTGGTCAAACACATCAGCGACCGCGTCGCGGTGATGTATCTCGGCAAGCTGGTCGAGATCGCCGACAAGAAGACGATCTACGCAAAGCCGCTGCACCCCTACACCCACGCGCTGCTGTCGGCGATTCCAAAGCCCGACCCGACCCTGCGTGCCAAGCGCGTCATGCTGCAGGGCGACGTGCCGAGCCCATTCAATCCGCCGACCGGCTGCCGTTTCCACACCCGCTGCGTCCATGCCCAGCCGCGCTGCTCGGCCGAGGAGCCGAAGCTGCGCGAGGCCGCCCCCGGCCATCGCGTCGCCTGTCATTTCTTCGAAACCCTGCCCGTCCCCACCATCATCGCGCGCGCCGGTGCCGCGAGCGGCAAATTCGCCGAGCGGCTGGCAGCATTCGAAGCGGCGAAGTCGACGCGGGCATCTGCCTGATGACCTGCGAAACGGCGTAGCCCGGATGAAGCTAGCGGGTCGCGCGAATGCGCGGGCCGATGGCGCAATCCGGGAATGAACGCGGCAGTGGCCCCGGATTTCGCATGGGCTCCATCCGGGCTACGGATGTTCGTGTAGGCGCCGCCGCGCGTCGTACGCTCAATCCATCAACGTCTTTGCGAGCGAAGCGAAGCAATCCAGCTTTCCTGAAACACAATGGAAGAAAGAAAGCTGGATTGCTTCGTCGCAAGCGCTCCTCGCAATGACGCTGTGAGAGTTGCGCCGGTGTTCGGGCAGGCGCCCTCTTCGCGGTCAGCCAGCCGTCCCTACCGAGCGCGATGGTCGTCCCACCCGCCCGAGGTGGAGCTGCCTCCTTCATGACTGGCGGGCATGGACACAACAAAGGAACTTCTTGGCCAAAAGGGTGTAAAGCAATGCCATGGCCCAGGATTTCGCGTTGTCAGGCTTGAACAACAGCTCCCGTCTATCGTTTCCCCTCACATTGCCTGACGGGACGGTGATCGCGACCGTGGGGGAGGCCGTGACCTTTTTTGCCCGCCTCCCCCTGGAACAGCGCGACAAGAGCCACTGGACGATCGCGATCCGGATGCTGAACAATGCCCTGAAGGAGCCGACCTACCTCAAGACCGCGACGATGTCGCTGCAGACCGCGCTTGTTCTGGAGGGCCTGCTCGCTTCCCCTTCCCCGCTCGACAGTCATTGAGTGTGTTAACCAGGTCACAGCGAATCGGCCGCGCGTCTGCTACCCGTTGAACCTCGTATGGCCGAAAACAAGGTAACGGCGGTACACGAGCCCGGCTTTTATCAAGCTACGACTTTGAGCCGTCCTGGGCAACGGGCGGCTCTTTTTCTGTCCGCAACTACACGACGGCCGTCATACCCCGCGAAGGCGGGGTATCCAGTACGCGGCGGCATCTCGGATGGCCACGACCGTCTCTGGAATACTGGATCACCCGCCTGCGCGGGTGATGACAGCCGAGATGTGACGCGAACCGCTGCGGGTTGCTCTCGGACCACGGCACGACAGTCAACGTGCCCAATTTAATTGCACGGTCCGCCCTGGAAGCAGCCTTTCACGGCCCGGGCGGATGCCAGCCAACTTCAAACGCCGAAGCGTCCCTGCCCGGCCAACGCGTCACGGCAGCCTGGAGCGGCAGATCCTTGCCATCCGCTTGCGGCGGCATGGTTGTTGCATTTATCGGCGCAACAGGGGAGTTGCGTTGATGACATCCAGAATCCGCCGTCGTGAATTCATGGCCGCCCTCGGGGTCGGGCTGTTCGCAGCCCCGGCGATCGTTCGCGCCCAGGGCCAGCCGATTGTCATTCGTGCCGGCGCGCTCAAGTTGATCCATTCCATCGCACCCTATTTCTACGATCAGTTCGTGCCTGCGGGCTACAAGATCGAAGTGCTGCCGTTCGAAACACCGACCGAATGCAAGAACGCCGTGGTGACCAAGTCGGTCGACTTCGGCGCATTCGGAATTGCGGCGGCCGTGCTCGGCGCCGCGGCAGGTGAACCGGTCGTGGTGATCGCCTCCACCTGCAATCGCGGCATGGCCATCATCGCGAAAAAGGACGCGGGCATCGCTTCGATCAAGGATCTCAAGGGCAAGCGCGTCGCCGTATTCCCGGGAACCACCCAGGAAGTGTTCTTCATGGAGCGGCTGCGAATGGAGGGCATGACGATCAAGGATGTCGAGCCGGTTCGCGTGTCGTTCAGCGAAATGCATATCGCATTGTCGCGCGGCGACATCGACGCCTATGTCGGCGCCGAGCCTGGTCCCGGCGTGTCGCTGTCCAGCGGCGTCGGTTCGCTGGTCGAATACCCCTATTCGACGGCGATGGGATCTCTCAACATGGTGTTCGGCACGCATCGCGACGTGATCGCGGAAAAGCCGGAACTCGTCCGCGTGATGATGGGCATTCATCAAAGGGCGACCGATTTTGCGGCCACCAACAAGGCCGCCATGGTCGCGATGGCGTCCAGCAAGCTCGGACAGAAAAAAGAAGCGATCGAAGCCTCGGTGCCCAATGTCGAACTGACGTGGCGGCTTGGCGCCAAGGAAATCCAGCAATCGAAGACCTATGCGGACCACATGCTGGCGCTGAAGCAGATCAAGCGCCTGCCTGATTTCGCCACCTTCATCGACACCAGCTTCGTCGATGCGGTGAAACCGACCTGATCGTGACAACTCTCGCGTCCCGGGACGACGACCAGACCCTCTCCGGGCGCGGCAGCTCATGGGCAACGACGTGGCGGCCGCGCCTGAAACCGTTGCTGCTGGCGGCGACATTTCCGGTTGCCATGCTGGTCCTCTGGCATGTCTTCACGGTGGGGCGGCCGGGCAGCCTGATTCCTCCGCCCCACGAAGTCTGGCTCGAGCTGCAGGATCTCGCCTTTGGCGGCATCAATGACGACGCCTTCAGCCGAACCCTGCATATCCATCTGCTGGCGTCGGTCAGCCGGGTCTATGGCGGCTTCGCGCTGGCCTTGGTGGTCGCGCTGCCGCTGGGAATGCTGATCGGCCGCGTGCCGCTGGTGCGGCAGGTGATCGATCCGACCCTTCAGATTCTTCGCCCCGTACCGGTCACCGCGTGGCTACCGCTGGCGATGATCCTTTT
Organism: Bradyrhizobium sp.; assembly: GCF_030646015.1. Lineage (GTDB taxonomy): Bacteria > Pseudomonadota > Alphaproteobacteria > Rhizobiales > Xanthobacteraceae > Bradyrhizobium. The sequence continues at coordinate 77,064 of NZ_JAUSLT010000089.1, forward strand.
CGGGCTCGGACCACGCTCCGCATTCTTTCTGGTGTTTCTCGGCGCGTTCTATCCGATCCTGGTCAACACCGTTTTCGGGGTGCGCTCGGTCGAGCCGCGATTGTTCGAGGCGGCCGCCATGCTCGGCTGCAACGGCTCGGCGCAGTTCTTCCGCGTCGTGCTGCCGGCCGCGCTTCCCTCCATCTTCACCGGCATGCGGCTTGGCCTCGGTTTTGCGTGGGTCGTCATCGTCGTTGGCGAAATGACCGGCGTGCAAACCGGGCTCGGCGCCATCATCATGGAAGCGCGGCAGCTCTCGCGCACCGAAATCGTGATCTCCGGCATGATCGTGATCGGCATCGTCGGCTTCCTGTCCGATCAGCTGGTGATGCTGCTGGGGCGGCGCCTGCTGTCGTGGAGTCCCTCGCATGGCTGAAGCCACCATCCCGATCCTGGAAATGAAGAACGTCGGCAAGACCTATTCGCAGAACGGACGCTCGATCGAAGCCTTGCGCGGCGCCAATCTGCGGGTGAAGAAAGGCGAGTTCATCTGCCTGATCGGCGCCTCCGGCTGCGGCAAATCCACCCTGTTGCGGATGGCCGCCGGGTTCGAGACCGCCACGCAGGGCGACAATCTGATGTGGGGCGTGCCGATATCGGGACCGGGCCCGAGCCGTGGCATGGTGTTTCAGGATTACGGACTGTTTCCCTGGCTCAACGTCCGCGACAACATCGGCTTCGGTCCGACCTCGAGGGGACGCCCCAAGGCCGAGATTCGCGAAACCGTCGATCATTTCATCGACCTCGTCGGCCTGCAGCGCTTTGCAGACGTCTATCCGCATCAGCTCTCCGGCGGCATGAAGCAGCGCGTCGCCATCGCCCGCGTGCTCGCCAATGACGCCGAGGTGGTGCTGATGGACGAGCCGTTCGGTGCGCTCGACGCCATGACGCGCGAACGGCTGCAGGACGAGCTGGTCGAGATATGGTCGCGAACCGGCCTGACGGTTCTCTTCGTCACCCACGCCATCGACGAAGCGATCTTCCTGGCCGACCGCGTCGTGGTAATGTCGCCCGGACCCGGCCGGATCGACAATGAGTACAGCATCGACCTGCCGAGGCCTCGCGATACCGCCAGCGCGGAGTTCAACGAGTGGCGACGCCTGTTGTCGTCGCAACTGCATAGCCACCATCGCCGCAAGGCGGGATGAAGACGGACTTCGAACAGCCTCGCGTAGGGTGGGCAAAGTTTCCGCCGCAGCTCGAAGAGCGAAGGCGGAAACGTGCCCACCATTGCGTTGATGGATGGTGGGCACGGCGCGAAGCGCGCGCCTTTGCCCACCCTACGAGATTCGTGAAGTTTCTACTCCGCCAGTTCCGGCCACGGCACGATGGTCGACTTCACCGTCTTCATCGCCATGGCGTCCGCCACCGCTCGGCCGATGCCCTCCTCGGTGAACGGATAGATCGTCTGCATCTCCAGCCAGGGATATTTGTTGCGGGTGCGATAGAGCATGTCGACGCCGAGCGGCAGGTCGTTGCCGGTAAATCCCCAGGAGCCGAGCACGTTGAGGTCCTTGGTGCAGATGCGATGCCAGGAGGTGTTGATCGAGCCGGCATCGGTGAACTGGCCCATCTCGACATAGGTGCCGCCGTCGCGCAGCATCTCGATGCCTTCGGGACCGGCGCTCGGATGACCCGAGCAATCCATCACGAGGTCGGCGCCGAACCCGCCGACGATATCGCGCACCGCCTTGATGCGCGCCTCCGGCGTGGTGACCTGTTCGATATCGACGGTCGCTTCCGCGCCAAATTTGCGCGCCAGCTTCAGCCGCGGGTTTTCCGGCGCGCCGACGCAGATCACGCGCCCTGCTCCCATCTCTTGTGCTGCGGCCACCGCCAGGATTCCGATCGGGCCGGAGCCCTGGATGACGACAGTGTCGCCCCAGGTGAACCCGCCGGCGCGGGTGGCGCGGTTGAAGGCGCGGATGCAGGAGGTCAAGGGCTCCGACAGCGCGCCGAGCCGCAGCGACATGTCATCCGGCAGCTTGTAGATCTTGGTACCCGGCAACATCTCGAGATCGACATAGACATATTCGGCCCAGCCGCCCCATAGATGCGGCGCCTTGTCGAAGCCGAGATAGCGGCCGTAATACACCGGCGTCAGGCACTTGTTGGCGCTCTCGGGGTAATGAATGCAGTAATAGCAATTCCCGCACGGCATCAGCGGCGGGATCATCACCTTCGATCCCACGCCGAGCGGCTTGCTCATGAAGTCTTCCTTGAATTCCGAGCCGACCTCGACCAGCACGCCGCCGATCTCATGGCCGAGCGTGAACGGCCACGGCAACGGCTTTGGCCAGTGGCCTTTCAGGATATGCAGATCGGTGCCGCAGACGCCGCAGGCCCCGACTTTTATCAAGGCCGCCTTCTTCGGAATTTTGGGCCACGGCACGGTGCGAATGACCGGCTGGGCGCCGGGGCCGTCATAGGTGGCTACGCGGATATCTTGCATGTTTCCTCCGGCCCTTCGGTGCGTGTTGATTTTTGGCTGCGTGGGCGCAGGCAGGTTATGTGAAGTGGGATGCAATGCCAATTGCTACGCGGTGCCGTCATCATCCGCACGCCAATTGACAAGTCGACGATGCCGCCTCAGCTTGCGCAAGCAGGTCGACAGGAGTGACGCGTGGGCAATCGCTGGGGTATCCTCGCCGTTCTGTTCGCGGTTCGCAGCACCATCGCCTTCCAGTTCCAGAGCGTCGCCGCGGTGGCGCCGCTGCTGACGAGCCAGTTCGGCGTCAGCCTCGCCGATATCGGCGTCCTGATCGGACTCTATTTCGCCCCCGGCGTGGCGCTGGCATTGCCGGGCGGCGCCATCGGGCAACGATTCGGCGACAAGCGGACGGCGCTCGGCGCGCTGCTGCTGATGCTGGCGGGCAGCGCGATGATGGCGGCGGGCGCGTCATGGAGCGTGCAGATCGCCGGCCGGCTGATCGGCGGTGCGGGCTCCGTCATCCTCAGCGTTCAGGCGACGAAAATGCTGACGGACTGGTTCGCGGGCAAGGAGATCGCCACCGCGATGGCGCTGCTTGTCAATTCCTGGCCACTCGGCATCGCGCTCTGTCTGCTGGTGCTGCCGTGGATCGGCACGCAGTTCGGTGTCGGCGCGGCCCATCTCGGCGTCGCGGCCTTCGCCGCCGGCGCCCTTGTGCTGCTCGCGATGCTTTACCGGCCGCCGGCCGATGTCGCGGTGGCGTGGACGACGGCACCGCAGCGTCTGGACCGCAACGCCACGCTCGCCGTGATCGTCGCCGGCCTGATCTGGGGCCTGTTCAATGTCGGCTTCGCCGTGATCGTCAGCTTCGGGCCTTCGATGCTGGTCGAACAGGGCTGGTCGATCGCCGAAGCCGGATCGACCGTCAGCATCGTGCTGTGGGTCTCCGTCATTTCCGTTCCCCTGGGCGGCTTGCTGGCCGATCGCACCGGGCGTCCGGCGACCATTGTCGTCGCCGCCGCGCTTCTGACCGCCGTCCTGATGGTGCTGCTGCCGCGCAGCGGCAGCGCCGTCCGCCCGGTCATCTTCGTCCTGGGATTGATCAGCGGCCTGCCCGCCGGCCCGATCATGAGCCTGCCGGCGCGCGTGCTGCAGCCCCAGACCCGCGCGATCGGCATGGGCGTGTTCTTCACGATGTTCTTTGCCTGCATGATGCTCGGCCCGGTGGTCGGCGGCGCCTGCGCCAAGTGGGCCGGCAGCGCCGGTGCGGCGTTCGATTTTGGGGCTGCGATGATTTTGCTGTGTCCGGTGCTGTTGTGGGGGTTTTATCGGATTGTGGCAGGGGCGAAGGCGGGGTGAATGGGCGTCTAAGTCATTACGGCGCTCATACTCGCGGCAGCAGGTCGGCGAATTTTCGTTCCCCGCGGAGCACCGCTTGCAGTTCGGCCAGTTCCTCGTCGCGACGGTGATAGCCGCAGGTTTTGATATAGTCGGCTGCAGTAGCGAGTTGTTTTGTAGCTTCCTCTTTCAAGAGCATCACGTCAGCAGCATCGGGCACAACCGGTTTTGGCGGGCTGTCGTCGATGAGACCACTGAGCGGCGCGAAAGCTTCGATCTGGGCAAACGCGAGACGTGTGATCGTCGAGACCTGGCCTTCGTTGGTCGTGTCACGCAGGTGCTCGTAGATCCGACCATGAGCGGTCTTCCACGCCACTTCGTTGGATTTCCTTAAGCTCTCCCCAAACCATTCCCGTACCAACGGGTGTGAGTCGAGCGAATCTGGCGCTGAGGGATCCGACGGTGAAAGCAATGTGCGTAACGCAACCGCGTAACTGCTCGCTGCCAATCGCTCTCGTTTAGATCGACAATCATGTCGGTAAGACCCGCTATCGCGGGCTTCTTGCGTAGGGCTCGTAAGCAATCGCCCATCGCAGGCCGATCGAACAGACCAATGATGCGCAGAATCGCGAGTAAAGTCCCCTGCCCAACAAGCCACTCGTTTTCATAGGACTCCATCACGCGTCGTGCATGATCGTGGCGCAGATTTTCCTCATCGTGGAGCAAGCCGCGAATATGGTCGCGCCGGCGAACGTCACTGTATTGTGTTTCTTTCAGGAAACTAGCGAGCAGACCGAGTGCTAGCGCGTGGCCACCGAAGTCGCGTGTCGCTTCCTGCAATTCCCTATCGGTTCCCCACACGCTATTGTCGCGCAGTAGCGCCGCACCTGCCTCATCGGACAATTTGTCTACGTACCGGACCGGCGCCGAATCGCGTTCCCATCGAGCGATATCCTTGATCGCCAGGCGACTAGTCAGCACCACCAGTCCATGTGCCCGGTCCGGCGGCGTAGCAGCAAATCGCCGCAGCAACGCGCGCAGACCTTGGTCCTTCAATTCGCCCTGCTGCTTGTCGAGGCCGTGCTGCAGCGGTTCGCAGCCGTCCAGGACGAGCAGCACCCGGCGTTTCGTCAATGCTTCGGCGATCGCTTCCGCCTTTGCGGTGGAGCTCGTGGTTTCGATCTTGATGCCAAGCTTGTCGATAGTCCAATTCAGAAACACCTCCGCCGAAGTCGCGCGCTCCTTGGTGCCTTGGCTGTAGAACGACCAGCCTAGAACTGTCTCGGCCTTCCGGTAGCTGTCAGCGCGCATGCGATTGAGCCATTCGTTGATCAGCGCTGACTTGCCGGCACCGCCCTCCGCGACAAGCGAAAGGATATTGATGCTTTGATCGGACCAGGCGTCGTCCAGACGCTTCAATTCATCATCGCGTCCACGTAGTTGTTCGTAAGCAGTTTCAGGAAGGCTACTGATGTGAACGTAAGCAGGAGAGGCAACGGGAGAGCTTGGCGATCTCGTGTCCTTTCGCTCGACAATCTGTTGAGCGATCTTCCCAATCTCATTTGCCACCTCCGTCATATGTTGAAGGCGGTCATGATAGGAAAGCCCGGAGAATGGCCGGGCATCCCGGGGACGCAAATTTTTGTCTTTGACTTTGTTTAGGCCCGCATCGGGTGTCGGTGTCAGCAGCAATGGATAAAAATGGACGTCTTCGCCCCTTGCCTGTCGGCCTCGAATAGTCGCGATTTCCGTATCGACAATATAGTTTGACGCCATCGAGTTTGCCGACACGAGTAAAATGAAGATGTCGCAGACCTGAAGCTTTCGCTTGATTTCCGGGTCTAAATCCGCCCCGCCCGTTAGATGCAAGTCAACCCAAAGGTCGAAAATGCCATCCTTGACGGCAGGCTGCAGGTAGGTCCGGACAAAGCTGAGCCACTGGGTCTCACCTTCGCGCGGCTTCTCCGGCTCGTCCTTGTGGCTATAGCTGATAAAAATAACCGGCTTGGCCGAACTATCAGACATTCGCATCCCCACAACCCCGGCGCGAGAGTGCCAGCGCCTGCGCGGAGGTCAAGGTGCCGCCGGGAGGTTTCCAGAACGACGGTCGGGCGTGATGGCGACTTTCGCTCCTTCAAGCGGTCTCCGTAGCCATTTGGTGGCCTGCCAGCGGGACCATGCCGCGCGACCAGCGGTCGCGTGGCTGCCTACCCTTCTTGCAACCGCCGCTAACTCCTCGTTAACCCTGCTGGCCGTAGGGTTTGGAGACACCGAAAAGCCGGTGGTCGGGTGGCGAAGATGGCGTTGGCGCACAGAAGAACGATTTTGCCGGCCGCCGAGGAGCGCCGACGCTTCCAGCGGGTGAAGGTTCACCTGCTCGGCCGCTACATGCTGCCGGACCGCCGCGAATTTCCCTGCCAGATCATCAATATGTCGCCGGGCGGCCTCGCGCTGCTGGCGCCGGGCATCGGCAATGTCGGCGACCGCGTGATCGCCTATCTCGACCATATCGGCCGGGTCGAGGGCAAGATCACCCGCATCATCGACAATGGTTTTGCCATGAGCGTGGGCGCAACCGCCCGCAAGCGCGACAAGCTGGCGGCGCAGCTGACCTGGCTCGCCAACCGCGACATTCTCAACCTGCCGGAAGACCGCCGCCACGACCGTATCATCCCGCGCAACCCGATTTCGCTGCTCACGCTCGAAGACGGCACCAAGATGACCTGCCGGATCATCGACATGTCGCTGTCGGGCGCCGCCATCGCCGCGGAAAACCGCCCGCCGCTGAAATCGCTGGTGCTGCTCGGCAAGGTGCAGTCCCGGGTGGTGCGAAACCTCGAGGAAGGCTTTGCGCTGGAGTTCGTTCACGAGCAGCTGGCCGAGACGCTCGAAGACGCGGTTACCGCGCGGTAAAGCGCGCCAGCCTCTCAGCCCCTCTTTTTAACGAGACTTGAAGGCGGTATCCGCGTTGCGGATGCCGCCTTTCGCCGTTTGGCGCCTGCCATTTTGGGTTAACGCCGCGGGCTTTTGCCGCCGCAACCCCAGCATCGACGGGCGTTGGTTCCTTAATCCCTACAATTTGAATCAATTGCAGTTGTCTAAAATTCTAATCTAATTTTATACAAGTATAGTTTCGAATTTCCCGCGCCTATTACTTGTATTCGCTTCAAATGTACTTGCCTGACTTAGCGGCGGCGCAAAACCTTTGTGCGAAACATGGTCCCAACAAGAAACGGGGGCCACAATGTTTGGTTGGGGACAGGGGAAAGGATTGGCGGTCGTCGCCATCCTGATTGGTTTGAATGCGCCGGCGCAGGCTGCCGGTGAGACGCTCTATGCCAGCCTTGGCGACACCACGCGCTCGCCGATCGGCTGGGTCGAATTCTGCGCCGACAATCCGGTGGATTGCCGGGGCCGCGCATCGCAGCCGCGCGATATCGTGATGTCGCAGACGGCATGGCGGGACCTCGTGCGGGTCAACAAGTGGGTCAACGAGACCGTCAAGCCGATGACCGACATGGATCATTGGGGCACGATCGAGAAATGGTCGTTGCCATCAGACGGATACGGCGACTGCGAGGACTACGTGCTGTTGAAGCGCAAGATGCTGATCGATGCCGGCTGGCCGCGGGAAGCGCTGCTGATCACGGTGGTGCGCGACAAGAAGGGCGAAGGCCACGCGGTGCTGACCGTGAAGAGCGACAAGGGCGAGTTCGTGCTCGACAACCAGAACGAGAGCGTCCTGGCCTGGACCGAGACCGGATACCGCTTCGTCAAGCGGCAGTCGCAGGGCGATCCGAATGTATGGGTCTCGCTGGGCGACAACCGCCCGGCCGTTGCCACCGCCAGCGCAAGGGATCGCTGACAGAGCGCTTGAGACAAGGAATCACAGGACACGCGACCCGGTCACATCCCCACCCCTCCCCGTCCCAGACCGGATCGCGCGCGGCCAGCCTTCCCCCAAAGGCTGGCCGCAACTTTTTTGGGGTCAAATAACTGATATTTCAGGGCATTTTAGCCAACTAGGCATTCATTGCCAGCGATCGTCCGCTATCTGTGCATGGGGTTGTTTTCGATATTTTGGTTCGAGCCCCGCCGCGTCGGCGTTGCAATTGCCGTTCCGGGTATGATCGCAGCGCCACTCGGGCCGCGGCTCGGCTCCAACAGCCCCGGCAACGCCCGGTGGAGGAGCCCTCCAACGGCCCCCTCTTCCCTTTACCGCCCCAGCCGATGCCGCTAGGATTTGGCAAGGAACGGAAAACGAGGGCGAGATGAAGTTGAAATTGCTGGCCGCCGCGGCGCTGGTGGTGGTCTCCGTGCCCGCGTTGGCCGCCGATGCTGATGTCCGTGTTCATCGCCAGCGTGCTCAGGCGGTGTATGCCGCTCCCTTGATCATCGACTATTCCCACAATTACGGCCCTGCCGATTTCTATCCGGGAACGACGGCGCCGCCGGACCGCGTCGTGGTGCCGCTGAATGAACGGCCCTACGGCATCTATGACGGCTTCGATCGCCTTTGCGGGCAGTCGTCGGCGAACTACCGCGGCCAGGACGGCCGGCGGCACCCGTGCTATTAGGCGGCCCGGTCGCCGCTTAACGATTTCTGTAGTAGCGCCATGCCGTTGGGCAGGCGTCGAGCGTGCTGGAACTTTCGCCTTCTGCCGGGCTTTGGAGTCCCATGATCGAATTCAATCAGACGAAGAACAACGGCCTCACGCGTATCAGTTCGCAGCCCATTGCACTCGGCGCCGCCATCCTGGTCGCCCTGGTGGCCGGAGCCGGATCCATCGCGCTGTGGCGCGGCTACACCGGCACGTCACCCGAACCCGACCGCGTCGTTGCCGTCAGGCAGTTGCAGGCCCGCACCGCCCAGGCATCCGAGCAACTGGTGGAGAAAACCAAGGGCCTGGAAGCGACCCAGCAGGAGTCGATCGACCAGCTGCAAGTGGTCCAGGACCAGCTGCAAACCGTCAGGCGGCTGCTGGCCGCACAGCAAACCGAGACCAAGCGACTGTCCGAGCAGGTGGGCAGCCTGACCGGCGCGATCGACGGCCTGCGCCAGTCGTTCGCGAGCGCCCAGGCTTCCGAACCCTCAAGTCCACCGTCGGTTCGAAAGTCGTCGATCAAGAAGAAGCGCAGCGCGGTGTCGCAGCGCAAGCGTGCCAATTCGCGGGGCTAGTCTAGCGCCCACGCCGTTGGCGGAATCATCCCGCCGCCAAGCCTCCCCAAGGGCCCTGACAGAAGTTTTTCTCGCCGATTGTGAACTGGATCACATATGCCCGTAGTGTTCCGGGGCATCATGCAATTCACCGGATGGCGCAAGCCAATTTCAATATCCGGGGCTGGCAAGGTCGTTGGCGTTATACTGCGTCAACGGCCTTGTTTTTTATCCGGCGATCGGCGCGGTGCAACGATTTCGGGCGGTGCGCTATCGCGGGCCGTTCCGACGAGGCGGTCTGACGACCACCCCGAAGCGACCGTGATGACGGCGCAGCCTGAACTGCTCGAATTCCCAGAACATCCACACAAAGGCGGCGCCGAGACCGACGATGACGCTTAGAAGCAGCAAAGTATAGGCAGGAGCTGTGAGCATGGTGAGCGTCCATCAAAGGAGGCAAACGGCGTAAACAGCGAACGGGCGGAAATGATCGCCACCGGAGCATATTATACTAAAGTCGCAGCCTCGTCCCGGACCAGGCGGATTTTATTTTGACCGGCTTCCCAACCCCAAGCCTGCGAAGGGAACGGGGGCGAGCCCACAACGGAAGCCCGGCTCGTGATGTCCGGTCCGGATCCCGTTCGGGCAGGCGCGGCCCGCGCTAAAAAACAACCGCAGAAACCGAAGCTGCGGAATCGGCGGAGACTCGCCGCGAACAGCCTGCGTCAGCCGATTTTCTTCATGCCTTTTTTGAATCGCGCGCCGTTGGCGACGTAGAATTTTGCCGCACTTCCCATCCTGGCGACTTGCGCGGGATCGAGCGTGCGGATGACCCGCGCCGGCGACCCGATGATCAGGGAGTATTCGGGAAATTGTTTGCCTTCCGTGATGACCGAGCCCGCGCCGACGACGCTGCCACGGCCGATCCTGGCGCCGTTCATCACGATCGAACCCATCCCCACCAGCGCGTCATCCTCGATCGTGCAGCCGTGCAGGATGACGTTGTGACCGACCGTGCAATTCTTTCCGATCGTCAGCGGAAAACCCATATCGGTATGGCAGGTCGAGTTGTCCTGCACATTGGAATTTTCACCGATCTCGATCCACTCATTGTCGCCGCGCAACACCGCGCCGAACCACACGCTCGCGGAATTGTGCAAGCGGACCCTGCCGATCACCGTGGCGGTGTCGGCGATGAAGAAGTTTCCGTCCGCAGGGAGCTCGGGCGCCTGCCCGTCGAGTTCGTAGATCGCCATGCCCAATCAGTCTCCGGTTCGCGGCGACATTGGCATAGACGTTTGGCTCAGGCCAGCACCCCTGCCGCGCGCAGCGTCATCAGGAAGAACGTGCCAGACATCAGGCTCCAGAACCCCGCCAGCATGGTCGCCATCATCACGAACTGGAAGCGGCGACGTTCGATCCGCGCGCCGCGCAGCGTGTTGCGCATGATGATGAAGGGGGCGGCGAACACCAGGAACGGAACGGCTGCGAAAGCCTGCGGCGCCACGCCCTGCTGCAGCAGTCCGAAGCCGGCCGGACGTTTTACCAGGGCCTGGTATCCGCTGGCCAGCGCGCCCGCGAAGGCAAAGCCGATGCAAAGGGAGAACAGGGAATTCAACGCATCAGGCGACATCAAAAGGCACTTCCGCTACACAACGCCAACGTCCGGCAACTGCCCCCTGCATCGCAAAATTGGCCTGCGGCCGCCACACTATCCTTAAGGAAAGGTTAACGCCGGCGCCCGGAACCGCCCCCCGGACATGGCTCGCGCGGGTGCTATCTGCGCGAAATCGTGCGGAAGCCCGCCTGCGCATGGCATATTTGCGGGTGATTCGAGCCCCCGGGGCCACCTCAAGCTGTTTGGTTCATGACCTTCCTTTCGTCCGTCCAGCACATCGCCCGCCGGTCGCGCCGGCGTCGCCGCAGCCACATGATTCCGGTCATGGTTGGGGGCGCGGTCACGGCCTGCGCGATTGCCGTGATCGGCTATCTGCTGTGGCCGACCTTTGGGCCCAGGGCTTCGAGCAGTCCGGAGCGGTTGCCGGTGAGCGTCGGAGCGACCCTCTTCAACGTGCCGACCATGGCGGTACGCCGGAAAATCCAGCGCCATTCTGGGCCGCAGGAACGCGTCGATCTCAGCTTCACGTTTCCCGCACTCGAGGCTCCCGACGCCCCGAAGCATGTCAGCGCCGACACCGTTGAGGAATCGATACAGCCGATCGACCGGATCTTCCTGTCGATTTCGGCACATCACGATACGCTGGCGCCGGACGCCCGCGTGCGCACCATCTATCCGCGCTATCTCGAAAAGGCCTCGCCGTCCGAACAGGATGGCCTGACGATGCGCGCATTTCGCGACGGCACGCCCTACAGCAACGAGGATCTGTTTCTGGCGAAGGCGCCGAATCTCACCGCGCGCTGCACGCGCGACGCCGCCACCCCCGGCATGTGCCTGAGCGAGCGTCGCATCGACGGCGCCGATCTGACGTTTCGCTTTCCAAGGAGCTGGCTGGCGCAATGGCGCGACGTCGCCAATGCGATGGACCGCCTGACGCGGCAGTTGGGCGGGCCGAGGTGAGATTTGTCGTCCCGTGAGATTAGTACCGACCTCATCCTGAGGAGCGCCGCGCAAGCGATGCGTCTCGAAGGATGGCAGCAGGCGGTGTGCCAGATGGTTCGAGACGCGCGCCCGGTAGCGCAAGGGCGCTTCCGAACGCGCTCCTCACCATGAGGGAGTGGAGTGTGTCACGGAAGCGACGAGGACGACGTCGCGCCTCAGCCCTGATCGACCAGATCTTCCTCGAGGATCGCCATCTGAAACTGGAACGAGCGGTCATCGTCTTCATCGTCAACGAACAGCACGCCGATGAATTCCTCGCCGATATAGACTTCGGCCGAGTCATCCTTTTTCGGCCGCGGCACCACGCGAAGCTTTTGATTGCCGAACACGCGCTTGAGATAGGCGTCGAGTTTCCTGACTTCCTGAACGTCCACGGCAGTCTCCAATGCGATTTTAGGTTTCGGCAAGTTCTAGGCCGGGACGAGGCGAACTGCCAGCCCAACTTGCAGAATTCGGCATCCGATTCCGCAAGCTTGCCGGCCATGCAGGCTGGTAATCAAATTCCGATGGCGTTGATCATCTGATCCATGGTGCGCGACGGCTCGGCGCAGCCGGCCTCGCCGACGATCTTGGCGGGAACCCCGGCGACCGTGACGTTGTGCGGTACCGGCTTCACCACCACGGAGCCCGCGGCAATGCGGGCGCAATGGCCGATCTCGATATTGCCGAGAATTTTCGCGCCCGCCCCGATCAATACGCCGCGACGGATCTTGGGATGGCGATCCTCGTTCTCCTTGCCGGTGCCGCCCAGCGTGACGCCGTGCAGGATCGAGACGTCGTCTTCAATCACAGCGGTCTCGCCGACCACGAAGCCGGTGGCGTGATCGAGGAAGATGCCGCGGCCAATTTTTGCCGCCGGATTGATGTCGGTCTGGAACACCGCCGAGGCGCGGCTCTGCAGGTAATAGGCAAAATCCTTGCGGCCCTTGTGATAGAGCCAGTGCGCCAGGCGATGGGTCTGGATCGCATGGAAACCCTTGAAGTAGAGCAAGGGATCGATGAACCGCGAGGTCGCGGGATCGCGGTCGAACACCGCCACCATGTCGGCGCGGAAGGCATTGCCGAGATCGGGATCGTTGCGCAGCGCCTCGTCAAAGGCCTGGCGGATCAAATCGCCCGACAGCGCCGAATGGTCGAGCCGCTCGGCGATGCGATGAACGACGGAATCTTCCAGCCGGTCGTGATGCAGCACGGTCGAATAGATGAAGGAGGCGAGCTCCGGCTCGCGGCGGACGATATCTTCCGCCTCGGTGCGCACCCGATCCCAGATCGGATCGAGCGCCGCCAGTTTGGCACCCTGCGGATTGATCTGATGCACTGCCATGGGTTGCTCTCGTAAATTCTGATGTTCCCGGCGCGCACCATAGCACGACGGACGGACGGCTGTCCCGCGTCAGGCCCAGCGAGCCTGCGGTCCCCGTCAGGAAACTGCGCCAAAACATTGAAACAGCACGATTTCTTGGCCAGGCCGAGAACCACTTTCCTGCAGGCGTCGGCTCAAAGTGGCCCGCAATTCTGGAAAATCAAGCGGTCCGGGTTCCAACTATTTGTGGATTTCGGCGTGCCAGTCGGGGCATGATGATCGCAGGTCTGGGGGGACGAAGCATTCACACACATACTTTAACACGCGCGCGCGTGACCGATCCGGCTTGGGTCTGGGTGTCGGCCGTCGCCATCCCCCTGATGCTGGTCCTGCCGGCGCTGTGGAACGGCTATCCGCTGCTGCAGTATGACACCGGCGGCTATCTGGCCCGGTGGTACGAAGGCTACCTGGTCCCCAGCCGGTCCACCGTGTTCGGGCTCTATCTGCATTTCGGCGAGGATTCGAGCTTCTGGATCAATCTGGGTATTCAGGCGCTGGCGACGCTGTGGATCGTGCAATTGACGCTGCGCGTGTTCGGCATGCTCCGGCCATGGCGGCTGACGGCGATCAGCCTCGCTTTGATCCTGACCACGGCACTGCCCTGGCTCGCCTCGACGCTTCTGACCGACATCTTTACCGGCCTGTCGGTGCTGGCGCTGTTCATCCTGGTCGTGCACGGGAGCCGGATTTCCACGATCGAAAAATGTTCGCTGTTCGCGTTCACGGCCTTCGCCGCGGCAACCCACAGCGCCACGCTGGCCGTACTGCTCGGGCTGTGCTGCGCCGGCTGGATCGCGGCCCCCTTTCTGCGCGGGCGGATCGCCGTTTCCGGACTGCTGCAGGGCAGCCTGACCCTCGTTGCCGGCGCCGCCATGCTGTTATCCGCCAACTTCGCCCTGTCAGGACAGCTGGCATGGACGCCCGGCGGCTACGGCGTGGCGTTCGGCCGGATGCTGCAGGACGGAATCGTCAAGCAATATCTTGACGATCATTGCCCGCGGCAGAAACTGAAACTCTGCCCCTATCGCAATGAACTGCCTGACACCGCCGACAGGTTCCTGTGGGGCAGCAGCATGTTCAACACGCTCGGCCGCTTCACGGGCCTGAACGACGAGATGGGCCTGATCGTGCGGCGTTCGCTCGTCGAATATCCGCGCCGCCAGGCCGAGGCCGCCATCGTCGCCACCGCGCAACAACTGGTCCTGGTCGGAACCGGTGAAGGCACCCACGGTTGGGTCGCCCATACCTACGGGATCATCGAGCGCTATATCCCCTCGCAACTCAAGTCGATGCGCGCGGCGCATCAGCAGCACTGGGACATCGATTTTGCCGCCATCAACCGGCTGCACGTGCCGGTCGCGCTGGCGTCGATGATGGCGGTCGTTGCCATCTTCGCGATGGCGATCTGGCGGCGGCGGCTCGACGATCTCACGCTGCTCGCGGCGACGGTGACATTGGCGCTGCTCGGCAACGCCTTTGTCTGCGGTGTGATATCGGGACCGCATGACCGCTACGGCGCGCGCCTCGCATGGGTTGCCAGCTTCGTCGCGCTGATCGCACTGGTCAGGCATTTTGCCCGCAGCGACGAAGCCGAGACCTCACCTCCGCCGTGAGAGAAAATCCAGCACGCCCGCCTTGTAGACCTTGTCGCCGACGGCCCGCATGTGGTCGCGGTTTGGAATATCAAGCACCTCGGCGCCCGGGATGATCTTTCCCAGGGCAGCCGCCGAGCCCGCGATTTCGTCTGCCGTGCCGACCGCGATCAGCACCGGCACCGCAATGCCGGCGGCCTCCTCCCGGGTCATCAGGCGGCGCGAGCCGCGCAGGCAGGCCGCCAGCGCCCGGCGATCGCTGCGGGTCTGGTCGGCGAACGCACGAAACGTTCGTCCCACCGGATCGGTAACATCCTCCAGCGACGGCGCCTCGAGCGCCGCCGCGACGTTTTCGCCAGGCCCGCCGCCCTCAATCAGGCCGATGCCGATGCCGCCGAAAATCGCCGAGCGCAACCGCTGCGGTTGCTGCCGCGCCAGCACCGCCGTCATCCGCGAGCCCAGCGAATAGCCCATCACATCGGCGCGTTCGAGCTTCAAATGATCCATCAGCGCGATGACATCGCCGGCCATGGTGGCGACCTCATAGGCCGCGGCGTCATAGAGCTTGCCGGAATCTCCATGGCCGCGATTGTCGAGCGCGATGACGCGGCGGCCGTTTTTTCTCAGTTCGGACACCCAGGTCGGATAGACCCAGTTCACATTGCTGGTCGAGGCAAAGCCGTGCACCAGCAGGATCGGATCGCCCTCGCCTTCGTCGAGATAGGCAATTTCAACTTCGCCGTTATGAAAACTCGGCATCGGCAGTTCCAGTATTTTTCGGGGAAATGGGATCGGCGGTCGAGGACTGGCACCAATCCTAGCCGTGCGCGACGGCACCCGCCAGAGATGCGTCGGGCGCAAGCGCCGCGGCCGCCGTCTGCTTTCGCAGCCGGCGCGCCTTCTTGCGGCGCAGCCAGGCCATGGTCAGGCGTTCGGTGGTGGCCTTGATCGAGGACAGGAAGCCGACCAGCGCAAGCAGCGCGCCGAACACCCACATCGTCAGATTGAAGGCGCCTGCGACCAGCAACAGCGCGCCGCGGCCGAGCACTTTCAGGATCGCGCGGGTCTGGCCGCCCTTGGCCTCCGCCAGCCGGGCCGCGCGCGCCACATCCTTGGGGCCTTCGGCGATTTTCAGCGTGTCCTTGGCGGCGCGGATCCCCGCTTTCTCGCCGACCCGGCCGACATCCTTGGCGAGCCGAACCAGCGCGCCGGCCTTCTCGGCGCGGAACGCGGCCTTGATCGCGGTCATGGTCTGGCCCGGCCGCAGCACCGAGCCGGAGGCGATCGCGTGCTGCAGGACGGGCGTGTCGACCATCTCGCGCGCCGAACGGCCGGCCCACAGCGTAAGCCCCTCGCCCAGCCGCCCGACCTTGCGGGCATCCTTGACCAGCGTGAGCCCGGCGCGCAGCGGCGCCACGCCGCCGACCGAGACGTAGGTCGCCGCCGTCACCACGAGGCCCACGGCGGCAAGCCCCAGCACCAGCTGGTCGGTATCCTCGCCCATGGCCAGATGCTTGCCTTCGCGGACCACGTCCCTGATGTCGCCGTAGACAAAGAGATCGCCGGCCACCGTGCCCGACAGGCTGGCGACGTCGTCGGCCTCGCCGACCACGAGCCCGGTGAGGAAGCGCCTGGCATAGTGCGACGACGTACTTTGTTCCGCGACCTTGTCACTGACGCGCTTCAGGAGCTCGTCGCCGAGCGGAATGTTCTTTTCCCGGGCCAGGCTGACAAAACTGTCGGCGAGGTCGGCGTCGTTGGCGGCGAGCGCCGCCTCGATATTGTCCCCGATGACCGCAGCGTTATTCCGCAACGCAGAACTGAGCTGGAGGTCGGAAAGCTCGGCCGGATCGTCCTGCGCCGCCAGCACGGCGGCCGAGTCGCGGGCGTGCGGCCACAGCAGCGCGAACGCCACGGCGAACACCGCCATGCCCGCCACCGCCGGAACTATCCGCGACCGCTTCATCCCGAAAAACCCAGTGTTTCGCTCCCATCAAGATGGTGTGCCGTTTTTCGGACACAACAGCCCCGACGAAAGAAGGGCTTCTCTGGGAGGACAAGATTGTGTCGAATTTGCATGAGCAAATGAGCTCTCGGGGCTCTAGGAATCAGCACTTTCCGCCAGTATCAGTAGCGCGCGGCACGTCCAGCCTGCCGCGTCCGATTGCGTCCGCCGCCGTCCACCCAGGGTGAAATACAATGTCCGACCACGTCGTCCCACACTTCCACAATGATGCCGGCGTTTCGGTCATTGAGATCGGTTCGCAGGAGTTCATGTGCGTGGGCGCCAATCCGCCGTTCGACCACCCCCATGTGTTCCTCGACCTCGGCAACGACAACGAGATCATCTGCCCCTATTGCTCGACGCTGTACCGCTTTGCCGCCGACCTTGGGGCCGGCGAGGCCCGCCCCCCCGAATGCGTGCTGAAAGACAAGGTCGCCTGATCGACCTGTGGCCATCTCACGCACCATCGTCGTCGCTGGTGCCGGGATCGGGGGACTGACGGCGGCGCTTTCGCTCGCCGCGCAGGGCTTTCGCGTCGTCGTGCTGGAGAAGGCCGAGCGGCTCGAGGAGGCCGGCGCCGGCCTGCAATTGTCGCCCAATGCCAGCCGGGTGCTGATCGAACTCGGCCTGCAGCCGCATCTCGCCGGGCGCGCGGTGATCCCCGAGGCCGTCAGCATCATGAGCGCCCGCCACGGCGGCGAAATCTCGCGGCTGCCGCTCGGCGACGCCGCCTCCTTTCGCGCCGGTGCGCCCTATTGGGTGGTGCACCGCGCCGACCTGCAGGGCGCGCTGGCGGCAGCGGTCAACGACAACCCCGATATCGAGCTCAGGCTCGGCTGCCAGTTCGAGGACGTCACCGCGCACGCCAAGGGACTGACGGTGGTCCAGCGCAGCGGGATGACGCGCCACCAGGAACTGGCGACCGCGCTGATCGGCGCCGACGGCATCTGGTCCACGGTCCGGCAGCATCTGTTTCCGGAGGTGCAGCCGCAATTCTCCGGCCTGATCGCCTGGCGCGGCACGCTCGACGCCACCCAGCTGCCGCGCGAATACACCTCGCGCCGGGTCCAGCTCTGGATGGGCCCGAACGCCCATCTCGTCGCCTACCCGATCTCGGGCGCGCGCCTGATCAACGTCGTCGCCGTGGTGCCGGGAACCTGGAACCGGCCGGGCTGGAGCGCGCCCGGCGAGGCCGCCGAAATCAAGAACGCCTTTGCCTCGTACCGCTGGCCGGCGCCGGCGCGGATGATGCTCAACGCCGTCGACGACTGGCGCAAATGGGCGCTGTTCACGGTGCCCGAGGGCGGCCAATGGAGCGAAGGCGCGGTGGCGCTGCTGGGCGACGCCGTCCACGCCATGCTGCCGTTTGCCGCGCAAGGCGCCGGCATGGCGATCGAGGATGCGGCGGTGCTGGCCAAGGTGCTGGGCGAAGGCGAAGGCGACAACGCCGCCGGCATACCAGCGGCGCTGAAGCGCTACGGCCAGATGCGCCGCGCCCGCGTCGGCCGCGTGCAGCGGACCGCGCGGCGCAACGGCACGATCTATCACCTCGGCGGCCCGGCGGCGCTGGCCCGCGACTGGTTCATCCGCGCGATGGGACCGCAGCGCATGCTGGCGCGGCAGGACTGGATTTACGACTGGCGGGCGTGAGGGGTGGTGTGGGGCGCGCATGCGAAGGTCTTTTCTTCGTAGCCCGGATGGAGCCAGCGGATCGCGCGAAGGCGCGGGCCGCTGGCGCAATCCGGGAACGAACGCGAGGCTGGCCCCGGATTGCGCCATCGGGCGGCGCCAAGCGCCGACCCGTTGGCTCCATCCGGGCTACGGGTTTTTTGGATACGAATATCAGACAGCGCTCGTTCGCAAACACGCCTTCGCAATCTCGCGGCACGTTTCGCCCGAGCTTTGCCATTTATCTTCCGCCCTCTCCAATCAGAGGGCGCGGGGAGGCCGGGCGCCCGATGCGCCCGATAGCCGCGTGTGCAACGGTAGTGGGTAGTAGGCACACGCGTTAGTCAGGTCACACCGGAATCACCCGGCACTCCCCGCGCGATGGTTTACGCTTATACGTGGTCTCCCCGGCGATCGGCTTTCTTGCCACCGTCACCTGCGGGACTGACCGCAGGCTTGACATCAGCACCGAGATGTCAGGACAACACGACTTCGTCGTCCGCTTCAGGCACCCTCGTCAGGAGCGCCATCCCCGTCCACCGCATCCCCGCCCCGCGCTGATGACGTTGCGCAACGCCCCTCTGGGTGGGACGGGATGGCTATTCATATAGTCCGGTTTGCATTTCTGATAAACAGAAATATTTTTCCCGAGAGGGCTTGACACAATTTCCGATAACCAGAAGTGATTTGCCCGTCGGGTGGGACTTGTTGAATCCGTTCAACAAATCGGTGCTTTGACGCAGGCCTCGTGAGGAGAAGATTTTTTGCGCCGAACGCTGATGGAAGCGCTCGCATCGACCCGGCGGGAAAACCCGCCGCCTCAGCGCTTCGGCGCCGGCGCGATCACCGGAGGCACCGGCGCGGCAGCGGGCGGCGCTGCGGTGGCGCAGCGGTTTTTCTGCCAGGCTTCCTCGGCGAATTTGGCCTGGCCACGCACCGCGATGTACTCGTTGCGGTAGGCGAGTTCAGCCACCACAGCGCCGCCTGCCCCGGTCTCGGCCTTCGCCATCAGGCCCTGCAATTCCGCGGTGCGGGCCGCCTGCGTCTTGCGCGCCGTCTCGAGCTGCTTGCAGTCGTAGAGATCGAACTGGGCGGGATCGGCAAACGCCGTGCTCATGCCGTCGCTCATGCTGGCGCAGCCGCCGAGCCCCAAGGCCACGAACAGCACCGCCACGGCGGCGGCGAACGACAAGGACGGGTGGCGCGTTTGGGCGGTCATGCGGCTTTTCGTAGACGGACAATCTTGAGAATGCCTAAAGCAGGCGGGGATGTCGGGATTGAGGCTTTGCCTTTGACTTTGCTTTGACCCGCGCGCTGCCGTAAGCAGGACTTGGCGCCGCCCTGCAGCCTACCCCATTTCCAAGCCGTAAGGAAACGCGCTAAGTATCTGATCTCGTGGACTAAGCGGACGTGGCGGAACTGGTAGACGCAAGGGACTTAAAATGCCTTGGCGTTGTTGTTTTCATTGTGACTTCTCTGCAAACATCAAGTCTAAAGTGCATCGAAACCTATGGAACGAAACGAGATTTGCAAAACATCTAGGGCTTCTTTTTTCCCTCGAATGCCCTGATTACTCTGGTTTCGTTTTCAACGTGTCGCGTGTAGTGCTTACCCATCCGCTCGGAGCGGTCGCCCAGCGCCGCAGCAACGTCACCATTGCTTGCGCCTCCCCGGCCTAGCTCCGCCGCGTAGCTCACGCGCAGGCCATGCAGGGTCGTCCCTGCCCCAATCAGGCCATCCTTCTCAAGCCGCCGCAGGTAGTGGCTGACGGCGGTCTGCATCTCCTTCTCGCTCGCCCACGGCCTCCCGTCCGTTCTGGTCGCGATGTTGAGCGAAGTGCGGTCAAGGCTGTCGAGATAGGCTTGCAGTTCGGGCGCGACCAGCACCCATGATTGTTCGGCATTCTTCTTGGCGACGTGCCGGAAGCATTTTCCGAAGCGGGCATCGGGCTGGTAGTTCTTCCACTGTACCGATGCGATGGTCTGACCCCGGAAGCCGACATAGCGGGCCAGCATCAGCGGGATCATGATCTCGGTCGGCGCGTTCGCGGTCGCGGCGGGCCATTCCTCCGGCGACCATTCGCGATTGGCGTTCGGATCGGCCCTGTGGGCCTTGTCGATGCCCTTCGCCGGATTGGTCGGCATCTTGCCTCGCTTGACGGCCTGCGAAAACATCGACGAAAGCGCCGACATCATCTTGTCAGCGAACCGGGGCCACTTCTGCACGGCGCAGCGGTCGCGGACCTCATACAGCTCGGGTTGCGTGATCGAATGCAGCGGCACGTCGAACTCGGGTCGCAGATACTGGAAGGCGGCGGTGTAGTCCTTCTTGGTAGCGTCCGCCAGCTTCGTATAGGTCGGGCATTCGGTCTCGAACCACTGCACACACGCACCGAGCGTCCCTTCCGGATAGGTGCGCTTGAGGTCGCGTGTCCTGCGATTGTTATAGGCGGCGATCAAATCCGGTTCGGCAAGCCGTCGCACCAGATCGGCGCGGCTTCCCTCGAAACCCTTCAACAGGATCTCCTTGCTGTCGCGGTGGTAGACGTACCACTTGCCGCGTGCGGGTACGATGTTCAGTCCACTCAACTTGACCTTAACCATTGATCCTCTCTCCGAAGCGTCTGGTCGTCATTGTTGCAGCGACATTCGGGTCTAACGATTGCATCCAGTTGTCCAGACTAGCGCGCAAATACCGGTCGCCTCTTGCGGAGCTGGTGAACGAAACCGGTTTGACGGGGCAGACCTCCTTGAAGGTCTGCTTACTCAGGCCGCTGTACGCCGCCGCCTGATCAAGGCGCAGCGCGGCAGGCCAAAACGGCAAACCGACATCAGACATTTCGTTTCCTTGGCGCGGATACCGCTAATCTCTCGCGCAGCCATTCGCGGTGATGTCGCTTTGTAATGCCAAACCGTCGTCTGCTTATCTGCGTGAGAACGGGACCTTCGCCACAGGCAACCATTCGTCGCCCGGTAGATTCGCTTACGTTTGCCTTCGCGCACCATTCATGGAAGGACAGGACGCTGTCGTCGTCGTCGCGAACAATATCGTCAGCGAAGTGACCATTCTGACGCGGCATTTCTGGCTCTCACTGTAAATTTCCAGCTAGAAGCAGAACAATGCGAGGGCGGTCACGCGTGGTCAACCGCAGCCAAGAGACTTTCGTCGGATTCGCCGTATACGCGCCTATTAGGTAAGTTTCGTAATTATTTCAGGTGCTTGAAGCGCCAAAAGAAAGCTGTGGACAATTTTGGCACGAGGAATTTGGCACGCTGGGAATGCAAGCGGGCTACCTTTGTTCTAGGCCGCTCGCGCGGGACAGTCGATGTCCGGCTTGCTGAGTAGCCACCCTTACGATCCGTGCGCACCTACCAAGCGATGGTAGATTGGGCTCGACATATGGATGCTACGCCTTGGTGTTGGCCGCCCACTGGTTAAGAAGAGATGGCAGGTTGTCAGTTGCCGCCAACAGCTTCGTTTGAATGCCTACGAATTTTTCGACGACGCCAAAGAACTCAGTCGCCAATGCAAAAACTGCGTTTACATCGAGATCGCGAATCGCACGATACTGAATCAACGCATTGGGGTCACGGTGAGCAATTGCTACATTCCTGATGAAGGCAAATTGCTTTCTCGCCTTCCTTTGAACTAGCCTGAGATCGCGTAGGCATTCAATTGCCTCGCGTTGCAGTTCGTCCGGAACCAGCATCAACTCCATCGCCTGTTTCAATTGTCGACCGGCTACTTTATCGGCGTCCCACTCGTAGATCGTTAGCAACATGATTCGGGCGTGCAGTTTTCTAGTCCACTCGTCAGGGTGTGTGAGTGCACCTAGCTTTACTGCCTGAATGTCGCGATCAGCAATTAGCAAATAAAGTCCGATATTGAACAAAATCGATAGGCCGGTGAACTTGCCATTCTCATGTTTGATTGCTAGCGACTTGATCGTCTCAAACGTCGAGGCGAGCACCCGTCGCCTTTTCCTTTCCGCTAGCGGCAATTTCCAGCGTGACATAAAGCGCGCCACGCGCTTTGCGACCCTCACGCTCTTGAGGCGCCACCATCTCTGAATTACGGGTTTGGGTTGGTTGCCTAAGCGGCGATTGCGTGCCTTCTGTTCCGCCATCGTTAAAACTCCGGACAGCGACCCGTCCAAGGGATCAGTATTGATATCCCAGTCTCGTACAACTTACTTGCCGCAAGCCGAGAGGACTAAGGTGTTCCTCTGTCGATGGGGCATTGGTCAGAGGGGACTTCCTTTAGCTTCCGACGAAGGAATGCAGTCGCGTCGACCACCACGTCGTATAGGTCCACATTGCGTTCCTTATCGAGCGTGACGCCGCCGACAGGGTCGCCCCAGCGCGACAGGTCCCATGTCATTTTGCCCCAAACCGCCGGAGGTCGTGAAATGACTTCCCTCGCCGTAAGATCGGGGCTCGCTGGATTTCCCGCGACGACGTGCTTGAACGCATGCGCCGTGTCGTCGACGATAGCGAAGGACCGTGATTCCTGATTGAATTGCTGTCGAAGTGTTCGAGAGCGCTTGGGATATGCCAAATAGTCAATTGCGTGAAATACCACGACGCACGCAAGGAAGGTCTTCCGGACCGACGTGCGGTTTGCTTCCAAGTCCTTGATTGTGGGCTCGACAATTTCATCAAGATAGCGTTCTAAATCCTCCACGAAATCCCCCGGCTCAATATCCCCAATGACGCCGCCAATCGGTTCAAGATGAGGCAATCAAAAATATCTCACTTCCAATGCACTCCGCCAGCACATTACGCATCGTACTTTCGTGCAAATCACCGTGGTCTCCTCGGTCCCTTGGCGAGAACAATGAACTGTAATCCGAGCAATAGTGATCACGTTCACGAGGCGAGGCGTCTGCGCCGTTTATGATTCGCCGCGTCTCGTTGTGGGATCACTTGCCCGTGCAAGCAGGTTGCGCACCGTACTATCGTGCCACATCCCGCCTCGTGCCGTGCGCACGCGCCTGTCATTCAGTGCCTGCGCTATGGCGCGGTGGGTCGTTGCCCCGGTGGCTTGTATCTGGCGCACGATGGGCAGGACGTTGGCGGCGAAAGCGTCCGCCGCCTTCTGGTTTGTGGCCACGCCCTTCGCCTGCGCCTCCGGGAGGTTAGTGGGGTTTCCCAGAACCTTGCCCTGCGCCTTCTTCTGAGCCAGAGCAGCGCGGGTCCGGTCCGCGATCAACGCTCGCTCTTTTTCAGCTAAGGCGGCGTAGATGTGCAGCATGAAGGAGTCAGCGTCCGCCCCCAACTCGGCCACAATGAACGGCACCCGCTGCGCCATCAGCCCGGAAATAAACGCAACGTCACGGGACAGACGGCACAGTTTGGCGACCACGACCGGTGCCTTAGCCCTCTTGGCCTTGGATAGCGCCTCGGCCAGCCTAGGGCGGCGCTCCATGGCGTCCGCTCCCTTGCCCGTCTCAACCTCCACGAACTCGGTAAGCACCTCCAGACCCTCAGCGGCGGCGAACCGGGAAATGGCCGCGCGCTGAGCCTCGATTCCCAGACCGCTCTTACCCTGCTTGCCCGTCGATACCCGGATGTAGCTGACAATCGGTCTCATGAAACCCGTCCCTGCCGCGCTGAGCAAGAACTATACGCTCGTATTGATTTTGCGCAATAGGATTGCGCCTGCTTGGATCTGGCCTCAACTAGACCCACTATCGGCGCACTGCACTCAACCCGTCCCGGATCGAGCTTTATTGTCCCGGGAACTTGCAGCAAGATCGTGCCATGTCTGACCTTTCGGCGGAAATCCAGCTTCGGCCAACCCGCATTGGCTTTCTTGTAGAGCCTGCTGACCTCGCTTCGGTCCGCAGCATCATGCGCGCGTGCACGTGCCTGTGGGGAGGCGTCTACAATCCGATCATCCCGGTTTTCAACAGGCCGCCGACCGAATGGAAGTCGGAGACCTATGATCGGTTCAAGGGAGCCGCAGTAGCCAAAGGATATGTCCGGTTCTTTGAACCCGACGTGTACGTTGAAGCCAAGGCGGGCTTACTGGAAAAAGCCGGCCTCCGCGCTCTGCGTCCAGAATACTCGTTTCATTCGCACGTAATAACGCTGAAGGAGCTCTTGGAGCCTGAGCCCGACAGAAGCTATTCGGAGCCGCAGTTCGGTTTGAACATCCAAGATATATTGGGCCATATCTACAAGACTGAGCAAAAGTTCGTTCTGAGAGACAAACGGGAGAGCGTTGTTGTCAAGCCGCAGCGAGGCAACGCGCTCGTAGAATCCGTCTTCGGTGTATACCCAACGACGCCTGACGTGGACTACATCCGGCAAGCGTACACGGATGTCTACAAACCGGAGGAGGTAGATGCGACACCCGAAAACTGGCGTCGGGTCTTTCAAAGAGGCGCTGAAACTCCCCTGCGGGTTACGCGTCACGGTTTAAACACACAACGTTATTGGTACCACGACCTATTGGTGTTCGTTTTCGATCCGGCGCGCGCCACCGATTTGATCGATCTTTGGAATTTGAGGCTCGAACCTCATCCCGTTCTACCCGTTCCAATCGGTTGGTTCGTGGCACTGGCCGACGACATCTTTGATCTGCTCCAGTCAGAGCACAGATCGGTCGCTGGGAATCCAAATGGCATTATGCATCACGCAACAATTGAGTTTGGCCGCTCCATACGAAAGAAGGATGCCGAGGCGTTAGTACATACGCTTAAACCCGGATTGCCGCCCGGCGCACTGACGGTGAAGTACTGGCGCAATTCAATATGGATTGACCATCGCGACGATAGAATGCATCGCGATACGCGCTTGAAAGTAGTTGCAAACGAGAAACGAGCCGATCTTCTCCTTAAGGAAGATGGTCAGCGATTGCACACTACGTTTGAAGCGCTTGAGCCCGAGTTCTCCATTCGCCACAGCAAGGGCGATCATCGATGGGTTAATGTTCTTCGCCTCTCCAACTACGGCAAAAAGAGCGTCGCGTCACTACTGCCCTTCAATACCTTCGATCGTACTTGGCCAAGCCTTGCTTTAGGCGGTGAGAGCGTTGCGGTTGGAGGTGAAGGCTGGGTTTTCCCGCAGAGCCATAAGAATCTGGGTCAGTACGTTTCGCTGATGAATCCTGAAGAAGCGATTATTGGCTCGCTTAAGCAACTAGGCATAAGGGCCAAACTATCGGAACCGGGCCACATCGCCAAGCAAATGCTGGAGCATCTCGGTGGCCTATGGGGCGTGCATTTGCTGGCTGATCTTGACACTTTAAAACTGCTCAACAAGATGGCGGGAGGGATGCGGCGAAAGCGAAACGAAGTGGAAACAATCGAGGAAACCTTCGAACTCAGGACCGCATCCTTAAAGGTTTGGACAAAGCTTGTTTCACGTCGGAAGGAAAAACGCTCCTCCTCAGCGGATTTGGTAAAATTCACTGCGGCGAATATCATTCGTCTTGGGGTCGAGACGGAATGTCCGCATTGCAGTGCCAAGAAGTGGAGCACGTTGACGGCGGTCGACTATCGTGTCGTTTGCGACCGCTGCCTGAAACTTTTTGAATTTCCGGAAGCGGGTTTGAGAGACCACAACCGCAACTGGACATATCGCGTGGTCGGTCCATTCTCTGTACCTGACTATGGTCGCGGCTCATACAGCGCGCTCTTGGCGCTACGCGTGCTTAGTCGTTATCGGTCGGCGATGGATCGCATGACTTTCGCCACCGCAATGAACTTGAGCTTCGATGGCATCGACCGCGAAGTCGATTTCATCGCTTGGCATGCTGGAGAGCGTATGCAGGAAACGCACCGCCCTCCACAACTCGTGATCGGCGAAGCTAAGTCATTCGGACAAGGTGAATCGATTACCTCCAGCGAGTTAGCCAAGCTCAGGCAGGTCGTGACCAAGCTGCCAGAGGCGGTAATTGTGATTGCAGTGCTGCGCGATCATTTTACTCCAGCCGAGAAGAAAATGCTGACGAGTTTCGTCAAGTGGGGACGACGCGTGAACCTATATGGCGAGCCGACAAATCCAGTCCTCCTTTTGACGTCGCACGAACTGATGATGGATCACTACGTGTCGTCGACTTGGAAGGAACTAGGCGGCAAGCACGCGAAATTCGCCGATTACAACAACACGCGAACATTATTTAATTTTGCCGATGCGACCCAGCAAATCTATTTGGGTATGCCGTCATTTCATCTGGAGCGGGATAACTATTGGAAAAAGCGTCATGCGCGGCGTCTTGCACGGCAGGCTTCGAAACAAGTTGCCGTATGATAGTCAGCGTTTTCGCTTTGCTAACCCATTACCAAATGCTCTCATTCCTTTATGGGCAATCCTCGCTTATCTCACCATCATTGCATTCCAGAAAATTTGCTGAGATCGGGCAAAGAGCGTGCGAATGGTCAATTTCGATAGATCAACGCCGTTCAAAAGGGCTTCATGAGCGAGAGGCGCGTCATTTTCCTAGTATGGCTCCTCCGGAGGAACTTCCGAAAATTGAAAACGACTCAAAAATTCATCTGAAGTACCCAACTCCACGCCATTCGGCGGAAGCCCGCCGATGACAACTGATTTAAGATTAGCCGCTTTGGCATCGTTGATTACTCGCTTCTCAAAAGCGTCAAGCGTTTCATCGCCGGCGCGCTCCAGTATTCGGCCGCCGACATCCGCCAACCGGGGCGGGCCTGAAAAGCCGCCGTGAATGATGATCACTTGAAGGCTGCCTTTCTCCGACAACAGCAGCCGCTCGGCTGCAGCCAACCTGCGCTCAGTTGCCTTCTTCATTTGATCTTGATCCGTGTTCACTGGCGATCCGCAGCTCAAGCGCCTTTAGACGGTCCTCAATGGCTGTCGTCTCGATCATTCGCAACTGTCTTTCAAACAATTCCGAAAGGGCTTGAGCTGCATCGGTTGGCAGCTCGCCCGTTGCGACGGATCTGATCACCGCTCCATGGGCCGCAAGTACATCAGCAGAACTCGCAACCTTCGGGATTATTCCAGACCTAGATTTAATCGTGTGACCCCGTGGTACAGGCCACAATCGATCAAGAACGAGCCTCGCGGCGGTTGCATCGCCCTTCTTTGCTTTGCCGACAACAGCGCGCGCAATCGCCAACGCATCCCCCTCGGAGATCGCCTCGGACATAAGCGTTGCCTTATTGCGCGAGCCCGGCGGCCTGCCAGCTTTATTGCCGCTCTGCCCGCGAGCGAACGGGCGGCCCCGCCGCTGTTTTCCCGCTGTTTTCTTGCTGGCCATTGGGTTTCTAACTTAGTTATTGGGCTTACGGAGGGTTTCCGCAAATTTGAAAATCTTCTCGAACAGAGCCATTCGCAGTTCGAAGTTTGACTTTAGTTCTTCGTCAACGCGTTCGTAATGCGATATGACTAGAGCCTCAAGATCCCGAGGCAACTCGACGTGATCAATACCGCGTAGCGTAAGCTCGGAAAATACGTCCTCCATTGCTTCCTCGAACGAACCGCCATCAAGGTACTTGCGCAACAAAACCCGCCAGCGGGCTTCTAAGGTTTTAGTGCGGGCGCTTGACAATATTCTACCGCGAGCAAGATATTCAGCGACTACGTCCATATTTTCGCTGGCGCGCAAGGCGTCAAAAAGGGTCTGGAATCGTTCGGATCTGGCCGCCGCCGTTGTAAATCTTCGCTTCATCGTTCCGAGTTCTCATATATTGCGTTACGTACTGACCCTCGAATCGGGGCAGCATTCAGTTTGCTGAAAGGCACGCCTCCCCCTCCGTTGCCCTCCCTCCCGCTCAGCGGGACGGTCACGGTCGAAGGCCACAATTTCCAACCACTTTATCGAGCGCACCTTGACGGGTGCCAATCGGCCCTCCCGACGGGAGTTGGACCCGTCTTCGATGGGGTATGCATTTGCTCGTTTCTCGTCGCCCATTGTGATCAGCGATCAGGACCGGAGGTGTCCCGGCTACTACTACCGGGGTGAGAGTCCGTGGTATTGCCGGTGTCCTAATGTCAGAACCGGCTTTCTGACCGGGCGGACAACGGCCCGGTTCGCTGCGGTCATTCATCGAGGCTTTGGGGTGTTCCCCACGCCAGCCCGCGACAGGATCATGGCCGATCTCGACCTGTCGCTGTTTTCGCGACGGCTGTCATGAACGGTGATGGTGGCGGGACCTCCGAGCACCATGCATCAGAGCGTCCACGGCAGACCGAACGCGGTGGTTCGGTCAGCGCGCGAGCGCTGCTATTCCTCCATGGTGAAAAAGTAGTCGGGCAGGTCGGGCAGCGGCGCGTCGTAGCTCGGGCTGATCTAGAACCGGGTCATCGTCACGTTCGTCGTTCCGGCGCGAGAACGTGCCCGGAACCTGTTTTGCAAAACGCAAGGGACGATCTGCAAAACATTCATTGCCCAAAGCCGAAAAAGCGTTATGAAACAAACGCGCGGACGTGGCGGAACTGGTAGACGCAAGGGACTTAAAATCCCTCGATGGCAACATCGTGTGGGTTCGATTCCCACCGCCCGCACCAGAGATTGGCTCTGACGAGCCGCACGAATGGCGTGACAAAGCGCATGGCGGCAAGTTCGCTGTCGCGCTCCACCAATCTGCGGCGATCGGATCCCAACCGCAGCCAAGTACCGACTAACGAACCCTTCAGCCTTGCTGTTCTAAATCTTGAACGCGATTCGGGTGGATCAACGCCGCCTGTCTAACGACCGAAAGGCCGGCACCAGCCTTGCCTCGCATGGTCGGTGCCTACGCTGTCTTGAAGAGGTTGCCACGATGAAAATTGATGCGGGAACGAGCTATCTCCACGCCAGCCAGCGCGCGCAATCCCCTGCCGCGCCCGGCAACGCGACATCGTTCGCGGACGTGCTGGCCACGGCCACGGCAGGCCCGTCCGGATCGGGCGCAGCCGGCGTCAAGCAGGTCGACATCAGCAACATGACGCGCCAGGAAATGCGGGACTGGAGCAATGACCAGATTCGCAGCGGGAAAATGTCGCTTGATGACAGTCGGCCTTTCATGGCGATGACGATGAAAATTCCGGTGAGTGGCGGTACTGGCGAGCTTCCGGCCGCCAACGATGGCGAACGCCTCGACTTCACGCAGAAGGTTCGCGCCGGCATCGAGGGCGCGGTTTCGCGCAACGACGAGGTCACGCGCCAGATGCTGCAATCGGCCATGGCGATCATGCAGCGATACCAGGGCTAAACCATCGGCCTCGCGCTGACACGAAACGCGAAGCCAAGTCCTGTTCCGGCGCCGCATGGCTTGCGGAATCCAGGCCATGCATCTCCTCGCCCTCGGGAACATCCCTGTCCCGAAAATGTTGTCCTGCAGCAATCGGAGCAAGACGACATGCCCAGCGAAAATCACGGTAACCGGCGCGCCGTAACCACCCACAAGCCGCCGACTGGTTTGCCTGCCCCGAGTTCGCCGTCCGCGCAGGCCGCGCCGCCGATCTTGAATGACGGACTGGAATCGCTCCGCAGCAGCCACTGCTGATCCGCGAGTCGTCAAGTTATCGCAAAACGAAAATGCCCGGCACAAGGCCGGGCATGACGCTTAGATAATCTTGAGCGCCGTCATTGCGAGGAGCGAAGCGACGAAGCAATCCATACGATCTAAAAGATGGATTGCTTCGCTTCGCTCGCAATGACGGCCGCGGGACTGTCGCCCGCCCCCTACTTCTTCTCGATATTCCAGAACACCGGGGTCGCCGGGCCGTCGAGTACGCCGGTCAGTTTGGTGCTCCAGGCGCTGGGCGCGAGATATTGCCCGAGCGGGATGTAGATCGCCTGCTCATAGGCATGCTTCTGCAGGTCGGCGGCGATCTTCTTCTGCTCTTCGGGGGTGCCTGCGCGGGCATAGGCATCGCGCAGCTGTTCGACCTTGGCGTCTTCGGCCCAGCCGAACCAGCCGCCCTTGGTGCCGCGGCCGCCGATCGAGACGTTGGCGACGGGGTTGGACACGTCGGCGCCGACCCAGTTGGTGAAGAACATGTTCCAGCCGCCTTCCTTGATCGGCTTCTGGCTGGCGCGGCGGGTCACCACGGTCTGCCAGTCGGTGGCCTGCACGTCGACCTTGAAGCCGGCTTCGCGCAGCAACTGCGCCGCCACGATCGGCTGCGCCTTCAGGGTCACCACGTCGCCGGGCGCCATGATCACGATCGGCGTGCCGTCGTAGCCGGATTCGGCGAGCGCCTTCTTGGCTTCCGCCATGCCGTTGCCCTTCACCAGGGTCTCCGAACCGACGTCGGTGGCGAGCGGCGTGTCGCAGATGAAGATCGCGCCGCAGATCTTGTAATATTTGGGATTGCCGACCAGCGCGTCGAGCACCGGCTTCTGGCTCATGGCCAGGAACGCGGCGCGGCGTACCTTGACGTTGTCGAAGGGCGGATGGATGAAATTCATGCGCCCGAGCGTCTGGAAGCCGAACTTGTTGAGGGTTTCGACCTTGATGTCCTTGTTGGCTTCCAGCGCCGGCAGGAAATCGAAGGACGGATTTTCCGCGAAATCGATATCGCCCGACTGCAGCGAATTCACCACGGTCTGCGCGTCGGGCATGGTGAGCCATTCGACGCGGTCGACCTTGACCACCTTGCCGCCGGCGGTCCAGCTCGCCGGCTCCTTGCGCGGCACGTAGTCCTTGTTCTTCTCGTAGGCGACCTTGACGCCGGGCTGGAATTCGGCGGCGATGAATTTGAACGGGCCGGAGCCGATCTGTTCGGCGATGGCCTTGCCGGGCTCGGTCTCGGCCAGGCGCTTCGGCATCATGAACGGCACCAGCGACGACGGTTTTCCGAGCGACTCCAGCACCAGGCCGTAGGGCTCCTTCAATTTCAGCACGATGGTCTTGTCGTCGGCGGCCGTGATGCTGGCGGTGAAATCCATCAGCTTCTGGCCCATGCCGTCGTTCTTGCCCCAGCGCTTCAGCGAGGCAACGCAGTCTTCCGCCGTCACCGGCTTGCCGTCATGCCATTTCAGGCCGTCGCGCAGGGTGAAGGTGTAGGTGAGCTTGTCGTCCGAGATTTTCCATTCCGCCATCTGCGGCTGGATCTTGAAGTTCGAATCGGTGGCCACCAGCGTGTCGTAGACCATGTAGCCGTGGTCGCGGGTGATGTAGGCGGTGGTGAGACCGGGATCGGTCACGCGCAAATCGGAATGCATCACCGCGGTGATGGTCTTGCCGGCGGCGAACGCCTGCGGCGTCAAGGCGGCCGAAAAGGCAAGGACCGACAGCGCGACACCGGACGCTAGCGTGGGCCGTTTCCAACGCGAGATGTGGAACATTCAAACTCTCCTGACGTGAAACTGATCAAACCCAGATGATAAGTTATGCATGCGGTACGTTATTTAGGCGCACTAACACGCTGTAACTCCGAGGGTATTCGAGACTTGCACCAAGCGCGTGGCGCGTCAATCGGGTTTTAGATCATGGATGCGCGGCGAATGCGCCCGAGCCGGCGCCCAGGTTTCACTTTACAACAAGTTTCACTTTACAAATTCGCCGCCGGTCACTTTCGTAAGGATCCTGCTCGCAAGCCGCTCGCGTGAGCCCGCGCGTCAACAAGACCCCGTTCAATCATAAAGAGAAGCCGATGAACCCCGCCAACCTACCTTTCGATTCCGAGGCCATGCTGCAGGGACTGCGCGGCTGGGTGGAATGCGAAAGCCCGACCTTCGATGCCCCCGCCGTCGAGCGCATGCTCGACCTCGCCGCCCGCGACATGGCGATCATGGGGGCGTCGATCGAACGCATTGCCGGCCGGCAGGGTTTTGCCGGCTGCGTCCGCGCCCGCTTCCCGCATCCGAAGGCAGGCCAACCGGGCATCCTGATCGCGGGACATCTCGATACCGTGCATCCGATCGGCACGCTGGAAAAGCTGCAATGGCGCCGCGAGGGCAACAAGTGCTTCGGCCCCGGCATCTTCGACATGAAGGGCGGCAATTACCTCTCCCTGGAAGCGATCCGGCAACTGGCGCGCGCCTCCTTCACCACGCCGCTGCCGATCACCGTGCTGTTCACGCCGGACGAGGAAGTCGGCACGCCCTCGACCCGCGACATCATCGAGGCGGAGGCCGCCCGCAACAAGTATGTGCTGGTGCCGGAGCCGGGCCGCCCGGACAATGGCGTCGTCACCGGGCGTTACGCCATCGCGCGCTTCAATCTCGAATCCGTGGGCAAGCCGAGCCATGCCGGCGCAACTCTATCTTCGGGCCGCTCGGCGATCCGCGAGATGGCGCGGCAGATTCTCGCGATCGACGGCATGACCACGGCGGACTGCACCTTCTCGGTCGGCATCGTGCATGGCGGGCAATGGGTCAACTGCGTCGCCACCACCTGCACCGGCGAGGCGTTGAGCATGGCGAAACGCCAGGCCGATCTCGACCACGGCGTCGAGCGGATGCTGGCGCTGTCCGGCACCGCCAATGACGTCACTTTTAAAGTGACGCGCGGCGTGACCCGGCCGGTATGGGAACCCGACGCCGGCACCATGGCGCTGTATGAAAAGGCGCGCGGCCTTGCGAAAGCGATGGGCAAGGAGCTGCCCCACGCCAGCGCCGGCGGCGGCTCCGACGGCAATTTTACCGGCGCGATGGGTATCCCCACCCTCGACGGATTGGGCGTGCGCGGCGCCGACGCGCACACGCTGAACGAGCATATCGAAGTCGACAGCCTCGCCGAGCGCGGCCGCCTGATGGCGGGACTGCTGGCGACGCTGGAGTGAGCTCTTGTAGCCCGGATGGAGCGCAGCGTAATCCGGGGCAGCTGCGCAAGCGGTGAAACCTTTCCCGGATTGCGCTGCGCTCCATCCGGGCTACTCACTACCTGCGTCGGCAAAAACGACGTTCCCGATGGCACCGAATTTGCTTAGCTGGTACATACGGGCGGGAACAAAAAAAATCCGCGCCGACCGAACACCGGTTGGCGCATAATTGATGGACAACGATGCTCGGATATCTGCTTCGCCGTGTTCTGGCCGCCATTCCCGTGATGGGCGTGGTGGCGCTGTTCGTGTTCTTGCTGCTGCGGCTGACGCCGGGCGATCCCGCCGCGATCCTGGCCGGCGACAATGCGACGCCCGAACAGCTCGAGCGCATCCGCATCTCGCTCGGCCTGCATGAGCCGCTCTACACCCAGTTCTTCACCTGGGTCGGCAAGCTGCTGCAAGGCGATCTCGGCGTATCCTTGATCTCCAACGTGCCGGTGCTGAAAATGATCAGCCAGCGCGTCGAGCCCTCGATCTCGATCGCACTGTCGACCATCATTCTCGCCATCGTGGTCGCGGTGCCCTTGGGCGTCATCGCGGCCTGGAAACACGGCACCTGGATCGACCGCTTCGTGATGGGATTGTCGGTGATCGGGTTCTCGGTCCCGGTGTTCGTGATCGGCTATGTGCTGATCCAGGTTTTCGCCATCGAGCTGCGCTGGCTGCCGGTGCAGGGTTTCAGAAGCATCACCCAGGGTTTCGGGCCGTTCTTCGAGCGCATCATTCTGCCGACCTGCACATTGTCCTTTATCTACGTGGCGCTGATCGCGCGCATGACGCGGGCGGCGATGCTCGACGTGCTCGGCGAGGATTATGTGCGCACCGCCCGTGCCAAGGGCATCAACGAGACCGCCGTGCTGCTGCGCCACGCGCTGCGCAACGCCGCGGTGCCCGTCATCACCGTGATCGGAACAGGCTTCGCCCTGCTGATTTCGGGCGTGGTCGTCACCGAGAGCGTGTTCAATCTGCCCGGCATCGGACGCCTCACCGTCGATGCCGTGCTGGCGCGCGATTATCCCGTCATCCAGGCGATGATCCTGTTGACGTCGCTGATCTATGTCACCGTCAATCTCCTGATCGACGTCGCCTATACCATGCTTGACCCAAGGATCCGTTACTGATGGCGATCGAAACCCTTCCCGAGCCGTCAATTCCGATCACCACGCCGTTCCGGTCGGGGCTTGGATTTCTGACGGCGACGCCGATCATCGCGGTGGCGAGCGTCTGCCTCGCATTGGTGATCCTGTCGGCTATTTTTGCGCCACTGCTGTCGTCGCACGATCCGCAGCTGCTGGCGCCGGCGCTGCGCCTGAGACCGGCGAGCGCCGAATTCTGGCTCGGCACCGACGCCTATGGCCGCGACGTGCTGGCGCGCATTCTCTATGGCGGACGAATTTCGCTCCTGATCGGGCTCGGCGCCGCCCTGTTCTCGATCAGCATCGGGCTCGTCATCGGACTCGTCTCCGGTTTCTTCAAATGGGTCGATGCCGTGATGATGCGGGTGATGGACGGCCTGATGGCGATCCCGAGCATCCTGCTGGCGATTGCCGTGGTGTCGCTGTCGGGCGCCAGCCTGATGACGGTGCTGGTCGCCATCACCATTCCCGAGATCCCGCGGGTGGCGCGGCTGGTGCGCTCGGTGGTGCTGTCCGCGCGCGAGGAGCCGTATGTCGAGGCGGCGATCTCGGTCGGCTCCAGCCTGCCCAAGATCATGTGGCGGCATCTGATGCCCAACACGGTGGCGCCGCTGATCGTGCAAGGCACCTATGTGGCCGCTTCCGCGATCCTGACCGAAGCGATCCTGTCGTTCCTCGGCGCCGGCATCAGCCCTGAAACGCCGACCTGGGGCAACATCATGGCCGAGGGCCGCGCCTATTTTCAGATCAAACCGTCGCTGATCTTCTGGCCCGGTCTGATGCTGTCGGTGGCGATCCTCAGCGTCAACCTGATCGGCGACGCCGCGCGCGATGCGCTCGATCCCCGGATGAAGCAGCGGGAGGGCGGCAAGTGAACGTGTTTCATCCCATCATCGCCAGCGAGACGCGACGGCCTCTCAACGTCATTGCGAGCAAAGCGAAGCAATCCATCTCACCGCGGAAAGAAAGAAAAGAATGGATTGCTTCGTCGCAAGCGCTCCTCGCAATGACGGTGTTGAGAGGACGATGACATGAACGACAAACCCATTGTCCTCGACATCGACAATCTCGTGGTCGGCCTCGGCAAGAATCCCGCCAACCAGCGCGTGATCGACGGCGTCTCGCTGCAGGTCCGCGCCGGCGAGACGCTGTGCCTGGTCGGCGAAAGCGGCTCTGGCAAATCAGTGACGTCGCTGACCGTGATGGGCCTGCTGCAGAAGGGCTCGCTGGTGCCGTCCGGCGGAACTGTCAAGCTGGTCGGCGAGGATATCCTCACCGCCAGTGATCGCCGGCTGCGGCAGCTGCGCGCCACCACCATGGCGATGATCTTTCAGGAGCCGATGACGGCGCTCAATCCGGTGGTGCCGGTCGGCCGCCAGATTGACGAGGTGCTGCGCGCCCACACCGATCTCGACGCCCGCGCGCGCAAGAAGCGCATCCTCGACATGATGGAGCAGGTCCGGCTGCCCGAGGTCGAACGCATTTTCGCCTCCTACCCGCACCGCCTTTCCGGCGGCCAGCGCCAGCGTATCATGATCGCGATGGCGCTGGTGCTGGAGCCGAAGCTCTTGATCGCGGACGAGCCGACCACCGCGCTCGACGTCACCACGCAGAAGCAGATTTTGACGCTCATCCGCGATTTGCAACGTGATCACGGCACCGCGGTGCTCTTCATCACCCATGACATGGGCGTGGTCGCCGAGATCGCCGACCGCGTCGCCGTGATGCGTTATGGCAAGCTGGTCGAGACCGGTTCGCTGCAGTCGATCCTGCGCACGCCCGCCATGGAATACACCCGCAATCTCCTCTCGGCGGTGCCGAGCCTGATCCCGCGGGCGCCGCGCGCTGACTCGACCGAACCGGTGGTGCTGGAAGCCAACGAACTCGGCAAGGTCTATCGCGAGCGCTCCTTTTTCGGCGCCGTGCGCGAAGTGGCGGCCGCGAAGGACGTCACCCTCACGCTGCGCAAGGGCCGCACGCTCGGCATCGTCGGCGAAAGCGGTTCCGGCAAATCCACCGTGGCGCGCTGCATCGTGCGGCTGATCGATCCGACCTCCGGCGGCATTCGCCTGGTGGGCCGCGAAATCTCCGACCTGTCGCGGCGGCTGCTGCAGCCGCACAGGAAGCGCATCCAGATCATCTTCCAGGATCCCTACCGCTCGCTCAATCCGCGCATCACGGTCGGCGAGACCATCGCCGAGGGACCGATCAATTACGGCATGCCGCATGCGGAAGCGCTGGCCAAGGCGCGCGATCTGCTGGAACTGGTCGACCTGCCGGCCGACGCGATCTCGCGCTATCCGCACCAGTTCTCCGGCGGCCAGCGCCAGCGCATCGCGATTGCGCGCGCGCTGGCACTCGACCCCGACGTGCTGGTGGCGGACGAGGCGGTGTCGGCGCTCGACGTCTCCGTGCAGGCGCAGGTGCTGGAACTGCTTGACGAAATCCAGACCAGGCTGGGCATCGCGCTGTTGTTCATCACCCACGATTTGCGCGTCGCGGCGCAAATCTGCGACGATGTCGCGGTGATGCAGCATGGCCGCATCGTCGAACAGGGCCCGGCAGCGCAGGTCCTGACCCATCCGCAGCAGGCGTATACGAAGGCGCTGCTCGAGGCGGCGCCGGGGCGCGGCTGGGATTTTGCGAATTTCCGGCCGGTGACTGAGGGCGCAGTGGCGGGGGCGTAGCACTCTCGCCGCCATTGCGAGCGTGGAAGCCGGCCCCTGCCCCTTCAACGTCATTGCGAGCGCAGCGAAGCAATCCAGCTTTCGCGCAACAGGCAGAAAGCTGGATTGCTTCGTCGCAAGTGCTCCTCGCAATGACGCGGGAAGAGCCGGGCTGGCTCCGCTCCCCCGCATTGACGGGATGCGGCATGCAAAACGGGATTGCTTCGTCGCTTGCGCTGGTCGCAATGACGAGTCTAACGTCGCGCCACAAATCAGATCGAGACCGAATTAATGACCCGTATCGCCGTTGGCGGCTTCCTGCACGAGACCAATACCTTCGCGCCGACCAAGGCGACCTATGCCGATTTCGTCCATGGCGGCGGCTGGCCGTCGATGGCGCATGGCGGCGACATTCTCAAGACCATGCGCAACATCAATGTCGGGCTGGCCGGTTTCGTCGGCGCGGCGGAAGCCCGCGGCTGGGAGCTGGTTCCAACCATCGCCTGCGCCGCCAGTCCCTCGGCGCATGTCACCGAGGATGCCTATGAGCGTGTCCTCAAGATGATGGTCGACGGCATCAAAGCCGCAGGCCCCCTTGACGCCGTCTATCTCGACCTGCACGGCGCCATGGTGTCGGAACATTTCGACGACGGCGAAGGCGAAATCCTGCGCCGGGTGCGGCAGGTAATCGGCAAGGATTTGCCGCTGGTGGTCAGCCTCGATCTGCACGCCAATGTGACGCCGGAAATGGTGGAGCATGCCGACGCACTCATCGCCTACCGCACCTATCCGCATGTCGACATGGCCGACACCGGCCGCGCCGCCGCGGAACATCTGGCGCTGTTGCTGCAATCGGGACAAAAATTCGCAAAAGCGTTCCGGCAATTACCGTTCCTGATTCCGATCAGCTGGCAGTGCACCAACGATCAGCCGACCAAGGGCATTTACCAGAAGCTGGCGGCGCTGCAGGACGATGCGGTGCCGACGCTGTCGTTTGCGCCGGGCTTTCCGGCAGCCGATTTTGCCCATTGCGGGCCGAGCGTGTTCGCCTACGGCGTGACCCAGGCCGATGCCGACGCCGCGGCCGATACCATTGCGCGCGTCATCATCGGTCACGAGAATGATTTCGACGGCCGCATCTTTACGCCGGACGAAGGCGTGCTGCACGCGATGGAACTGGCGAAGAGCGCGAGCAGGCCCATTATCATCGCCGACACCCAGGACAATCCCGGGGCCGGCGGCGATTCCGACACCACGGGCATGCTGCGCGCGCTGGTGCGCAACAACGCCCAGCGCGCCGCCACCGGCGTGATCTACGATCCCGCCTCGGCGCGGGCCGCGCATGAAGCGGGTGTCGGCGCGACCGTCACGCTGGCGCTGGGCGGCAAATCCGGCATTCCGGGCGACGCGCCCTACCAGGAAACGTTCGTCGTCGAACAATTGTCCGACGGCAATTTCGTGGCGCCCGGCCCCTATTACGGCGGCCGCGACATGGAGATGGGCCCCTCGGCGTGCCTTCGCATCGGCGGCGTCCGGGTGGTCGTCTCCTCGCACAAGGCGCAGCTCGCGGACCAGGCGATGTACCGCTATGTCGGTATCGAGCCGACCGAACAGGCGATCCTGGTCAACAAGAGCTCGGTGCATTTTCGCGCGGATTTCGAACCGATCGCCGAGACGCTCCTGATCTGCGCCGCACCGGGCGCGATGCCGGCCGACACCGCCGCCTTGCCCTGGACGCGCCTGCGCGCCGGCATCCGCGTCAAGCCGAACGGCCCCACCTTCGTCCCCGCCAAACCACATCCATCGTCTTCTGCAACCGGATAACCACCATGCCCACGATCGAACGCATTGAAGACTTTGCCGACGAACTCACCGCGATCCGCCGGGATCTGCATGCGCATCCCGAGATCGGCTTCGAGGAAGTCCGCACCTCCGGGATCGTCGCCGACAAGCTCACGCAATGGGGCATCGAGGTGCATCGCGGCCTCGGCGGCACCGGCGTGGTCGGCGTGCTCAAGGGCAACAAGGGGACGAGCAGCAAGCGGATCGGGCTGCGCGCCGACATGGACGCGCTGCCGATGGAAGAGAACACCAATCTGCGCTGGCGCTCGACCATTCCCGGCCGCTTCCACGGCTGCGGCCATGACGCCCACACCACCATGCTGCTCGGCACCGCGCGCTACCTTGCGGAAACCCGGAATTTCGACGGCACCGTGCATTTCATCTTCCAGCCGGCCGAGGAAGGCCTCGGCGGCGCGCGCGCCATGATCAAGGACGGGCTGTTCGAGAAATTCCCCTGCGACGAGATCTACGGGCTGCACAATGCGCCGGACCTGAACCATGGCGAGATCGCGATCCTGCCGGGACCGGCGATGGCCGGCGCCGACTTCTTCGACATCGTCATCAACGGCTACGGCGCGCATGGTGCAATGCCTCATTTCTCCAAGGATCCCGTCATCGTCGCGATGACGCTCGGCCAGGCGCTGCAGAGCATCGTCAGCCGCAACGTCGATCCGCATGAGCCGGCGGTGCTGTCGATCACCCAGATCCACACCGGCTCGGCCTACAATGTGATCCCCGGCGAGGCGAAACTGTGCGGCACGGTCCGCGCCTTTTCCGACGAGGTCCGCGTGCTGATCCGCGAGCGGATGCGCGCGCTCTGCGCCGGCATCGCCGCCTCCTTCCAGGTCGAGATATCAGTCGACATCCGTGACGGCTTCAGCGTGCTGATCAACGAGGAAGAGCAGTCCGCCGTGGTCGCCGAAGTGGCGCGCACGGTGGTCGACGCCGACAAGGTGATCACCCGGTCGAGGCCCAAGATGGGCAGCGAGGATTTCGCCGACATGATGCAGGTGGTGCCCGGGGCGTATTTCTGGGTCGGACATGAAGGCTCGGTGCCGGTGCATAATCCCGGCTACATCCTCGACGACAAGATCCTCCCCATTGGCGCCAGCATGTTCGCGCGCATCATCGAAACCCGTCTTCCGGCGGGTGCCCATGCATAAACCAGCCCCCAAGGAAGCGGTCACGTCGCTGCACGACCTCAGCGCCGTCGACCTGATCGAGGGTTTCAAGGCCGGCCAGTTCTCGCCGTCGGAAGTGCTGGAGGACGTGCTGACGCATGTCGCGGCGTGGGAGCCGCACATCAAGGCGCTGTACGCCTTCGATCCCGATGGCGCGCGGGCGGTTGCCAAAACATCGACCGAACGCTGGCAGAAGGGCGAGCCGATGGGCTTGCTCGACGGCGTGCCTGTTACCATCAAGGAAAACATCGCCACCAAGGGCGTGCCGGTGCCACTGGGTGCCGCCAGCGTCAAACTGGTCGCGGCGGAGCGGGATGCGCCGCCCGCGGCGCGCCTGCGCGAAGCCGGCGCGGTGATCTTTTCAAAAACCACCATGCCGGATTACGGCATGCTGTCGTCGGGCC
This sequence comes from Bradyrhizobium sp., assembly GCF_030646015.1. Classification (GTDB taxonomy): domain Bacteria; phylum Pseudomonadota; class Alphaproteobacteria; order Rhizobiales; family Xanthobacteraceae; genus Bradyrhizobium. Next base: position 117,245 of record NZ_JAUSLT010000089.1, read on the forward strand.
TTTCCAGCTTCCATCCCCTCACCCGCAATCCCTGGGACCTCGGCAAAAATCCCGGCGGCTCCAGTTCCGGAGCTGGCGCCGCGGCTGCCGCGGGCTACGGCCCGTTGCATCTCGGCACCGATATCGGCGGCTCGGTGCGCTTGCCCGCTTGTTGGTGCGGCCTGGTCGCGCTGAAGCCCAGTCTGGGGCGAATTCCGGTCGACCCGCCCTATGTCGGCCGCGTCGCCGGACCGATGACGCGCATTGTCGATGACGCCGCCCTGATGATGAGCGTGCTGTCGAAGCCCGATCGCCGCGACGGCATGAGCCTGCCGCCCAATGACATCAACTGGAGAGCGCTGGAAAAATCGCCGCGCAAATTGCGCTTCGGGCTGATGCTCGATGCCGGCACGGGCCAGGCGCTGGAGATGGACGTGCGCGAAGTCGCCGTGAAGGCCGCGAAGGCGTTCGAATCCGCCGGCGCCGTTATCACCGAAGTCGATGGCGTGATGACGCGCGAGATCCTCGACGGGCTCGACAATTTCTGGCGCGCCCGGATGTGGGACGATCTGTCGAAACTGGCGCCGGCCGAGCGCGCCAAGGCGCTGCCCTATATCCTCAAATGGGCGGAGACCGGCGCCAAACTGTCGGGTGTCGACGTCATCAGGGGCTTCAATGCCACCATGGCGATCCGGGCGGCGGCCGCAAAACTGTTCTGCGAGATCGACTATGTGATTTCGCCGGTGTCGCCGGTGGTGAATTTCGCCGCCGAGCTCGCCGCTCCGATCAATGATCCCGACAAGCCATTCGAGCACATAGCCTATACCGTGCCGTGGAACATGTCGGAAAACCCGGCCGTCTCGATCAATGGCGGTCTCGACAAGAAGGGTTTTCCGATCGGCGTCCAGATCGTCGGCCGCCGCTTCGACGACATCGGCGTGCTCGGCATGGCCAAGGCGTTCGAGGGCTTGCGCGGGCCGCAGAAGCCGTGGCCGAGCCCGCCGAAGAAGTAGAACGGCACATACCAATCGTCATGCGCGGGCCTGACCCGCGCATCCATCTTTTTCAAGAGGATGGATTGCCGGGTCAAGCCCGGCAATGACGAGGTGACAATCAAAACAACAACCCAGAGGAAATCCCCCATGACCTACGAGACCATCAAATACGAGGTCGACGAGCAGATTCTCACCATCACACTGAACCGGCCCGACAAGCTCAACGCCTTCAACGGCACCATGCAGGCGGAATTGATCGCGGCATTCGATGCCGCCGACAAGGACGACAATGTCCGTGCCATCATCGTCACCGGCGCGGGGCGCGGGTTCTGCGCCGGCGCCGACCTCTCCTCCGGCGCCGACACCTTCGATCGCGACGCGCGGCGCGGGCCCGTCAAACGGCTGGCCGACGGCAAGGTCGATTACAGCGATCCCCAGGTGCGCGACGGCGGCGGCCAGGTCACCTTGCGGATCTTCAAATGCCTGAAGCCCGTGATCGCGGCGATCAACGGCCCGGCGGTCGGCATCGGCGCCACCATGCTGCTGCCGATGGATATCCGCATCGCCTCGGAAAACGCCCGGATCGGATTCGTGTTCTCGCAGCGCGGCATCGTGCCGGAGGCGGCGTCGAGCTGGTTCCTGCCGCGCCTCGTCGGCATCGCCCAGGCGCTGGAGTGGTGTTACACCGGAAAAGTGTTTCCGGCGCAGGAAGCACTCGCCGGCCGCCTGGTCAGCAAGGTCGTAGCGCCCGATGACCTGCTGCCGACCGCGCGCGCCATGGCCAAGGAGATCGCCGCAAAAACCGCGCCGGTCTCGGTGGCGCTGATCCGCCAGATGATGTGGCGCATGCTCGGCGCCGACGATCCGATGGAAGCCCACAAGGTCGACAGCCGCGGCATTTACGCGCGCGGCCGTTCGGAGGATGTCAAGGAAGGCGTGGTGTCGTTTCTGGAAAAGCGCCCCGCGCAGTTCAAGAACAAGGTGTCGACCGACATGCCGGACTATTTCCCGTGGTGGGATGAGCGGGAGTACAAGTGACGGATTCGTAGGGTGGGCAAAGGCGCGCGCTTCGCGCCGTGCCCACCATGATGCGACACGAAGGAAGATGGTGGGCACGGCGCGAAGCGCGCGCCTTTGCCCACCCTACGGCCGCATCATCAACGCCACGCGTCCGATCGCCTTGCGCTCGACCAGGAGCCGCATCGCCTTCGCGTAATCCTCCAGCGGCAGCCGGTGCGAAACGTTGGGCCGGATCTTTCCCGCTTCCGCCCAATCCAGCAGCGCCTTCAACCGTACCTCCCCCAGCGCCGGATTTCGCCGCACCGCTTCGCCGGCGCGGACGCCGAGTACGCTGGCGCCCTTGATCAGCAACAAATTGGTGCGGGCAAGGCCGATGCCGCCGGTAAAACCGATTACCAGCAGCCGGGCGCCCCAGGCGATGCAGCGCACGCTGTTCTCGAACACTTCGCCACCGACGGGATCGAACACCACGTCGGCGCCGCGCCCGTCGGTGATGCGTTTGACGGCATCGCGGAACGGTTCGCGGCCATAGAGCACCAGATGATCGGCGCCGCGCGCCTGGGCGACGCCAAGTTTCTCCTCGCTCGAGGCGGCCGCGATCACGGTGGCGCCGAGCATCTTGCCCATCTCGACCGCGGCGAGGCCAACGCCGCCGCCGGCGCCGTGCACCAGCAGCACCTCGCCGGGCTGAACCTGCCCGCGGTCGATCAGCGCGTGATAGGCGGTGCCGTGGCCGGCCAAAAAGGTCGCGCCCTCGGCGTAGTCGAAGGTCGATGGCAGCGGCGTCAATTGTGACGGCGTGACGACGGCCTCGTCGGCGTAGGCCCCGTGCCGCATCTTGACGATCACGCGATCGCCGACCGCGACGCCATCGGCGCCGTTGACCTCGATCACGTCGCCGGCGGCTTCCACCCCCGGCGTGAACGGCAGCGGCGGCTTCAGCTGGTACTCGCCGGCCGCCATCAATACGTCCGGAAAATTGATCCCGGCGGCTTGCAAGGCGACGCGGACCTCGCCCGGCGCCAGCGGCACCGAGGCAAAACTTTCCAGCTGCAGGCTTTCGGGAGGCCCGAGTTCGCGGCAGACGACCTTCCTCGGCATCAGGCGGCCCGCGCCTTCAGGCGCGCCAGCGCTTCGCGGACCAGCGGCAGGCGGTCATTGCCGAAATACATGTCGGTCTTGTCGAGAAAGATGGTCGGCGACCCGAAGCCGCCGCGCGCCATCACCTCGTCGGTATTGGCCTTGAGCTGGTCCTTGATCGCCTGGTCGCTGATACCGGCGAAGAATTTGGCGGGATCGACGCCGACGCTGTTGCATATTTCGGTCAGCACCTCGTCCTTTGAAATATCCTTGTCGGCACCCCAATAGGCCTCGAATACCGCGCGGGCGAACGGCACCATGTCGTTACCGAGGAATATGCAGCCGCGCATCGCCTTGACGCTGTTCACCGGAAACACCGTCGGCGGCATCTTGATCGCGAGGCCGGCGGAGCGCGCCCAGTCGGCGAGGTCCTTCTTCTGGTAACGCGCCTTCAGCGGCACCGGCGCCTCGCGCGAGGCATAGACGCTGGGATTGACCGAATTGAAAATGCCGCCGACCAGGATCGGCCGCCACGATATCTCGGCGCCGAACTCCTTTGCGATGGGCTGGATGTTGTGGAAGGCGAGATAGGTCCAGGGGCTGGAGCAGTCGAAGAAGAATTCGATCATGGTGTTTCCTCATTGTCGCGTCTCGGCGCGATTTTAGTTGTTGGATGTCATCTCTAGCAACGTCATTGCGAGCGAAGCGAAGCACTCCAGCGTTCTTTCTTGCTGCAGCAAGGATGGATTGCTTCGTCGCATCCGCCTTCGCCCGAAGGCGGGCTTCGGCGGACAAGAGGGCTCCTCGCAATTGTGCATGTTCACTAATTCGCTGATTGAATCGCTCCGCTGGAGGACGATCCAATGCGCGACAATAGCTATGACCGAACGATCGAGCGGAACTATATTCAGAAGTGGCGTTTTCTGATCCCGGAGT